>JAQGIC010000137.1 GCA_028288725.1 Rhodospirillales bacterium
ATGACCGATCTTCCCATTGTGCCGTTCGAGATGACCCTGCATGTACGGGATGCGTGCCTGTGCCTGCACGCGCAGCGCGCGGCGCGGGCGCTGGCGCGGCGGTTCGACGAGGCGCTGCGTCCCGCCGGCCTCACCAATGAACAATTCTCGCTCCTGATGGCGCTGAACCGGCCGCGACCCGCGCTGCTGGGCGACGTCGCCGCCCTGCTTGGCGCGGACCGCACCACCTTGACCGCCGCCCTGAAGCCGCTGGTGCGGCGCGGCCTGGCGGAGGTTGCCGTCGACCCGAACGACCGCCGGGGGCGGCGGATCGCGTTGACCGACGAGGGCCGCGCCCGCCTTGCCGCCGCCCTGCCGTTCTGGACGCGGGAGCATGGCGCGCTGGAGGCGGAACTCGAAGGCTCCGACCCGGCGCGGCTTCGGCGCGACCTTGCGATCCTGTCCTCACCCCGGCCCGGCGCGCCGGCGCCGGCCCTTTGCGACAGCCAGGAGATGACCTCATGACCATCGAAATGTCGGCCTTTCGCTGGGTGCCGCCGTTCGCTCAAGGCTATGTCCGCGATCTCAGGGTCCGCTGGGCGCTGGAAGAGGCGGCGTTGCCCTACGAGGCGCGGCTGATCGATCCGCAGATCCAGAAATCTCAGGACTATCGGGAATGGCAGCCGTTCGGCCAGGTCCCGGCCTATCGGGACGGCGAGGTCGAGATATTTGAGTCCGGCGCCATCGTGCTGCATATCGCCGCCCAGTCCGAAGCCTTGGCCCCGCGGGATGCGGCGGGCAGGGCGCGGGTGACCACCTGGGTGCTGGCGGCGCTGAACTCCATCGAGCCGTTCGCGCAGAATCGGATCCAACTCGACGCCGATGCCGGCGAGGCCCGGACGAAGCGGGTCGAGGAACTGCTGGATAACCGGCTGGCGGCGCTCAGCACCTGGCTCGGCGACAAGCCGTATCTCGAAGGCCGCTTCACGGCGGGCGACCTGATCATGACGACGGTTCTGCGCGAGCTCGTCGATTGCGGTGTTCTGGCGCGGTTTGCGACCTTGGACGCCTATCGCCGGCGCTGCGAGGCGCGCCCGGCGTTCGGCCGCGCACTGGAGGCGCAGATGCAGCCGTTCCGGGAAAACGCTCCCGTCACCTGATGCCGGCCGCAATAGCCTACCGGTACCGGAGCATCGATTCCAACGTCAGGCCGAGCCCGACCGAGCCGAACTTGTCGCCTTCGACGATGCGGCTGTCGGGCAGTTCGCCCAGGATCGCGCGCCGCACATTCGGCAGCAGGGTAGAGCCGCCGGTCAGGAACACCGCGTCGATCTTGGCGGGGGACAGCCCCGCGTCGGCGAGGCAGCGGCGGATCATGCCGGCGATGCCGCCGCTGAGTTCGGCCGTGGCGGTTTCGAACTCCCCGCGGGCAAATCCCGCGACCAGGCCGGGTTCGATCCAACCGAGCGCCTGATCCAGCCGCTCGCTTTCGCTCAGGCCGATCTTGGCGCGCTCGACCAGCATCGCCAGGCGATGGCCCAGATGGTCCTCCAGGACGTGAGCGAGGCGGGCGATCAGATCCGGCCGCGCCGATTCGCGCTGCACCTGCCGGATTTCGGCCATGACCTTGGGCGTATAGAGAAAATTGATCTTGGCCCAGGTCGACAGGTCGGTGAAATAGCCGTTGGGCGCCAGCAGGCCGCGCTTCTTCATGGCGGACTGGTAGCCCAGATGCGGCATGGCGCTCTTCAGCGACAGCAGGCGATCGAAATCCGTGCCGCCGATCCGGATGCCGTCGTTGGCCAGGATATCGCCGGCGCGATCGGCGGCGCGGCGCCGGTCGGGGCCGAGGCGCACGATCGAGAAATCCGAGGTGCCGCCGCCGATATCGGCGATCAGTGCCACTTCCTCGGCCCCGACTTGCTGCTCGTAGTCGAGCGCCGCCGCGATCGGCTCGAACTGGAACGAGACATGGCGGAAGCCGATGGCGCGCGCGATCTCGGCCAGCGCGTCTTCGGCGCGCCGGTCGGCCGCCTCGTCGCCATCGACGAAATGCACCGGCCGGCCGTGGACGACTGCGTCGAGCGGCTGGCCCGCCGCCTGCTCGGCCCGCGCCTTGATCTCGCCCAGCAGACGCTTCAGGACGTCGCGGAAGCCGATGCGGTGGCGGTCGAGCAGGGTGTCCTGATCGATCAGGTCGGTGCCGAGCACCGATTTCAGCGAGCGCATGAGGCGCCCGTCGGTCCCCTTGGCATAGGCGTCGATCGCGGCCCGGCCGAATGCGGGCCGCGCCGCGGCGAAATCGAAGAAGATCGCGCTCGGCAGCGTGGTCTCGTCGTCTTCAAGCGCCACCAGCCGCGCCGCGTTGCCGGTGGCGACGCCGAGCGTGGTGTTCGACGTACCGAAATCGAGGCCGCAATAGCTCATGGTGCCAGAACTCCGACGGCGCGCGGCATCGATGCCGTCCGATCGGCAGTCGTCTTGGCGCGGGGAAGGGCCGGGGGTTTTAGCGGAACTCGCCTGCGCGGGCTAGAGCCTATTGTGCCGGCCAGAGCCAGGCGGCGCCGCGCACGCCGCTCGAGTCGCCATGGCGGGGCGGCACGAGCCGGGTGGCGACCACGTCGGAAAACACATGGCGCCCCCAGCGCGCCGGCACGGAGTCATAGAGCAGCGCCAGGTTGGACAGGCCGCCGCCCAGCACGATGACGTCGGGATCGACCAGGTTGATGACGTGAGCGAGGCCGCGGGCCAGGCGGTCGATATAGCGATCGAGCGTCGCTTGCGCCGCAGGATCGCCGCTCTCGGCCTGGGCGGCGATCTCCCTGGCGGAGAGATCGCTCCCGCCCGCCGCCCGGTGATCGGCGGCCATGCCGGGGCCGGACAGGAATGTTTCGATGCAGCCCGAGCGGCCGCAGAAGCAGGCCGGGCCGGGGCGTTCCGCATCCGTGGGCCAGGGCAGGGGGTTGTGGCCCCACTCGCCGCCGATCCCGTGCCGGCCGTGCAAAAGCTTGCCGTCGATCACCAGGCCGCCGCCGACGCCGGTGCCCAGAATGACGCCGAACACCACGGTCGCGCCGGCCGCGGCACCGTCGGCCGCCTCCGACAGCGCGAAACAGTTCGCGTCATTGGCGATCCGGACCTCGCGCCCGAGCGCCTGCGCGATCAGCCGGTCGAGCGGCAGGCCGTTGAGGCAGGTCGAGTTGGCATTCCGCAACAGGCCGCTGACCGGCGACAGCGAACCGGGCGTGCCCATGCCGACCGTGCCCTTGCCGCCGAGCTTCGCCTCGACCGCGTGAACCAGATCGCGAATCGCGGCGATCGTGCGGTCGGCGTCGCCCGCCGGGGTCTGGACACGGTGGCGTAACCGCACCGTTCCGTGGGAATCGAGGGCGATCGCTTCGATCTTCGTGCCGCCGAGGTCGATGCCGATGCGGAATGACGGTTTCATCTCAGAGAAATCCTCGCTCGAAATGTCAGAGATTTGCTGGAATTAACCCCGGTCCGGCCGGAACGGATCAAAACCATTACGAAATCTTAAGGACGCTTGGCTAAGCGTTGGACGTGGCCGCGGTCCTGGTTGATGATGGGCTCTCACGAACAGGTTGTACCGCCAGGGCCAATCGGTTTCGCACTAAGGAATTTCCGATGAGCAAGACGATCCTGATCGTCGAAGACAACGACCTCAATATGAAGCTGTTTCACGATCTGCTGGAGGCCCATGGCTATAATACCCTGCAGACCAAGGACGGCATCGAGGCGTTGAAGCTCGCGCGCCAACATCGGCCCGACCTGATTCTGATGGATATCCAGCTGCCGGAGATCTCCGGCCTGGAAGTCACGAAATGGATCAAGGAAGATGACGATCTGAAATCCATTCCGATCATCGCCGTCACGGCGTTCGCGATGAAGGGCGACGAGGAGAAGATGCGGGAGGGCGGCTGCGAGGCCTACCTGGCCAAACCGATCTCCGTGGCGTTCTTTATCAAGACATTGAAGCAGTTCCTTAATTAGAGAGCGGTTGATGTCCGCGAGAGTTCTCGTCGTCGATGATATCGAGGTCAATGTCAGACTGCTCGAAGCCAAGCTTCTGAGCGAGTATTACGACGTGCTGACCGCGTCGAACGGACCGCAGGCGCTGGAAATCGCCAAGCGCGAGTCGCCCGATATCGTCCTGCTCGACGTCATGATGCCCGGCATGGATGGGCTGGAGGTGTGCAAGCGCCTCAAGAGCGATCCGGCGACCCGCCATATTCCCGTCGTCATGGTCACGGCCTTGAGCGATGTCGCCGATCGCCTGAAAGGGCTCGAGGTCGGCGCCGACGACTTCCTGACCAAGCCCGTCAACGACGTGGCGCTGTTCGCCCGCGTGCGGTCGCTGATCCGGCTGAAACGCACGCTCGACGAATGGCTGCTGCGCGAAGAGATCAACGGCCGTCTGGCGGCGCTGCCCGGCGATATCGTGGCGCCCGAGGTCGAGGCGGTGGCGCCCGGCAATATTCTGGTGCTGGAAGACAATGCGCTGGCCGGCAACAAGCTGACCCAGATCCTGAAGCCGCTGGCGCTCGAGCTGACCTTGGTCAAAACCAATGCCGAGGCCTATCAGCTGTCGAGCCAGGGCACCTACGACGTCATCATCATCTCGATGGCGCTGGAGCGCGAGGATCCGCTGCGGCTGGTCTCACAGCTGCGTGCGGTCGAGCAGACCCGCCAGCTGCCGATCCTGCTGATCCTGGACGACGGCGACTATCCGCGCCTGGCCAAGGGCCTGGACCTGGGCGCCAACGACTACATCATCCGTCCGGTCGACCGGAACGAGCTGATCGCCCGCACGCGCATCCAGATCAAGCGCAAGCGGCTGCAGGATCAGCTGCTGGACAATTACAAGCGCGGCCTGACGCTGGCGCTGACCGACGGGCTGACCGGCCTCTACAACCGACGGTACATGACCGCCCATATCGATACGCTGTTCGGTCGGACCGGCGGCCCGGTGAAGGATGTCGCGATCCTGATGTTCGACATCGATCGCTTCAAGCAGGTCAACGATACGTTCGGTCATTCGGTCGGCGACGAGGTGCTGGTCGAAGTGGCGCGCCGCACGATGGGTAATGTCCGCGGCTTCGATCTGGTCGCCCGCTATGGCGGCGAGGAGTTCGTCGTGGTCATGCCGGAAAGCGCGCTCAACGCCGCTGGTTCGGTCGCCGACCGTCTGCGCCGCGCGATCGGCGAGCGGGTGATCGAGGTCTCGATCGGCCCGCGCACCCTGCCGGTCACGATCTCGATCGGCGTCGCGGTCTCCGGGCCGGATGCACTGACTCCGGCGCAGTTGCTGCGCAATGCCGACCAAGCGCTCTATGCCGCCAAGCATGCGGGCCGCAATCGCGTCATGATCTGGGAACGCGAGGGCACCGTGCCCTTCGTGCCCGACGGTATCGTTCCCTAACAGTCAGGGGCACCGGGCCGGCCGGTCGCGCCAACGAAAACCCGGTCGCGCAAGCAAAAACGCGCCGCCGCTCGTGAAGCGGGGGCGTTCTTGGCATTTCCGGGAGACTGGTTCAGCGGATCGGTCTAGCCGATCGCCCGCCGGGCGGCGGTTCAGGTCGCCCAAGCGGATGGCCTCTAAGATCGAGGCCGGCACTCCATCGACCGACCGACCCGCTGCCCTCGCGAGGGCATCCGGATCGGCAGCGACGGAACGTGCCTTACTTGATCTTCGATTCCTTGAAGGCCACATGCTTGCGCACGACCGGATCGTACTTCTTCAGTTCCATCTTCTCGGTCTTCGCACGCGGGTTCTTCTTGGTCACATAGTAGTAGCCCGTGTCAGCGGTGCTGACGAGCTTGATCAGGACGGTTGCAGACTTTGCCATTTCCGGTCTTCCGAACGGGGTTCATCGAAACGCCGCAAACTATCGACATCCTGGGCCAAGTCAAGCGCGGCCAGCGCTATTGCAGGGGTGCGGCATCGGAATGCCCCGCCGATTGCTGTGCCAGCGCCACACCCGGCGACGACAGGGCAGCCGCATAGAGCGAGGGATCGCGCAGCAGCCGCTTGGCCAGCTTGAGATCGAGCGGATTCTCCTCGGTCTGGACCGGGCAGTCCCGGCGGAGCCTTCTCCAGCCCTCGTCGCTGAGGCTGGCGCGCGTTTGTGCCTCGATACCCTGCGGATGCAGCGCATGCTCGATGATGGCGGGGATGCGGGCCGCCGGTTCCTCGGCCGTTTCCGAGGCACCGGCCCGGCTCGTGCAGAAGACGGGGACGACGCCATGCTCGTGCAGCACGTAATGGTCGGGCGTATAGAGCCTGGCCCAGGTCAGGGTCATCTCGCCCTGGTTGGCGAGCGTCAGCACGCGCTGGACCGTGCCCTTGCCATAGGTGCTGCTGCCGACCAGGACGGCACGATTATGGTCCTGCAGGGCCGCCGCGACGATCTCGGCCGAGGAGGCGGACCCGCCGTTGACCAGAACCACCAGCGGCAAGCCATGGATCTGGTCGCCGCCACGGGCCTCGAACACCTGGGTCGCGGCCGGATTGCGGCCGCGGGTCGAGACGATCTCGCCATGCTCGATGAACAGGCCGGCGACGCCGGTCGCCTGTTCCAGGAGCCCGCCCGGGTCGCCGCGCAGATCCAGCACGACGCCCTTCCATTGCCGGCCGAGTTCCTTCTGCGTCTGGGCGAGCGTGTCGCTCAGCGCCTGGGCCGTACCGCTGTTGAAGCTGGAGACATGGACGATTTCGATGCCGTCTTCCCGCTCCGTCGTCACCGTCGGACTGACGATCAGGGCGCGCTTCAAGGTCACGGTGATCGGCGTGGCCCGTCCCGGCCGGCTGATCGTCACCGTGACTCGCGTGCCGGCCTCGCCGCGCAGATGGTCGATCACCTGGCGCTCTGTCCAGGTCGAGAGGTCGGCATTGTCGATCATGGTCAGGCGATCGTCGACCCTGATCTCCCGGGCCGCCGGCGCGTTGGGTGTCACGGTCGAAACGCGCGGGTTCCCGTCGGAATAATCGAGCGTGATGCCGATCCCGCCGAAACCATCGCGCGACGCCCGCTGATCGCGGCCGGCGTCGGTGCCGGCATAGCGGGTGAAGCGATCGAGCTTCGGCAGGATGCCGTCGAAAATCTTTTGATACAGCGCTTCGTCGGAGGCACCTGCCAGGTCCGGCGCATGGCGGCGCACGTCCTGGAGCGCGGTCGAGACGATCGCGGCCCAGCCGTCGGCATCGTCGGCCTCGGGTGCCGGCAGATGCTCGATCGCCATATCCTTGTCGAAGAACACGATGGTGTGGCCGATCTCGGCCGAGGAGAAACTCTGGTCGGGCTGATCGAGTTTGGCGAGGCCGGCCAGCGCCAGGGTCTCGCTCGACACCGGCTGCAGATAGAATTCGTGGATCTGGTGGAACACGTCGGCGAACAGCGTGCCGGCGGGATCATGGGCGAAGCGGTCGCCATGGGTCGCGTGAGACTCCAGCGTCGAGGCGCAGGCGCTCATCAGCGACAGCAGCAGAATGGCGCCGCCCAGGCCTCGGCGTCCTACCCGCATGCAGCCGATCCACTCACTCGCCAAGGCGCTTATCTCCAGGGAAGTCGCCCGCGATCAGGTTACGGGAACCCTCAGACCTTATGCGGGTCGGAATGAAGAAAGCGTGCCTATGCGCGCGGGTCTTTTCAAGTCGAGAGAGTGGTGATCTGGATCAGCGTCGGCGGGGGGCGGTGCCGGGCTTCTTGCGGCCGGGCTTGTCGAACTTCCGCGCGGCACCGGGCGGGGGCTGGCGCAGCAGCTTCTGGCCCTTGCGCGACACGCGATCCTCGTCGCCGCCATCGATCAGCTGGAAGGTCAAGCCGCCCGCCACCGGATCGGCCTGGGCGATCCGCACGTCGACCGCATCGCCCAGCCGATAGACCCGGCCATTGCGCTGGCCGACCAGCCGGTGCGCAGCCTCGTCATGATGGTAATAGTCCGCCGGCAGGGTGGAAATCGGGATCAGCCCGTCGGCGCCGCTCTCGGCCAAGGTCACGAACAGGCCGAATCGGGTCACGCCATTGACGCGGCCGGGCAGGATCTGGCCGACCTGATCGGCCATATAGGCGACCAGATAGCGATCGACCGCCATGCGCTCCGCCATCGCCGCCCGGCGCTCCAGCCGGGAAAGATCGAGGCCCAGTTCGGCGAATCCCTCAGGATCGACCGGCTCCAGACCGCCTTCGCCCAGGTGCAGGCCCGCGACCATGGCGCGATGGACCAGCAGGTCGGCATAGCGCCGGATCGGCGAGGTGAAATGGGCATAGCGCTGCAGCGACAGGCCGAAATGGCCGAGATTGTCGGGCGCGTACATCGCCTGGGCCTGGCTGCGCAACACCAGCTCGTTGATCATCGCCGCCTCGGGCCGGCCTTCGGCGGCCGACAGGATGCGGTTGAAATGCATCGGCTTCACGACCTGGCCCTTGGAGAGCTTCAGCGCGTGGATATCGAGCCCTTCCAGGAATTCGCGCAGTGCCGTCAGCTTTTCCGGATCGGGCGCGTCATGCACCCGGTACATGCAGGGCCTATGGACCTTTTCCAGGGTCTCGGCCGCGGCGACGTTGGCCGCGATCATGAATTCCTCGATCAGCTTATGGCTGTCGAGCCGCTCGCGCCGATCGATCCGCTCGACCGTGCCGTCGGCGCCCAGCACGACGCGCCGTTCCGGCAGGTCCAGCTCCAAGGTGCCGCGCTTGCGCCTGGCCTGATCGAGTGCCGCATAGGCGCCATAGAGCGGCTTGATGACCGGATCCGTCAGCGGCCCGGTGGTATCGTCCGGCCGACCGTCCATTGCCGCCTGCACCTGCTCGTAGGTCAGGCGCGCGGCCGACCGCATCAGGCCGCGCACGGCCTGATGCTTCAGCTTCTGGCCCTCGGCATCGATCCACATATGGATCGCCATGCAGGCGCGTTCGACCGCGGGCTTCAGCGAGCACAGCTCGTTCGACAGCGCTTCCGGCAGCATGGGGACGACCCGGTCGGGGAAATAGACCGAGTTGCCGCGTTCCTTGGCCGAGCGATCGAGCGCGCTGCCCGGGCGGACATACCAGGACACGTCGGCGATCGCGACCAGCAGATGCCAGCCGCCCTCGTTCTCCGGGTCCGTGTCGGGGGCGGCCCAGACCGCATCGTCGAAATCGCGCGCGTCGGCGCCGTCGATCGTGACCAGCGGAAAATCGCGCAGGTCGGTGCGGGTGCCGAGCGAGACCGGCTGGGCCGCCTCGGCCTCGCGCAGTGCCGCGTCGGGAAACCCGACCGGAATGCCCTGCTGATGGATCGCGATCAGGCTGATCGCCTTGGGATCGCCCATGGTGCCCAGCCGCTCGATCACCTGGGCGTGGGGCAGGCCCAGGCGCGGGACGGGCAGGGGCTCGGCCAGCACCAGATCGCCGTCGGCGGCGTTCAGACCCTCGTTGGCGCGGACTCGGTAGGTGTTCTTGTTGCGCCGGTCGGTGGGCATGATCCGGGCCGTACCGTCGCCCTCGGTCTTGTAGACGCCCAGGACGCGCTCGCCCTGCGGGTCGATCTTGCGGACGATGGCGGCCTGATAGCTGCCATCCTCCTGGCGGCGGAAGCGCGCGATCGCCCGCTCGCCGACGCCGGGACTATCCGTCCCCTGCCGGCCGGCGGCCAAGCGGATGGTCGGTGCGGAAATGCCGGGATCGCTGCCGAGCAGGCGAACGACCGGCTCTCCTTCCGCATCGATCTCCGTCACTTCGATGACCGCGATCTCGGGCAGGGCGCCGACGGGCGCCAAGCGGCGATGATGACTGCGCTCGACCGGGCCGGAGCGCTCGATTTCCTTCAGCATCCCCTTGAGCGCGACCCGATCGGCGCTGCCGACTTTGAACGCCTTGGCGATCTCGCGCTTGCCGACCGGAATCGGGCTCGACGCGATGAAATCGACGATCTGCTGCCGGGTCGGCAGGCTGCCCGGGCCCTTGCGCGGGACGCGGACCTTGGGAAGCTTCGTTGTCGGAGGACGCGCCATCAGGCGTTCGCGACTTTTTTGGCAACGGGGGCCTTTTTCGCGGCGGGCTTCTTCGCCGGAGATTTCTTCTTGGCGGCCACCTTCTTCGGTGCGACGCCATCCTCGGCCTTGGCCTTCGGCGCGGCCTTCTTCGGTGCCGGTTTGGCGGACGAGCGGCTCTTGCCGGTCTTGGGCTTGGCCTTCTGCACGGCCAGCAGTTCCAGCGCCTTGTCGAGCGGGAAGGTCTCCGGATCGGCATCCTTCGGCAGCGAGGCATAGACGCCGTCATGGGCGACATAGGGGCCGTAGCGGCCCTTGAACACCTGGACCGGTGCCTGGTCGGCCGGATGCTCGCCCAGCGTCTTCAGCGGCGTCGGTGCGCCGCGGCTGCCCTTGCTGGGTTCGGCCAGCAGGCTGACCGAGCGGTTGATGCCGATGGTCAGCACATCGTCGTCGGCCGTGATCGACTTGAAGGTCTTGCCCAGCTTGATATAGGGCCCGAACTTGCCGATGCCGGCGATGATCATCTCGCCCGTCTCGGGATGGGTGCCGATGTCGCGCGGCAGGGACAACAGGCCCAGCGCGACATCGAGCCCGACCTCGGCCGGCTTGATGCCCTTCGGCAGCGAGACGCGCTTGGGCTTCTCGCCATTGTCGCCTTCGCCCAGCTGAATATAGCTGCCGTACGGGCCTTTGCGCACGCTGACCGGCAGGCTGGTCACCGGATCGGAGCCCAGCACGCGCGGGCCCATGTCGCCGGCGGAGGCCGCTTCGCCGTCGCCCTGGCCCTCGACCGCGAGCGGCCGGGTGAAGCGGCATTCCGGATAGTTCGAGCAGCCGATGAAGGCGCCGAACTTGCCGAGTTTCAGCGACAGGCGACCGGCGCCGCAGCTGGGACAGACGCGCGGATCGCGGCCGGAGCCGTCTTCCGGGAAGAAATGCGGGCCCAGCTCGGTATCGAGCGCGTCCAGCACCTGGGTAATCGTCAGGTCCTTGGTGCCGGCGATCGCCAGGCTGAAATGGTCCCAGAACTGGCGCAGTACCTGCTTCCAGTCGGCCCGGCCGCCGGAGATCTCGTCGAGCAGGTTTTCCAGATCCGCCGTGAAGGAATATTGGACGTAGCGCTCGAAGAAATTCTCCAGGAACGCGGTCACCAGGCGGCCGCGGTCCTGCGGCGTGAAGCGCTTCTTCTCCAGCGTCACATATTCGCGGTCCTGCAGGACCTGGATGATCGAGGAATATGTCGAAGGCCGGCCGATGCCGAGTTCCTCCAGCTTCTTGACCAGGCTCGCCTCGGTATAGCGCGGCGGCGGCTCGGTGAAATGCTGGTCGGGCCGGACGTCGAGCCGATTGAGCGCCTCGCGCTCGCTCAAGGGCGGCAGGCGGCGGTTCTCGTCATCGTCGGCGTCGTCGTCGCGGCCTTCCTGATAGAGCTTCAGGAAACCGTCGAAGCGCACGACCGAGCCGGTCGCGCGGAAGGTGACGCGGCCCGACGCGCCGTTGATGTCGGCCGTGACCTGATCCATCACCGCCGATTCCATCTGGCAGGCGACCGTGCGCTTCCAGATCAGCTCGTAAAGCCGGAGCTGGTCGGAATCGAGCACCTTCGCGACCTGGGACGGATGGCGGAACAGGTCGGTCGGCCGGATCGCCTCATGCGCCTCCTGGGCGTTCTTGGCGATCGCCTTGTAGAGGCGTGGGGCCTCGGGCACGTATTGCGGGCCGTAGTCCCGGTCGATCAGCCGGCGTGCGGCGGTGACCGCGTCGGTCGACAATGCCACGCCGTCGGTTCGCATATAGGTGATGAGGCCGACGGTCTCGCCGCCGAGATCGATACCCTCATAGAGCCGCTGGGCCAGCTGCATGGTGCGGCTGGTGGTGAAGCCCAGCTTGCGCGAGGCTTCCTGCTGCAGGGTCGAGGTCGTGAACGGCGGCTGCGGATGCCGGCGGACCTGGCGATGCTCGAGCTTGGCGACGGCATAGCCGGGCTCGGCCGTGACCGCGCCGACCGCGTTCTGCGCCAGGGCCTCGGTATTGAGGTCGAACTTGTCCAGCTTATGGCCGTCGAGATGGGTGAGGCGGGCCGAGAAGGTAGCGCCCGGGCCGGTCTTGAACGTGCTTTCGACCGACCAGTATTCGCGGGGACGGAAGACCTCGATCTCGGCCTCGCGCTCGCAGATCAGCCGCAAGGCCACCGACTGGACCCGGCCGGCCGAGCGGCTGCCGGGCAGCTTGCGCCACAGCACCGGCGACAGCGTGAAGCCCACCAGATAATCCAGCGCGCGGCGCGCCATATAGGCGTCGACCAGCTCGTCGTTCAGCTCGCGGGCGTTGTCGAACGCCTCGAGCACGGCTTTCTTGGTGACCTCGTTGAACACGACCCGCTTGACCGGGATGCCTTTGATCGCCTTGCGCTCTTCCAGCACCTTGGCCAGATGCCAGGAGATCGCCTCGCCCTCGCGATCCGGATCGGTCGCGAGGAACAGGGCCTTGGCGCCTTTGAGGGCCTGGACGATGTCGCGCACGCGCTTTTCGGCGCGATCCTCGACCTCCCAGGACATGGCGAAATCTTCGTCGGGCCGAACCGAACCGTCCTTGGCGGGCAGATCGCGGACATGCCCGTAGCTGGCGAGCACGATATAGCCGTCGCCAAGGTATTTGTTGATGGTCTTCGCCTTGGCGGGCGACTCGACGACGACGACGTTCATGAGACGGCCGGTGACCCTTCTTTAAAGCATCCCGGGACCCGGGATGGCGTTTAGCGCAGCGAGACGAGACCGCCAGGATGGCGGTCCAAGCGTCCTGCCAATTCCAATTCCAGCAGAACCGTCGCGATGATCGACGGGGACAAGTGGCACTGGCGGAGAAGTTCGTCAACCGGAACCGGCGTCGGGCCTAACAGACCTGTGACCGCGCTCTCAGCCGCGTCAAGCTCCGATTGGCCGGTTTCCGCCGGCGGACGGGACCCTGGGCGTCGCCGTGGCGGGTCTACCGGGATACGCCCGCCCATGCTGATCAAGGCCGCCAGCACGTCGTCGGCTCCCTCGACCAGGGTGGCGCCGTTGCGGATCAGGTCGTTGGTGCCCCGGCAGCGCGGGTCGAGCGGCGAGCCCGGCACGGCGAAGACCTCGCGCCCCTGCTCGGCGGCGAATCGCGCGGTGATGAGCGAGCCGGACTTGAGTGCCGCCTCGATCACGACCACGCCGACCGACATGCCCGAGATCAGCCGGTTGCGCCGGGGAAAATGCCGTGCCTGCGGCACCGTGCCGACCGGGCTTTCGGCCAGGACCGCGCCCTGCTCGACGATCTCGTCGTAAAGCCCGCGGTTCTCTTCCGGATAGACCACATCGACGCCGCCGCCGACCACGGCGACCGTGCCCTGGGCGAGCGCACCGCCATGGGCCGCCGCATCGATGCCGCGCGCCAAGCCGGAGGTCACGATGAAGCCGGCGCGCGCCAGATCGAACGCCATCTCGCGGGCGAAGCGCTGGCCGGCGGCGGACGCGTTGCGGGCGCCGACCAGCGCGATGCTCCGGCGGGTCAGCAACTCCGGTCGGCCCAGGACCGTGATCAGCGGCGGCGCATCGTCGAGCGGTGCCAGGTTCGCCGGATAATCCGGCTCGCCCCAGGCGATCAGATGGGCGCCCAAGTTATGGATCGCCGCCAGCTCGCGCTCGGCCTGGTCGCGCGACCAGGCCGTGAAATTCCGCCGCCCGCCGCGCCGGGCCAGTTCGGGCAATGCTGCCAGCGCCGCGGCAGCCGAGCCATGCCGTTGCAATAGCTGATGAAACGTGACCGGCCCGACATTCTCCGAACGGATCAGCCGCAGCCAGTCGAGCCGTTCCTGGGGATTGAGCGTATCGGCGGGTGACATGGAACAAAGCATGACCGTCGGCTTGCGGGCCGTCAATCGGTCAGCGTGCAGGCCCAAGCAATCTTAACCGCCCTGCGCCCGCCATGCCGCAACGATGGCACGATGGGTCGGGTGTTTGTCGAGAAAACTGTCGCGCAAGTCCGGGTCGGTGATGGAGGCGGCGGTTGCTTGCAGGTCGCGATGGACCAGCTCCAGCATCCAACCGGCGCGCGGGTCGCGGGCCTGGTCGAGCGCCCGCCAGCAGGTCAGCCGGATCAGGTTAGGCTCAGCGGCCCCTTCGAGCGTCATGCCGGCCGCTAATTCGGCCAGCATCGGTTCCAGATGCCCGAGTGCTGCGGCCGGGTCGCCCAGCGCCAGCGCCACCCGCATCAGGCCGGCGAGAGCATCCTGCCGAGCCCGGCCAACGAGGCTGGCCAAGTCCAGGGCGCGTGCGAACGACGTCGAGGCGGCCTCGATCCGGCCGAGCGCCAGCTCCGCCGAGCCCTGCGCGAGAAGCGCCAACATCTCGTCTTCCTTGCCCTGCGTCTCGACCGCAAGCACCATCGCGGCCGCGGCCTGGTCCAGCGCCTGGGCATCCTCGCTCAACAGCAGGGCGATCTCGGACAGCATGATGAGAGAGATGCACTCGAAGACGCGGTCCCCGAGCGCGCGGGCAAGCGTCAGCGCCGCCTGCGCCTCCGCTCTGGCGCGCTCGAAGGCGCCCATTCGCGTCATGCTTTCCGCCAGATTGATGCGTGTGATCGTTTCAGTCCGACGGTCGCCTAGCTCTTGGCCGATCACCAGCCCCTGTTGCATGAAGGCCAAATTCCCGGCCAAATCGCCGCTGCGGTCGGCCAGAACAGTGAGCGTGTTGAGAAAATCGTATTCGACCCCGCGCAGGCCGAGCGCCCGCACTTCGGCGAGGCCGGCCGTCGCCAATTGCCGGCCGCCATCGGGATCGCCGAGCACCCCGATGGCGGTTGCCACCAGCCGCCGAGCCTTGAGACACCGGGCGGCATCGCCGGCGGCCTCGGCTAGCGTCAAGCTGCGGCGGGCGGCGGTCTCCATTGCCCGGTAATCCCCCATGCGCAGCCCCCTATGGGCGCGGCGCCAGGCGATATCGGCCTGCAAGCCCTGGTCGTCCAGGGTCTCGGCCAGGGCCTCCAGCCGGTCCAGGTCGGCCGATTGCGCCTCGCGTTGGCCTTGGACGTCGAACGTCCGTTCGCGCGCATTGAGCAATCGCCAGTGCAGTCGGGCGCGGTTGCTTGGGTCGGCGATCCGGTTGATTCGGCCCAGGGCCTCGCCGATCAGATCGAGCGTCGTCTCATGGGCAAAGCGCGCACGAGCCTGTTCGGCCGCGCGGGTGAAGTAATCGCACGCCTTCGCCTCGTCGCCCGCCTCCGCATAGTGCCGTGCGGCGACGCCCAGAAACTCCGACGCGCGCGCATCGGTCAATCCGGCGAACCAGTCGGCCGCGCGGGCATGGAGGTCGCGCCGCGCCCGCTTCAGCACGGTCTCATAGGTCACATGATGCAGGATCTGGTGCTTGAAGGCGTATTCCCGCATGCCGGTGAGCGCCGCCTCGGCGTGGGGCAGCGCCAGCTCGCGCCGGGCCAGCGCCGGCAGCGCGTCCGGGGCGGCGGCATCGAGCGCCGCCAGCGCCTGGTCCCAGAACACCAGCCCGATGACCGAGGCCTCCTGCAAGGCCCGCCGTTCGGTCGGAGGCAGCCCGTCGAGGCGGGCCTGCAGGATCCCGGTCAGGGTCCCCGGCACCTTGGTCGCCAGCAGCTTCTCGCCGTCCAAACGCCAGGCCTCGCCACCGGTCTCGATGGCGCCCTGGTCGATCAGCATCTTGACCAGTTCTTCCATGTAGAACGGATTGCCCTCGGCCCCGCCCGACACCAGCTCGCGCAAGGCCGCCGGAATCTTGGGTAGTTTCTTCAATAGCTCGTTGGTGAGTTCGCGGCTGAGATCCTTGCCGAGCGGCACCAGATCGATCCGCTCGTGCCGCGCCGCGCCAATCCATTCCGCCCGCCGCTCGAACAGGGTCGGCCGGGTCAGGCCCACGACCAGCATCGGCACCTGGCGCGCGACCTGGCTCAGATAGAACAGGAAGTCGAGCGAGGCATCGTCGGCCCAATGCAGATCGTCCAATTGCAGCACGATCGGCATGTCGTTGTGCTGGGCGATGCGCCGGAACAGCTCGGCCGCGGCATGGAACGCGCGGCCGCGGATCTGCTTGCCGTCCTCGCGGATGCCTTTGATATGCCGGCTCTCTGCATAATCGAGCCCGATCAGGAAGCCCAAGAGATGGGCATGGGCCTCGGCACCGTCGGTCCCGTCCTCGGGCGTATAGAGCGGAATCAGACCGGCCTCGAGCTTCGCCTTGGCGACCTCCATGCTGTCGCCATCGGCGATCTGGAAGCGCCAAGCGATGATGTCGCGCAGCAGCCCATAGGGCTGATCCTGGGTTTGCGGCGTGGCGCGGCCCTGGAAGATCAGGAAGCTCTCCGGCCGCGTCTCGGTCCAGTTCGAGAACTCGTAGATGAGCCGGCTCTTGCCGAGCCCGGCCTCGCCGACCACGGCGACGGCCGCGAGGCGGCGTTCGGCGAACAGGCGCTCGAACGCCGCCTGCAGCGCGATGAACTCGGCGTCGCGTCCGATCATCCGGGTTTCGATGCCCTCGATGCCGCGGGTCGCGACCCGAAACGCCCGCGCCTTGGCGCCTCGCACCAGATAGGTGAGCATCAACGCGTCGACGCCCTTGATGGCGATTGGCGCCTGGGCGTCGACCTCGAATACGCCGCGCACGTGGGCATAGGTGTCGTGGCTGATGCGCAAGCCGCCCGGCGGTGCCGTCTGCTCCATGCGCGCCGCGATGTTGACCGCCAGGCCGCGGATCGTGCCCTCGGCATCGACGCCGCCGCCCAAGAGCACGCTGCCGGTATGCAATCCCACGCGCACGTCGAAGCCGGCCTGGCTGTGCCGGCTCAGCACCAGCGCGCCCTGGCGCTTGCCTTCGTCGAGCAGCGCCAGACCGGCGCGGACCGCACGCTCGGCATCGTCCTCGCGCGCCTCGTCCGCGCCGAACACCGCCAGCAAATTGTCGCCGGCGTATTGCAGCACCCGGCCGCCGTGCCGCGTCACGATGGCGGTGCAGAACGACAGCGTGCCGTCCATGACGGCATGGACATCCTCGGGATCGAGATGCTGACTGAGGCTGGTCGAGCCGACCACGTCCAGGAACAGGATCGTCACTTGGCGAAGCGCCTGATCGGCGACATCGGGCTCAGTCGCGACCAGGGTCGCGAGCTTTGCGCGCATCGGCGCCAGGGCCGCATCGACGATGGCGTCACCCATCGAACTGCGCTGGCCTTCGAACGCCGCGATGGCTGCTTCGAGCTGTTGGCGTTCTGCCGACATGCTAATGCGCGCTGCTGCCGATTGCACCCATGCCGGTCACGCCTCGCCAGGTAGCCCTTACGCGGTATGGGCGGCAGCGGGAGGCTTGTCAATCCGCCAGGCGCACAAGGACACCGTCAGCTCAAGGTCGGCCGACCTCACGCCTTCTTCAGATTGATCTTGCTCTCGGTACCGCTCGCCAGCCGGCGGATGTTCTCGTGGTGGCGGATGAACACCAGCACGGCCAGGAACAGCGCCAGGATGGCGCGCGGCTCGTCGGCCAGGAACCACGCGACGACCGGGCTGATGCCGATCGCGACCAGGGCCGCCAGCGAGGAATAGCGGAGCGTGAAGGCGATCAGCAGCCACGCCAGGCAGGCGATCACGCCGACCGGCCAGGCGATGGCGAGCAGCACGCCCAAGGTGGTGGCGACGCCCTTACCACCCTTGAAGCGCAGCCAGATCGGGAACAGATGGCCCAGCACCGAGGCGCCGGCGGCGATCACCGCCGCGTCCGGGCCGGCGAAATAATCGGCGAGCCCGACCGCGACAGCGCCCTTGCCGCCGTCGAGGATCAGCGTCGCCGCGGCCAGACCCTTGCGGCCGGTCCGGAGCACGTTGGTCGCACCGATATTGCCGGAGCCGATCTTGCGGATGTCGCCGGCGCCGGTGAGGCGGGTCAGCACCAAGCCGAACGGGATCGAGCCCAGCAGATAGGCGAGGACGATCGTGACGACGAGCGTCACCGGGTCGAGGTTCATCGGTCGGCGCTATAGACGTTGCGGCCGGCGACGAAGGTCTTCACGACACAGCCCTGAACCGGCATTCCGTCGAACGGCGTGTTGCGCGCCTTGGATTTGAACTGGTCGACCCGGATGCGGTAGGGCCGGTCCAGATCGATCAGCACCAGATCGGCGGCGGCACCCAACGCCAGACGCCCGATCGGCAGCCGCAGGATGTCGGCCGGCGCCTGGGTCAGCGCGCGCAGCACGCGCGAGAGCGGCACGTCGCCCTTGTGATGCAGCGTCAGCGCCAGCGGCAGCAGGGTTTCGAGCCCGATGATGCCGGCGGCCGCCGAGGTGAAGGGCAGGCGCTTGGAATCCTGGTCGTGCGGGCGATGGTCCGACGCGATCGCATCGATCGTGCCGTCGCGCAGCCCCTCGACCACGGCGCGGCGGTCGGCCTCCGGCCGGAGCGGCGGCGACAGCTTGGTGAAGGTGCGGTATTCCTCGATCGCCGTCTCGTTCAGCATGAAATAGGCGGGTGCGGTGTCGCAGGTTACCGGCAGCCCGCGTGCCTTGGCGCGGCGGATCGCGTCGATCGCGGCCCCGGTCGAGACATGGGCGACGTGGTAGCGGGCCCCGGTGATCTCGACCAGATGGAGGTCGCGCTCGACCATGATCAACTCGGCCACCGGCGTGATGCCGGGCAACCCCAGGCGCGTCGCGATCTCGCCCTCGGTCACGGCACCGCCGGCGGCGAGGTTCGGCTCTTCCGGATGCTGCACGATCAGCTGATCGAAGGTGCGGGCGTAGCTCAAGGCCCGGCGCATGACCAGGGCGTCGGCGATGGCACGGGTGCCGTCGGTGAAGCCCACGGCGCCGGCCTGGGCCAGCAGGCCGATCTCTGTCAGGTCCTTGCCGGCGAGGCCGCGGGTGGCGGCGCCGTAGGCATAGATATTGACCAGGCCCAGCTTCTTCGCCCGGCGCGAGACGAACTCGACGGTCGATACCTCGTCCAGCACCGGCTCGGTCCCCGGCAGCGCTACCAGCGAGGTGATGCCGCCGGCGACGGCGGCGCGGCTGGTGGTCTCGATATCCTCCAGATATTCATGGCCCGGTTCCGACAGATGCACGCGCATGTCGATCAGGCCGGGCGCCAGGCAATGGCCTTCGCACTCCACGACCACCGCATCGGCGGGGGCGTCGGCCGCGGCATCGGCACCGATCGCGCGGATGCTGCCGTCGACGGCCAGCAGGTCACCCGCCTGGTCCAGATGGGTCCAGGGATCCAGCAGGCGGGCGTTCTTGAACAAGGTGGAGGGCATCAGGCGTCATTCCGCTTGGCGTCGGTGCGCATCAGAAGATCGAGGCAGGCCATGCGCACGGCCACGCCCATCTCGACCTGACCCAGGATCAGGCTGCGATCGATATCGTCGGCGACGGCGCTGTCGATCTCGACGCCGCGGTTGATCGGGCCCGGATGCATGATGAGCGCGTCCGGCTTGGCCTTGGCCAGCTTGGCCTGATCCAGCCCGTAGAAATGGAAATACTCGCGCAGCGACGGAAGAAAGTTTCCGTTCATCCGCTCCATCTGCAGCCGGAGCATCATGATGATGTCGACGTCGGCCAGCCCGCGCGCCATGTCGTGGAACACCTCGACGCCGAGGCGCTCGATCTGAGCCGGCAGCAAGGTACGCGGCGCCACGACGCGGACCCGCGCGCCCATGATGTTGAGCAGCGCGATGTTCGAGCGCGCGACGCGGCTGTGCAGGATGTCGCCGCAGATCGCGACGGTCAGGCCCTTGAGGCTGCCCTTGCGCCGGCGGATGGTCAGCGCGTCGAGCAGCGCCTGGGTCGGGTGCTCGTGCGCGCCGTCGCCGGCGTTGATCACGGCACAATTCATCTTGTCGGCCAGCAGATGGACCGCGCCGCTCTCATGGTGGCGCACGACGAGGGCGTCCAGATGCATGGCGTTGAGCGTCATCGCCGTATCGATCAGCGTCTCGCCCTTTTTGATCGACGTGCCGTCGACCGACATGTTGATCACGTCGGCACCCAGCCGCTTGCCGGCCAGCTCGAAGCTGGTGCGGGTGCGCGTCGAGTTCTCGAAGAACAGATTGATGATCGTCCGCCCTCTGAGAACCGAGCGCTTCTTATCGTCGGCGCGGTTCTGTTCGACATAGCCTTCGGCCAGATCGAGGATGGCGTTGATGTCGTCGGCCTTGAGGCCGTCGATACCGAGCAGATGTCGGTGCGGGAAGAGCGGGGAAGGGGACTTATCCATAAGGGAAAAGGTATAAGCCCCCGCCCGCGGGGTGACAACTAGGCTACAGTGCGCAGCACCATACGGGGGTAGCTCGGCTCAGGCGGATGCGCGCAACCGTGCCACGAAACGCTCGACCGATGCCGTCGACCTCGGCCAGAAAGATTTGGGCCAGGTCCCGCATCGACGCGCGCCGCGCGGCTTCCGCCTGCTCCTGGTCGCTTGCATGGGCGTTTGCGCAGCCGCTGGTTCTCGATCGCGTTATCGCGGAACACACTCACCGCCTTGCCCATGGCGCCGACCTCGTCGCGCCGGCTGGTATCGCTGCCGGTCGCGCTCAGGTCGCCGTCGGCCAGGCGGCGCATCTCGTCCTGGAGTTTCGTCAAAGGACGGGCGACGTTGAGCGCGATCACGGCGGCGAAGCCGGCAACCGCAAGACCCAGCACCAGAACCTGAAAACGTCAGGTTGTCAGATCTAGAATTCTCTTGTTTATGTTGGTGCTGGTCTGCAGCGACTGCACGTTGGCCGTGAAGGCGTTGGCGGCGGTCAGCACTTCGACGCTCTGCTGCACCGGGTTCACGTTCGGCCGCGCGACCAGCCCTTGCGCATCCGCCGCGGGCGAACTGGGCTTGTAGGAAATGTCATAGGCGCCGGAGCGCGAGACCGAGGGCGCCACGCTGGTGCCGGCGGAACCGGCCGAGGGGCTGGACTGCAGCGCCTGGAACACCTGGCTTGCGGCGTTCGTCGGCTGGGTGCCGGTGACCGGCGGGGCGGCAACGGCCGATGAACCGAAGGGTGCCGTCGGCTGCGAGGTATCGATCTGGTTGGCAATACTATCCGTCACCGCCGCGATCTGAACATCGGCGGCGGCAATCGCAGAAGTCGCATAGCTGCTGGCGGATACCGCGTCGACCATGAACCCAGAGTCCAGTGAATAGCCTCAGCCGCATAGAATTGGACCGACGCGGCCCAGGGTCAAGCGGTAAAGGGTTAACGCAGGAGCGCTATTCCTGCAGCAGCGGGATCTTGAAGACTTGCTGGCCGATATGGCCGATGTCGTGGGACAGCACCGGATCGCACCAGATGCGGTACCCGGCGGCGCGGGCGCGGTCGCAGAAGATATAATCCTCGCCGATGATGTCGCCGGTCTGCTCGTTCGCCTCGAAGCGGAAATAGGGGCGCGGCAGCTTGTCGAACACCGGCATCTTGATCAGCAGGCAGCCGGTCGGCACGCGCGCCATTTCGATCAGGCCCGGCGGCGCCAGGCTGACGTCGCCCGGGAGCACCGTGCCCAGCGTCGGATAGGGCGGCACGCGTTTGGTATAGGTCGCCGCCACGATATCCTGCCGGTGCATCAGCAGGCGCCAGAGCGTGTTTTCCGGGAACATCATGTCGCTGTCCAGGAACAGCAGGTAGTGCGCGCCGAAATCCTGGGCGAGCTGCACGCCGTTGTTCCGCGCGATGGCGACGATCGACGACTTGTTGTTGATGACATTGACCAGCATGCCGTGGGTCGTGGTGCACATGCGCGCCAGGCACATGGCGAAATCGGCATGGACCATGTCGCCCGAAGGGACCGAGATCGCAATGCGCAGCTGTGTTTCAGTCATCGTTCGGCTTGGCTCACGGAAGCGGAGGGAGGGCGGCGGTGATATAGGCGAGCCGATCGAGCACACCCTGCAGGATATAGGCGGCGGCGGCCTTGTCGACGATTTCGGCCCGCCGCTTGCGGGAGAGATCGGCCTCGATCATGCCGCGTGTCACCGCCGCCGTCGACAGGCGCTCGTCCCAGAACAGTATGTTCGGATCGTCGATCGCCATCAGATTGCGCGCGAAGGCGCGGGTGGCTTGGCAGCGCGGTCCCTCGGTGCCGTCCATGTTGATCGGCAGGCCCAGCACGAGCGCGCCGATGCGGTGCTCGCGCCGGAGTGCGGCCAGCGTTGCCGCATCGTCCCTGAGCTTGCCGCGGGCGAGCGTCTTCAGCGGCGAGGCCACCATCAAGAGCGTGTCGCTGAGGGCGAGCCCGATCGTCTTGGTGCCGAGGTCGAGCCCCAGCAGCCGCTCGCCCGAAGCGAGGCAGGCCTTGAGTTCCGTAGGGTTGCGGATCGGCATGATGCGGTGCTAGCTTCGCGGTTTCCGTCGAGATCAGGCGATTTCCTGGGGCCAAGCTCGGTTTTTCGAGAAGCTTGAGTTTTCCAGGCGAAGACCTTCCGGCGGAGTTGTTCCCGGAAGATCCCGAGGTTTATCTCATGTCGTTGGACAAGGCCACCGTGGCGCGCATCGCCACCTTGGCGCGCATCAAGGTTCCCGAGGCCGATCTCGAAGCGCTCGGCCAGGAGCTCAACCAGATTCTCCATTGGGTCGAGCAACTGGACCAAGTCGACACCACCGGTGTCGAGCCGATGACGAGCGTCGCCGCCATGACGCTGCCGCTGCGCCCCGACCGGGTGACCGACGGCGACCGGGCGGACGACATCCTGAAGAACGCGCCGAATGCGATGCACGGTTTCTTCACCGTGCCGAAGGTGGTCGAGTAATGAGTGACTTCACCGATCTGACGTTGGCGACGGCCCGGGCCGGGCTCGCCGCCAGGAAATTTTCCGCGGTCGAGCTGACCCAGGCCCATGTCAGCGCGATCGAGCGGAACCGCGGCCTGAACGCCTTCATCACCGAGACGCCGGACAAGGCGCTGGCGATGGCGAAGGCGAGCGACGAGCGTCTGGCGCGCGGCGAGGGCGGCGTGCTCGAAGGCCTGCCGATCGCGATCAAGGATCTGTTCTGCACCAAGGACATCCTGACCACGGCCGCATCGCACATCCTGGACGGCTTCAAGCCGCCGTATGAATCGACCATCACGCAGAAGCTGTGGGATGCCGGCGCCAATTGCCTGGGCAAGCTCAATCTCGACGAATTCGCCATGGGTTCGTCGAACGTGACCAGCCATTACGGCCCCGTGATCAATCCCTGGACCAAGGCCGGCGACAATCGCCAGCTCGTCCCCGGCGGCTCGTCGGGCGGCTCGGCCGCCTCGGTCGCGGCGCGCCTGGCGTTGGCCGCCACCGGCACCGACACCGGCGGCTCGATCCGTCAGCCGGCGGGCTTCTGCGGCATCGTCGGCCTGAAGCCGACCTACGGCCGCTGCTCGCGCTGGGGCGTGGTCGCCTTCGCCTCGTCGTTGGATCAGGCGGGTCCCATGACCCGCACGGTCGAGGATGCGGCGATCATGCTGGGCGTGATGGCCGGGCATGATCCGAAGGATTCGACCTCGGCCCCGATGGCGGTGCCGGATTTCAGGGCGGCGCTGACCGGCGACATCCGGGGCCTGCGCGTCGGCATTCCCAAGGAATACCGCGTCGACGGCATGCCGGCCGAGATCGAGGCCCTGTGGCAGCAGGGCATCGATTGGCTGAAGGACGCCGGCGCCGTGCCGGTCGAGATCAGCCTGCCGATGACCAAGCATGCGCTGCCGACCTATTACATCATCGCGCCGGCCGAGGCCTCGGCCAACCTGTCGCGCTATGACGGCGTGCGCTTCGGCCTGCGCGTGCCCGGCGCCTCGCTCGACGAGATGTATGAAAACACG
Organism: Rhodospirillales bacterium; assembly: GCA_028288725.1. GTDB lineage: Bacteria > Pseudomonadota > Alphaproteobacteria > ATCC43930 > CGMCC-115725 > Aliidongia. Next base: position 23,795 of record JAQGIC010000137.1, read on the forward strand.
CGCGCCGCCGGGTTCGGCGCCGAGGTGAAGCGCCGCGTGCTGATCGGCGCCTATGTGCTGTCGGCCGGCTATTACGACGCCTATTACCTGAAGGCCCAGCGTCTGCGCACGCTGATCGCGCGCGATTTCGATCAGGCGTTCGAGAAATGCGACGTGATCCTGACGCCGACCGCGCCGTCCGCCGCCTTCGCGATCGGCGAAAAGATGGATGATCCGCTGGCCATGTACCTGAACGACGTCTTTACCGTGCCGGTCAATCTGGCGGGCCTGCCCGGCATGTCGGTGCCGGCCGGCCTCACGGCCGACGGGCTGCCGCTGGGCCTGCAGATCATCGGGCGTGCATTCGACGAGGAAACCATGATCCGCGCCGCCGGCGTGCTGGAGGCGGCCGCCGGCTTCACCGCCAAGCCGGGGAGGGCCTGAGCCATGTTCACCTCTGACGTTGTGATGCGCGAGGAGACCCTGATCGACGGCCGGACCGGCAAGTGGGAGATCATCATCGGGCTGGAGGTCCATGCCCAGGTGACGACCCAGTCCAAGCTGTTCTCCGGTGCCGCGACCGCGTTCGGCGCCGATCCCAACACCCAGGTCTCGCCGGTCGATGCCGGCTTCCCGGGCATGCTGCCGGTGATCAACGAGATCGCCGTCGAAAAGGCGGTCAAGACCGGCCTCGGCCTCAATGCCGTGATCAATCCGGTCTCGGTGTTCGATCGGAAGAACTATTTCTATGCCGACCTGCCGACCGGCTATCAGATCTCGCAGTATCAGCAGCCGATCGTCGGCAAGGGCCGCCTGGTGCTCGACATGCCCGACGGGTCGACGCGCGAGGTCGGCGTCACGCGCCTGCATCTGGAGCAGGATGCCGGCAAGAGCCTGCATGACCAGCATCCGTCGATGACCTTCGTCGATCTCAACCGGGCCGGCGTGGCCCTGATGGAGATCGTGTCCGAGCCGGACATGCGCACGGCGGAGGAGGCCGGGGCCTATCTGAAGAAACTGCGCTCGATCCTGCGCTATCTCGGCACCTGCGACGGCAACATGGAAGAAGGCTCCATGCGCTGCGACTGCAACGTGTCGGTCCGCCGGCCGGGCGAGCCGCTCGGCACGCGCAACGAGATCAAGAACGTCAATTCGATCCGCTTCGTCATGCAGGCGATCGAGTACGAGTCCCGGCGCCAGGTCGAGGTGCTCGAGGAGGGCGGCACGATCCGCCAAGAAACCCGCCTGTTCGACAGCGGCCGCGGCATCACCCGCGCGATGCGCTCGAAGGAAGAGGCGCACGACTATCGCTATTTCCCCGATCCGGATCTGCTGCCGCTGGTGCTGGATCCGGCATTGATCGAGCGGGTCAGGGCGTCGATGCCGGAACTGCCGGACGGGAAGAAGGCGCGCTTCATCGCCGACTTCAAGCTCAGCCCCTATGACGCGGGCGTGCTGGTGGCGGAACAGTCGACCGCGCATTTCTTCGAAGTCGTCGCGAAGGGCCGCGACGCGAAGCTGGCGGCTAACTGGGTGACCGGCGACCTGTTCGGCGCGCTCAACAAGCTGGGCCTCGGCATCGAAGCCTCGCCGATCTCGGCCGAGGCGCTGGGCGGGCTGATCGATCTCATCGCCGACGACACCATCTCGGGCAAGATCGCCAAGGACGTGTTTGCGGCCATGCTCGACACTGGCAAGAGCGCCGGAGAGATCGTCGAGTCGCAGGGATTGCGACAGGTGACGGATACTGGCGCCATCGAAAAATCGATCGATGAAATTCTTGCGGCGCACACCGATAAGGTATCTCAATACCGCTCCGGCAAGGATAAATTGTTTGGGTTCTTTGTCGGCCAGGTGATGAAGGCGACGGCAGGCAAGGCAAATCCTGCGTTGCTGAACGAGTTGCTGCGTAAGAAACTCGGGTCCTAGCCGATTGCTGCAACTGCGAAGTAAATAAAGGGGGCGAGCCTAGTGTTCGCCCCCTTGCTTACATCTAATTAACTTAACTGTATCATCGTAGTGTCACGAACTGAACAGACCCAGGGAGGGTCCACCCCGTGATCATACAGATGAGCTCGGAGCATGCCGTGGACTACACGGCAGGGCTGAAGCCAAGGGATATCAAATGGCCGCGCGGCCTGCGTCTCGCCGTGGTGCTCGCGTCGGCGACGGTCAGCTGGGTTGTAACGGTCGGTGCCGGGTATCTGATCGTCCAGATCTTCTGAAGACCGGCGCCAACCCGGTTAAACGTTGGATCGTCACGGAAAATCGGCGCCCTCGCCGCGCACGTCCGCCCTGCGCACGCCACGGGACCTCACAGGCGACAGTCCGTTGACACGCCGCTCCGCCGTCTTTAAGAACGGGTGCACAAACGCCGTGTAAAAAAACCCACTCATCGGTGGAGGGGTGGCCGAGTGGCTGAAGGCGGCGGTTTGCTAAACCGTTATAGGATCTCAAGTCCTATCGTGGGTTCGAATCCCATCCCCTCCGCCAACTCTTTATAATTTTTCATAGAGACAGTCAAAAGCCCGCAGAAATGTTGGGCTTTTGGCTTTCCTGAGCGCGGTCCCGATAACCCCCGACCTTTCCTGGGTCTTCACGGCCGCTCCCTGTCATTCCCGTTCGTCGTGCTACATAGCTGCTACAAGGTCGTTTCGGAGCAAGGCTCGTTCCGCGGGTGGACGCTCCCGGTTCTCCGAATCGGGCCTGTGCCCGTTTCCTTCGTTCCCATTTTTCCTGATCGCGCTGTCCGAGGAGCCCCGTAGACCATTGCCTACGGGCTCAGAGCGAATCGTCTGTTGTGATGGCGAATGCGGATCTGAATATGAGCCTCAGGTTTTCGGAGCGGGCTATGGAAGATCTGGGCATCGTCGCTGAGAGTGTAGTAGCTGCGACCTTTGGGATGAGCATCAAAACTCTTCGAAACTGGGCGTCGGCTGGTTATGGGCCAGTACGCATCACAGTGGGGCGGAACGCATTTTACCACGCTCATGACGTGCACTGTTGGTTCCTGGATCTTGCTGCTCGCGCCGCTGCGGATATGAAGAAGAAAAATCCTATGCGCCGGGATCACCGTCTGGGCGGCGGCAGCTCTGTCGCCTAGGGCTAGCAAGGCAGCCATGTCTCAGATGCACTCATCCCTGCCGTAGGAGCGCTTTTCCACCTGCTTCCCAAACGAACGCTGCCCCTGGGGGAATTGGATGGCCAACTTCGGTGGGTACAGGCGGTCCGTCGGCTGTGGGGCGTCGTTCGGCCATTCCGGAAATTTCGCCTATCGGTCGGGATGGGTGTGACTCAGCATCTCAGCGTGATCCCTCTATTGCGAATGAGATCAAACGCTTATGGCGCCGAAAGGCGTCCGGACGCAACGCCGAATAACATTTCGAGATCCAAAGGGCGGCTTTCAGCACGGCTCAGAAGTCATTGCTCAGAGGTTCCTCGGGCGGGTCGGGCGGCCTCGCCGGCGGCAGCTGGCTCAGAGCGGTTTCCCTGAAGCTCCGGATTCGCTCCTCTTCATCCGCCACGCCATAACCCCACATGCGCAGGAACCGTTTCTCCTTCTGGAGTTCGGCCACATTTAACCGTCGGATCGTGTCCCCGTGGTGTAGGTATGGCTCGTGGTCGAGCCAGAGCGCGGCCGCCACCAGCTGGGGCCCCCAACCCTCGGCAGCATCATGGGCCGCGAGGATCTGGGCCCAGTCGTCGGGCATGACCGGGTAGGCGCCCATGGCTACGTCATCGCCGTCGAGCACTCGTAGGGCAGCCCGATATTCCTTCGCCCCAAACCCGTCCCAGCTGTCGGGCACGACATGTCGATTGCGATGGTCTCTGGCCAAATCGTCGTCGATGATCTGTAGTCGATGCCGACGTCATATAGGGCTCGATGATAGACACCCATCGCGGATGAGTGCTCGTCCTCCAACACCGGGTCAATTTCGCCGCTATACTCCGGAAACGATGGCAGCACCGGCTCCGGTGTCGATCGGTGCTCCATCAGCCACACTGGATTTCATTTTTCTTTTCGCCACTACGAATTTCTGGCGTCGAAAAATCATCATGAAACGCCGCGCGCGGGATGCCTTCGGCGACCAGCTTTTCTAGCGTCTCGGCGGCGCCAACCGTCTTGCGCCAGTCGCTGCAGATCACGAGCTTCGCCTGTGTCCGCTCGATCAGCCGGTTGAGCAGAGCTACGGCCGTCGGATCGAACCGCGCTTTCAGTGCCCGGCCAGCGCGCGGTCCGTCGAGCAGCGGCTTGTTCGCCGGAAGAAGCCAGGCCTTCGCCGGCATCAGCACGCCATCGATATCGAGGAACACGATCTGATCCATCACGGCCTCACGAGTGTGAGGGCGGGCAAGGGAACCGGGGCGTCGGGGGTGCCCCGCCGGCGATATTCCCGCAGTGCCAATTCCAAGCGCGCTCCCTCGACGACCAGTTCCGTTTCCAGAAGATCGGCGAGGAACAGGAGGTCGC
>JAQGIC010000146.1 GCA_028288725.1 Rhodospirillales bacterium
TCCGCCCTCGTCCCGGCCATGGGCGTGCTCGGCCCGCCGGCGGTCGGCCTCTTCGCCGACGCGCTCGGCCTGCGCGGCTCGCTCCTGCGCGTCGCGTGCCTGGGCTCTTGCCTGTCGCTCGCCGCGCTCGCGGCGATCTCTGCCGCGGGCCGCGCGCTCACGTTCGGGGTGATCTTCGTCGCGGTCCTCGGCTACGCCGTCTTCCGCTCGCCGATGGTGATGCTCGCCGACGTCGTCGCCATCGAGCGCGTGCGCGCGGCTGGCACCACCTACGGCAGGGTCCGGCTCTGGGGCTCGGTCGGGTTCCTCGTCGCCGTCCTCGCCGCTGGCCGTCACGTCGATCCGGGCGCGCCCGCGGCGCTGCTCGTCGTCACCGCGGCGCTGTTCGGCGCCGCGCTGCTCGCCGCGTGGGCGCTCCCCAGGAGCCCCGCCGCGCCGCGCCTGCCGGTCCTCCGCGAGGCGCGGGCGCTGGTCACGGCGCCGGACTTCGCGCTCTTCCTCGCCGTCTCGCTGCTCGGGCAGATCGCGCACGCCAGCTACGACCTCTGCTTCTCCCTGCACCTCCGCGATCTCGGCGCCGGAGGCGGCCTCATCGGTCTGGCCTGGGCCATCGGCGTCGTGTTCGAGATCGCGCTGATGGCGCTCGCGGAGCCGCTGGTGGCGCGCTTCTCCGGCCCGCCGCTGGTGACGCTGGCGCTGCTCGGCGCCGCGGCGCGGTGGGCGCTCCTCGCCAACGTGCGCTCGCTGCCGATGCTCCTCGCGCTCCAGCCCCTCCACGCGCTGTCGTTCGCGCTCTGGTGGATCGCCTCGCTCGCGTACACCCGGCAGCGCGCGCCCGCGCACGCGCTGGCGACGGCGCAGGGGCTGTTCTCGGCGGCGCTGGCCTCGGGCTCCGTCGTGGGCATGCTGGCGTGGGGCGCGATCTACCGGCGCGCGGGCGGCGGCGCGGCGTACGCCTCGGCGGCGGTGATCGCGCTGGGCGCGGGCCTCCTGGCGGCGTTCTGGGCGCGCGCCGCGCCGAGGGCCGTCCCGGGCGCGTGAGGTGAGCGCGCCCTCGATGGCCCTTCTGTCGGCGCTCCGCGCCCTTCTGTCGGCGCTCCGCGCCCTTCTGTTCCGTGCGCCCTCCGCGCAAAACCTTCGCCCCGGCGGGTCCGCCGGGGTAAGTTCCACCTTCCCTTTTTCCAGCGGAGGCGGCCAGCATGTGCGGGATCGTTGGATACGTTGGTTCGAAGAACGCGGCCCCGATCATCGTCGACGGTCTGCGCAAGCTCGAGTACCGCGGGTATGACTCGGCTGGCATCGCCATCCACGACGGCAAGAGCATCGAGATCGTCCGCACCCTCGGCAAGCTGGTGAAGCTCAGCGACGCGCTGGAGAAGCGCACGCTGCTGGGCTCCACCGGCATCGGACACACGCGCTGGGCGACGCACGGGCGGCCCAGCGAGATCAACGCGCACCCGCACTCGGCGGGGCCGATCGCGGTCGTCCACAACGGCATCATCGAGAACCACGTCGCCGTGCGGCAGGAGCTCGAAGGCCAGGGCGTCAAGTTCCTCTCCGACACGGACACGGAGATCGTCGCCCACCTCATCCAGCGCGAGCTGGTGCAGGGCGCGCCCAACCTCTTCGAGGCCACCCGCCGCTCGCTCCTCCGCGTCGTCGGCGCGTACGCCATCGCCGTCGTCTCGCGCGACGAGCCCGGCGTCATCGTCGCCGCCCGCAACGGCTCGCCGCTCGTGGTCGGCGTCGGCGAGGACGAGATGCTCTGCGGCAGCGACATCCCGGCCTTGCTCGCGCACACCCGGCAGATGCTCTTCCTCGAGGACGGCGACGTCGTCGAGCTGAAGGCGAAGGGCTACCGCATCGAGACGGTGGCCGGCGAGAAGGTGGAGCGCAAGGTGAAGCGCATCGACTGGAGCGCCGTGCAGGCCGAGAAGAGCGGCTTCAAGCACTTCATGCTCAAGGAGATCCACGAGCAGCCCGACTGCATCGAGGCCACGCTCCGCGGCCGCATCGATCTCGCCGGCGGGGACGTCTACGCCGCCGAGATCGGCGTCACGCCGGAGCTCGCGCGCGGCCTCCGGCGCATCTACTTCGTCGCCTGCGGCACGAGCCACCACGCCGCGATGGCCGGCCGTTACTGGGTCGAGAAGCTCGCCCGCGTGCCCGCCGTCGTCGATCTCGCCAGCGAGGTGCGCTACCGCGATCCCGTCTTCTTCGCCGACGATCTGGTGGTCGCCATCAGCCAGTCCGGCGAGACGGTGGACACGCTCTTCGCCGTCAAGGCCGCCAGGGCCGCGGGCGCCAAGGTGCTGGCCATCAGCAACGTCGTCGACAGCGCCATCCCGCGCCTCGCCGACGGCGCGCTCTACACGCACGCCGGGCCGGAGATCGGCGTGGCCTCGACCAAGTGCTTCACCGCCCAGCTCGCGGCGCTGCTCATGCTCAGCGTCTACCTGGGCCGCCGCCGCGAGACCCTCTCCAAGGAGCGCGCGCAGGAGGTGCTCCAGGCCCTGTGGGAGACGCCCAGCCACATGCGCGACGTGCTCGGCGACGCCGACTACATGCACGTCATCGCCAAGAAGCTCACCCACGCGAAGGACGTGCTCTTCCTGGGCCGCGGCCTGGGCTTCCCCATCGCCCTCGAGGGCGCGCTCAAGCTCAAGGAGATCTCCTACGCCCACGCCGAGGGCTACGCCGCCGGCGAGATGAAGCACGGGCCGATCGCGCTGATCGACGACCAGATGCCGATTATCGTCGTGGCCCCCCATGACGAGCTGTTCGAGAAGACCGCGTCGAACGTCCAGGAAGTGCTGGCGCGCGGCGGCAAGGTCATCATGATGTCGGATGCGGCCGGCATCGCCTCCTTCCCCGGCCGCACGCTCGCGACCATCCGCCTGCCGGACTGCGATCCGTTCGTGGCGCCGATCCTCTATGCCGTCCCACTGCAACTGCTGGCCTATTACACGGCCGTGCATAAGGGCACGGATGTCGATCAGCCGCGCAACCTGGCGAAGAGCGTCACGGTCGAATAGGCGCGCCTTCTGGCAAGAACCACCCGGCAAATTCTGCCGGGTGGCGCGACCGGCACTCTTATTTTTATATTAACTGATTGAAATATCGGGGCCCCGGCGATTGGCCGGCGGATTGCTCCTGAGAGATGGACGAGCCATCTTTCCGGGACTTTTTTTCATGAGCGCCAATTGCTTCTCCCGGCCCGGCGCGGCAGCGCTCGCCGACCTGTTCGCGATCGCGCTCGGCCATCACGAGGCCGGCCGCATCGCCGAGGCGGACGCGGCCTATCGCGGGATCCTGGAGGTCGATCCGGATCATGCCGACAGCCTGCATCTGCTGGGCCTGATTCTGAGCGGCGCCGGGCAGGCCGAGCAGGCGATCCGGCTGATCGGCCGCGCCATCGAGATCAACCCCGATGGGGCGCACTATCACAATAGTCTGGGCAATGCGTATCATGGTCTGGGCCGCCTGCCGGCGGCGACCGAGCATTACCGCCGCGCGGTGGCGCTGCGTCCCGACAGTGCCGAGATCGTCAGCAATCTCGGCACGGTGTTGCGGGAGCAGGGCGATGCGCCCGAGGCGGTCGCCTGCTATCGGACGGCGCTTCGGCTCAGCCCCTGCTCGGCCGATGTCCTTTACAATCTTGCCAATGCCCTGGCGGATCTCGGCAATGTCAAAGAGGCGGAAGCATCCTATCGCGCCTGCATCGCCCGGCGCCCGGACTATGCCGAGGCCTATTACAATCTGGGTAACCTGCTGATCGATCTGCGCCGTTGGCGCGATGCGGAGGCGGCCTATCGGGCCGTGATCGCGCATGTGCCGGAGCATCCGGCGGCGCTCAACAATCTCGGCACCGTGCTGCAGGAACTGGGCTTTCCGGCCGAGGCCGAGCGGCGCTATCGCCAGGCCCTGCGCCTGCTGCCGACCTATGCGGACGCACATTACAATCTCGGCTGCATCTGCCAGGTCGACGGCAGGCTGGACGAGGCGGCGGCGTGCTATTCGCGCGCACTGGCGATCGATCCGGATTATGGCGCGGCAAGGGTCGCCTTCTGCATGGCGCAATTGCCGCTGCTCTACCGGAACGAGCTGGAGATCTTCGAACGGCGCACGGTCTATCTTCAGGAGCTCCGTCGTCTGCGCCAGGACGCGGGCACGGTCATCCCGCTGGAAAAGCTCGCCGGCGGCGTCGGCGCCAGCCAGCCGTTTTTCCTGGCCTATCAGGGCTACAATGATCGCGCGCTACAGCAGATCTATGGCGATCTCCTGTGCAGCATCATGGCGGCCCGATATCCGACACCGCCGCTCAAGCTGCCGTCCGCCCGCCGCCGGAAGATCCGGATCGGGATCGTCAGCGGCTTCTTCCACGACCACACGGTCTGGAAGCTGTTCATCGAAGGCTGGTTGAAACAGATCGATCGGCAGCGCTTCGAGATTTTCGGCTATCACACCGGCACGGTCCATGACGAAAATACCGATCTCGCGGCCGCTCTCTGCGCCCGGTTCGTCGAGGGCGGCAGGTCGACCAGCGAATGGCGGCACATCATCCTCAAGGACGAACCGGATGTGCTGCTCTATCCCGAGATCGGGATGGATCCGATGGCCGCAAGGCTGGGCGCGATGCGGCTGGCGCCGCTGCAATGCGTCAGCTGGGGGCATCCGGAAACGACCGGCTTCGCGACGATCGACGTCTTCCTCAGCAACGCGCTGATGGAGCCGGCGGGCAGCGGGCAGCATTACAGCGAAAAGCTGGTGCTGATGCCCAACCTGTCGATCTATTACGAGCCGTCGCCGACGATTCCGCCGGTGCTGGCCCGGGCCGATTTCGGCATGCGCGAGGGGGCCACGATCTATTGGTCGGGGCAGGCGATCTATAAGTATCTGCCCCAGTACGATCCGGTCTTTCCCAAGATCGCGCTCGCGGCGAGGGATTGTCAGTTCGTGTTCATCGAATTCGCCAAGAGCCAGGCGATCACCGACATCCTGCGCGCCAGATTGGACGAGGCCTTCGCGGCCGTCGGCCTCGACGCGGCGGATTACTGCCTGTTCCTGCCGCCGATGGATCAGGCGCGCTTCCTCGCCGCCGTCGGTCTGGCCGACATCCTGCTGGACACCATCGGCTGGTCCGGCGGAAAGTCGACGCTGGATTGCCTCAGTCAGGATCCGGCGATCGTGACGCTCGAGACCGGGCTGATGCGCGGGCGGCATACGGCCGCCATCCTGCGTCGGATGCAGGCGCCGGAAACGATCGCCCATTCGATCGACGATTATGTCGCCAAGGCGGTCCGGTTGGGCCGGGATCCGGCCGCGCGGCGCGCGATCCGCGAAAAGGTCGCGCGCAACAAGGTTCTGGTCTTTCGCGACCGGAGCTACATCACGGCCTTGGAGAAATTTCTGGAAGACAGAGTGCGCAAGAGCGCCGACGAGGCGCCGGCCGCCAGATCCGATACCAAGCCCGGTCGCGCGGCGCGGAAATCGGCGCCGCGCCGCGCGGCCAGCTGATTTCAAGCTTGGAACGCGGCCCGCAGTGCCTGCGTCGCCTGGGCGATCGCGCGGGCGGCCGGCGTGTCGGCCAGGGCATCGAGCACGACGAAGTCGCGGATCGTGCCGTCGTAGCGGGTCGCGCACATTCACCTCGGCCTGCATCAGGCGGCGGGCATAGGCCTCGCCGTCGTCGCGTATGATGTCGTTCTCGGCGGTGATGAGCAGCGTCGGTCGCGACAGCCAGGGACCGCGCTCGAACAGGTTGGCCGAGCCCCGGCGCAGCGGCCTTGCGCAAGGCGGCGTTGAGGCCGCTCAAGGGTGGCGCATGCGGCGGAAAATCTGCTGCTTCGCTCACTCGACCTCGCGCGCCGGCACGAGGCCCTGTCCTGGGAGCTGCGGACCGCGACCAGCCTGGCCATGCTATGGCGCGATGGGGGACGCATCGCGCAAGCGGCGGATTTACTGGGCGCCGTCTATGGCCGCTTCCAGGAGGGCCTGGGAACGGCCGATCTGATCCGGGCCGCGCGTCTGTTGGAAGAACTTGGCGCGTGAGTGTCATGATAGGATGATCTGGGACAAGCGACGGTAGGATCTTCCAATCGCGCGCGTGCGGCCTGCGCCAGACTTCGCAGATTTTGTCGGTCCTCGATTTCCGACACGCTCCGGATGAGGAAGCCCCGACGATGACCGCATTGCCCCCCGGACCCGCCTCGCGGCGCGACGTTCTGATCGGCGCCGGCACCCTGGTTGCCGTCACCGGTCTTCCGGCTGCCGCCTTTGGCGCGACCGCCGGCGACATTCCCGCGTCCTCGAACAAAGGAACCAAGAAAGTGAGCACCATCACCACCAAGGACGGCACCCAGATCTATTACAAGGATTGGGGCTCCGGACAGCCGATCGTGTTCAGCCATGGCTGGCCGCTGACGGCCGACGCCTGGGACAGCCAGATGCAGTTCCTGGGCATGCAGGGCTATCGCGTCATCGCCCATGATCGCCGGGGCCACGGCCGCTCCAGCCAGCCGTGGAACGGCAACGACATGGACACTTATGCCGACGATCTGGCGGCGCTGACCGAACATCTCGACCTGAAAAAGGCGATCCATGTCGGCCATTCGACCGGCGGCGGCGAGGTGACGCGCTACATCGGCCGCCACGGTACCAAGCGCGTCGCCAAGGCCGTGCTGATCGGCGCGGTGCCGCCGCAGATGCTGAAGACCGAGCGCAATCCCGGCGGCCTGCCCATGGAGGTATTCGACGGCCTGCGCAACGGCATGCTGGCCGACAAGTCGCAGTTGTTCAAGGATCTGACTCTGCCGTTCTACGGCTTCAATCGGCCGGGCGCCAAGGTCTCCGAAGGTATTCGCGACGGGTTCTGGCTGCAAAGCATGCAGGGCGGCTTCAAGAGCCTCTACGATTGCATCAAGGCCTTCTCGGAGACGAATTTCACCGAGGATCTGCAGAAGATCGACGTGCCGACGCTGATCATCCATGGCGACGACGACCAGATCGTGCCGTTCGCGGATTCGGGGGCTCTGTCGGCGAAGCTGGTCAAGGGCGCCATCCTGAAGGTCTACCCGGGCGCGCCGCACGGCCTGTGCGAAACCCTGCGCGACCAGGTCAACGCCGACCTCCTGGCCTTCATCAAGGCTTGAGGCGGTTTGCACAAGGCGGGCGAAGACGGTACAAGCCGCGCCCGCCCGTTGGCGCGATGCTGCTTCGTCCAGGCAGGCGGCCACGGGCCGCGCCCTGAATCCGACAGGAGGAGAATTCCCATGAAGATCAATCGTCAAGGCTCGGCCGTCTGGCAAGGCGGTCTCAAGGACGGCAAGGGCGCCATTTCGACCGAGAGCGGGGCGCTGGCGGCATATCCCTACGGCTTCGCCAGCCGGTTCGAAGGCAAGAAGGGCACCAATCCCGAGGAACTGATCGGCGCGGCCCACGCCGGCTGCTTCACCATGGCGCTGTCGCTGATCCTGGGCGAGGCCGGCCTCACCGCCGAGCAGATGGACACGACCGCCCGGGTGACGCTGGAACAGGGTGAGGGCGGCTTCGCCATCACGGCGGTCCATCTGACGCTGAAGGCCAAGATCCCGGGCGCCGATCAGGCCGCTTTCGAGAAGCTGACCGGCATGGCCAAGGCCGGCTGTCCCGTCTCCAAGCTGCTCAAGACCGAAATCACGCTCGACGCCACGCTGCTCGGCTGAACGCCGTCACGCTCGCCCAAGGATGCACATCATGTTCGATCCGACGACGCTCGTGGGACTCCACACCATCATCAGCTTCATCGCGATCGCGGCCGGCATCCTGGCGGTCCTGGCGCTGTTCGGTCTGCGCCTGGCCCCGATCTGGACGCAGGTGTTCCTGGTGACCGCGGTGGTGACGAGCGCCACCGGCTTTCTGCTCCCCGCCACCGCCATCCTGCCGTCGCATGTCATCGGCGCCCTTGCGCTCGTCGTGCTGGCGGCGGTGCTGCTGGCCCGTTTCATCGGTCCCCTCGCCGGCGTCTGGCGCTGGGTCTATGCCGGCGGCATGGTCGCCAGCCTGTATTTCCTGTGTTTCGTCGCGATCGCCCAGGCGTTCAGCAAGGTGCCGGCCTTGAAGGCCGCGGCGCCGACCCTGTCGGAACCGCCCTTCGCGATCTCGCAAGGCATCGCCCTGGTGATCTTCGTCGTGCTGGGCATCGCCGCCCTGCGGCTGTCCCGGTCTCCGGGCGCGGCCGCCGCCTGATCGAAACGGTCTCCTCGCCGAAGCGCAGCCGGACGAGCTAAGCTGCCGGCCGGACAAGGGGGACCCATGGACTCGAAGATCGATATCCGCGAGGCCGGACCGCAGAAGTTCGAACTGGCGGTCACCTACGGCGGCCAGCGGTTCGAGTGCGGCAATTACCTGAACCGTGCCGCGGCCCAGCAGGCGGGCCGGCTGTTCGTCCAACGCAAGGAGGGCGAGCAGGCCGGCCGCAAGAAATCGCCGCGCAAGAAGGGGTGATCATCCCCGCCGCGTTCTTGTATCCCCCGGCTTTTGATGCTTCCTTGATCGCCGGACGAAACCGGGACGACAAGCGGGCGGTTCAAGGATGAGTGACGGCGACCAGATGGAATTGAGCGCGGGTATTCTGCCGTCGCAGACGCTGCGGGCGCTGATCGGGGAAGGCGTCATCGCGGCCAGCCAGCCGATCCCCGACGATCAGGTCCAGCCGGCGAGCGTCGATCTGCGCCTCGGCCCCGTCGCCTATCGGGTCCGGGCGAGCTTTCTGCCGGGGCGCGGGTCGACCGTGAAGCAGCGGCTCGACACGGTCGAGATGCATGCGATCGATCTGACGCAGGGCGCGGTGCTGGAGCGCCATTGCGTCTATATCGTGCCGCTGCTGGAATCGGTCGCGCTCACGCCCGGCCTGACCGCGCTCGCCAATCCGAAAAGCTCGACCGGGCGTCTGGACGTGTTCGCGCGGCTGATCACCGATCATGGCACCGAGTTCGACCGGGTCGAGGCGGGCTATGCCGGCCCGCTCTATGCCGAGATCAGCCCGCGCGCCTTCAGCGTGCGCGTCCATACCGGCACCAAGCTGCTGCAGCTGCGCCTGCGCCGGGGCGAGCCCAGCCACAACGACACGTCGCTGCGCGCGCTGCATCAGGCGGTGGGATTGAACGACACCGCGCCGGGCCAGGAAAACATCAAGGGCGGCCTGGCCTTCACGGTCGACATCCAGGGCGATCCGGAAACCGGTTTGGTCGGCTATCGCGCGCGCAGCCATGCCGGACTGATCGACCTCGACCGGATCGGACATTACGAGCCGCTCGATTTCTGGGAGCCGGTCTATCGCCGCGGCGGCTCCGGGATTATCCTCGATCCGAATGATTTCTATATCCTGGCATCGAAGGAATCCGTCGTCGTGCCGGCCGACCATGCCGCCGAGATGCTGGCCTATGACAGTCTGGTCGGCGAGTTCCGGGTGCATTACGCCGGCTTCTTCGATCCGGGCTTCGGCCTGGGCGAGACCGGCGGTGCCGGCAGCCGGGCCGTGCTGGAGGTGCGCGCCCACGAGGTGCCGTTCCTGATCGAGGACGGCCAGGTCGTCGGCCGCCTGGTCTACGAGCGGCTGACCCAGCGCCCCGACAAGCTCTACGGCCAGGGCATCGGATCGAATTACCAGAGCCAGGGCCTTCGGCTCGGCAAGCAGTTCAAGCGCGTCTAAAGGGCGCGGATCGGGCGGCCCCGTCCAGGGGTTATGCTGACGAAACCGTGCCTCAATCGGGAGAGAAGCCATGCAGTTGACCGACAGCAAGCTATTCCGCCAGCAGGGCTACATCGACGGCGCCTGGGCTCCGGCCGACAGCGGGAAGACCCTGGCCGTGACGGATCCGGCGACCGGCGAACAACTGGGCACCGTGCCCAACATGGGGGCCGACGAGACGCGCCGGGCGATAGAGGCCGCCAATGCGGCGCTGCCCGGCTGGCGCGCCAAGACCGCCAAGGAACGCGCCAATATCCTCCGGAAATGGTTCGACCTGATGATGGCGAACCAGGAGGATCTGGCGCGCCTGATGACGGCGGAGCAGGGCAAGCCGCTAGTCGAATCGCGCGGCGAGATCGCCTATGCCGCCTCGTTCATCGAATGGTTCGCCGAAGAGGGCAAGCGCATCTACGGCGACACCATTCCGTCCCATGGCGCCGACAAGCGCATCATCGTGCTGAAGGAGCCGATCGGCGTCTGCGCCGCGATCACGCCGTGGAATTTCCCGGCCGCGATGATCACGCGCAAGGCCGGCCCGGCGCTGGCCGCCGGCTGCACCATGGTGCTGAAGCCGGCGACGGCCACGCCCTATTCGGCGCTGGCGCTGGCCGAGCTCGCCGAGCGTGCCGGCGTGCCCAAGGGCGTATTCAGCGTGGTGACCGGCAGTGCCGGCGCGATCGGCGGCGAGCTGACCTCGAACGATATCGTGCGCAAGATCACCTTCACCGGCTCGACCGAGATCGGCATCGTGCTGATGAAGCAGGCGGCCGAGAGCGTGAAGAAATGCTCGATGGAGCTGGGCGGCAACGCGCCGTTCATCGTGTTCGACGACGCGGATCTGGACGCGGCCGTGAAGGGCGCCATCGCTTCCAAGTACCGCAATGCCGGCCAGACCTGCGTCTGCGCCAACCGCATCCTGGTCCAGGACAAGGTCTATGACGCCTTCGCCGGCAAGCTGGCCGACGCGGTCGCGGCGCTGAAGGTCGGCAACGGCTTCGACGCCGGCACGATCATCGGGCCGCTGATCGACGGCAAGGCGGTCGAGAAGGTCGAGCAGCATATCGCCGACGCGGTCGCCAAGGGCGCCAAGGTCACGCTCGGCGGCAAGCGCCATGCACTGGGCGGCAGCTTCTTCGAGCCGACC
>JAQGIC010000014.1 GCA_028288725.1 Rhodospirillales bacterium
GCCTGTCCGACAGCGATTGCCCAGGCGCGCGATCCCGCCCTGCCCCCGGAACAACGCGTGCGGGACTGGCTCCGCCCGTGTGCGCAAACGGTGGAGAATGAAATAAAAAGGGCGCTCCCACGGGAGCGCCCTTTACCACTTCACCCACCCGAACCCTGGCCTCAGCCGCGGCTTTCCGGGGTGCTGTAGACGAAGCCGCGCACCGGATTGTCGCGGCCGTAATCCGGCGAATCCTTCCAGCGAACGCGGACCTTGCTCCAGTCGTTCTTGTCGGACACGTCGACGACCGAAACGGCGGTCGAGACCTTGCCCTTGTTCTTTCTGCCGACGGCCCAGTTGGCTTGGTCGACCAGCACTTCGCGCTTGCCGATCAGATCGACGACGACGGCGACATGGCCGTGGCGCATGTGCTTCGTGCGGTCGAACACCATGATGGCGCCCATATGAGGAACGTGCCCCCGCGAATATTCCCCCGATGCGGAGTCCCACCACTTCCACGCGTCTCCGCGCAGGTTGACCTGAGTGATGCTCTTGGCATACGCGACACATTCCATCGCATATGCGGGAACGGCGGCGGGGATGGTCAGGAGTGCAGTTGCGATGGCGATCGCGGCAACTTCTCGCTTCATGGCCTCTCTGTCACGTTCTCGGTTAGACGGCACTGCCGGGTCGGCAGACCGTATCGGGAAACGCACGGCTGGTATTCCCTTAAGGAATGCCGGCCGCCCGTGGCGGAAGGAAGTGTTTGGATACAGAAGATAATCAAGGAATCCAAGAGTTTTTCGAAACAATTTTAAGACTCTAGGGATTTCCTGGGTTTGCGTCCGGCGAGCGTCAGCCATGCAGCGGTATCACGGCACCCAGTGATCCCGGTCACACATGCCGAATCGCTGAGCATCTTGTGCACTGCGAAGTGTGGCAGCGGGGAGACTATCGCGAAAAACTTGCGGAACCCTTTCGACGGTCCGATGTTCTCTCGCCGCCCTAAAGAATGTCATCGCGGATGCAGGCCTTTTGATGGCCCGGCGCCACCTCGACGAGCGGCGGTATCTGCGTCGCGCACGCCGCGATCGCATGAGGACATCGGGTCCGGAACACGCAGCCCGAGGGCGGATTGAGCGGGCTCGGGATGTCGCCCTGCAGCGGGGTCCGCTGGCTGCGCCGGGTCGGATCGGGGATCGGCGCCGCCGCGAGCAGCGCCTCCGTATAGGGATGGCGCGGCCGGCTGTAAAGCTGTTCGGCGCTGGCGATCTCCATCACGCGGCCCAGATAGAGCACGGCGATCCGGTCGCTGATGTACTGCACGACCGCCAGATCATGGGCGATGAACAGCACGGTCAGGCCCAGCTCCGCCTGCAGATCCTGCAGCAGGTTGACGACCTGGGCCTGGACCGAAACATCGAGGGCCGAGACCGGCTCGTCGGCCACGATGAAATCCGGCTCGACCGCCAGCGCCCGGGCGATGCCGATGCGCTGGCGCTGGCCGCCGGAGAATTCGTGCGGGAAGCGCTCCATGGCGTCGGCCGGCAGACCGACCCGCTGCAGCAGCGCCGCGATCCGGTCGCGCCGGTCTACCTTGGTGCCGAGCCCATGGATCACCAACGCCTCGCCGATCGCGTCCTTGACCTTGCGGCGCGGGTTGAGGCTCGCGTACGGGTCCTGGAAGATGATCTGCATGCGGCGGCGATAGGCGCGGAGATCCGTGCGGTCCAGATGGGTGATATCGGTGCCGTCGAAGCAGATCCGCCCGGCGGTGGGCTCGATCAGCCGCAGGATGGCGCGGCCCGTCGTGGTCTTGCCGCTGCCGGACTCGCCGACCAGCCCCAGAACCTCGCCGCGCGCCATGGCGAAGCTCACATCATCGACCGCCCTGACCAGGCCGCCGGCGGTCGGGAATTGCTTGGTCAGGCCGGTCACTTCGAGCAGAGGCTGGCTCATGCGTCCCTCCAGCGGATGCAGCGCGCCAGATGGCCGTCGCCGGTGTCTTCGAGCGGCGGCGGGCCCAAGCGGCACGCCTCGACGGCAAGCGGACAGCGCGGCGCGAAGGAGCAGCCGTCGGGCAGAGCGGCCGCACTCGGCACCTGGCCCGGGATGGCCGCCAGCCGGCGTGATGGATCGCGGGCGCCGGCACCCAGCACCGGCATGCTGGCCAGCAGCGCGCGCGTGTAGGGATGGCGCGGATGGGCGAAGACGGCGTGGACGCCGCCCTCCTCCACCACCCGGCCGGCATACATGACCGCGACCCGGTCGGCGATCTCGGCGACCACACCCAGATTATGGGTGATGAACAGGATGCTCATGCCCAGTTCGGCCTGCAGCCGGCGCATCAGGTCGAGGATCTGGGCCTGGATCGTGACGTCGAGCGCGGTGGTCGGCTCGTCGGCGATCAGCACGGCGGGCCCGCAGGCGAGCGCCATGGCGATCATGACGCGCTGGCGCATGCCGCCCGACATGCGATGGGGATATTCCGCCGCGCGGCGCGCCGGATCGGGAATGCCGACTTTGGCGAGCATGTCGATGGCCCGCCCGTAGGCCGCGCGCTTGGACAGGCCCTGGTGCCGCCGCAGCGCCTCGCCGATCTGGTCGCCGACCGTATAGACCGGGTTGAGACTGGTCATCGGCTCCTGGAAGATCATGCCGATCTCGTTGCCGCGGATCGCCCGCATCGCCGGCTCGTCCAGCCGGGCCAGATCGCGCGTGACGCCGTCCCGGCCGACGAGCCTGATCGTACCCGCGACGATCCGGCCCGGCGGCTCCGGGATCAGCCGCATGATCGATAGGCTGGTGACCGACTTGCCGCTGCCGGACTCGCCGACCACCGCCAGCGTCTCGCCGCGATGCAGCGTGAAAGACACGCCGTCGACCGATTTGGCCGTGCCGCCCCCGACCGTGAACCAGGTCCTCAGGTCCTCGACGATGAGGATGGGTTCGGCCGCGGCACTCATCTGGTGCGGCCGCGCGCCGCGACCGGCAGGATCGTCTCGACCAGGCCGCCGCGGCTCAACACCACCTCGTCATGCAGGTTGGTCACGACGCAGACATGGTTCGGCACGATGCGCACCCGCTCGCCGATCGCGGGCTTGCGGGCCGAATGGCTGAGATCGAGGATGCCATGCTCCTCGTTCAGCCGCTCGATGATCGCGCCCGGATAGTCCAGCAGCAGGCCGTAGCCCTCGCCGACCGAAGGGGCGACCCGGTCGCTCGACAGGCTCTTGGAGCCGGCGTCGATGATCGCGCGCGTCTCGGTCGGCCGGCTGACCACCGTCGCGTGGAGATGCAGCGCGCATTCGTCCAGGCTCGCGGCCCCCACGCCGACCGTCGCCCGGTCGTGATAGATGTAGGTGCCGACGCGCAGCTCGGTCAGGCCCTCGATCTCGTGCTGGTGCCAGGCGTTGGGCGTGCCGCCGCCCGATACCGTGCGGATCTCGATGCCGGCGCCGCCCAGCCGCTGCTTGGCCGCGGCGACGAAGCGCGCGGTCTCGGCCGAACTCGGATAGGTCATCAGCCCGTCGAAGCGCAGGCCGTCGGCGGCGATGATCGCCTGGGCCAGCGTCAGCGCCTCGTCGACCGACACGACGCCGGTGCGCTTGCCGCCGCTGTCGAACTCGACCAGCACGCCGATCTCGGCCCCCGCGTCGCGCGCCGCCCGGGCCGCCGTATCGAGCGCCATCGGATTATCGACCGCGACCCGCATGCTGACGCGCTTCGCCAGCGCCGCCAGCCGCGCGGCCTTGGCCGGGCCGATCAGCGGGTAGGACAGCAGGATATCGTCCAGACCCGCGTCGGCCATGACCTCGGCCTCACCCAGCTTCTGGCAGGTGATGCCGGCCGCCCCCAGCTCCATCTGCCGGCGCGCGAACAGCGGCAGCTTGTGGGTCTTGATATGCGGCCGGAGCTTCAGCCCGTGCTGGTCGCAATAGGCCTGCATCTTGGCGAGATTGCGCTCGACCCGGTCCAGATCGATCACCGGCACCGGGGTTTCGAGATCCTCGATGTGCATTTCAACAACTCCTTCTCGTCATTCGCGCAAACTCTCCAACGTCATCCCCGGGCTCGACCCGGGGATCCACGCGCTTCCGCCGGAGTGATCCCCGAAAAAGGCGCCATGCCCGACCACGTGGATGGCCGGGTCAAGCCCGACCATGACGGAAGAGTATTGGAATGACCGCTGTTGGTTACTTCGGCAGCGCCGCGACGCAATCGATCTCGACATGGATGCCGTAGAGCTGACAGCCGATGGTGGTCCGCGCCGGTGCGGCCGACGGGAAGAACTCGGTATAGACCTCGTTATATTCCTTGAAGCGGGTGAGGTCGGCCAGATAGGCGTTGATCTTGACCACGTCGTTCAAGGACGCGCCGACGCCCTTGAGAATGGTCTCGAGGTTGCGGATCGTCTGGCGGATCTGCTCGGCGAAATTATCGGACATGAGGCCGGTCTGCGGATCCGCCGGGCCCTGGCCCGAGACATAGACGAAGCCGTTCGCGGTGACGGCGTGGGAATATTGGCCGGCCGGCTTGGCGGCGCCCTCGACGATATGGGCCTTACGCATCGAAACTCTCCTGGTGAGACTCAGTGGCGACCGAGCACGCGGCCCGGTCGAAGGCCGGTCGGTTTCCCGTCGGCAAGAATGGTCCGGCCCGCGACCCAGACCCGGTCGATGCCGGATGCAAGTTCGGTCGGATGGTCGAAGCTCGCGAGATCGGCGAGATCGGCGGTGAACAGGACGAGATCGGCGGCGAGACCGGGCCGCACCAGACCGCGATCCATCAGGCCGAAGCGCTGGGCCGCGATCGAGGTCATGCGGCGGACCGCATCTTCCAGACCAAGCCAGCCGTCGTCGCGCGCAAGCTTGCCCAGCACGCGCGGAAAGGTGCCGTAGGCGCGCGGGTGCGGCCTGGTGCCCGGCCGCGGCAGGCTGTCGGACCCGACCATATGCAGCGGATGGGTGAAGGCCGCACGCAGATCCGCCTCGCCCAGCTGGAACATGACGATGGTGGTCTGGCCGCCGTCGCGGATGACCAGATCGGCCAGCAGGTCGAACGGATCCATCCCCGCCTCCGCGGCGGCCGCGTCCATGGGTTTGCCCTCGAAGCGTTTGAGCTCGGGCAGGCCCACGCCGGAAATGCGGACATTGTTCCAGCCGATCAGCTTGACCTTTGAGGGCCAGGTGCCGTTCCGCCCGTCGCCCTCCTCGACCGCCTGGCGCAATCCTGCGCGCTGGACCGGGTCCTTGAGCCGGGCGATCAGCGCGTCGATGCCGCCGGATTGCGCCGTGGGCGGCAGCAGCTGCAGGATCGTGCTGCTGCCGGCCGGATAGGGATACATGTCGAAGCTGACGTCGACGCCGTCGGCCCTGGCACCTTCCAGCCGCTTGATCGCCCGACCGACGCCACCCCAATTGGGCTTGCCGGCCGATTGCAGATGGGACAGCAGGCCCTGGGCGCCCGAGCGCTTCAGCAGCGCCAGGAATTCGTCGACCGCCGGGACTAGGCCGGCCTCGTAATTGCGGACATGGGCGGCCAGCACGGCCTGGTGTGCCGCGACGGTTTCGGCCAGCGCCACCAGTTCGGCGGTCTGGGCGAAGGCGCTCGGCGGATAGACCAGACCCAGTGACAATCCTGCGGCACCCGCAGCCAGATCGCGGGCGAGCAGCCGCTGCATTTCGGCCAGCTCCACGGCCGTCGGCGCCCGCTCGTCATAGCCCATCACGGCCAGACGCAGCGCGCCATGACCGACCAGCGAGACCAGATTGAGCGCGATGCCGTTGCCTTCGAGGGCCGCACGATAGGCGGCGAAATCCGCAAAGACCTCGTCATCAGCCGTCTCGCCCAGCAGCGCGCCGAAATGGCGGCGGAGCGCGTCCGCCTGCGCCGGCACTTTTGGGTAAAGCGAGAAGCTGCAATTGCCGACCACGATGGTGGTGACGCCCTGGATCGCCTTTTCCAGCCGCTCCGGCTCGCGCAGGAACATCAGGTCGTCATGGGTATGGGCATCGATGAAGCCGGGCGCCAGATAGCGGCCGGCGGCATCCAGCACGTCGGCGTCCTCGTCGGCCAGCTTGGCGCCGACCGCGGCGATCCGATCGCCGCTGATGCGCACGTCGCCCGCAAACCAGGGGGCGCCGCTGCCGTCGATGATCCGCGCGCCGCGGATCAGCAGATCCCTAGTCATCACCACCTCACATTAGTCGCTGGAGTTTCGGGTCGAGTGCGTCGCGCAGGCCGTCGCCTACGATCTGCAGCGACAGGACGGTAAGCACGATCGCCAGGCCCGGCGCCATGATCAGCCAATCGGCCTGGTTCATGTATTGCTGGGATCCCGCGATCATGTTGCCCCAGGTCGGCGTGGTCGGCGGCACGCCGGCGCCGAGGAACGAGAGCGCCGCCTCGGTCAGGATCGCGTAGGCGAAGATGAAGGTGCCCTGCACGATCAGCGGCGAGACGAGATTGGGCAGCAGATGCACCAGCATGATGCGCGCGTCGCTGGCCCCCAGCGCCTCGGCCGCCTCGACGAATTGCAGCTCGCGCAGCACCAGCGTCGCCCCGCGCACGACCCGGGCGACGCGCGGCGTATAGACGATGCCCAGCGCCAGCACGACGTTGAACAGCGACGGCCCCAGGCCCGCCAGCAAGGCGATCGCGAGCAGGATGTCCGGAAAGGCCATCAGCGCGTCGGTGAAGCGCATCAGCGCCGCATCGAGCTTGCGGATATAGCCGGCGAACAGGCCCAGGGCCGTGCCGAGCAGGCTCGCCAGCACCACGACCATCAGGCCGACCGACAGCGAGACGCGCGCGCCATAGAGCGTGCGGGTCAGCACGTCGCGGCCGAAATCGTCGGTGCCGAACCAATGCAGCGACACCGGCGGCTTCAGCCGGTGCACGATGTCCATCTTGGTCGGCCCATACGGCGCCACCCAGGGCGCCAGAATGGCGGCACCGACGATGAGCGCGATCACGGCCAGGCTGGCGACCACGATGCGCCGGCGCAGCAGGCGGGCGATCAGCAGCGCGCCGGGCGAGCGGGGTTTCGTCATGGCCTGCGCCTTCCCGTCATTCCCTCGCAGGCGGGAATCCAGGGCGGCAGGGATCCGTCGCTTGCCCTGGATTCCCGCTTTCGCGAGGATGACGGAAGAAAGGAAGCCATCAGTACCGCACCCGCGGATCGACGACCGCGTAGAGCAGGTCGACCGCCATGTTGATCAGGACATACAGGCCCGAGATGATCAGCAGCGCGCCCTGGATCACCGGATAGTCCCGGCGCAGCACGGCCGAGACGATCAGGTTGCCGACGCCCGGCAGGCCGAACACGGTCTCGGTCACGATGGCGCCGCCGATCAGCGTGGCGATGGTCAGGCCGATCACGGTCAGCACCGGGATGAGCGCGTTGCGGAACGCGTGCTTGATGATCACGGCCCAGGGCCCGAGCCCCTTGGCACGGGCCGTGCGCACGTAATCCTCGTGCAGCACGTCGAGCATGCTGGTTCGGGTGAAGCGGATGATCAGAGCGGAGTTGGGCAATCCCAGCGCCACCGCCGGCAGGATGAGATGATGCAGCCGCTCGCCCAGCCCGGCGCCGGGATTGCCGTAGCCCGCGACCGGGAACCAGCCGAGCCGGACCGCGAGATATTCGATCAGCGTCAGCCCGACCCAGAAGCTGGGCAGGCTGGCCGCCAGCATCGAGACGGCGGTCACCGCCTGGTCGAGCAGCGTGCCGCGCCGGACCGCCGCCAGCACGCCGACCGGCACGCCGATCAGCACGGCGATCGCGACCGACAGGCCGGTCAGCCAGCTGGTCAGCTCCGCCCGGTCGAGCATGGCATCGACGACCGGGCGGTTGAGGAAGATCGAATTGCCGAGGTTGAACGACAGGATGTCGCGGATATAGAGCACGAACTGCACCGGCAGCGGCTGGTCGAGCCCCAGCTGCGTCCGGAGTGCCGCGACATCGGCCGGCGTCGCGTTGGAACCCAGCATGACCGCCGCCGGATCGCCCGGCACGACCCGGGCGATGACGAACACGATCGCCGCCACCATCAGCATGACGACGACCATGCCGGCGAAGCGGCGGGACAGGTAGGCGGTCACCCTCTTCGCCCTCTACCGCTTGCGGGAGAGGGAGAGCCCCGGCCGGCCGGCTGGGAGGGTGAGTGTCGTGCCGACGTCACCAACATCTCTCATGATCGAACCGCCCCCATCCGACCCTCCCCCGCGAAGCGGGAGAGGGAGTTTTCTATTGCGAAACCTTGACGTTCCAGAAGAACGGCCACTCCGTCGGCGTGTAGCCGCTGAGCTTCTGCGACTGGGCGGACAGGCTGTAGAACGCGCCGATCTTGATCGCCGGCACCTGGGCGTAGAACAGGCCCTGGACCGTCTTCCAATCGGCGACGCGCTTGGTCGGGTCCGTCTCGAGGTTGAAGGCGTCGAGCGCCGCCTTCTTTTCCGGCGTATCCCACCAGCCGGGATAGGCCGGGTTCATGATGGTGATCAGCGACGGCTCGGGCACGAAGGTGTGGAAGGTGAAGAACGCGTCCCAGGCGGCGGGATCGCTGCGCTTCGACAGCAGCGTCGCCCAATCCAGCACCTGCAGATCGACCGTGAAGCCGGCCTCCTGCAGGTTCTGCTGGGCGACCAGGCTCATCTTGTACAGAAAATCATACTGCGGCGAGGTCAGGATCTTGATCGGCTCGCCCTTGTAGCCGGCCTGCTTCAACAGCGCCGCGGCCTTCTTCTGGTCGTGCTGATTGTAGCCCTTGACGCCGGCCTCGTCATAGAACGGCGTGCCCTGGGGATAGATCGAGCCTTCGAGCTGGAAGAAGGTCGGATCGCCGAACGCGGCCAGCAGCATGTCTTCGGGCGCCAGCGCCGCCTGGGCCGCCTGGCGGACGACCGGATTGGTCATCGGCCCGGTCTTCTGGTTGAAGATCACCAGCGCCCAGCCGAACGGCTTCACCATGATCGGCTTTGCCGCGGTCTGGCCCTTGAACTTCGGCGCGAGTTCCGTCGGCAGGGAATCGGCGAACTGATATTGCCCCGCCAGCATGCCGTCGACCCGGGTCGTGGCATTGGGCACCGGCACGAAGCGCAGTTCCTCGATCTCGGCCTTGCGGGCGCCGGCATAGCCGCTGGGGGCACCGGCGGGCGAGGCATAGCGGTCGAAACGGACCATGCGGATATATTGGTCGGGCTTCTGCTCGGCGATCTTGTAGGGACCGGTGCCGATATAGGTCTTGAGCGTGTCGGTCGAGGCCGCCAGCGCCTTGGGCATGATCGCGGCGGCGCCGTTCTGAAAGGCGAGGAGCGGCAACAGCGGCGCGAACGGCTGCTTCAGCTTGATGGTGACCGTGTGGTCGTCCTTGGCCGTGACCGTCTCGACCGCCGGGGCCGCGAGCTTGCCGCGCGGGCTTGCCTTCAGCCAGCGCTGCAGCGAGGCCACGACATCGTCGGCGCCCATGGCACTGCCGTCATGGAACGTCACGCCCGTGCGCAGCGGGACCGTATAGAGCGTGCCGCCGTCCGTGATCGTCGGCAGGGCCGAGGCCAGCAGCGGTGCCGCCTCCCATTTGGCGTCGAACGCATAGAGCGTTTCGAACACATGCTGGGTGATGATGCTGACCAGGTCGGACGTGACCGTGACCGGATCGAGCGGACCGGGCTCGCCGATCGTGGCAATATCGATGGCGGACTTGATCTGTGCCTGGGCCGGCTGTCCCATGAGGAGGGCGCCGAATGCCAACGCGGTGAAGCCTGATTTGAGCTGGAGCATGAAATCCCCCTCCGTCGCGCGGCATTCGCCGTCGCCTGAAACCCTGTTTGTCTGATATATCGGAATTAATTCTTGTATACCGGACAATCGAACGGTAATCTCTTCGTCACAGGCTTGCAACGGGATTTCACATGGCACCGGATGGTCGACTGAACGAAGGGGTCTCGACCCGCGCGCGCGGCATCGATCGGGCCATCGACCTCTTGGAGGCGCTGCATGCCGCCCGGGGTCCGTTGAAGATCGGCGAACTGGCACGGCGCATCGGCGCGCCGCGCTCGACCGCCTATGAGCTGGTCAACCGCTTCATCGAAGCCGGCATCCTGGAAAGTTACGACGAAGAGGGCCGTGTCTTCTTCGGCCGCACCGTGCATTTCTGGGCGGCGGATTACCTGACGGTCAACGACCTGACCAAGCGCGCCTGGGAAGAGGTGCAGCGCCTGGCGGAGCTCTCGGGCGAGACGACCCAGTTCTGTACGCTTCAGGGCAATAAATACACGGTCGTGCATATGCGCGCCGGGGCCAAGATGTTCCGCATCAGCAGCGACATCGGCATCGAGGTGCCGATCCCCTGGACCGCATCGGGCCGGCTGCTGCTGGGCCATCTGGACAAGGAGGCTTTGCGCACCTTCGTCCCGGCCGAGGACCTGACCCTGCCCGACGGCCGCACCCTGGATTTCGACGCGTTCCACCGCGAGATCGAGCAGGCAACGGCCGACGGCTATTGCGTGACGACCGGCCTGGTCGACAGCTTCACCCAATGCATGGCCGCCCCGGTCAAGGACGGCAACGGCCGGACCTTCGCGACCGTCTGCTTCGTCGCGACCGCGAGCAAGAGCGACGACGATCGCCGGCGGCTGCTGGACATGCTGGTGGCGAGCGGCCGCGGCCTGTCGGCGCCGCAGCGGCGGTAGCGTCGGCACGTCCGCATCCGGTGAGGGGCGCGCCGCCGCTCAGGCGACGAGCGACGGCGAAGAACCTCCCCTGTTGACGCCCCACCCCCCGCTCTGTTTCCCTCGGGTAATCATTTTCGCTCAACGCGATAGGCCCCTTCAGGATCAGACCGCCATGCAGTTCCGTTCCGCCCTCGCCGTTCTCGGATTGACCGCGCTGCTGGCGCCGGCCGCCCCGGCGCTCGCCGCCCACGACACGCTGACCATCGGCATCGCCCAGTTCCCGTCCAGCCTGCATCCGGACATCGATGCCGAGGTGGTCAAGAAATACGCCGACGGCTTCGTCATCCGGCAGATCACCGCGTTCGATACGGACTGGAAGAATTCCTGCCTGCTCTGCACCGAGCTGCCGACGGTCGAGAACGGCCTCGCCAAGATCGAGGACCTGCCCGACGGCACGAAGGGCATGGCGGTCACGATCAAGCTGAAGCCCGATTTGAAATGGTCGGACGGCGTGCCGGTGACGACCAAGGACCTGGCCTTCACCTGGAAGGTCGGCAAGGACCCGAATTCCGGCTTCTCCAACGTCAATATCTGGACGCGCGCCACCAAGATCGACGTGGTCGACGACCATACCGCCGTGATCCATCTTCCCAGCGTCATGGTGTCCTACAACCAATGGGACGAGATCCTGCCCGAGCATGTCGAAGGGCCGATCTACGACAAGGCGACCGGCGGCGGCGATTATCTGAAGACGACATCCTACAACCGCGCGCCGACCACGCCCGGCCTCTATGACGGCCCCTACATGATCACCGAATATCAGTCGGGCGCGCAGATCGTGATGGAGCCGAACCCCTATTGGTCCGGCACCAAGCCCGGCTTCAAGCGCATCATCCTGAAGCATATCGAAAACACGGCGGCGCTGCAGGCCAACCTGCTCTCGGGCGACGTCGACATGGTCGCGGGCGAAGGCGTCGGCCTGACCATCGACCAGGTGCTGGAACTCCGCAAACAGCACCCGGACGATTTCACCTATATCTTCAAGCCCAGCCTGACCTACGAGCATATCGACATCCAGAGGGACAATCCGGTCTTCAAGGATGTGCGGGTGCGCCAGGCGCTGGTCTATGCGCTCGACCGCAAGACGCTGACCGACAAGCTGTTCCAGGGGCTGCAGCCGGTCGCGGCGACCTGGGTCAATCCGCTCAATCCGAACTACACCAAGGACACGGCGGAATATCCGTTCAATCTGGCCAAGGCCAAGAGCCTGCTGGCCGAGGCCGGCTGGAAGCCCGGTCCCGACGGCATCTGCCGCAACGCCGCCGGCGACCGCCTGACGTTCGAGCTGCAGACCACGGCCGGCAACCGCCTGCGCGAGCTGCAGGAGCAGGTGCTGCAGAGCCAATGGAAGGCCGCCTGCATCGAGGCGACGATCAAGAACGAGCCGCCGCGCACCATCTTCGGCGAGACGCTGAAGAAGCGCGTCTATACCGGCATGGTCATGTATGGCTGGTCCAGTGCCGTGACGGAATCTCCGCTCCGGACGCTCGGCACCGCGCAGATCCCCAACGAGAAGAACAATTACGGCGGCGCCAACTATATCGCCTTCTCCAACCCCGAGATGGACGCGGCGATCGCGCGCATGGACGGCGAGCTGGATCGGACCAAGCAGAAGGCCGATTGGGCGATCGCCCAGAAGATCTATGCCGAGCAGGTGCCGGTCGTGCCGCTGTTCTTCCGGTCCGAGCCGCATATCGCGCCGAAATGGCTGAGGGGCTACGCGCCGACCGGCCATGGCGACTTCTCGTGCATGTGGGCCGAAAACTGGCACGCCGAGTAACCTCTTGAGCGTCGCCACGCCCCTGCTCCAGGTCACGGACCTGACCGTCGGTTTTCGGATCGACGGTCAGGTGCGCAAGCCGGTCCAGGGCATCAGCTACAGCCTCGACGCCGGCCGCACCCTGGGCGTGGTCGGCGAGAGCGGCTGCGGCAAGAGCCTGACCGCGCTTGCCCTCCTGGGCCTGATCCCGGCACCCGGCCAGGTCACCGGCTCCGTCCGCTTCGCCGGCGCCGAATTGATCGGCCAGCCGGAGGCGGCGTGGCGGGACCTGCGCGGCAACCGCGTCGCCATGGTGTTTCAGGAGCCGATGACCGCGCTCAACCCGGTCATGCCGATCGGGACCCAGATCGCGGAGGTCATGGTGCTGCACCAGAGCCTCGCTTGGCCCGAGGCGCGGGATGCCGCGATCGGCCTGTTGGAGGCGGTCGGCATTTCCTCGCCCCGGCAGCGCGCCGCCTCATACCCGCATCAATTGTCCGGCGGCATGCGCCAGCGCGCCATGATCGCGATGGCCTTGGCGTGCCGACCGGCGCTGCTGGTCGCCGACGAGCCGACGACCGCGCTCGACGTCACCATCCAGGCCCAGATCATCGAGCTGATGCAGGAACTGCAGAGCGAGATCGGCATGGCGATCCAGTTCATCAGCCATAATCTGGCGGTCGTGTCGGAACTGGCGGACGAGATCGTCGTCATGTACGCCGGCCGCATCGTCGAGCGCGCGCCGGCCGCCACCCTGTTCGATCGCCCCGCCCATCCCTATACCAAGGGCCTGATCGCGACCCTGCCCGACCCGGACCGGCGCCAGGCGCGCCTACCGGTGATCCAGGGCGGCGTCCCGCGCATCGACGCCTTCGCGGTCGGCTGCCGCTTCGCCGAGCGCTGCCCGCTGGCCGACGCTCACTGCCGCTCGGTCGAGCCGACGCTGGATCCGCTCGAGCCCGAGCATTGGGCCGCCTGCTTCAAGGCCGGGCAATGACCGACGCTCCGGCGATCACAAGGGGTGACGCCCCCATTCTCGAAATCGACCGGATCAGCGTGCATTTCCCGCTCGCCGGCGGCGGCTGGTTCTCCGGTCCCGCCCCGATGCTGCGCGCGGTCGAGAATGTCAGCCTGGCGATCCGCCCGGGCGAGACCTTGGCGCTGGTCGGCGAGAGCGGCAGCGGCAAGTCGACGCTCGGCCAAGTCGTGGCGGGCCTGCGCGAGCCGACGCTGGGCACGCTCAAATTCCATGGCGTCCCCATGGGCAAGGCCGAATGGCGCGCCGCGCGCAAGGCGATCCAGATCGTGTTCCAGGACCCGTTCTCGGCCCTGGACCCGCGCATGCCGGTGTCGGACCTGATCACCGAGCCGCTGAAGATCCAGCGCATCGGCTCGGCCGCCGAGCGCCGGGAACGGGCCGCATCGCTGGTCGCCCAGGTCGGGCTGCCGCTCGATGCCTTGAACCGCTATCCGCACGAATTCTCCGGCGGCCAGCGCCAGCGCATCGCCATTGCGCGCGCGCTCGCCCCCGACCCATCGCTGATCGTGGCCGACGAGCCCTTGTCGGCGCTCGACGTCTCGATCCAGAGCCAGGTCCTGAACCTGATGAAGGGCATCCAGGAGGACCGCGGCCTCAGCTATCTGTTCATCAGCCACGACCTGGCGGTGGTGAACCACTTGGCCGACCGGGTTGCGGTCCTGTATCTGGGCCGCCTGGTCGAACTGGCCGAACGGGCCAGCCTGTTCGCCCAGCCGTCGCATCCCTATACCGCCGCCCTGCTCGACGCGGTGCCGCGCATCGGGCGCGGCCGGCGCCGGCGCGGCCGCAGCCTTTCCGGCGAGATGCCGAGCCCGCTCAACCCGCCGCCCGGCTGCGTGTTCCATACGCGCTGCCCCAAGGTCCAGGCGATCTGCAAGACCACGCCGCCGATGCTGGAGGCAGCCCCCGGGCGCCCGACGCATCTGGCCGCCTGCCACTTCAAGGAGTGAGCGGCATGGCTGGCTTCGTGCTGCGCCGCAGCCTGCAGGCGCTTCTGGTGCTCTGGGTCATGTCCTTCGTGATCTATGGGCTGATCGGCCTGATGCCGGGCGATCCGCTCGACGTCATGATCGCGTCCAACCCGGGGGCGACACCCGAGGTCGTCGCCCATCTGCGCGCCATCTACGGGCTGGATCAGCCGATGCCGGTGCGCTACTGGCACTGGCTGCTGGATGCGCTTCACGGCGATTTCGGCTTTTCCCGCACCCATTCCGAGCCGGTGCTGACCGTGCTGGCGCCGGCGCTGGCGCAGACCTGCAAGCTGATGCTGATCAGCTTCGGCTTGAGCGTCGTGCTGGCGTTCGGGCTGGGCGTCGCCGCCGCGCGCAAGCCCGGCGGCTGGGTCGACGGTTTCGTCAGCCTGTTCGCCTTCGCCGGCATTTCCGTGCCGGTGTTCTGGCTGGCGCTGATCCTGATCATCGTGTTCGCGGTCCAGCTGCATTGGCTGCCGGCGAGCGGCATGGGCACGGTCGGCGACAATGGGTTCATCGATCAGCTGCGCCACCTGACCCTGCCGGTCCTGACCCTGACGCTCGCCAGCACCGGGCAATTCACCCGCTATGTCCGCGCCGCCATGATCGAGACCATGCGGATGGATTTCATCCGGACCGCGCGCGCCAAGGGTCTGGGCGAGGGCCGGCTGGTGCTGCGCCATGCGCTCAGGAACGCGCTCATCCCGGTCGTGACCATCATGGCACTGAGCTTCGGCACGCTGTTCTCCGGCGCGCTCGTGACCGAGACGATGTTCGCCCAATGGGGCATGGGCAAGATGATCTATGATGCGATCCTGGCGAACGACTATAACCTCGCCCTCGTCGGCCTGTTGTTCGCGACCCTGGTGACGCTGCTCAGCAACCTGGCCGCCGACCTGGCCTATGGCTGGCTCGATCCGCGGATTTCGTTGAAATGACCGCTCTCGACATGGCACCCCCCTCGGTCCAGCAGGCCCAATCGGTCTGGAGGCTGCGCTGGAAGCGCTTCCGCGGCCATCGCACCGGCATGATCGCGCTGGGCGTGCTGGTGCTGCTGGTGCTGTTCACGCTGGCCGCCGGGCCGCTCGCGGCCCTGTGGGGCATCGATCCGGATTCGACCGACCTGCTGTCGCGCTACGACCCGCCCTCGGCCGACCATTGGCTGGGCATGGACGATGCCGGGCGCGACGAGTTGTTGCGCCTGATGTACGGCGGCCAGATCTCGTTGCTGGTCGGTCTGGTCTCGACCCTGATCGGCGGCGTGGCGGGCCTGGGCATCGGCCTCTCGGCCGGCTATTACGGCGGCCGGCTCGACGCGCTCCTGATGCGCTTCACCGATGGCATGATCGCGCTGCCCTTGCTGCCGCTGTTGATCGTGTTCGGCGCGGTCGACCTGACCAAGCTCGGCTTCTCGTCCGAATTCGCCCATTCCGGTGCCGCGGGCTTCTGGCGCGTGGTCGTGATCATCGCGGTGGTCGACTGGACCCAAATGGCGCGGCTCGTCCGCGCCGCCACGCTCAGCCTCAAGGAACGCGACTATGTGCTGGCCGCCAAAGCGAGCGGCGCCAGTCCGCTCTACGTCATGGCCGCCCATATCCTGCCCAACGTCGCGACCCCGATCATCGTCGCCGGCACGCTCACGGTCGGCCGCGTCATCCTGTTGGAATCCGTGCTGAGCTTCCTGGGCTTCGGCATCGTCCCGCCGACGCCGTCCTGGGGCAACATGCTGAACAATGCCCAGGAACTGGTCACGACCGCCCCGGCGCTGGCGGTCTATCCGGGCCTGTTCATCTTCATCACGGTGATCGCGGTCAATTTCATCGGCGACGGGCTGCAGCACGCGTTCGATCCGCGGTCGAGCCGGTAGTCAGGCCGCCGCAACGCGGTTCTGATGGACCAATAGATTGACCGTCGCCGCCGCCAGCAGCGGCGTCTTCATATGCAAGCGGCGGGCGCGGGCCGAGAGATCACCCAGGATCTGGTCGACCTCGACCGGACGGCCCTTCATCAGGTCGCGGTACATCGACGAGGTCAGCGGCGAGCCTTTCTGGGTGACGGCCGCGCGGGCGCCGGTCACGAACGGCTCGCTCGGCGGATGGCCCTCGGCGGTGACGACCGCGATGACTTCGTCCAGCAAGGCAAGCGCGAACCCGACGCCGCCCGGCACCGCCTCGATCTCGCCGATGGCGCCGCGCATCAGGGTGGTGACGCCGCCGATGGTCGCCAGCAGGATCCACTTCTCCCACATCTCGCGCTCGATCGCGTCGCTGAGGCGCGCGTCGAAGCCGGCACCCTGCATCGCCCGGTCGAGCGCCTCGATCCGGGCCGAGCGCGCGCCGTTCATCTCGCCATAGGCCAGATCCTGGAGCTTGTTGAACTGCACGACACGGCCGTCGTCGTCGAGCATGGTCGCGATCTTGGCGACGCAGCCG
This sequence comes from Rhodospirillales bacterium, assembly GCA_028288725.1. GTDB lineage: Bacteria > Pseudomonadota > Alphaproteobacteria > ATCC43930 > CGMCC-115725 > Aliidongia. Next base: position 16,918 of record JAQGIC010000014.1, read on the forward strand.
ACGAGCGCCTCCCGGCCGAAGCGGGCGACGATCTGGTCGACATGCCTCATGCCGTTCAGCACCGGCAGGATCATGCTGTCCGGCCCGACCGCGGGCGCGATGTCGTCGAGTGCCGCCGCCAGCGCGAAGCCCTTCACCGTCAGCAGGATCGCGTCGTAGGGACCGTCGATCTCGCCGGCGGTGACCAGCTTGGGCGTCAGCGTGACGTCGCCATGGGGGCTCAGGATCTGCAAGCCCTTGGCGCGGAGCTGCGCAGCGCGGGCCGGTCGGACCAGGAAGGTCACGTCGCGACCGGCCTCGGCCAGGCGTCCGCCGAAATAGCCGCCGGTCGAACCGGCACCGACGATCAGGATACCCATGCGACTCTCTCCCTTCATGCCCGGAACCAGCGGCCGGAGCCGACCGCGGCGGCGATGACCAAGCCATAGCTCACCATGCCGAGCGCATAGACGGCGAGCAGCGCCGTGAGCGATTCGGTGAAATGCAGCACCAGCGCGCCGCCGCCGATCGCGATCGAGACGCGCAGCAGGCCGGCGATCAGCGGCCAGGCGAGGCGTCCGGCGCCCTGGGACGAAAAATACAGAGCGATGCCGAGGCCGAAGAAGCCGAAGCACGGCCCGACGATGCGCAGGTACGTCGTGCCGACTTCAAGCAATTCCGCGTCGCTGCCGAACAGCGTCAGCCAGGCCACGGGCCAGATCGCGGCGGAGAGGCCGACCGCCTCGGTCATCAGGAACGCGATGGCGCTGCCGATGAAGGCGATCTTGAGCGCGCGGGCGTTTTGCCCCGCCCCGATATTGGCGCCGACCAGCGCCACCAGCGGCGCGCCGATACCGAACGCCAAGGGCGGCAGCAGATATTCGAGCCGCGTGCCGGTGCCGAAGCCCGCGACCGCGGTCGGCCCGGCATGGGCCGCGACCAGTCCCATGGTGGCGCCGATCGTCACGTTGATCTGCACCGTATTGACCGCGCCGACGGCGCCGACGCGCAGGATTTCCTTGATCGGCGCCCAGCGGACCCGCACCAGCCGGAACCGCGCTAGATTGCGTCCGCTGGCGACGTACCAGCCGAGCACGAGGGTGCCGGCCAGATAATAGACGATCAGCGCGGCGCCGCCGCCGGCGATGCCCAGCGCGGGGAACGGCCCCCAGCCGAAGATGAGGCAGGGCGACAACGGCACCAGCAGCACGGCGCCCAGGCAGGTCACCAGGCCCGGTACCAGCATGTTGCCGGTGCCGCGGATGACGCTGGTCAATCCGTTGAACAGCCAGAGCGGGATCATGCCGATGAAGATCATGGTCGAATAGGTCAGTGCCGCGTCGAGCGAGGCGCCCTCGCCGCCCAGCACCCGATAGAGCATCGGGCCGATCGCGATGCCGATGATGGCGAAAACGGCGCCCAGCGTGATGTTGATGACGAGCGCATGCAGCACATGGCGGTCGGCATCGTCGCGCCGCCCGGCGCCCAAGGCACGTGCGACCGCGGACGAAATGCCGCCGCCCATGGCACCCAGCGACATGTTCTGCATCAGGATCAGCACCGGCATGACCAGCGCCATGCCGGTCAGCGCGTCGGTGCCCAGCTTGGCGACGAACCACATCTCGATCAGCCCGGTGCTGGATTGCGCCAGCATGACCAGGATGTTCGGCCAGGCGAGACGCAGCAGCAGCGGCACGATCGCGGCATCGAGCAGATGGCGCGTCCGCGCATCGATGACGCGGGCCGTCGGAACCGGGGGTGCTGCGTCTTCGTCGAGAATTTCCTGGCATATGCACATATCGCTCATTTAGGTGCATATGCTACTATCGGTCAAGAGGCGTCGAACCACGTGGATGGAATGAAATGCCGGCCGACGAGAATGCTCTCCCGGAAGCGGGACTCTGCAACGGCACCGCGCTGCGCAAGGCGACGCGGCGCGTGTCGCAGCTCTATGACGCGGTATTGGCGCCCTGCGGCCTGCGCTCGACCCAGCGCTCGCTCCTGATCCATATCGCCCGCGCCGGCGCGCCCTCGATGGGCGAACTGGCGGCGGCCCTGGTGCTCGACCGCTCCGCGCTGGCGCATAATTTGAAGCCGCTCGAACGCGATGGGCTGGTCCAGGTCGTGGTCGACCCCCGCGACAGGCGCGGCCGCCTGGTCGAACTGACCGCGCTAGGCAAGGCCATGCTCGAGGAGTCGCTGGGGCTTTGGCAGGATGCCCAAGCCCGTTTCGAAGCCGCGTTCGGCCCCGAACAGGCCCGTTCGTTGCGCGCGGCCCTGGCCATGATCGCCTCGCCGGCGTTCACAGCGGCGTTCGAGCGCGCCTAAATCGCTGTACGCGACGTCCCCGGCCGGTAAAAATGGCGGCATGGCGGACCTCCAAAACCTTGAAGCAGCGATCCAAAGCCCGGCGTTGAAGACGGTCTATGCCCATTGGCAACAGGCGCGCGGCGCGCGGCCGATGCCGGCCTGGCGCGAGATCGATCCGACGGCGATCGGCCGGTATCTGCCCAAGGTCTGGGCCTGGCGTTTCGATGTCGCGCAAAACACCTTCATCGGCCGGCTCGCAGGCGAGGATATCCTGGCCGTGATGCAGCACAGTATGCGGGGCCGGCGGTTTGCCGACTGCTTCCCGGCAGCCACGGCGGTAGCGCTGGAGGCGCTCTATCGCAAGGTGATCGACGGGCCGGCCATCATGCGCGCCACCGGCCGCGTCTATGTCCAGACCGGCAAGCATGGCTGGGGCGAGCGCATCATGCTGCCGCTGGCCGGGGACGGTGTTACCGGCGACGGCGTGCTGGGCGTCACCGACTATCGGCTGAACGCCGGAGGCCGGAGCGGTGTTGATACCGCGACCGATCTCGCTGGCGAAGAGATCACCTTTTATCCCCTCACATGAGAGCCGTGCCGCTTTATCGATTGCGGTCGGACAAGGGTCCCGATCAGAATACCGCGATGACGCCGTTCCAACCCCTCGAAACCGCGATCCAGAGTACGGCCTTGAAGGCGGTCTTCGCCCATTGGCTCGATGCCCGAAGCGATCGGCCGATGCCGGCGTGGCGAAACATCGATGCCGCGGCGATCGGCAAATATCTGCCGATGGTCTGGGCCTGGCGCTTCGATTTCGCGCAAGGCACCTTCATCGGCCGGCTGGCGGGCGAGGAGATCGTGGCCGTGCTGGGCAAGGAAATCCGCGGCCGGCGGCTGGAGCAATGCTTCCCGGCCGACGCGACCCAACTGGTGCTCGACCGCTACAAGGCGGTCATGACCGGCCCCCGGATCATGCATACGACCGGCCATGTTCACATGAAGACAGGGCGGCACGGCATCGGCGAACGCATCGTGCTGCCTTTGTCCGAGGACGGCATCACCGGCGATGGCGTGCTGGGCGCCACCGAATACCGGCTGAACATCGGCGACGCCAAGAGCGTCGGCGCCGCGATCGATCACCACCACGAGGATATCAACTACTACCCGCTGATTTAATTCTCTGTCTTCCCGCGCAGGCGCTAGGCTATGTACATATCTGTTTTCGTCTTTTTAAATCAGCGGGTTAGCCTAAAACTCCGTCATGCCCGGGCTTGACCCGGGCATCCACGCCCCTCCGCCGGAGCCCTGTTTGGCCGTGAAATCGGCTTGCCCAACCACGTGGATGGCCGGGTCAAGCCCGGCCATGACCATGTAAACTAA
>JAQGIC010000019.1 GCA_028288725.1 Rhodospirillales bacterium
TGCGGCGTCGGACGAGATTAGCGCTCTGGTCGATCGCTCTCCTGGCCGTGGCAGGATCGGCCGCGGCCTGGATGCTTTCGGCGCCGCGGCCAGCTTTCTCCGAAGCGGACGCGCAGCACGCCACCGACATAGACCCGTTCGCGCAGGCCGGACAGCGCCGGTCCGACGTCGCGGTCGGCGCCGGGCACGCCAGCGATGAGGACCGAGCGCGAATGTGGGGGAACCGCAGCGGGATGAAGGACTTTGAATCCCAGGAGGTGCCGATGGCCTTCCCCAATGACGAGTTCGATGGAGTGGTCCCATGACACAAGACACGAGTGATAATGAGAAGGCCCGGCGCCTGGCAGAGGATGCCATCGAGGCGGCGGCCTCAGGTGACGTGAAAAAGGGCCAGCAGATGGTCAGAGAGGCTCAGAAGATCGACAAGAACGCTGTGGCCGAGGTTGCGGTGGAAGTCGATGAGGAGCGGGAGAACGCCAAAACCTCTGGCCATAATTCCCAATAGTTTCGCCGCCACAGAGCGCCTTGGACAAGACAAAGGGCCGAGCTCGATGAGCCCTGGTTGGCACTCTCGCGAGATGTCTGCAGCAGAAATCGAACCGCATACATTTAGCAAACAGGCCGGCGAGAACGCTGAGTTTCCCCCACTTTATTCCCGGGACAATTCCAGCCCTACCACGTCTGATGATCTTCGATCCGGGACCGGCACCGATCTCGCCCTGCGAGATGCCGCCGGCGAGCACCTGCAGCCTGCCCGCGACCGCCGCACCGTCCGACAGCCAACGCGTTGGCCTGGACGCGGTCTGCTGCAGAGCAGACAGGCTCACGGCCGCGGCGGGCGGATCCATTTCACGGACCTCTCGCGCCGTTGATGCGGTAATGGCTGGCGCCATCAAAGGCCCTAATCCGCCCAATGACGTGGGTCGCAGCGACGCGCCGCAATGATCACCCGTTCGCGGAAGCTCAGGCATGACGACCTGGCAGCGATGCCTCCTGTTAGATGGAACAGCCATATGCCGGAGAACAAGCAGCTGACAAAGCAGGAGCAAGGCCACGCGGACGACCTCGCAGCGCCCAAGACCAAGGTAATCTATGAAGTCATCCGGCGGCAGGGCGAGGAAGAGTTGGCCCGGCCATCAGGCTCGCTATTCTGGTCGGGACTGGCTGCCGGCGTCACGATCATGGCGTCCGTCATCGCCGAAGGCGCCTTACGCAACAAACTGCCGGCGGAGGTGCCGGGGCGGCTCCTGATCTGCAATCTCGGATACACCGTCGGCTTCCTCATCGTCATCCTCGGCCGGATGCAGCTATTCACCGAGCAGACCATCGTCACCGTCCTGCCGAACATGGCCTCGCCGGGATGGATGAAGCTCGCGACGACAGCTCGGCTGTGGGCAATCGTCTTCGTCGGCAACCTTCTCGGCACCGGTGCGGCTGCCTGGATCAACCTCAACTTACACTTGACGAGCCCGGGACTCACGGCATCGATGTTGGAGGTCTCCGGCCAACTGATCGGCCAGATGCCAATCGATACTCTCGCGCACGCGGTCCCTGCCGGCTTCATCATGGCTTCGGTGGCTTGGATCCGGGCGGGAGTGACGGACGGCGAATTCTGGGTCGTTCTGGTTCTCACCAGCCTCATCTCCATCGGGGATTTCGCCCACGTCGTCGCCGGCAGCGCCGAAACGTTTCTACTGCTGTGCGACGGTCAAATCGATGCTGCGCACGCGTTCGGCGGCTTCATCCTTCCGGCCTTGGTGGGCAACGTGATCGGCGGGACGGGTCTCTTCGCGTTGCTGGCGCACGCCCAAGTCAGTCGGGAGATTTGAAAGCGGGAGCCATAAACCAGCTTCCTGGGATCGTCCCCAAAACCCCCGAGCGCGATGTTCGCGGTTCGGGCACACCAGTTGGATGTCCTGCGCGGCGATCCTCATCCGGACGAAAGTTTCCGTGACAACGGAACCGGCGCCCTGCGCCCGAATTGAGAGACAGCGGCGGCTCATGTCGTCGCAATGGAAATGAGGTGCCCGATGTCCGTACAGTCCCCACAAGTCGTCCGCGAATTCCTGATCGCAGGCCTGATCGATGCCCACGCCATGGAAAGCCAGGCAATCAGCCTGACCTCCGCGCAGGCCGAGCGGCTGAAGCACTATCCCGATCTCGAAGCCCGCATCCGTGAGCATCTGCGCGAGACGGAAGGACAACGCGAGCGCCTCGATCGCTGCTTGGAAAAGCTTGGCACCAGCCCTTCGACCCTGAAGGATACGGCATTGAAGCTCGGCGCCAATTTCGCCGCCATGGCGCACGCCATGGCCGATGACGAGGTCATCAAGAACAGCTTCGCGTCCTTCGCTTTCGAGAATTTCGAGATCGCCGCCTATAAAGGGTTGATCGAGACGGCCCGGCTGGCCGGGGCCACGGAAATCGAGGAAGTCTGCCGGCAGAACTTGGCCGAAGAAGAACGGATGGCGGCGTGGATCGACGAGAACCTGCCGGAGTTGATCCGGAAATACCTGGCCCGCAAGAGCGCCGACGTCGAAGCGAAGCGATAGCCTCGGCGAACCTGGCCAACGGGGGCATACCGGACGGCCCCCTCGAGGCCCGGTCGTGGTTATCGACGTGCGCTGTTTCCGATGGCGAATCATCTGGCAAAGCATGGTTTGGGCCGGAGTCCGTCGGGAATGTGCATGAGTCACTGGACGATACGCGAAAGCGGCGGCCGTCCCTTCGGCATGAAAGCGATGTGACACCGATCTGTTGGCGCGAGCGGGGATGAGTTCATGCGCTTTCTGGGTGTCGGCGACTCCTGCGATCTTTTGGCACTCTATCGTGAGCTCGTCGCGGACGGCCACGAGGTCAAAGTCGGTATAGAAAATCCGCTGTGCTACAAGACCGGCCAGGGCATCATCACACGCGTGGAAGATTGGCGCGACGAGATCGACTGGGTTCGCGCCGCGGGTCGGGACGGCATCATCCTGTTCGAGAATGTCGCCGCCGGTCGGGGCCACGAGCAGGATATTCTGAGGAACGCCGGGCTTCATGTCATCGGAGGCAGTGCCTATGGCGATCGATTGGAAAACGACCGGGCTTATGCACAGTCCATCCTGGGCGAGCTTGGGCTGCAGATCTGCAGAATCCATGAGTTCGCCGACGGCTTGAACGCTCTCTGCTTCATAGACGAGCATCCGGGCCGCTATGTTCTCAAATTCAATGGCCAGGCTTTCGCCTCCTGCGATAATTACGTCGGTCGTTTGACAGATGGTTCAGACGTCCGTGCCGTTCTGGCGGCCAAGCTCGCAGCAGCCGGACAAGGCAAGGCCAGCTTTGTCCTCATGGAGCATGTGAGCGGCGTCGAGATGGGGGTGGGCGCCTATTTCAACGGACATGATTTTCTCGCACCCGCCTGCCTCGATTGGGAGCATAAGCGCTTCTTTCCGGGGGACATGGGCGAACTGACCGGCGAGATGGGCACGGTAGTGACATACGAGCGCACTGCTCCGTTCTTCGAACGAACTCTGGGCCGCATGGCCCCGTTACTGCGCAAAAACGGCTATTGCGGCTACATCAACCTGAACACGATCGTCAATGATCAGGGCATCTGGCCGCTCGAATTCACCTGTCGGTTCGGCTATCCGGGCTATGCCATTCTGGCCTCGCTGCAAGTGCAGGGCTGGGCGCCACTCTTCGCGTCGATCATCCGAAAGAGCGCGACCAGTTTCGAGACTTATCCAGGGTTTTCCCTAGGCATCGTCCTTACGACACCCCCGTTCCCCTACACGCGTGAACATGTCGAGGAGGCGGTAGGGCTGCCGGTACTCGTCGGAGCCGAGCTCAGCCCGGTCGAGAAGCTCCATCTTCATTATGGCGAGGTCGGACTGGAAGCCGACAACCTCATCACCAGCGGCATGTACGGCTGGACGATGGTCGTGACCGGGCGGGGGGACTCGATCGGCATCGCAAAAAAATCGGCCTACGCGCTTGCCGAGAAGCTCTACATCCCGAACATGCGCTATCGCGCCGATATCGGCGACCGGTTGATCGCAGGCGAATTCGCCTTCGTCGAGCAGCTGGGGCTACTCGGACCCACCTGATCGCCCGAGAAAATCCGCCTGAGGGAACCACGATAAATGGAGCGGGTTGGGAGGTCATGATCGCCCATGACTTCCCTCTCGGATCGAGTGCCAAAGCACTGATCAGGCTCGGTAGGATGCTGAGCGAAGCCGGATATCGGTTCATTACGGGTACGCCGGCGACGCATGCCCGCGTGAATGCGAGGCCAGGCAACCGGCGCGCGCGCTGCGTCGAAGACGTGTTCGGTTGGAGCCGGCCGTTCGGGAAAGACACGTTGCCGTCGGCGCTCGTCGATTTGATGTATAAAGCCGAAATCATCGAGGGGGATGGCGAGAACTACCGGAGTCTGGTTCGTCTTTCGAGCCTCGGTGATCTGCTGCTGTTCCATTCGGCATTTCCAACCGTGGATGCCGACGCTGTTTTCTTCGGACCCGACACCTATCGGTTTGCGTCGGCCTTGCGCCAGCATCTGAGGGCGGCCGCCACGCCTCCTCGCGGTCGGGTCGTGGATATCGGCACGGGGACAGGTGCCGGTGCTCTCTTTATGGGGGCGAACTTCCCGGGCTGGACCGTCTTTGCCGGGGACATCAACGAGCGTGCTTTGAACCTGGCCCGCGTCAATCAGACCCTCAATCAGATCGGCAATGTTCGGGTGTGCCGCAGCAATCTCCTCGACGGTGTCGATGGGCCGGTCGACCTCATCGTCTCCAATCCTCCCTATATGTTGGACCCGGCGGGCCGTTCCTATCGCAATGGCGGCGGTACGCTCGGCCAGGGGTTGTCGATCGCCGTCATTGATGCCGCGATCGACCGGTTGGCGCCCGGCGGCAGCCTGTTTCTTTACACCGGCTCCGCCATGGTCGATCGACAGGATGGCCTGCTCGCAGCCGCGGCACAGCGCCTGAAGCAGTCTGGTCTTCGCTGGACCTATCGTGAACTCGACCCCGATGTCTTCGGTGAGGAACTTGAGAGCGATGCATACGCCGGGGTGGACCGCATTGCCGTCATCGCGCTCAGCGCGTTCAAACCAGGGTGACCCAGATGCTTCAACACGCGCCGTCCAATTCTTATGAGTGCCGTGTCGCCCCGGATCGCGCCATCACGGAACTTCACCTGCGCTTGGCCTCGCTCAATCAAAGGCGATTTGCGCCATCTCTGCCGATAGCGGACTGGGCATCGGATTTTGCCGATCGGGCGCGATTGATGCAGGTAGAGCATCGGTTCCTAGAGGAGGAGCGGCGCGCCGTTCTAGAGCGGGCGGCGGCGGTACCCCGCGAACCGGAGGCCTTCATCCAGTGGTTCGAAGCGTTGCGGGAGACGGGGCCCGGCCAGAGCGACCCGCTATTTCCGTGGCTCGCCGACAACGCGTCGCTCGATCAGATTCGCTGGTTTTTGGCCCAGGAAATCGGCGGCGAGGCCGGCTTCGATGATCTGGTGGCACTCACCCAAATGCGAATGGCCATTGGCCCGAAACTTGAGCTGGCTCGCAACTATTGGGACGAAATGGGCCGCGGAAACGCCAAAGGGATGCACGGACCGATGCTATCGAAACTCGCTGCGGCGCTCCAACTCGAGCCTCGACCTGAAGCAACCGTCTGGGAATCATTGGCGCTCGCGAATGTCATGGCCGGGCTGGCCGCCGACCGCCGGTACGCCTTCCACTCGATCGGTGCTTTGGGCGTGATCGAACTGACCGCGCCGGGGCGGTCCGCCCAGGTGGCGGCGGGTTTGAAACGCCTGGGTGTAGCTGCGCAGGATAGGCACTACTTCGACCTTCATGCGGTTCTCGACGTCAAACATTCGGCCGCCTGGAATCGGGAGGTGATCCGGCCGCTTGTCGCTGCCGAGCCGGCCGTGGCGAGCGCGATCGCAGAAGGCGCGCTCATGCGCCTTACGTGCGGTGCTCGGTGTTTCGAGCGGTACCGCAGTGAGTTCGAGCTTTAGTCCGGAGGGACACGATGGCACTTCTAACGGTCGAGGAGCCGCTGATCGGCGTGGGCCATTACCCGGGTCGCGGCCGGGGGGTACGGGCGTTACGCGAGATTCCACCGAAAAGCCGGATTGAGCGCTGTCCGGTTCTGATCATTCCGGAAAAAGATCGTCGACTGACCGATCCGTCGATCGTGTTCACCTACGTTTTCATGTGGGAGCACGGAACCACGGAGCAGGATCTTTATCGGGGGGACGGTCGTGCGGCTATAGCACTCGGCCTTTCCAGTCTGCTGAATCATTCCTATGAACCGAATGCCGATTTCGTCCGACACATCGACGCCCTCGAACTTGAATTGCGCAGCCTCCGCCGGATCGCGGCTGGTGAGGAGGTTACCATCGATTACCAGATGGATCTCTGGTTTGATGCTGGCAGATCTTCATGAACGAATGCGAACGGTAGACCTGGAAAAGCGTCGCCACTCCGTCGCCAATCCCTTTGCTCGGCGCTTTGATCCCGACGAGGCTGCCGGACTCGTCGCCTACTTGGCAAGCGGAGAGTCCGGCTACATGACGGCTCCCGTCTGGCGATCGACGGTGGGATGGCCCTTGGAACACCTCGTGGATTTGCGTTAGGACGGCTAGCTTCGCATCCGGACGCCCGCAATCAGGATGTCGACGAGACGTTTGGCGGCCCGCTCTCCATCGGGTCCCAAGCCTATGTTCGCAACCCCGGCAAGCGCGCGCAGCAGGTCGAGCGGATCAAGGTCCAGGCGGATGTCGCCGCTCGCCACCGCGCGCTCGATCAGCTTTGCAATTGCTTCCTTCACCTGTGCCGTAGACGCCGAGTACAGATCGGACGTCCCGCCAACAATCGAATTGAGCACCTCGTACATCCCGTGCTTGGTGGCGATATAGTCCACGAACAGCAGCAGCCATTCACGGAGCGCCATCACCGGAGGGTGCATCTCCGCGAGGCGGCTGGCGGCCGCAACAAGCTGCTCGGTCTCGTTGCGGTAGACCGCCGCGACCAGCGCGTCGCGGGTGGGGAAATGGCGGTAGAGAGTCCCGGCCCCGACACCGGCGGTGCGCGCGATCTCATCGAGGCTGGCGGCAGATCCCTTTTCAGCGAAAGCGGCCTTCGCCGTTTCGAGCAAGCGGACGCGGTTGCGCTCCGCATCGGCTCTCGGCTTACGGACAGCAGCGGGTTGGTCCTCATCGGCCACGCTGAAAACACCCCTTGATAAACGGAGAGTGTCTCCGTATTTAAAATGGAGACACTCTCCTCTTACGCCAAACCAGGCCGGCGGACAATGGTTTGCGGGCGCGGGGAGCGGTGCGTCCATCGATGAAGGAGATTGCTATGACCAGACCTTTCGGAGCGACATCCACCACAGAGGGCGTGCTCGCGGGCCAGGATCTCAGCGGAAAGCGCGTGCTCGTTACCGGCGTGTCGGCTGGCCTCGGGGTCGAGACCGCCCGCGCTCTCGCGGCGCATGGGGCCCAGGTGGTCGGCGCCGCGCGCGACCTCGCCAAGGCGGAGCGGGCGACGGCCGAGGTCCGGGCTCAGGCGGCCAACGGCGGCGGGCTGGAACTGGTGGAACTGGATCTCGCCTCGCTGGCGAGCGTGCGCGCCTGTGCCGACGCGCTGGTCGCCGACGGGCGGCCCCTCGCCGCCGTGATCGCCAATGCCGGCGTGATGCGCACGCCCTTCGGGCACACCGCCGACGGCTTCGAGACCCAGTTCGGGACCAATCACCTCGGCCACTTCGTGCTGGTGAACCGCATCGCCTCGCTGTTCGCGCCGGGCGGACGGCTGGTGAATCTCTCCTCCTCCGGCCATCGCTATTCGGACGTGGACCTCGACGATCCCAATTTCGAGGGCACGCCTTATGACCCGATGATCGCCTACGGCCGGTCCAAGACCGCCAACATCCTGTTCGCGGTGGAGTTCGACCGGCGGCATAGGGCGCGCGGGGTGAGGGCGACGGCGCTGCACCCAGGCGGGATCATGACCGAACTCGGCCGCCACATGACGCCCGGCGAGCTCGAGGCGACCGTGGCGCGGATCAACGCCCAGCTGGCGGCCGAAGGACGGCCGCCCTTCCAATTCAAGACGATTCCCCAGGGAGCCGCGACCTCGGTCTGGGCCGCCTTCGTCGCCCCGGTCGAAGAGGTCGGCGGCCGCTATTGCGAGAATTGCCAGGTGTCGGAGGTCGCCGAAGGGCTGATCAGCCCGGTGAGCCCCGGCGTCAGGCCCTACGCCCTCGACCCTGAGCACGCCAAGGCGCTCTGGGCCAGGAGCGAGGAGCTGGTCGGCGAGCGCTTCTAACCGCCGGCCCGCAGTCGAAGGGAAAGCGAGGTGATGGAAGATCGGTCGGTCGCCCCGCGGCAAACTTCGCTGTGTCACTCGCGCGTTGGATCTGGCCGGCGAATGGCAACACGTCCGGCGCAAGCCGGCCGCCTGCCAGGATGCCGACATCAAGGTCGCGCCGGATTTTGTGCCAGGGGCGCGGCAGCGAATAGTGCGGTCTGTTACGTGCTGGCCATCACTTCCGTGGACTCGGCGACTGCGGAATCATCTTTTCCGCCGGGCTGCGAGGCACCCCAGGGCGCACCCGACGGCCAGCCCCACGGCAAGCGCGGAGAGCGGCGATTTCCGGGTGTAGACGGCCAACCGCTCGATGAGGGCTTCGGCCGCGCCCGCGGCATTGATGGCGCCTGGCACAATCCGCTGGTCGAACAGGATCCTCGCCGGCGAGGGGCCGGCCGATTTTTGCAAAAGGTAGCTGGGCTGAACCATCCGACGCCTCACTTGATGTGAGATCGGACAACATCCGGGGGCAAAGGCAGTTCCGGCACGCAACGCCATCGGTCCAAAGATGTTGAAGGCCTGACAATTCAGAAACAGCGACGCGAGGCCGCCATGGGCAAGAAGCCGTCCTATAAGCCCTATCATTACGCATCCGGCGGCTGGGGGTCGGCCCGCTCGCTGGGCAATATCTTGACGCGCGAGGGCGTGCTCGCTTCTGGCGGACTTGCGTTGACCCGGCAGAACAAGGTCGACGGCTTTCAATGCGTCAGCTGCGCCTGGGTCAAGCCGGCGCAGCCGCTGCCGTTCGAAATCTGCGAGAACGGTGCCAAGGCGACCGCCTGGGAGATCACCGCGCACCGCTGTACGCCGGCATTCTTCGCCGAACATACGGTGACGGAGCTGCTCGACTGGGACGACTACCGGCTGGAAAAGACCGGTCGGCTGACCCATCCGATGCGCTACGACGCCGCGACCGACAAATACGTGCCGGTCGGCTGGGGCAAGGCGATCGAGGAAATCGGGCGGGAGTTGCGCGCGATCGAAGACCGCAAGCGGACCGTCTTTTATTCGTCCGGCCGCTGCTCGAACGAGGCGAGCTATCTTTACTCCCTGTTCGCGCGCGCCTACGGCAACAACAACCTGCCCGACAGCTCGAACATGTGCCACGAGACTACTTCGGTGGCGCTGCCGGAGAGCATCGGCGTGCCGGTCGGCACCGTGACGCTCGACGATTTCGCCAAGACCGACTGCATCCTGTTCTTCGGCCAGAACCCCGGCAGCAACAGCCCGCGCATGCTGCACCCGTTGCAGCATGCCAGCGAGCGCGGCGTACCGATCGTTGTCTACAACCCGCTGCGCGAGCGCGGGCTGGAGCGCTTCATCAACCCGCAATCGCCCACGGAGATGCTGACCGGGCGCGAGACGCGCATCGCATCGCAATACAACCAGGTCAAGGCCGGCGGCGATCTCGCGGCCCTGACCGGCATCTGCAAAGCGATGCTTGCGCTCGAAGACGAGGCCAAGGCCGCCGGCAAGGAGCCGGTGCTCGACCACGTGTTCATTGCGGCCCATTGCCACGGTTTTCCTGATTTTGCCGAGTGGCTGAAACGGCAGGAATGGGACGAGCTTGAGCGCCGGGCCGGGCTGCCGCGCGCGGCATTGGAAGCGACCGCGATGGTCTATGCCCAGGCCACGGCCGTAATCGGCATCTACGGCATGGGACTGACCCAGCACCGTGCCGGGGTCGAGACGGTGCAGATGCTGGTCAACCTCATGCTGATGCGCGGCAACATCGGCAAGGCGGGCGCCGGCATCTGCCCGGTGCGCGGCCATTCCAACGTGCAGGGCCAGCGGACCGTCGGCATTACCGAAAAGCCGCAGCTGGTGCCGTTGGACCGCCTGAAAGAACAATATGGCTTCGAGCCGCCGCGCGAACCCGGCTTGAACACGGTCGAGGCCTGTGAGGCGATCCTGGCCGGCAAGGTCGATGCCTTCGTCATGCTCGGCGGCAATTTCGTCCGCGCCATTCCCGATCGCGATCGGATGGAGCCGGCCTGGCGCCGGATGCGGCTCACCGTCAACGTCGCGACCAAGCTCAACCGCAGCCATCTGGTCCATGGTGAGATCAGCTACATCCTGCCGGTCCTGGGCCGCATCGAGATCGACCGTCAGGCGACGGGCCCGCAGGACCTTTCGATCGAAGACAGCACCGGCTGCATCCATGGCTCGCGCGGCGTGCGCACGCCGGCCTCGCCGTTCCTGCTGAGCGAGGTCCGCCTGGTCTGCGAACTCGCCCAGGCGACGTTCGATCCGAACCCGAAACTCACCTGGGACGCGTGGCGCGACGATTATCGTCGGATCCGGCAGTCGATCGGCGAGACCTATCCCGAGATCTTCTACGACTACGACCGGCGCATGTGGGCGCCCGGCGGCTTCCATCGGCCGATACCGGCGCACGAGCGGCAATGGAAGACGAAGACCGGCCGCGCCAACTTCATCACGCCCAAGGGGCTCGACGAGGACCTCGACATGCCCGAGGTCGGCCACGACGCGCTCCGTCTGATCACGTTGCGCTCGAACGACCAGTTCAACACCACCATCTATGGCTACACCGATCGGTTCCGCGGCATCCATGGCACGCGTCAGGTCGTGCTGATGAATCGGGTCGACATCGACCGCCTGGGCCTTGAGGCCGGTCAGAAAGTGACGCTCCGTACCCGGGCGAAGGACAATTTCGAGCGGAAGCTCGAACACCTGCTGGTGGTCGCCTACGATATCCCGGTCGGTTGTATCGGAGCCTACTACCCAGAGGCCAACGTGCTGGTTCCGCTCTGGCACTATGCCGAGGGCAGCAAGACCCCGGCGTCGAAGTCTATCCCGGTGACCGTGCACCAGGAGGGCGAGGAGATCGCCGTACCGACGATGGCCGCCGAGTGATGCACCGATGCGGCGTCGGACGAGACTAGCGCTCTGGTCGATCGCTCTCCTGGCCGTGGCAGGATCGGCCGCGGCCTGGATGCTTTCGGCGCCGCGGCCGGCCTTTTCCGAAGCGGACGCGGCGCGCCTGGAGCAGCCGGGCGATCCGGAGCGCGGGCGCCTGGTCTTCGCCGCCGGCGATTGCGCGTCGTGCCACGCCTCGCCGGGTCAGCATGACCGCCTGCGGCTCGGCGGCGGCATGGCGCTCTCGTCGCCGTTCGGCATGTTCCGCGTGCCCAACATTTCGCCGGACCCGGAGGTGGGCATCGGCCGTTGGCGGACGATCAATCTGGCGAACGCGCTCATGAGCGGGGTGGCACCCTCCGGGCAGCATCTCTATCCGGCGCTGCCCTACACGAGCTATGCGCACATGAAGGTCGAGGACGTGCGCGACCTGATGGCGTTCCTCAGGACGTTACCCTCGGTGCCGGACCGGCCGCCGCCGCACGAACTGGTGTTCCCGTTCACGATCCGCCGCGGCATCGGTCTGTGGAAGCTGGTCTATTTCGACCGCGCGCCGATCGTTCCGGACCCGGGTCGCGACGCCGCCTGGAACCGGGGCCGTTATGTGGTCGAGGCGCTCGGCCATTGCGCCGAATGCCATTCGACGCGCAATCTGCTTGCGGCCATTCCTGCCGAGCAGCGCTTTGCCGGTGGCCCGGACCAGGAGGGGATCGGCTTCATTCCGAACCTGACGCCGACCCATCTGTCGGGTTGGTCGAAACAGGATCTGGTCGGCATGCTCACGACCGGCTTCACGCCCGACCTGCGCTTCGTCGGTTCGTCCATGGCCGACGTCGTGACCGATACCGCGATGCTGCCGGACAGCGACCGCGACGCGATCGCCACCTATATCGAGTCGCTCCCGGCCCGGCCCACCCCGCCGCCGTCTTAATGCTGATAAAGGTAGGCAGCGATGTCGCGCGCCTCGGCCTCGGTGATCCCGGTCGCCGGCATGGCGGATCGCGGCGAGACGCGATGGGGATCGACGATCCAGGCGACGAGATTCCCGGCCGTGTTGCGCAGCACGCCACCGACATAGACCCGTTCGCGCAGGCCGGACAGCGCCGGTCCGACCTTGCCGTCGGCGCCCGGTACACCGGGTATGGTGTGGCAGCCGGCGCAGCCATAGCGGGTCAGGAGGTCGGGCGCGCGCTCCGCATCGCCGCCGGTGAGTGCCTTCGCTTCCTGGCCGATTCCCACTCTCCGCTCGGCAGCGGACCAGGCGACGCAAGCCAATCCCACGACAGCGGCCGCGGCAATGCCGACGAGCAATGAGATCCCGGCCCGGGCTGCCATGGCGGTTCAGTCTTCCAGCGCCATCGGGCCGGCGGCCCAGGCCGCCGACGAACGTCGCACCCATTGCGCCGCGAACACGATGGCCGCCGCCGCATAGACCGTGCCGGCCGGAATCCACATGACCAGCCCGGCAAGCTGCTGGTCCTGCAGCGCAGTGAGGCCCCAGGCGGCGGCATGCGCGGTCTGCACGCCATAGATCACGCGCGGCGCCACGGCCATCAGCGCGCCCAGTGCGCCGGTGTGCAGCATGGTGAAGAACATGTGGCCGCAGGCGGCACCCCGATCACTGCGGCGCACGAGCGCCCACCAGAACAGCAGCGCGGTCGCCAGAAAGCTCACGTGCTGCAGGCGATGCAGCGGCACGTCGACCAACGCCGCATCGAACAGTACCGGCACATGCCAGGCCCAGATCGCGATGCCGTGCAGCACCGTCGCAGAAAACGGTCCGGACATGCCGCGCCAGATCGACCGGACCGGCCGACTGCGCAGAATGCGGCCGGTCGCGAGCCGGATCGGCCTGGGCCACGCCCAGAGGAACGCTGCCATCGGCCACGAGAGCACCAGCAACGGCGCCGCGACGGCCATGACCAGCTCGTGCTCGATCATGTGCAGGGTGAAGAGCTGCTCGCCGTAATGATGGATCGGCGATACCAGGGCGATCGCCAAAGTGAGCCAGCCCATCCAGAACAGCCTTGCCTGCCGGAACGACACGCCCCGTCCGACGCCGCGCCTCGACCATAGGGAGACCGTACCCGCCAGATGGAGCAAGGCCGTCGCCACGAGCGGCGCGGTGATCCAGAGATCGAACGTCCAGTCGCTCCAGCGCCCCGCGGTGCTGCAGATCGAGCCGATCACCGCTCGCATCCCGTCAACATCAGCGAGGAAGCGCCCTGAAGCGCCAGGGTGAACGCGAAGACGAGGCCGTTGAGGCCGCTGAGCGCACCGAGGAAGCCGACGGAGTTCGGGAAGCCGGTGCCGGAAGCCGGCAAGCCGTTCCGCGGAACGGCCTGCCAGGACCAGAAACCCGCGGCAAGCGACAGAACCGCCCCGGCGAACGAGAGGACACCCATGAGCGCGAAATGCGCCGTGCATTCGACATAGGGCAGGATCTGGCCCAATTGCGTGTTGACGGCCCAGAGCAGCGGCGGGACCAGCAGGCCGCCGCACGGCACCAGGTTCGCGCGCAGGTTGGATCGCGTCCTCATAACCGCGGCACCCAGTAGATGCAGACATAGATCGGAAGCCATGTCGCCACGACAAAGTTCCAATAGAGCGCATTGTCCTGGATGTCGCCGAGCCGGCGCTTGTTGGCGCCATGCCGGGTGAACATCAGGATGGCCAGAACCACCGTATCGCCGAGATCGGTCACGAGATGGGTCAGGTGCAGGCCGAGCAGCGCCCAGAGGATCGAGCCGTAGGCGTTGCTGTCCCAGGAAATATGGAGCGCCGGGAACTCGTAGAACCGCAGGACGACGGGCACGATCCCCAGCACGGTCATGATCACGATCCCGATCCGCACCTTGTGCAGGTTCTCCTGCTCCGCCCAGCGCGCGATCAGATAGTTCGGCACCAGGCTTGCGATCAGGACGGCGGTGAGAACGCTGCCGGGTCCCAGGTCCGGCGGCGGGGCGCCCAACGGCCATTCGGATGCCAGGCTTTCGAGATAGAGATAGACGGCGATCAGCAGGGCGAAGCCGGTGCCCTCGAGCAGCATGAAGGCGAAGGTGCCCCACCAGGTGACGCTGGCGCTGCTCTTCCCGTGCAGCGTCAGATGGGAAACGTCGAGGACGATGCGCTCGTTCATGCATCGTCCTCCGGCACGCCCTTCGGCCAGAACCAGCCGATCAGCGCCGTCGCAATCGGGATCGAGCCCCAGACCACGGCCCAGGGCGTAAAGATCGACCAGACAAGCATGATGCTGGTGGCGATCGCGGTCCATAGCGGCCAGATCGAGTTGCGCGGCGAGCTCTCGCGCGCCTCAGGCCGCGCGTCGGCTACGCTCGACACCAGGACCTCGCGACGATCGGGCCGCAGCCCGGTCGCGACCGACAGCGCGTCCCGCTCGTCCCAGAGCGGATAGGCGCTGGAGACGACGGGCAGGCGCGCGAAATTATAGCTGGGCGGCGGCGAGGACGTGGCCCATTCGAGCGTCGGCGCATCCCAGGGATTGTCGCCGGCCGGGATCCCGTGCCTCAAACTGCGGAAGGCGTCCCAGAAAAACAGCAGGAAACCCGAGGCCAGCACCAGCGCGCTCAAGCTGATGAAGAGGTTGACCGAACCCCATTGCATCTCGGCTGGATAGGTGTAGACCCGGCGCGGCATGCCGGCGAGGCCAAGCAGATGCATGGGAAAGAAGGTCAGGTTGAAGCCGACGAACACGAGCCCCGCGACCCAACGGCCGACCCGCTCGCTCATCAAGCGGCCGGTAATCTTGGGAAACCAGTAATAGACGGCGCCCATCAGCGGGAACACCGCACCGCCGACCAGCACGTAGTGAAAATGCGCCACGACGAAATAGGTATCGTGGACCTGGGTGTCGAACGGGACGGAGGCGACCATCACCCCGGTCATGCCCCCCATCACGAACGTGAAGAGGAAGGCATAGACGAACAGCAGCGGCACCTTCAGCACGGGACGGCCGCTCCACAACGTCGCAAGCCAGCAGAAGATCTGGACGCCGCTCGGAATGGCGATGGCCATGCTGGATCCGGTGAAGAAGCTCTCGCCGAGCCGCGGCAGTCCGGTCACGAACATATGGTGGACCCAGAGCCCGAACGCGAGGATGCCGGTTGAGATCACCGCCAGCACCAGGCCCAAATAGCCGAACACCGGCCGGCGCGAGAAGGTCACCACCAGGGTCGACACCATGCCGACCGCCGGCAGGAAGATGATGTAGACCTCCGGGTGGCCGAAGAACCAGAAAAGGTGCTGCCACAGCAGTACGTCGCCGCCCTCGGCCGGATTGAAGAAATGCGTGCCGATCAGCCGATCGAGGATCAGCGAGGTGCTGGCGACCATGATCGCCGGCATGGCGATGATGATCAGGAACGACGTCACCAGCATGCTCCAGACGAACAGCGGGATCCGGTCGAGCGACATGCCGGGCGCGCGCTGCTTGAAGATCGTCACGACGAGTTCGACCGCTACCGCCAGTGCCGAGACCTCGGTGAAGGTGATCATCTGCGCCCAGATGTCGGCGCGCTTGCCCGGTGCGTATTGCGGGCCGGATAAGGGCACATAGGCGAACCAGCCGATGTCGGGGCCCATGTCGAAGACGAAGGCGCCCCACAGCACGATGCCGCCGGCCACATACATCCAATAGGAAAAGGCGTTGAGCCGTGGAAAGGCGATGTTGCGCGTGCCGACCATCAGCGGCACGAGATAGACCGCCATCGCCTCCATCACCGGCACCGCGAATAGGAACATCATGTTCGCGCCATGCATGGTGAAGACCTGGTTGTAGCGGTCGGCACTCATCACCCGCGCCTCGGGCCGGGCGAGTTGCAAGCGCATGGCCACCGCCAGCAGACCGCCGAGCGCCAGGAAGACGAATGCCGTCGCGATATAGCGCCGGCCGATGATCTTGTGGTCGACCGTGGCGAGCGCGGCCCAAAGACCGCGCGGCGTTTGCCACACGGCATCGAGCCGCCGGTCGAGCGCCGCGGCATCGAGGCGGCGGTCGAGGACCTCCGGCTCTTCCGGCGCGACGCTCATCGGAGGCTCGTGAGATAGGCGGAGACGGCGCTGAGTTCGTCGCTGCCCAGCGGCACCATCGGCATGTTGTTCCCCGGTTTCAGCGTCTGCGGATCGGCCGTCCAGGCGGCGAGCGAGCCGCGGGTCGTCGGCAGCAGGCCGGCCGCGATATAGCGGCGGCTTGCGACATGGGTCAGGTCCGGCCCGAGCGTCCCGGACGCGGTCGTGCCCTGAATGGTGTGGCAGGCGGCGCATTGGCGCGCGAGAAAGATGCGGCGCCCCACCGACGCCTCGTCGGTCGCAGGTTCCGGCGCCGGCTGCCGCTGCGCCACCTGCCAGGCCGCGAAGCGATCGGGCGGTTCCGCGATCACCAGGAAGGCCATATGGGCATGCTGCAGCCCGCAGAACTGGGCGCATTGCCCGCGATAGACGCCCGGTTGGTCGGCGACCAGCGTGATCTCGTTGCTGCGGCCCGGGATCAAGTCCTGCTTGCCGGCCAGGCTCGGCACCCAGAAGGAATGGATGACGTCCGGCGCTTCCAAGAGGAAGCGCACCGGACGGCCGACCGGAACGTGGATCTCGTTCGCGACCGTGAAGGCTTGGTCGGGTCGCGGGTCCTGGTAGGTGAATTCCCACCACCATTGATAGGCGCGAACCCGCACCACGAGTGCCTGCGGATCGTCGGCGGTCAGACCCCGTGTAACGAAGAAGCTGAGCAGGGTCAGGCCGGCGATGATGACGACGGTGGTGGCGACCGCCGCCTGGACCGCGCGGCGGGGCCGGCGCTCCGTCCCCTCGTCGCGTGGCAGCGGCGCCTCGATCCCCGCCCGGCGGCGACGCAGCGTCAGCAGCGTGACGATCATCACCAGCAGCCAGACAATACCGCAGACCGCCGTGAAGATCGTGATCAGGTCCAGGAGGCCGCCCGCCTGCGCGCCGCCGGGATGGAGCGCCGATTGCCAGGGCGTGCCGCATCCGCCGCAGGCGAGGACCGCGGCCAGGGCCGGAAGCCGGAGCGGACGTGCCGTCATGTCATCGGCTCGGCGGCGCAATGTCGGCGCCGGCGGGGCCGCGGCTTTCGGACGGCCGCGACTGCATTTCGTCGTTGCGCGTCGGCGCGGCCGTCTTGGCGGCATACGTGCCGATGGTCTGGACGTAGCCGGCGAGCTGCCAGATCTGCTCGGTCGTCAGCTTGTCCTTGAACGCCGGCATCCCGTGCGGGCGGCCGTCGCGGATGGAGGCGAAGATCGACTGCACGTCCGGTCCGTAGCGCCACCAGCCTTCCATCAGCGCCGGTCCAACATTGCCACCGCCGTTCGCGTGACAGCCGGTGCAGTTGAACCATCCGTAGAGCCGCTTGCCCTGCGAAAGCTGGTAGGCGTTGGTTTCGTAGGGCCGGCCCAGCGCCGGCAGCACGTCCGGCGGCGCACCGCCGATGCCGTTCGGCATGAGGGCTACTTGATCCAGAGCATCGAGCGCGGGCGGGTCGAGCCGGACCTCCCGCTGCTCCCGCTTGCAGGCGGCGAGGGCCAGCAAACCCGCGAGGATGAGAAGCCGCCGGGTCATGGCAAACCGAAGGCATAGAGCGTGCCGCTCGGATCGGACGGTTCGGGCAGATCCTGTAGCGCATTCGCAAGGCCGTTCGCCGCCGTGGCATCGCGCTTGTCGATGCTGGACTTCGCCACCATGCCGAACGATCCACCGAGCCCGGCCAGGACGGCGACATAGGGGCGGCCATCCGGTCCCCGATAAGCGATCGGGTCGCCGATGATGCCGGACGCGGCATGGAATTGCCAAAGGGTCCGTCCGGATTCGGCGTCGACCGCCTTGAACCAGCCGTCGAGCGTTCCGTAGAACACGACGCCGCCGAGCGCCAGCACGCCGCCCGCGAGCGGAAACGGTTCCGGCACGGTCCAGACGGGCTTGGCCGCCTCGATATCCCACGCGACCAGCGCACCGCGTAGGCCGTCGGCCGGCGACTTGGCCCGCACATTCGCACCGACGAATGCCGTGCCCTCTATGTAGCTGACATTCCGCGCTTCCATGTCCATGCACAGCCGACTGACCGGAATGAACAGCAGGCGCCCGTCGGCGGAGGGGGCGGAATGGGCCGCGGTGGCGCCCGGCCAGCCGGGGCAGACGTCCCGGGTCATGGTGCCGAAGCGGCTCGCCCGATTGGAATCGCGGCGCAACTCGCCCGTCGCGAGGTCGACGCCGCGCGTGGCATTGACTGTCGTGAACGGTGCCGCCGACAGGACCTGTCCGTTCGCGCGGTCGAGCACGTAGACATAGCCGTCCGGGTCGGGATGGATCAGCAGGTGCCGCGCCGCGCCATGCCAGTCGCGATCGATCGCCAGACCCGGCTCGGCGCTGCCCAAGGCGAACAGGTCGTGCGGATCGATCTGGTCGAACCACTTCGCCATGCCATCTTCCGGATCGCGGGCGAACAGGCCCGAGGTCCATTTGTTGTCCCCGTCATGCTGGTCCGGGTTCCACGGCGCCGGATGGCCCGTGCCATGGAAGAGGAGATGGAGCACCGGATCGAACAGGATCGTCCCGGACACGCTGCCGCCACCATGCTGCCAGCCGGACGGCGGCCAGGATGCGGCGCCGAGATTCTGGCCATGATCGTGGGCATAGAATGGCTGGAAGCCCGGCCCGATGCCGACATTGTCGTCGGGGCCGGTGCTGAAGCGACGCCAGAGTTCATGGCCGCTCTGCGCATCGAGCGCCGCGATCCAGCCGCGGGCGCCGAAATCGTCACCGGAATTGCCGATGAAGATCTTGCCGTCGGCAATGAGGGGTGCTCCGGTCAGCGTCTCGCCTCGATCGAGGCTCGCGGTCCGCACGTTCCAGACCATCGTTCCGGTCGCCACGTCGAGCGCGATGGTGTGCCCGTCGAGACTGTTGAAATAGACCTTGCCATCGGCGATGACCGGGCCGGCGTTGATCGTGTCGCAACAGGCGAGGCCTTCGGCCCCGCCATCGGCCTCGGGCACGAAGCGCCATTTGACGGGCGCGCCGGGGCGCGACAAATCGAGCGCGAACAGCGCGTGGGGGAACGGCGTCAGCACGACCATCGTGTCGCCTGTCACCGAAGGCGCGCCGGCGTGCCCGTGAGGATTTCCGGTTCGGAACGAGAATGCCGGCTTTAGCTGCGACACGTTGGCGGCGGTGATACCGAGCGGTTCTGCCTCACCGCCGCCGGAGATGGCGAGCGACATGACGCCCGCGATAACCGCGGCGTGGGCTATGCCGAAGCGCCGGAGTTCCGATCGATGCATGAGCGTGCCAGGACCCCTCCCTCACCAGGGTTCGCGGCAGGACGCCCCTTCCCCGTCGAGCGGATAACCCACTCAACCGACGCTTTGTTCCAGTTCGGAATGGACGGAGGGTCAGCCTGCCGTTGTGATCGTCGTGGGCGAACGGACGCAGCCGTCCGCTATTGCCAGGTATCCAGAACCTGCTCAGCGGTCGCGATTTCAACCTGTTGGCCATATCGGGAACGGTAGACGTCCATCGAGGCATCATGGGACGCATCCGAGGAACTGCAGACGGCATCGGTCACGATCACGATCCGGTAGCCCCGATCGATGGCGCCCAGCACCGTGGCGAAGACGCACACGTCCGTCTCGCCACCGGTGACCACCAGGGTGTCGATCCCGCGCTTTAGGAGAAGATCGTTCAAGGCGCAATCCATCCACGGCGAATACACGTGCTTGTCGATGATAGAAGCGGGCGGCACCAACGTACCGAGTTCCGGCACCAATTCGATCATGTCGGCTCCCAGCCGTTCGAGCGTCATGGATGCCCAGCGCTGATAATATTGCCGCCAGGTGCCCTCGCCTTCGCCGGGGCGTTCCGCTGGGATGAAGCGGGTGAAGATCGTCTTGGTCGGATGACGAGAAGCGATCCGGTGAACGACCGGACGGATACGATCCATCCAGGGCATATGCCATTCCGTCTTTTCGGCGAACAGGCGCTGCATGTCCACACACAGGTGAACGCAGTGCGCACCAAGCGGGCCATAGACGATTTCGCTTCCCACGTTAATCTCCGGAACGTCGATATTCCGGTCCAACCCGCCCGGAGGGAGCGACGTTCCATACCTGGTAAGGCACCACCGAACCATTCAACGAACCGGGGAGGCAGCCAGTTCACGGAACAGCGCACGCGAGTAGGGCTCGACGGCTCGAACATCCGGTTTGGCTGATCGGCCGAGTGCGCGCCGACGATCTTGCCGACCAGGCCCTTGGAGCCCTGCGCGAGGCGTTCGGGACGCTCGGTGGCATAACGGTGGCGCAGGACGCTCCAGCAAACGGCCGCGCGTCGGGTGACGCGCGACCGCTCATCCTTTCGAATGGGATCTGGCGTCAGGCTGCAGCGCGGTTGACGTGGCTTTCCGCCAGGCTCGTCAGCTTCTTGTCGGTCGTCTTTTCCTCTTCGAGCGTCTGCTGCAGCACCTGGGCGCAATCATCGCGGCCCAGCTGCTTCGCCCAGGCGATCAGACTGCCGTAGCGGCTGATCTCATAGTGCTCCACGGCCTGGGCGGCCGCGATGAGTGCCGCGTCCAGCACGGCCTTGTCGGCCACGTCCCCGGCGACGTCCTCGGCCTCGTCGATGATGCCGTCGATCGCCGGGCACGTCACGGCCTTGGCCTCGGCACCGTGCATCTGGAACACCTTTTCCAGACGCTGCACATGCTCCTTCGTTTCATCCAGATGCTGCTCGAAGCCCTGGCGCAGATCCGACGATGTCGCCTTGGCGATCATTTTCGGCAGCGCGCCTACGATCCGCTTTTCGGCGTAATAGATGTCCTGGAGCTGATGAATGAACAGATCATTCATCGTCTCGATATCCTTGGTGAATAAACCCATCATTTCCTCCGTTTGGTTCTCTTGCCGGTGCCGTTGCTTACGATCGCGCCATCGCGGCCTCGGGCAAGCGCGAGACCTACGTTTTCGCGTTCTTCCGAATGGTCAGGGGGTGCGCGGGGAGGTTCCGGTCGGCGAGCCGAGGGGCGGTCCCACAGGCCGCGCATTGCGGGCGCCATAGCTGTCATCGCCATAGCACCACGGAGATACTCCGTCCGTCGATAACGGTTATAGTCGTCCGGAGTCCGGACTCCGGGATAATCGGCGCCGTAGCGCCGTTCCCGGTCGTAGTCCGGTGCCGCGCTCCAGATGACGCTCGGAAGGAAACTCACCACGCCCACGTCGATTATCGTCTCTCCAGCGATTGTCTGCCATTTTACGCTTCCTTTCCATTCGGCCGAACAACGCCGGTTGTTGCGGCTATTGAATAGAAATTGCCCGATGGGGAGATGGTTCCGATCGAACTTTCGAAATACCCGCAGGTTTATGGCAGATTTTCTTCTGTAATTCTTTTGGTGCGGTACTATATTACCGACAAAAGTCTGATTGAATAATTCTGGGCCCCCGGTCCCTTTTCGATCGGGCGCGGGTCGGATGCGGAGATAGCCGGGTTCGTGGCTGGGCGGTGCCTCGGCCATCGTCCGCAGGAACCGGCGGCGTCGCCAACTGTTGCAGCTGCATGACGAACGACACCACGGGCGGGTGCCTGTGCGGCGCCGTGCGCTTCGCGATCACGAGCGAGCCGCGCGTTCATTACTGCCATTGCGGCATGTGCCGTCGGGCGACCGGCAGCGCTTTCGCTGTGTTCGCCTGGCTGCCGCGCCCCGCGTTGCACTGGCTGGGAGCGATCCCACGGACCTATCGTTCCTCGCCGATTGCCAGTCGCGGCTTCTGCGGCAATTGTGGCGCGGCCATCACCCTCGATTATGACGGCAGCGACGAGATCGCGCTGCATGTCGGGTGCTTCGATGCGCCGGGCCGGCTGGCGCCGGCCTATCACTACGGCGTCGAAGGGCGCCTCGGCTGGGTGGATATCGCACGGCATCTCCCGGCGAGCCGTACGAAACAGCGATGGTGAGGGGATCGACCTCGTCGTCCCCGGGTCAGGGGCGACCGCCAGCCTTGATGGCCGCGACGGCGGCATCGGCACCGCGCACCGCCTTCACGGCAAACCGCTTGCCCTTCAGCAGGTTGTACTGGCGCCAAAAGGCATTCAGGTTTTCGAGATATTCCTGACCGAGATCGTCCGGCGTCCGCACCTGGGCATAGAGTCGTGAGACCGCGGCCACTGCCAGCAGGCGATCGTTGCGCACGGTCCGCTCGCCTTCGGACTGTTCGGCCTCGATCACGCCGATGAGGCGTACATGCACCACCGCGCCGACCGCGCAGGGCTCGTCGAACAGCACCAACACGTCGAGCGGGTCGCCGTCTTCGCCCAACGTCGAAGGCACGAAACCGAAATCGAGCGGAAAGCTCATGCCTTCCGGCAGCAAGGCCGCCAGCATGAACGTGCCTTCCGTGCGATCGTAATCGTACTTCGCGCGCCGGCCGCCGGGCGTTTCGATAACGACCCGGCAGGTTCGGCCGGCCGGATCGAGCTGGTGAGGAATGACGGCAAGGTCGGTCATCGCAGCAAAACAGCACGCCGGGCTTTTTGTTCCGGGTCTGGAGCCGCCGGCGATCGCTGGTGCCCGACAGGGAGCGGCTCATCCATCTCTTCCAGCAGGTGCACCGCATGGTGGTAGCCGTGCAATGTTCCGACATCGACATAGCTTTCGCCGCCAGGAACCCCCCACACGCTGCCGCCCTCGGCGATCCAGGCGTTGACCAGCGTACCGATATAGACATCGCTGCGATCGCGCCGGTTCCAGAGCGCATGGAGTTCGTGCAGGACATGGCCGGGTAGCTTGAAGGCGCCCCAGATCCAGCCGGTGCTGGCCGTCGCCGACTTGACTTGGATCCCGCGGACGCGGCCATCTCGATCGGTCTCCACGGCGTCGAACAGTTCGGGGTGATCGACCGGAAACAGCAGCATCGAGAAGCGGTCGTCGGGCAACGGCGCGAGGGCGTCGCTCGGAAACCAGATCGTGTCCGGCAGCCCGACGATCACGGGCTCGTCCGGCGGGATCACCGGCAGGGCACGGAAGATCGCGTCGCACAGGCCGTCGGCCTGATCCTGGATGGCATAGGCGAGCGCCACATCGCCGATCGCGCCGCCGTAATATTGCGCGATATCGGATTTCCAGGGCGAGATCACGAAGCAGAGCTTTGTGACGCCGCCCCGGACCATGCGCTCGATCAGGTATTCGCTGACGGCGCGCGGCCGCGCCACGCCGGCGTCGTCGAGCCGGCTGCCGACCGGCAGCAGCTCCTTCGAAAAAGCGAGTGGCTGAATACGGGTACCGTTGCCCGCCGCCGGTATGATACCCCACATGGTCAATCCTCCATCGTCGCCGGAGCGGTTTCGAACAGCTCGATCAGCGTTTTCGCCCGGTGTGCCGCCGTGTGCTCCGCCAGCACTCGCTCCCGAGCCCGATGGGCGACGAGCCGCAGCGTCTCGTCTGGCAGTTCGAGTTGCGCCAGCACATCCGCCGTGTCGTCGGCGATCAGGATTTCCCGCTCCGGCTCGAAGAAATCCTCGATCCCGTCCCAGCGATCGCTCAGAATCGGCGTGCCGCAACAGGCTGCCTCGAACAGGCGACCGGACGGGCACCAGCCCCTGCGTGCCATGTCGGCGCGGGTGATGTTGAGTGCGAACCGGGTCGAGCAATGGAAGGCGGCATGCTCCGCCGGCGGCAGGTGGCGGACGAAATAGATATTGTCGCTCCACGGGAAATCGTCGGGATATTGTGCCCCGCCGATCACGAAACGATCGGACGGGCGCCGGCGCGCCGGCTCGACCAGCAGCCGGTCGAGCGCGGCCTGCCGATCGGCGGCGTAGGTGCCGAG
Source organism: Rhodospirillales bacterium (assembly GCA_028288725.1). GTDB lineage: Bacteria > Pseudomonadota > Alphaproteobacteria > ATCC43930 > CGMCC-115725 > Aliidongia. The sequence goes on from JAQGIC010000019.1 coordinate 24,106, forward strand.
ATAGGAGAGCAGGGCGACATAGTGCGGCAGCGGCGGGACGGGACGATAGATCGCCGGATCGGCCCAGCCGTAGAACGGCACGGCGATGCGGGCGCCGAGCCGGCCGCGCAATTCGGCGAGCGCGCCGCCGCCGGTATAGCTCAGGACCAGATCATAGCCGGCGAGCCCGTCCGTACCGAGCCATGGCACCGGTAGGCGGGCATCGAGGCGCGCGAGCGTCACCGGAGTATCGAGATCGTAGAAACAGCTCCGCGCCCGGCTGTCCTTGACCAGCGCGCCGGCTTCGATGCCGTCGGGACAGAACGAGGTCACGATCGCGACGTCGCATTTGGTTATGGCAGCGCGGGCCTTCGGCAGGACCTCGCTCCAATCCCGGTACAGCACCAACTCGCCGCCGAAATCTAACGCATCGAGATCGCGATGGTCGGCGTAATACGGCACGTCGCGCTCGAAGAAGGTCACGCGGTGGCCGTCGCGCAGCAGGGCGGCGATCAACCCGCGCCACAGCGTGGCATGCCCATTACCCCAGGAGGAACTGACGGAGAGGCCGAAGATTACGAGCCGCATCGGACGATCAGCCGGTAGCGGCCAGCGTCTCGGCCCTCGCGGGCGCCGGCGCGTAACGGGCGACCATCTCGGCACAAAATTCGGCGAACTCCTCCACGACCTGCGGCGGGCTCGTATGATGAGGTTCGATGCCGCGATGCTCCGGCGTGAAGCAGAAGGTGACCGTCACCTCGAAATCGGCGAGCGCCGCCATCTGCCGGTCGAACCAGTCGAGCGCGCCAGGCCGGAACCGGTCGGCCCAGGACAGGCCGGTGCGCAGGTGGCGGGTGCCGAGCCGCTTCATCCAGGCGACCGCGTCGTCCAGCCGCGGATCCTCGAAATGGAACCACTGGCAGAGTCCCATCTCAGTCGCATAACGCCGGTAGACCTCGGCCGCCGGCTTCGGGCTGCCGTCCTCACGGAGGAGGCCCATGTGGAAGTGGCGGTAATAGGACGAGCCCTCGGCCTCTTTGTGCCGGGTCGTGGCCGGCCAGGCCTTGGGCAGGTCGTAGAGCGAATACCAGTGGATCCGGGGCGCGCGACCGATCAGCAGCTCCGCCGTGCGTTCCACGCCCCAGGCCTGCACTTCCTCGGCGCCGAACGAGGAGACGCCGGCCTCGGTCACCCAGACCGGCAGGTCGGTCACCGCCTTGATTTCCTCGAGCTTGGCCGGCCATTCGTGGATCTGCCACAGGTTCCAGTCGAGCGGGAAGCCGTGGACCGCGACCGCATCGATCTCCTCCAGAACGCCGAAACCTGCCAGGCGCTGCACGAAGGCCGGATCGATCGGCGACATGCCGCCCAGCACGCGCGGCAGGTCCGGATTGATCGCTCGGATCGCGCGGCCGGCAGCGATCGCGGTCGCGGCGAACATGCGCCAGTCCGGATCGATGAGCGGGTCCCAATGCGATTTATTGTTGGGCTCGTTCCAGATCTTGACCGCTTCGATCATCGCATCTGTTCCTCGATCGGCCGGGTAGGATATGCGGCGCCCGGTCCGCGGGGCGCCTCGGTCCGCCGGCACACGAAAACCTCTTCCTCCGGCTGCTGCAGGATCTCGAAGCCGGCACTCCGCAGCATTGCGGCGCTGCACGCCCGGTTCGGCGCCCACCAGTTGGTCGGGTCGCCGGCATAGCGATGCTCGATGAAATGCAGCTTCGGATAGCCGGGCCGGTCGAAATGGTCGGCCTGGAAGAAGTCGTAATCGGACGCGAGCGGATCGACCTCGCTGCTGCCGCGCTGCATCGACTGGAAGACCATGAGGTCGCCCGCGACATGCTCATGGATCAGATCGAGTGCCAGCAGCGGGTGGCGCAGGTGGTAGAGCACGCCCATGAACAGGACGAGATCGAACCGCTCGCCGATTAGCGCCAGATCATAGACCGACAGCAGGCGGAACTCGATGTCGTACCCGGAAAGTTCCGCCGCCAGGCGGGCCTGGGCCAGATAGCGTTCGTCGAAATCGATGCCGAGCACCCGCTCGGCGCCGCGCCGCTTCATTTCGAGCGAATGGAAGCCGGCGTTGCAGCCGATGTCGAGTACCGTGCGGCCGCTCAGGTCCTGGGGCAGAGCGGTCGCGAACCGGTCGAACTTGATCCGCGGATAGTCGCCGAGAAAATGATCGGGCGCGGTCGCTACCCCCTGCAGGTTCATGTTGTGGAACCAGGGTCCGAGCGCCTCGATGCGCTGGCGCAATGCCGTCTGATCCTGATCGCGTGCCATGCTCATGCCGCCACCCCCTCGTTCATGCGCAGGACCTTGGCGCCCCAAGATCCGTAGACCGCCGTGCTGATGGACCCGGGATCGATGTCGAACCGGCCATGGAAATCGAGCGGCAAGCCCAGGAAAAACATCAGCATCGCCTTGATGGCGTCGGCATGACTGACGATCGCCACTGCCGCTTCCGGATGCAGGTCGCCGATCGCCTCCAGGCCGCGCGCGACACGGGTCTGGACCTCGGCAAAACTTTCGCCGCCGGGGCAGCGCGCCTGACCGCGCACGGCGTTCCAGCGCTGCCAGTCCGAATCGCCGTCGAGGGCCGCGAAACCCATCCCGGTCCAGCGACCGATGTCGATCTCGTCGAAAGCCTCGTCGACGACCGCCGGCAGGCCGACCGCTTCGGCAAGCGGCATCGCCGTTTCCCGGGCGCGCTGCGACGGGCTCGTGTGGACCGCGACCAACCGCTCCTCGCACAGTCTCGCGGCGATCGCCTGCGCTTGTGCCCGGCCTCGCTGATTGAGTGCTACGCCGGGCATGCGACCGGCCATCGTGTGGCCGAGCAGGTCGTGCGCGCCATGCCGGACGAGGAACACGACGGTCATCGGGTGCCGCCGGGCGCAGCCTCTCCGCCGGCGATGAAGGCGAGCGTGCGCCGCCGCGCCTCGTCGTCGGTGAATTGCCGCGGCGGCGACTTCATGAAATAGGCCGACGGACCGATGATGGCGCCGCCGATGCCGCGATCGAGCGCCAGCTTGGCGCAGCGCACCGCATCGATCACCACGCCGGCGGAATTGGGCGAGTCCCAGACCTCGAGCTTGAGTTCCAGGTTGAGCGGCACGCCGCCGAACGTCGTGCCCTCCATGCGGATATAGGCAAACTTGCGATCGGTCAGCCAGGGCACGAAGTCGGAAGGACCGATATGCATGTCGGCCGCCGGCAGCGGCGTGTCGAGTTGGCTGGTGACCGCCCGGGTCTTGGAGAGCTTCTTCGATTCCAGGCGCTCGCGTTCCAGCATGTTCAGAAAATCGGTATTGCCGCCGAAGTTGAGCTGATAGCTGTGGTCGAGCTGGACGCCGCGCTCGCGGAACAGATTGGTCAGCACCCGATGGACGATGGTGGCACCCACCTGGCTCTTGATGTCGTCGCCGATGATCGGCAGGCCCTTGGCCTCGAAGCGCTGCCGCCATGTCGGATCGGACGCGATGAACACCGGCACGCAATTGACGAAGCCGCAGCCCGCTTCGAGCGCTCGCTCGGCATACCATTCCGTTGCTTGCTGCGCGCCGACCGGCAGATAGGAAACGAGCACCTGCGTGCCGGTACGCCGCAGGATATCGGTGACGTCCGCAACGGCCTCGTCGGATTCCGGAATCTCGCCGGTTAGGTATTTGCCGAGCCCGTCCAAGGTCGGACCGCGTTCGACACGGACGCCGGTCGCACTCGGTTTGGCAAAGACTTTGGTATTGTTGGGCTCCGCCAGGATTGCGTCAGCGGCGTCGCGGCCGACTTTCCCGGCATTGATGTCGAATGCGCTCGCGATTTCGATATCGCCGACGTGATAGCCGCCCAATTCCGCATGCATCAACCCGGGCATGCCGTCGATCGCATCGCGATAGAAGGTCAGACCCTGGACGAGCGACGACGCGCAGTTGCCTACACCGACGATACCGATGCGCAATTTTCCGTTTGGCATGGGAATAGTTCCTCGCAGGTGGGCGGCTGGTGCGATCGAGGCGCTTGTCGCTGTCCAAATGCGGTTTGTTGCCTTTGGTTCCCCAGAAATCGTCCGGTCGGAAAAGGAAAGTTCCTTTGGAACCGATTCAGATGTCTGGGATTTATGCTTCAAATTGCGGGAGCAGTGTGATGAGCCAAGCCACGGCGATTACCGATCACGACGAGATCCGCCGCTGGGCGGAAGAGCGCGGCGGCCGCCCCAGCCGCGTACGCGCGACCGCCGGCAAGGGCGGCGGCGGTGTGCTCAGGTTTGATTTCGGCGAGACCGACGAAGCACTGGAAGAAATCTCGTGGGACGAGTTCTTCCGCATCTTCGACGAAAGCGGCCTTGCCTTGCTGGAACAGGAGGAGACCTCGAGCGGAAAGAAGAGCCGTTTCGCAAAGTTCATCAATCGGCGCTGACAAATTAAACGATAAACAGCAGGAGACTTCCCGTGAGCGAGACCGTTCTCATCACTGGCGGAGCTGGGTTCATCGGCCGCCACGTCGCCCGCGCCTTGCTTGAACGCGGCCACCGGGTCCGTGTTCTCGATGCGCTGATCGACCAGGTGCATCCCGATCGCAAGCGGCCAGATGAACTGGATGCGGAGGTCGAGCTTATTGCCGGCGACGTACGTGACGAGATCGCCTTGGTGAAGGCGCTTGATGGCGTCGACAGCGTCGTCCATCTCGCGGCCGAGGTCGGCGTCGGCCAGAGCATGTACGCCGTCGACCGTTACGTCTCGGTCAACGAGTACGGCACGGCGATGCTGTTTCAAAAGTTGATCGACCGGCCGGTCCGGCGCGTCGTCACCGCTTCGTCCATGAGCATCTATGGCGAGGGGCTCTATCGCGACGCCGACGGCAACCTGATCGAGGAGGCGGTGCGCAAGCCGCGCAAGGGCGGCATGGGTTCGTGGGATCCGCTCGACGCCCGCGGTCGCCCGCTGGTGCCGTTGCCGACGCCAGAGACGAAGCGGCCGAGCCTCGCGTCGGTCTACGCGCTCGGCAAATACGCGCAGGAGCGGCTGACCCTGACCTTGACCGCCGCCTACGGCATGGAAGGCGTGGCCTTGCGCCTGTTCAACGTCTACGGACCGGGCCAGGCGCTGTCCAATCCTTATACCGGCGTGCTGGCGATCTTCGCCTCGCGCCTGGCCAACGGCCAACCGCCCATGATCTTCGAGGACGGCCAGCAGCGGCGCGACTTCGTCCATGTCACGGATGTGGCACGCGCTTTCGCGCTGGCGCTCGAACATCCGCAGGCGCCGGGCGAGGTCTTCAACATCGGCAGCGGTCGTGAAAGGACGGTGACCAAGGTCGGGCAGTTGCTGGCGCGCGCCATGGGCCGGCCGGAAATCCGGCCGGAGATCATCGCCAAGGGCAGGACAGGAGATATCCGCCATTGCTTCGGCGATGTCTCGAAAGTCGAGCGGCACCTGGGCTTCCGGCCGGAGCGGGATTTCTCGGAAGGGCTCGCCGAGCTCGCGGCCTGGGTCGCGCGCCAGCAGGCGGCCGACCGGGTTCAGCAGGCGCGTGACGAGTTGGATGCGCGAGGGCTGGTCGCATGACGAACCCGGTTTCACTGCGGCGCGACGAGCAGAGGCCCGTACTGGTGACCGGCGGTGCCGGCTTCATCGGCAGCAACATCGCCGATAGGCTGGCGTCCGAGGGCGAGCAAGTGCTGATCTACGATGCGCTTGCCCGGCCTGGCGTCGAGAGCAATCTCGAATGGTTGCGCCGACGCCACCCCGGCAAGATTTCGGCCGTTATCGCCGACGTGCGCGATCACGACCAGCTTGAAAGTGCCGCGCGGGAGGCCTCGGCCGTGTTTCACATGGCGGCGCAGGTCGCGGTCACGACCAGTCTGATCGAGCCGATCGAGGATTTCGAGATCAATGTCGGCGGCACCGTGCACCTGCTCGACGCCTTGCGCCGCACCGGCCGCCGCATCCCACTGGTCTTCGCCTCGACCAACAAGGTCTATGGCGATCTGGCCGACGTGGGCTTCGTGCTGGAGGGCGAAGCCTATCAGGCCGCGGACCAGGCGGTCCGCCGACGAGGCATCGACGAGAGCCGGCCGCTCGATTTCCACACGCCCTACGGCTGCTCCAAGGGGGCGGCCGACCAGTATGTGCTGGACTATGCCCGCAGCTTCGGGGTGCCGACCTGTGTGTTCCGGATGAGCTGCATCTACGGTCCGCGCCAGATGGGGACCGAGGATCAGGGCTGGGTCGCGCATTTCCTGATCCGCGCGCTCGAAGGCCGGGCGATCAGCCTCTATGGCGATGGTTGTCAGGTGCGCGACATCCTCCATGTCTCGGATGCGGTCAATGCCTATGTCGGTGCCTGGCGCGCCATCGATAATGTGCAGGGCACGGCATTCAATCTCGGCGGCGGCCCGGCCAATGCCGTCAGCCTGCGTCGGCTGCTCGGCTATATCGAGCAGTTGGTCGGCAGACCGGTCGAGATCACTTATTCGGACTGGCGGGCCGGCGACCAGCGATATTACGTTGCCGATACCGAGGCAGCGGCCCAGGCCCTCGGTCTGCCGCGGCCGATGGATTGGCGGGCCGGCGTCGCCGATCTGGCCGAATGGCTCGCGGGCGAGCGCGGGCTGCCGCTTCGTGGGCGCGGCACGACCTTTCCGGCCGCCGCCGCAGCCGCCATGGCGACATCATGAAGGTAGCGCTCGTCAATCCGTCCTGGCGCTTCGACAACAGCATCTATTTCGGCTGTCGCGAGGCGCATCTGCCGCTCGAACTCGGTTATGGCGCCGCCCTGCTGCGTGCCGGCGGGCACGAGGCCGAAATCTGGGACGGCTCGCTCGACAGGCTCTCGACCGAGGCGCTTGCCGACGCGGTCGCCGCCTATCGTCCCGACTTCACCGTCGTCACCACGGCGCCGACTTACCTGTTCTGGCGATGTGCGCCGCCGGAGCTGCGCGTGCCGATGGAACTTCTGACGGCGCTGGGGCGACGCGGCGGACGGACGGTCGCGGTCGGCCCGCACGGCTCGGCTACACCGGAGACGACGGTGCGTAAGCTCGGCCTCGATCTGGTCGTGCGCGGCGAATGCGAGGAGGTGATCGCCCGCCTGGCTGATGAGCCCGACTGGTCGGACGTGCCCGGCGTCGCTTTCGAGCGGGACGGCCGGATCCTGGTCACGGGCGGGGCCCAGGCGGCACGCTTTACCGACGCGCCGCCGCTCCGCTGGCCCGAGCGCTGGATCGCGCGGCACGGCCACCAGCACCATCGCTATGGCACGGAAGCCGTTGGGCCAGGTGCGGAGGTCGAGGCGTCGCGCGGCTGTCCCTACCACTGCTCGTTCTGCGCCAAGATCGATTTTCGCGACCGCTATCGTCGGCGTGACCTGGAGCCGCTGCTGGCCGAGATCGACGGCCTGATCGCGCAGGGTACGAAATATCTCTATTTCATCGATGAAATCTTTCTTCCGCAGCAGCCGCTGTTGGAGGCACTCGCGTCCCGGCCCGTCGAATTCGGCATCCAGACCCGCATCGACCTGTGGAAGCCGCAGATGCTCGACCTTCTGGGCCATGCCGGCTGTGTGTCGATCGAGGCTGGCGTCGAAAGCCTGAGCGAGGCCGGGCGCGCGGCACTCGATAAGAACTGCCGGGCAACGACGGACGAACTGGCCGAACGCCTGATCCATGCACGCCGGACTGTGCCGTTCGTGCAGGCCAACCTGATCGAGGCCGGTAGCGACGATGCGGACACGGTCGCCGCCTGGCGCGAACGGCTCGGCCGGGCCGGCGTCTGGGCCAACGATCCGGTCCCGCTCTATCCCTACCCGAGTTCGCCCGACTATCGGAAGCTTTGGGGCGAGCCGGACGATCAGGCCTGGGAACGCGCGCATGCCCATTACCTGGCCCAGTTCGACCGATTCAGCGACATCCAGGAGGAACGGCCACTGCCGCTCGCCGAGCTCGAAGCAGAGTGCGCCGCATGCTGAGTCCGGGCCGGAGACCCGCACGCCTTCTGATGACGACAGATGCGGTTGGCGGGGTCTGGACCTATGCGCTCGATCTCGCCCGTGGCCTCGCAGCGGCCGGGACCGAGGTGACGCTTGCCGTGCTCGGCCCGCCGCCGGACGAAACACAGGCGCGCGCGGCGGCGGCGATAGCCGGCCTGAGGCTGGTGCCGACCGGTTTGCCGCTCGACTGGGACATGGCGACCGACGCGGCGGCGCTCGCCGATACCGGGGCGACGCTCGCCACAGCGGCCCGGGTGCTCGACGTCGACCTCGTGCACCTCAACAGTTCGATCCTGGCGGCCGAGGCGGCCTTTTCGGTGCCGGTCGTCGGTGGTTGCCACTCCTGCCTCGCGACGTGGTGGCAGGCGGTCAAGGGTGCGGAAACCATGCCGCCGGAGTTCGCTTGGCGCCGTGACCTGCTGGAAGCGGCGTATCGCCGGTGTGCGGCGCTGATCGCGCCGTCCCGCGCCTTCGCAGCCGTCACTGCCGGAACCTACGGGGTCGCGGCACCGATCGCGATTTACAACGCACGCGTCCCGGCGATGACTGCTTCAGCCCCGGCCGTCGACATCTTCACTGCCGGTCGCCTATGGGACGAGGGCAAAAATCTGGTCGCACTCGACCGGGCCGCGGCTTTGATCGACGCGCCCATTCATGCTGCGGGACCGGTCCGATCGCCTTATGGGCAGGGCATTCGCCTCGACCATCTCCGCCTGCTCGGGACGCTCGACACCGCCGGCATAGCGGGCTGCCTGGCGTCGCGCCCGGTCTTCGTCTCGACCGCGCTCTATGAGCCGTTCGGTCTCGCCGTGCTCGAAGCCGCTCAGGCCGGCTGCGCGCTCGTGCTCTCAGATATTCCGACCTTTCGCGAGTTGTGGGATGGCGTTGCCCGATTCGTGCCCGCCCGGGACGCATGCAGCATCGCCGAGGCGCTCCGGGCGCTCGCCGGCGATCCGGTGGAACGGAGGCGGGCCGGCGCAGCCGCGGCACAGCGGGCCAACGACTACGCCATCGAACGCATGGTCCGGGAAACATTGCATGTCTACGGCCGCGTGCTGGCCCATGCAGCGGAGCAGGCCGTCGCATGAGGATCGTCTATTTCACCCACTCGCTCGCGTCCTGTTGGAACCACGGCAACGTGCATTTCCTGCGGGGCGTGCTGCGGGCGCTTCAGGCGGAAGGACACGTCGTGCGCGCCTACGAGCCCATCGGCGCCTGGAGTTTGGAGAACCTGCTGCGCGACCATGGCGATGCGGGGCTGGAACCCTATCGCACCGCCTATCCGGATCTGGTCTCGGCGCGTTTCAAGACCCGGGATCCGGCCGAACTGGTCGACGGCGCCGACGTCGTGATCGTGCATGAATGGAACGATCCGGCGCTTGTTGCGGCGCTGGGCGCCCTGCGCCGGCGCGGCGCGCGTTTCACCCTGCTGTTCCACGACACGCATCATCGGGCCGTAAGCGATCCGGACGCGATCCGCGCGTTCGATCTCGACGGCTACGATGGCGTGCTGGCGTTCGGCGAGGCGCTGGCGGCGGTCTATCGACACTGGGGTTGGGGCGACCGGGTGTTCGTCTGGCACGAGGCCGCCGATGTGACGCTATTCCAGCCGCCAGTGCTCGAACCGCCGCGCGCGGGCCTGGTCTGGATCGGCAATTGGGGCGACGGCGAGCGCGGTGCCGAACTGGACGAATTCCTGCTGCGCCCGGCGCAGGCGGCGGGATTGCCGCTCGACATCTATGGCGTGCGCTATCCGCAGGAGGCGTTGCAAGCGCTGGCGGGGCACGGTGCCGCCTATCACGGCTGGCTCGCCAACGCCCGCGCGCCCGCCGTGTTCGCACACCACCTGGTGACCGTCCATGTGCCCCGGCGCTTCTACGTCACCATGTTGCCCGGAATCCCGACCATCCGCGTGTTCGAGGCACTGGCCTGCGGCATCCCGCTCGTCTCGGCGCCTTGGGCGGACGCCGAGCATCTGTTCCGGCCGGGGACGGACTACCTGCTCGCGAGCAACGGCGAGGAGATGACCCGACATCTCCAAGCACTCCAAGCCGATCCCGATCTGCGGGCCCACCTCGTTCGCCATGGACTAGAGACGATCCGCGCCCGCCATACCTGCGGCCATCGTGCTCGCCAACTGCTCGCCCTGCTTCCGCGCCTCGGCTCAACCGTCAAGGAAGTCGCTTGATGAAAATTGCATTCTACGGCTCCAGCCTGCTTTCGTCCTACTGGAACGGCGCTGCCACATATTATCGCGGGTTGTTGGCCGAACTTGCCAGGCACGGTCACCGCATCACCTTCTATGAGCCGGACGCGTTCGACCGGCAGGCGCATCGCGATATCGAGCCGCCCGACTGGGCGGAGGTCGTGGTCTATCCGGCAACGGAAGCGGCGGCGACCGAGGTTGCGGGCCGTGCCGCCACCGTCGACGTGGTCGTGAAGGCAAGCGGGGTCGGTATGTTTGACGACCTGCTGCTGGCGCGGACCATGGCGGCGGCCCGGCCGGACGCGATCCGCATCTTCTGGGACGTCGATGCCGCGGCCACGCTCGACGAGATCAAGATGGACGGGCCGGAGCATCCGCTGCGCCGGGCACTCGGCAGCCTCGATTTCGTGCTGACCTACGGCGGCGGCGATCCGGTCGTCGCGGCCTATCGGAGTCTCGGCGCCGCTCGCTGCGTGCCGATCTACAATGCCGTTGATCCGGCCGTGCATTTCCCGGCGGCACCGGACCCGAGGCTTGCGTCCGACCTGGCGCTGCTGGCCAACCGCCTGCCGGATCGCGAGCGGCGCATCGAGCAGTTCTTCCTCGAACCGGCGGCGAGTCTGCCGGACCGGCACTTCCTGCTCGGCGGCAACGGCTGGGGCGACAAGAGCGTGCCCGCCAACGTGCGAACGCTCGGCCATGTGCCGACGCGCGACCACAATGCCTTCAACTCGAGCGCGCTCGCCGTGCTCAACGTCGCACGCGACAGCATGGCGGCGGTCGGCTTTTCGCCGGCGACCAGGGTATTCGAGGCGGCCGGGGGTGCCGCCTGCCTGATCACCGACCATTGGGAAGGCATCGAGCTGTTCCTGAAGCCGGATGAAGAGGTGCTGGTCGCGCGCGATGGTCGGGATGTGGCGGATCATATGCGCAGCCTGACGCCGGAACGCGCCCGGGCGATCGGCGCGGCGGCCCGCCGTCGGGTGCTGTCGGAGCATACCTACGCCCGGCGCGGTGCCGAGGTCGACGCGCTGCTCCGGGCTGCGGCGCGGACCGCGCGGAGCGTCGCCTGATGGCCAGGCCGCTGTCCCTGGTCGTGCTCGGCCTCAGCCTATCCTCTTCATGGGGCAACGGCCACGCCACGACCTATCGCGCACTCCTGAAGGCATTCGCCGGCCGCGGCCATCATGTGACCTTCCTCGAGCGCGACGTGCCTTGGTACGCCGGCAACCGAGACCTGGCGGCGCCGGATTATTGCGCGCTGCACCTCTATGGCGATCTGGGAGAGCTCGAGCGCTGGCGCCGGACGATCGCCGAGGCGGATTCGGTCATCGTCGGGTCGTTCGTGCCGGACGGTGTCGCGGTCGGCCGCTGGGTGCAGGCGACGGCACGCGGCGTCACCGCTTTCTACGACATCGACACGCCGGTGACGCTCGCCAAGCTGGCGGCCGGCGACTACGAGTATCTCTCGCCCGATCTCATTCCCGGCTACGGCCTGTATCTGTCCTTTACCGGCGGGCCGACCCTCGACCATCTGATGGATCGCTACGGGGCGCCGGTAGCGCGGCCGCTCTACTGCTCGGTCGATGCCGCGGTCTACCGGCCGATCGAGGCGCCGATCCGCTGGGACCTGTCCTACCTCGGCACCTACAGTGACGACCGGCAGCCGACGCTCGACCGGTTGCTGCTGGAGGTCGCACGGCGTGCGCCCGACCTGCGCTTCGCCGTCGGCGGTCCGCAATATCCATCTACGATCGACTGGCCGGCCAACGTCGAGCGGCTGCAGCACGTGCCGCCGGCCGACCATCCCGCCTTCTACGGCGCCAGCCGTTTCACGCTCAATGTCACCCGCCATCAGATGATCCTGGCTGGCCATAGCCCGAGCGTCCGCCTGTTCGAGGCCGCCGCCTGCGGCGTTCCGATCGTGTCGGACATCTGGGACGGCATCGAGACGATCTTTCGGCCCGGGGCCGAGATCATGCTGGCGAGCGAGCCCTCCGATGTCCTCGACCTGCTGCGCCGGCCGGATCTCGCCGCCCGCATCGGGGCGGCCGGGCGCCGCCGCGTGCTGCAGGTCCATACGGCGGCACACCGCGCGGTCGAGCTTGAGGACCATATCCGCGCACTGATGCCGGCACTGGCACCGCCGTCGTAACCGTCCGGGCAAGACTGCCCGATTTATCCGACGAGGCCATGGTGAGTCTGCTCGACATCCTGCTCGGCCGCCGTCTGGCCAATCGCGAATACGAGACGCGGAAGCTCGGTGTCCTCGAAGGCGTGCCCGCCATGGGGCTCGATGGCCTCGGCTCATCGGCCTACGGACCCGAGGCGGCCTTGACGGTACTGATGCCGCTCGGTGCGGGCAGCCTCGATTATATCGGCTGGGTCATGGCGCCCATCCTGGTCCTGCTCGCGATCCTGTTCGCTTCGTACTGGCAGACGATCCGGGCCTATCCGAGCAACGGCGGGGCTTATGTCGTGGCCAAGGAAAATATGGGCCGGGACGCCGGGCTGCTGGCGGCCGGGGCACTCATGATCGACTACGTCCTGAACGTCGCCGTCGGCATTTCCGCCGGTGTCGCAGCACTGGTCTCGCTGCTGCCGGGCCTGCACCCCTATATCCTGCCCTTGTGCCTGGGCATCCTGGCGCTGCTCACGCTCTTGAACCTGCGCGGCACGATCGAGGCCGGATGGTTCCTGGCATTGCCGACCTATGGCTTCATCGCGTGCTTCGCCATTGTCCTGGCCTTGGGGGTTTACCGGGCGATGTTGTCCGGCGGCAATCCCGCCGCGATCGTACCGCCGGCGGCGCTGCCCCAGGCCGGTGTGGCCTTCGGCCTATGGCTGGTCCTGCGTGCCTTCGCCGCCGGCTGCACTGCCATGACCGGTGTGGAGGCGGTCAGCAATAGTATGAGTGCCTTTCGGGACCCGCCGGTGGTCCATGGTCATCGCACGCTTGCCGCTATCGTCGCGATCCTGGCCGTGCTGCTGGCGGGCATCGCCTATCTGACGGCTGTCTATCGCATCGGCGCCCTGGACCAGACGCAGGACGGCTATCGAAGTGTCCTGGCGCAGTTGTTCGGCGCGGTTCTGGGGCAGGGTGTCTGGTACCAGCTTTCGCTCGGCTGCGTCATATGCGTGCTCGTCTTCTCGGCCAACACCAGTTTCGTCGGTTTTCCGCGTCTCTGCCGCATGGTGGCCGAGGACGGCTTTCTGCCGAAGCCGTTCGCCATGGCCGGTCGACGCCTGGTGTTCTCGGTCGGCATCCTCTATCTGGCGGGTGCTGCCGGGCTGCTGCTCCTGGTCTTCAGCGGCATCACCGACCGGCTCATCCCGCTCTTCGCCATCGGCGCCTTTCTGACCTTTACCCTGTCCCAGACCGGAATGGTCATGCACTGGCGGCGCACCGAGGGCGCGCGGCTGAATTTCTGGATCAACACGATCGGCGCCGCGGCCACGGGCGCCGCATTGCTGGTGATCGTCGTCGCGAAGTTCGGCGAAGGCGCCTGGATCACGATCCTGATCATTCCCTGCGTGATCGCGCTGCTGAAGAGCATTCAGCACTATTACCGAGAACTCCAGGCGCAGCTCCGGCCGCCCGAACCGTTGAAGATCGAGCGTAGCGAGCCACCCGTGGTGCTGGTGGCGACGGAGGATTGGAATCGGCTGACCGAACAGGCGCTGCGTCTGGCGCTGGCATTGTCGCCGGACGTGATCGCGATCCATCTCAGCCATCTTTCCGGGCCCGAGGCCGTCGAGCATGATGACGGCTTGCGCCGACGCTGGGCGGACGAGGTGGAGGCGCCAACCGCTGCGGCAGGTCTCGTGCCGCCGCGGCTGCTGTTGCTTCCCGCGCAATATCGCGCGATGCATGAACCGGTGCTCAAGCTCGTCCAGGAACTGCAGCCGCGGTTCGAAGGACGGCGTATCGCCGTGCTGATCCCTGAGATCGTGAAGCAGCGCTGGTATCAGCACTTCCTCCATGCGCGCCGCGCCCGGCATTTGCGCGCCCAGTTGCTGAGACACGGCGGCACCCGTCTGACGGTGATCAGCGTGCCGTGGTATCTCGATGCGGTTCAAACCGGGCTTGAAGATCCCGCGCCGCCCGCCCGATGACGCCGGCCCAGTCGCCCGGCCGCGACTGCCGGTAAAGGCGCGTGGCCGGATACCAGGCAGATGCCCCTTCGGCAGCGCCCCAACGCCAGTCGGCATCGTGTTTCAGGAGCAGCCAGGTCGGGCGGTTCAAGGCTCCAGCGAGATGAGCGATCATGGTGTCGACCGTGACGATCAGATCCAGCCCCGCCACGAGCCTTGCCGTTTGGGCGAGGCTCGATGGCGAGCCCATCGGGTTCCGGACCGGGAGCGATGTCGGTGACGGCTGCAGCGCCAATGTCGGCGCCGAGAGCAGCGGCCCGACAGCACCTTCCGGGATGGAACGCTCGATGTCCCAATCTCCGGCTTTCCAACACAACCCTATCGTTCCGGGCAGGGTTGCGATGTCGGGCGTTTGAAGATAGGGCGGCGGAACCGCCGTCGGGGCCGTCTCCAGCGCGAAGGCGAGCTCCATGATCTCGATATCGCATTCGGACGGCGGGAGCGGACGGGCCGGGTCGAACGGCACGATCCGGTCGACTGCGGGAATCGAGGCGATCAGCGATACGAGCGGCGGCTGAACCTCGACCGTAACGGACCCGGCATGGGCGCCAAGATTCGGCAGATAGCGGGCATATTGCAGCGTATCGCCCAAGCCGTGATAGCAGCGGACCAGGACATGACGCCCCCGGAACGGCCGCCCGTCCCACACCCACCGGCAGTGGTACGGCAACCGCGGATCGTCGCGACTGGTCGGATTGCGCGCTGCCAGCACCTGCCGATCGATCTGCCAGGCTGCGTCGTAGTCGCCCCGGCGCATGGCGATCATCCAAGCCGCACCGAGATCGACCATTGTGCCCTCTCTCCCCAAATGACGGCATCGCCTTGACTCAAGCCCTTCAATGTCGCCCCCGGAGAGCCGCCATCTTGCACCGCGCCGGGCCGTAGTTAAGCTAAGGGGGCGTCTTGCTTCGCCGTGCCGGCGTGTTGGCGGGTCGTTGAAAAGAATCGCCCCGCCGCAAGCTCTCAGCGATGGGCTGGGGCGATCGGTATCAGGTGCTATTGCTGCTTGGTTGGTTGTTGCACGTTGCCGTTCGTCGTTCCGACAGAGCCGGTTTCGGGCCGGTTCGTCGGCCGGCCCTCGGCGTCCGCCGTACCGGACGGCGAGTTGGTCGGACCCGTGGCGCCACCTAGCGGCCGGCTTATGGCCATGCTGTCGCTCGTTTTGCCTGGTACGCCGTTTGGCTGTGTGACGGTGGATTCACCCGTGACGCCCTGACTTTTCTGGGCCGGCGCGAGCTGGTTCGGCGTGGTCTGCGCGTGGACCGCCCCAACACCGCTGAAGACGGCGACGGCAACCGCGGCTGCCAGAATTTGGCTTCGCATTGTCTGATCCTCCATCTGTCCTGGTGCCTGCTCAACAGGTTGGAATGAAGCGGGTTCCTCATCTTATCTGGAGGGAATGCTGGCCACGGATTGAACGCGCGCCACTTCATCTTCGATCGAGAAATCGGTGCAACGGCCGGCCCGGTGCCGGGTTGGAGCGACAGGGTAGCCACACCCGGAGGCACCGATGATCCACGACAAACCACCAGCATCTCAAGCCGGCCTCCGAAAGGAAGCCGGGCTTTTGCTTGTCCGCAGCAAAGCCCAGCAAAGCCGCCAAGTCGCCGCGCAGACGTGACCTGACCCCGTAATTTCCTCGAGCCTGCGTGAGGGTCAGCCCCACTTGTGAACCTGCCCCAACCTTGGACCGCGTCTGGCTGGCAAATCGGCTTCATTCGGACGGCAGGCTGGGCCGAGGTTGTTGACGATGTGCTGCTGGCTCCATGCGGCCAGTACCGGTTAAGGTGTCAATGCTGCGGCCTGATCTCAAGCATCTTGCACGACTGAGGGGAAACTGCCGAAAGGAAGCGTGTCGCTATGGAACTCGACCCCCGTTCGCTCGGTCGCACCGGGCTGAAGTTGACGCCGCTCGGCTTCGGCGGCACCGGCCTCGGCAATTTCTATCGCCCGGTCGCCGAGGCGGAGGCCGGCGCTACGGTGGCGGCCGCATTCGCGGGCGGTATCCGCTATTTCGACACGGCACCGCTCTATGGACATGGGCTGAGCGAGCACCGGCTGGGCGGCGCCCTGCGCGCGGCGGGCGCGGTGCCGATCGTGCTCTCGACCAAGGTCGGCTGGCGGCTCTCGCCGGCCAGGGGCGCCGATCCGGAGGCCGGCCATTTCATCGACGTGCCGCCGTTCCGTCGCACGCTCGACTATTCCTACGATGGCGTGCTCCGCTCGTTCGAGGATAGCCTGCAGCGGCTCGGCCGGGATCGGGTCGATATCCTGCTGCTGCATGATTGCGACCGGCGCAATCAGGGCGACCAGTATCCCGCGCGCTTCGCCGAAGCCATGAAGGGCGCCTATCCGGCGCTCGAACGTCTGCGCGCCGAGGGCGCCGTCGGGGCGATCGGCTGCGGGCTCAACGAGTGGCAGGCCTGCGAGGATTTCGCCCGCGCCGGCGATTTCGACTGTTTCCTGCTGGCCGGCCGCTACACGCTCCTGGACCAGGCCTCGCTCGACAGCTTCCTGCCGCTCTGCATCGAGCGCGGCATCGGCATCATCCTGGGCGGCCCGTACAATTCCGGCATCCTCGCGACCGGGGCGGTCGCCGGTGCGTTTTACGACTATGCGCCCGCCGGAAGCGATATCCTCGCTCGCGCCCGGCGGATCGAGGTGCTGTGCCGGGCGCACGACGTCCCGCTCAAGGCGGCGGCGCTGCAATTCCCGCTGCTCCATCCGGCTGTGGCGAGCGTCATTCCCGGCGTGCGCAGCCCGGCGGAGGTCGAGGAAAATCTGCGCTTGATGCGCCAAGCGATCCCCTCGGCCTTCTGGCGGGCGCTCCGCGAGCAGGGGCTGCTGCGACCGGACGCGCCGATCGCGTGAGGCCGCCCGCGCGCATCGATGCCCACCTCCATTTCTGGCAGCTCGATCGCGGCGACTATGGCTGGCTGACCCCGGCGCTGACGCCGATCTACCGCGACTTTCTACCGGCCGACGCCCAGCCCTGGCTCGATGGCGCCGGCATCGACGGCGTGGTTGCGGTGCAGGCGGCGCCGACCATCGCCGAGACGCGCTTCCTGCTCGATCTGGCAAAACGGGAGCCGCGGATCCGGGGCGTGGTCGGCTGGGTCGACATGGCGGCACCCGATGCGGCCGAGCGTATCGCCGAACTTGCCGCCGACCCCCGGCTCAAAGGTATCCGGCCGATGCTGCAGGACCTGCCGGCGGACGATTGGATACTGGATCCGGCGCTCGGCCCCGCTTTCGCAGCGCTGGTCCGGCACGGGCTGCGCTTCGATGCGCTGGTCAAGCAGCACCACTTGCCGCATCTCCTGACCCTGATCGAGCGGCATCCCGATCTGGCCGTGGTCGTCGACCATGGTGCCAAACCCGACATCGCCGCGGGTGCGCCCGCGTCCTGGCGCGCGGCGCTTGCGCCGATCGCGGCGGCGACGCACGTCCATTGCAAGCTCTCCGGCCTGCTGACCGAGGCGGCGCCCGGTGCCGGCGCGGATGCAATCCAGCCCTATGCCGAGGTGCTGTTCGAGCTGTTCGGTGCCGACCGGCTGATGTTCGGCAGCGACTGGCCGGTGGTGACGCTGCGCCGTTCCTATGCGGAATGGCATTGCATGGCCGAGAGCCTCGCGGAAGGGCTCGGCGAGCCCGAACGGGCGGCACTGTTCGGCGGCACGGCCGCGCGTTTCTACGGGCTTTAGCGCTTCGGCCGGCGCAGCTGGTCCAGATAGACGATGGCGACGATCAGGCCGCCGGTGACGATCCGCTGCCAGAACGGATTGATGTTCAGAAGATTGGCGCCGTTGTTGATGGTGGTGAGCAGCATGGCGCCGAGCAGCGGGCCCGGCACGCTGCCGACCGCGCCGAACAGGCTGGCGCCGCCGATGACGGAGGAGGCGATCGCCTGCAGTTCCCAGCCGTCGCCGGTCGTGGCCACGCCGATGCCGATGCGCGCCGTCGTGAGGATGCCGGCCAGCGCCGACAGCGTCGCCGACAGAATGTAAGCGAGATAGAGCACGCGGGTGACCCTGATCCCGCTTAGGCGCGCCGCCTCGCGGTTGGAACCGACGGCATAGAGATGGCGGCCCCAGCGCGAATGATGCAGCAGCAGATGGCACGGTACGGCAACCGCGATCACCGCCAGGAACAGGTTGGGAATGCCGAAGCTGCTGTCGCGGGCGAGGGCGCTGAATTCCGCCGGCAGTCCGGCGATGGTCTGGCCGTTCGTCATCAGAAGCCCGATGCCGCGCAACGCCGTCAGCGAAGCCAGCGTCATGATGAAGGGTGGCAGACCCATGCGCACGATGCCGAAGGCGTGCACCCAGCCGACCGCGACGCCGAAGCCCAATGTCGCCAAAATCGCGAGCGGCACCGGCACTCCCGACTTCATCAGCAGCGCCACGACCGTGCCGGCGACGCCGACCACGGCGCCGGCGGAGAGGTCGATGCCGGCGGTAATGATGACGAAGGTCTGGCCGACCGCCATGATCGCCCAGATCGAACCCTGGCGCAGCAGGTTGGTGAAATTGCCGAACGTCGCGAAACTGTCGGTGCCCAGCGACAGGCCGGCCCACATCAGGCCCAGCAACCCGAGCAGCGTGAGGTTCAGCAGGAAGGCGAAGCGCAGCCGCCTCCGCGCGGCAACGGCTGGGGCGCCGACGGCGACGAGGGGCTCAGGCACCGATCGCCTCCGTCAGGATCGTCTCGACCTCGGCCGTCTTCCAGCCATGCTCGGCCACTGTCCGGCCGCCACGGAATACCACTAGGCGATCGCTCAAGTCATAGACCTCCGGCAGGTAGGACGAGATGAGGATGATGCCGGCGCCGGCATCCAGCAGGTCGGCGAAGACCCGGTAGATCTCGCTCTTGGTGCCGACATCGACACCGACGGTCGGCTCGTCGAAGATGAAGAGCCGGGCCCCGCGTTCCAGCCATTTCCCGACGACGATCTTCTGCTGGTTGCCGCCTGAAAGCGCCTCGGCATGGATGCCGGGACCGGGCGCCACGATGTTGAGCCGGTCGATCTGCCGGCGTGCCAACACGCGCTCGGCGCCGCGGTCGACCAGACCGAAGCGGCCGAGACGGTCATAGCTCGGCAGTGCCAGATTGAAGCCGACCCCAAGATTGAGGCAGAGGCCTTGGTCGCGCCGACTCTCCGGCACCAGTGCCATGCCGAGCGTTATGGCGTCGACTTCCCGCCGGATCGCGACCGGCGCGTCTTGCCAAAGGATCTCGCCGCCCGTGCTGCGATGCCGGCCGAACAAGGTGGTGACGAATTCGCTGCGCCCGGCGCCGATCAGACCATAGAGCCCGACGATTTCGCCGCGCCGCACGGTGAGCGAGATGTCGGCGAAGCCGGGACCGGACAGCGAGCGCGTCTCGAGCAGCTTCTCGCCCACGGGCACCGCGCGCTTGTAATGCAGCTCCTCGATCGGGCGGGCGACCATGTCGCGGATCAACTCGCGCTCGCTGGTTTCCGCCGTTCGCCGGGTCGAGACCAGCCTGCCGTCGCGCAGCACCGTGACCCGGTCCGCCAGTTCGAAGATCTCCTCCAGCCGATGGCTGATATAGACGATGGTGGCGCCGTCGGCATTGAGCGCGCGAATCAGCCGGAACAGCTGCTCGGTCTCCTGGCGGGTCAGATAGCCGGTCGGCTCGTCGAAGATCAGGAAGCGGACGCCCCGGTGGGCGGCGCGCGCCGTCGCGACCAGTTGCTGCTGACCGATCGTGAGGTCGCCCAGCGTCGCCTCGGCGCGGATCGCGAAGCCGAGCCGGTCCAGCAGGCGCTGGCCCTCGTGCAACATGGCGCGCTTGCGCAGGAAGCCATGTCGCGCCCGTTCATCGCCGAGGTAGAGGTTGGCGGCGACGGAAAGGTGCGGGCAGGCGACGACCTCCTGATGGACCGCATTGATGCCGAGCGCCAGCGCGTCGCCGGGCCCGCGGAACGCGACTGGCCGCCCCTCCCAGCGCAGGCCGCCGGCGCTCGGCTGGTGGGCCCCGGTCAAGAGCTTGATCAGGGTCGACTTGCCGGCGCCGTTCTCGCCCGCGATCGCATGCACCTCGCCCGGCTCGAATGCGAGGTCGATGCCTTTCAGGGCGTAAGTGCCGGTAAAGCGCTTCTCGATCCCCACGAGTTCGAACAGCGGGTAGCCGTCCGCCACGCCGAGCGCCTCAATCCAGCTTCGGATTGAGCAGCGCCTTCGCCCGCGCCGTCTGCAGCGACGATTTGTCGATCAGCACGACGCCTGTATCGATCGATTTCTCGACCTTCTGGCCTTTGGCGAGCGCATCGGCGGTCTTCACGCCGTCATAGCCCATGCGGTAGGGATCCTGAACGACGAGGCCGGCAATGACGCCGTCCCCCAGGAGCTTGATCAATTTTTCGTCGCTATCGAAACCGATCATGACGACCTTAGCGTCCTTGTTCTCGGCAAGGGCTTCGCCGGCGCCCTGGGCCATCGGCAGGTTGCTCGCGAACACACCCTTGAGATTGGGGTTGGCGGTGATGAGGTCGGTCATGGTGTTGAGGCCACTCGTTGCCTGACCATCGCCGACGCGTTCGGCGACCAGCTTCAGATCCGGCCATTTCGCCTTGAGTTCGTCCTTGAAGCCCTTGCTCCGTTGGTCGAGCGAGCCCACGCCCGGCAAAGCGACCAGCAGAGCGACGTCGCCCTTGGCGGTGCCGAACTTCGCCTTGATCGCTTCGCCCAGCGCGTCGGCCGCGACTTGGCCGCCCTTGGTATTGTCGGTCGACAGAAACGCGCTGAAGGCGTCCGTGTCGGCCGGGCTGTCGATGCCGACGATCTTGACCCGCTGCGCCGCCTCCGCAATCGGCCCGGCAAGTGCCGCCGCCTGGGTCGGCGCGATGACGATCGCCGCGGGCTTGCCCGAGACCGCGTTCTCCAGCGCCGAGATCTGGCCGGAGATGTCGCTCTCCGCCTGGGCGCCCATCGCCGGCACGTCGATCTTCAGATCCTTGCCGGCGGCCCGCGCGCCGGCCAGTACGATCTGCCAATATTGCGAGGTCGTGTCCTTGACGATGACGGGAATGGTCTCCGCCCCGGCAGCGGCCGGCACGAGGAAACCGAGCAGCGCGGCACACGCCGCCTTGCGGAATGCGAGATTCATCTTTCCTCCCTTTGCGCGCTTTGCGGGTATGTCCCCGCATTGTTCGCGCTTTGTCCCCGGACGGGGTCGTCATGACGGTCCATAGGCCCGCATCTTGGAAAGGTGCGGTTGGCGAACGACGAAAGGAGCTGAGATAAGTATGAGCTTATCGACAGTTCATCGGGGCGGCAACCCCAGGCGGCACAGTCTCTAAATCACCCGCAAGATCCGTAGCGGAGGGCGGCTCACGTCCGCAGGATCGCCGAGCGCCCATAGAGCAGCAGCATCAGAATGATCGTCAGACCGTAGACGATCTGGCGGATCGATTCGTCGATCTGCATGATCGAAAGGATCGACTGGAGCAGCGTGATGAGAATGACGCCCGCAACGGTGCCGAGATAGGTGCCGCGTCCGCCGAGGATCGAGGTGCCGCCGAGGACGACCGCCGCGATGGCCGGCAGGAGATAGGGATCGCCCATCCCCTGGTAGGCCTTGGTGGAATAGCCGGCGAGCAAGACGCCGCCGAACGCGGAGAGCGCGCCCGACATCACGAAGGCGAGGACGGTGATGCGCCGCGTCCGGCTGCCGGACAGATAAGCGGCGCGCTCGCTGTTGCCGATGGCATAGACCGAGCGGCCGAAGGTCGTCCGCCTCAGCAGGAAAACCGTCGAGACGCCGATCAGCATCCAGATCCAGAGCGCGTTCGGAATGTCGGCGACGACCCGTCCGGTCGCCAGGGTGCGCATCGCGGCGGTCGCCATGTCCTGCGGGGCGGCGCCGCCGGTGCGCATGATCATCAGTCCCTGTGCCACCGCATTTGTCCCGAGCGTGAAGATCATCGACGGCACGCGCAGATAGGCGACGCCGATGCCGTTCACCAGGCCGAAGAGCATGCCGCACAGGATGCCGATCGGGATCGCGCACCAGGAACCGACAGGCCCCCAGCCGGCGGCAGCCGTCGACATCATGGCGCCGACGGTCATGACCCAGGGCACCGACAGGTCGATCTGGCCGAGCAGCACCACGATCATCATGCCGGTCGCCGCCATCGCGAGAAACGATCCCACCTGAATCTGCTGCAGGAGATAGTCCGCCGACAGGAAATTGGATGAATAGAGGCTGCCGACGAGGAGCAGGGCGACGATGCAGGCAAACGCCGTCGCGATGGCCGGGTCGATGCTCCGCAAGACCGGCGCCAGGCGAAACGGTGCGGGCTTGGCTTGGTCCTGGCTCATGGTCTCATCCGAACAGGTCGAGGCGGTTGCGGATCCGCAGCAGGCGGACGGAACCGATGCAAACCGAGATCAACAGGACGATGCCGAGGAACAAAGGTTGCCAGAGCGGGTCGAGGTCGAAGACGAACAGGAGGTCGTTGATGGTGCGGAAGATGAGCGCGCCGAAGATAGCCCCGACTGCGCTGCCGGTGCCGCCGAACAGCGAGACGCCGCCAAGCACCACGGCGGCGATGGAATTGAGCGTATAGGTCGCCGCGTTCGCCGATGACGCTTCCCCCGAATAGGTGAAGAAGGTGAGCATGAGCCCGCCCATCGCGGCGAACAGGCCCGACAGGGTGTAGGCCGCGAATTTGGCGCGGCGGGTCGCGACGCCCGACATGTAGGCGGCGACCTCCGAGGAGCCGACGGCATATACCGCCCGCCCGAGCGACGAGCGGCGGAAGGGCAGCCAGATCGCGAGAATGACGGCAAACAGCACGACGAGACTGGCCGGGATGCCGCCCCATAGCTGACCCGTCAGCATATCCGCGAGGTCGGAACTGACATCACCGCCCGGATTGGGGCGGAGGGCGAGCGCGATGCCGAAATAGACGGCCCCGGAGGCGATCGTCGCGACGATCGGCTGCAGCCGGCCGAAGATGACGATGGCGCCATTGACGGCACCGCAGACGAGTCCCGCGAGGAGCACGCCGGCAACGCCGAGGGCGGTCATGGCGGCAGAACCGACGACAATCCAGGATGCGAGGCAGTTCGTCAGGATGAACATCGCGCCGACCGACAGGTCGATGCCCGACGTCAGCACCACGAACGTCTGGGCGATGGCAAGGAACGCCAGCAGGACGCCCTTGTTCGCCGCCGTCTGTACCACGTTGGCGCTGAAGCCCGCCGAATGGTTGCCGACATAGATTGCGAACATCGCGACGAAGACCAGGGCCGCGAGCAGCGTGCTCCGGTGCTCGGCCACCCTATAGCGCCAATCGCTCATGCGCCGATTGCCGGCGCATAACCGGCCTCCTCGGTGTCGGTGGCGATATTGAGCGCGCTGCCGACGAGCGCGCGCTCGGTGAGTTCGTTCCCGGCGAGCTCACGGCCGATGCGGCCGTCATAAAGGACCAGGACGCGCTCGCAGCAGCCGATGAGCTCGTCGTAATCCGTCGAATAGAACAGGATCGCGACACCGCGGTCCGCGAGCTGGCGCAGCAGCTGATAGATTTCCTGCTTGGTCCCGACGTCGATGCCTCGCGTCGGGTCGTTGAGCAGGATGATGCGCGGCGCCATCATCAGCCATTTGGCGATGACGACCTTCTGCTGGTTGCCGCCGGACAGCGTGGCGACGGGAACGTCGATTCCTTCCGTCTTGATCGCCAGCAGCCGCAGCATTTCATCGACGGCCCGCGCTTCCGCCGTCCGATCGATGAAGCCGCCGGTCGACAAGCCGCCGAGAGCGGCGAACGACAGATTGTCGCGCACCGACATCGGCAGCATCAGACCCTCGGTCTTCCGATCCTCCGGGATGAGGGCCATGCCGATCCGGGCGGCCTTGGCGGCGCTCGGTCCGCCGATCGCGACGGGGCTGCCCTCGATGCGGATTTCGCCGGTGACGCCGCGCAGCACGCCGAACAGCGCCAGCAGAAGTTCACGCTGACCCTGGCCGTCCAACCCACCCAGCCCGACGATCTCGCCCGGCCGGACGGCGAGCGAGATGTCCCTGAGGCGGTTTGTCCAGGTCAGCCCCCGTGCCTCCAGGATCGGCGGCGTCGCGGCTTGGACCGGCGGCGGTTTCGGCGGAAAGACATGGCTATATTCGCGGCCGATCATCAACTCGACGACTTCCCCGTGGGACTTGGTGCCGGCCGGATAGCTCGCGACGTTGCAGCCGTTGCGGAATATTGTGCAATCGTCGGCCAGTTCCTCGATCTCCTGCATGCGATGCGAGATGTAGAGCAGTGCCAGGCCCTCGCTGCGCAGGCGCTTCAGGACGGCGAGGATCTTGCCGACGTCGGCGGCGGTCAGCGCCGAGGTCGCTTCATCGAGGATGAGAATGCGGGGCCTGCGGGCGAGCGCCTTGGCGATCTCGACCATCTGGCGACGGGACAGCGGCAAATCCTTGACCGGTGCCAGTGGATGCACGTCTTCGGCCCCGGCCAAAGCCAGCCATTCCTCGGCCATACGCCGTTGCGTCTTTCGATCGATCAGACCGAAGCGGCGTGGCGGCATGGCGATGAAGATATTGTCGGCGACCGACAGATCGGGAATGAGCGACAATTCCTGAAAGATGCAGACGATGCCGGCATCGTTGGCGGCAGCGGGGGCCGGGAAGCGCACCGCGCGACCGTCGAATTCGAGGCTGCCTTCATCGGGCTGGACCACGCCGGACATGATCTTGATCAGCGTGGACTTGCCGGCACCATTTTCGCCGAGCAACGCATGGATGCGGCCGGCATGCAGCGCGAGCGACGCCTTGTCGAGGGCTTTGACGCCGCCGTAGCGTTTGGAAATGCCTGTCATGGCGAACAGGGGGACGGGAGCATCCACGGGCGAACCTCCTGGCATTCGCAGCGGGCGCGCCGGTGAAATCCCGGACGCTCCCTGCTGCGGCCGTTCCTATTGGTTGGCTTCCGACTGTCCCATGATCTCCTGGGCCGTGAAGTTGATCCCGCAGGTGGGGAAGGAATTGCCGACGAAGAAATTGTCCGTCTGCTGCGCGAAGAAATTTTCACCGTCCTTGAAGCCCGGATCCTCGACATGCGCGAGCGGCAGCTTCACGGACTGGGGGACGATTTCGCCCTTGAGCGCTGCGATGGCGGTCTTCACCGCGACCGCGACCTGGGCCGGCCCGGTCCCGCCGGAGGCGCATTTGAGCCCGTCCCCGGCGTGGGCGGCGCATAGTTTGCGGAAGCCGTTTTCGGTCTCGGCCCCGGCCGGAACGAAGGGCTGGTGGGCATCCATGAAGGCCCGGACCATGCCGGTCGAGCCGCCCTGGGCGGTCATGCCGTCGAAATGCTTATGTACGGCGATCGCGTCGGCCGCCACCTTCTGCGCCGTGCCGTCATCCCACTTGCCGACGACCTCGACCGTCTGGAACGGCTTGCCCGACGCTTTCAAAACCTCCTGTATGCCATTGTGCCGGTCGGTATCGACCGACGTGCCGGCGACGCCGCGCACCTCGAGAATGCTGCCGCCATTCGGGACGTTCTTGACCAGCCAACGGCCCCAATATTCGCCGAGCCCCTTCTGGTCGACGTTGACGTTGATCGCCTCGTCGCCGTCGAGGGTATTGTCGAAGGCGACAAGCACCACGCCCGCGGCGTTGGCGCGCTTGACCACGGATTTGAAGGCCGTCGGATTCTGCGCGTCGATCACCACCGCGTCATAGCCGGAATCGATGAAGTTGTTGACGGCGGCGATCTGCGCCGCGATGTCCTCGCCGGTCGAAACGACCTTGAATTCCTTGAGGTCCGCCTTGACCGTCGGCTGCTCGGCATAGGCCTTGGCGGTCTTGATCATCTGGATCCGCCAGGTGTTGCCGATGAAGCCGTTGGCGAGAGCGATGCGATAGGGGCCCTTCTTGGCCGGATAACGGAAGAATTTCGTCTGCTCGGCCCAGGGCACGAAGCAGGCGGGCTCCTTGCTCGGCCCGGCGACGGTCTCGGGCCCGGCGGCCCGGGCGTGGCCGGTGCCGAGCAGGAGCCCCGCTATGGCAATGGTTGCGGCGGTACGGAGTTTCGGCATGTCATCCTCCCGTGCATTCGCATTTTTGGGTCTGAGCGTGCGACCGATCCCGGTTCCTATCATCAGACCTTTCGCAAGCGTTCCCTGCTTTGAACGCTGAGTCCATAGAAGTGTTGCCGCAGGCACGGCGGCAAACGTCATTCGGTAGATCGCATCATTGTCACCGGCGGCGAAGACCAGACGCCCGCGTTCGGGATCGCCCGGCCGCTCCAGGAGCGCCGCGTCCATTTCGGAAAAAGCCGGCCGCCCGTGGGCGCCGTGGATGAGCACGCCTTCGATGTCCGCCGTGGCCGACGGGCCGGTGTGGAAGGAGGCGTGGTGCCGATCGCGGAATTCGGATCGCCGATAGGCGTGGTGCAAAGCCCTGCGTCAATCTTGCCGATTGCGGGTGAGGGCGGATCGGGCGAACCGGTACGGTACGCGCCTAAAATACATCCAAGCGTTTGAGGAGTTGCTAATTGACGAAGCTGTTGGCCATGGTGCCGTTCGTCGGCATCCTGGTTGGCGTGGTCTGGTTCAACCAGGCCACCCCCATCATTCTGGGCCTGCCGCTGGTCCTCGGCTGGCTCGTCCTTTGCACGGTGGCAAGTTCGGCGGTCCTGGCCGTGATCTATCTGATCGATCCCGCCAACCGTAGCGACCGGGCGTCCCGGCGATGAACGCGGCATTTCCAATCGTCCTCGGCGCCGTCGTCTTCACCTTGCTCCTAGGCATCCGCGCGGCGCGCGGCAAGGACATGAAGCTCGAGCAATGGACCGTTGGGGGCCGCAGCTTTAAGACGGCGTTCGTCTTCGTGCTGATGGCGGGGGAGATCTACACGACGTTCACCTTCCTGGGCGCCAGCGGCTTCGCCTATGGCAAGGGGGCGCCCGCCTACTACATCCTTTGCTACTTCCCGCTCGCCTATATCCTGTCGTACTGGCTGCTGCCGGCGGTCTGGCGCTATGCGCGGCAACATCAGCTGATCTCCCAGCCGGATTTCTACGCGCGCAAATACGACAGCCGGGCGCTCGGGCTGCTGGTCGCCGTCGTCGGCATCGTGGCGCTCATCCCCTATCTGGTGCTGCAGCTCAAGGGGCTGGGGATCATCATGGCCACCGCCTCCTACGGCCTTATCTCGCCGACCGTCGCGGTCTGGCTGGGTGCCGCGGTGATCTCGCTCTATGTCGTCACGTCGGGCGTCCACGGCTCGGCCTGGACGGCGATCGTGAAGGATACGATGATCTTCGGCGTCGTCGCCTTCCTGGGCATCTACCTGCCGCTGCACTATTTCGGTGGCTTCGGCGCGATGTTCGAGGCGGTCGCCGCCGCAAAGCAGGGCTTCCTCACCTTGCCGGCGCAGGGCCAGAGCATCGCCTGGTTCGATTCGACCGTCCTCCTGACGGCGCTCGGCTTCTATATGTGGCCGCACAGCTTCACCTCGATCTACACCTCGCGGGACGAGGGGACGTTCCGCCGCAACGCGGTCATCTCGCCGCTCTACGGCCTCCTGCTGCTGTTCGTGATGTTCGTCGGCTTCGCGGCGACGCTGAGGGTGCCTGGGCTGTCGGGGGGCGACGTCGATCTCTCGCTGTTCCGCCTGTCGATCGAGTCCTTCGATCCCTGGTTCGTCGGCGTCATCGGGGCAACCGGCGTGCTGACCGCGCTCGTGCCCGGCTCGATGATCCTGATGACCGCGGCGATGATGCTGGCCAACAACATCTATCGCGGTTTGAGGCCCGCCACGCCCGACGCCGACGTGGCCCGGCTGGCGAAGCTGCTGGTGCCGGTCGTGGCCCTGGTCGCGGTCTATTTCACGCTCAATGGCGGCGATACGATCGTGGCCCTGCTGCTCATGGGCTACAGCTTCGTCACCCAGCTGTTCCCCGCCCTCGTCGCGAGCTTCCTCAAGCGTGAGGTCGTGACCAAGCAAGGCGCCTTCGCCGGGATCCTGGTCGGCGTGGCGACGGTTGCGGCGACGACGCTCGCCAACGCCACCATCGGCACCATGTTCCCGAGCCTGCCGCCGGCCGTGCGGGACCTCAATACCGGGATCGTGGCGCTCGGCCTCAACGTCCTGACGATGCTGGTGGTCAGCCTGGTCACCCGCCGGCAGACGGCGTTGCAGCCGGCCGAGTGAGCGAGGCCTCCGCCGGGCGATCCCGCCCGGCGGTGTGGCAATTGGGCATCTAGGAATTACCGGACCGCGCGGTATGGTGGGGAGTTCCTTGGCCGGAACCCGATTCCCGCGATGGTTACCGCCGCCCCGTCAGAAGGGCGCAGCCAGCCGGTCTTCAAAAGCGGCAGGCCCGGAATCCTGCGTCTGCGATCACCGAGACCGTTGAAGCCTCAGCCCGACCCCGAATTGCGCAAGAACGCCCGCCGTGGGCGCGGTCATTCTTGCTGTTCCCAAAATAGGTACTCCCTCAATGTCCGGATCCTTCGTTCCCGCCGACGTGGCAACCGCCGAGCCGCTGCCGTGTGGCGTCCGTGCGGCGGAGTTTTCCCTGGCGCTCGGCGGGTTCGCCCTCGGCACGGGCGAGTTCGCCTCGATGGGCCTGCTGCCGAACGTCGCCCGCGACATCGGCGTTTCCGTGCCCACGGGCGGCCATATGATCTCCGCCTATGCGCTCGGCGTCGTGATCGGCGCTCCGGTGATTTCGGCCGCCTTCGCCCGGACCTCGCGGCGCGCGATGCTGATCGGCCTGATGATCGTGTTCGCGCTCGGCAATCTCGCCAGTGCTTCCGCCGTCGGATACGGATCGATCGTGGCGGCGCGCTTCATCGCGGGCCTGCCGCACGGCGCCTATTTCGGCATCGCCTCGCTGGTCGCGGCATCGCTGGTGCCGCCCAACAAACGCGCCCAGGCGGTCGCGCGCATGATGCTGGGCTTGAGCGTCGCCAATGTGCTGGGAGTGCCCTTCGCGACTTGGATCGGCCAGGTTGCCGGCTGGCGCGCGGCGTTCGTCGTGGTGGGCGCGCTCGGACTGCTGACGGCGCTGCTCGCCCGGCTGTGCCTCAAACCGATGCCGGCCGACGCAGGGGCGAGTCCGCTCCGGGAACTGGGGGCGCTTCGCCGGCTTCAGGTCTGGCTGGCGCTCGGGATTGCCGCCATCGGCTTCGGCGGGATGTTCGCCGTCTATAGTTACATCACGCCGACGCTCACGGTTGTGACCGGCACGACGGAAGCGGCCGTGCCGGTCCTGCTCTCGGTCGTCGGGATCGGCATGATCGCCGGCAGCCTGTTCGGCGGCTGGCTGGCGGATCGGGGCGTCATGCGCGCGATCGGCCTGATGCTGGTGCTGGATCTGCTGACGCTCGGTCTGTTCGCCTTCAGCGCCCATAACCTGATCGCGATGTCGGTCAACATGTTCATGATCGGCTTTGCCGGGATCGCCCTCGCACCGGCGCTGCAGACCCGCCTGATGGATGTCGCGGCTGACGCCCAGACGCTGGCGGCCGCGCTCAATCACAGCGCCTTCAACGCGGCCAACGCCCTTGGCGCCTGGCTCGGCGGCGTTGCGATCGCCGACGGCATGGGCTGGACGTCGACCGGCCCGATCGGCGCCGTCCTGGCCGGCGGGGGCATCCTGGTCTTCCTTGTCTCCTGGTTCGTCGAGCAGAGGCGGACGCTTAAGCCGCCCCGGTACGCCGCGGCGCAGCCGGCCTCCGCTGCGGACTGACGCCGCGCGGTCCATGGCGCGCGCTCGAGACGCGGCGACCGCTACCGGCTGGACGTGCTTCAGGCAACCCGACGATCGGCCGTATCGCCCCCGACCGCCTCGGCATAGAGCGCACGAAAGCCGGGTTGGCGGGCGAGCAAGTCGTCTAGGCCGCCGGCATCGACGATGCGGCCCTCGGCCAGGAAGACGATCTCGTCGAACCGATCGAGCAGATGCAGCCGATGGATCGACGAGACGATGCAGGCCGTCTCGAACGCCGCGAACAGATTGTCGTAGACCGCGGCCTCGGTCGCCGGGTCCAGGCTGCTGGTCGGCTCGTCGAGCAGCAGCAGCGGCGCATCGCCGGCGGCCAGGATGGCGCGGGCCAGGGCCAGGCGCTGACGCTGACCACCCGATAGATTGGCGCCGCGCTCCTGCACCGGGGCCGCGAGTCCACCCGGCAGCAGCTCCAATACCCGATCGAAGCGGGACAACCGGCAGGCCCGCGCGACCTCCTCATCGCCCCGAACGATGCCGAGCGTGATGTTCTGCAGCACGGTGCCCTCGAATAATTGCGGCTCCTGCGGGATCAGCATGCCGAGGCGGCCGAGTTCGCGGGAGTGCAGTACGTCGGCGCCATCGACGGTGATGGCCATCCGATCGGGCGTGCGCAGCCCCGCCAGCAGCGTCAGGATCGTGCTTTTGCCCGAGCCGCTTTCGCCGACCAGTGCCACGCGCCGGCCGCGGGCCAGACCGAGCGAGACCTCGCTCAACACCGGCCGATCGGCCCCGGCATGAGTAAAGCTCAGGCCGTTGATCTGGATCCGGCGCCAATGGGGCGGCACGGTCGCCTCGACCGGCTTTGCCGGCTCTTCGCGCAGCAGATCGCCCAGCCCGCCGAAATCGACGTGATAGCGCACCAGCGCCTGCAGGTTGCCGGCCATGGACGAGACGACGCCGCCGGCCTGCTGGGTATATTGATAGGCCGCGAGCAGGCTGCCGACCGCGATCGAGCCCGTGAGGCGCCAGGACAGAAAGCCGTAGAGCAGCACGACGCCGGTGCGCATGAAGGCATTCAACAGATCGACCGCGCACCATTTGCCCTCATTGACCCGGATCAGGCGCGCCAGGGGCCCGAACACGGTTTCGAGCCGGTCGGCTACGGTTGCCTGCGCCGGCTGTTCCAGCCGCAGGGTCAGGATCGTCTGGGCATTGCCCAAGCAATCGATCAACGAGGCCGCATAGCGCCGCTCCGCCTCGTTCTGGGCCCGGACCAGCGCCACCACGCGCTTATCGAAGCGCATCATGATCGCGAAGATCGCGAGATAGCCCAGGATCGCGGCGGTACCGACTGCCCACGACAGCACGCACAGCGCCAGGATCGGTCCGATCAAGGCGACAGCGCTCTGGATGTAGATGAAGGTGTTCTCGGCGAAGGCGTGGAGTGCGGTCACTGCGCGGGTCAGGCGGTCGATGGTCTCGCCCGAATGGGTCCGGTCGTGCCAGGCGAGCGGCAGAGACAGTGCGTGGCGCACGGTCGCGGCCGCGACCCGTCGGCGCACCTGCAGCGCCACCGAGCGTTCCAACACCCGGGCCGGCCCATGCAGTGCCCAGGACAGGAGCGCGGCGCCCAGTACCAGGCCCATGAACTGGACCGCACCGATCAGATTGGCCTCGCCGCCGCGCTGGACCGCGTCGATCGCCCTGCCGAACAGCAAGGGGATGGCGAGCATGACGACCTGCGCGCCGGCCAGCAGCACGAGATAGACCAGCAAGCTGAGGCGCCGCCCGGCGGCCGCGCGCCAGAGTGCCCGGGGCAGTCGTAGGAATCCTTCGACCGCCAACACGCGCGCGTCGAATTCACTGTCGTCCATGGCGGCTCTCGTCTCGGAAACCAGGCGACCGTCAAGACGGCGGCCGCGAGACGAATGAGGCCCGATCGCGATTAAAGGATGGTTGAAACCGGTATGGAACGACAGCGCATCTGACCGGCGCCGATCGCATCCCGCTCAGGACGCGATGGCAATCCGCATCGGGGCGGCTGTCTGGATACGGAGCCAGCCGAGGACGCCACGCGCCCGCAGGATCTCGACCGGCAGCGCATTCGGGTGCAGCCGCTGACGGCGCAGCAAGGGGCTGCATCGTTCGACCGCTTGCCAGAACGCGCCGAAACGGTCGAGACGGCAGAGTTCGGTCACCAGGGCCGCCCGCTCCGGCCTATTTGCCGCCCATCAATCCAGCAGCCCGCAACGCCTTGTTGATAACGGCGCCGACGTCGAAGCGTCCGGGTTCGGGCATCGGTGGCGACGAGCGTCGGGCTTGCGTCGGATGTTCGACTGCAGCATTGGCGACACGGTGCTCCAAGAGCCCCCATGAGCGGGCGATCACCGCAGTCGAGGAAATTCCTACGTCCAGGACGTGTGGGCCAGGAACACCGCATCGCTCGTCTGGGTCGGGTGCCGTCGAATCGATCGGCGTGCCGTGGCCCATACCGGTAATCGAATATGCTTCGACCACCGGCTTTCCATCCATCAGCCAAACGCGACGAGGGAAGCCC
Organism: Rhodospirillales bacterium; assembly: GCA_028288725.1. GTDB lineage: Bacteria > Pseudomonadota > Alphaproteobacteria > ATCC43930 > CGMCC-115725 > Aliidongia. Next base: position 56,713 of record JAQGIC010000019.1, read on the forward strand.
GAGACCTTGTTCTTGATACTCGGCTCGGCGAGACATCCGTGAACATCGAGCCATTGCTTGACGGATTCCTCGGCGTTGCTCGGCTTCACCGTCGCATCGGCAGTGCCATGCCAGACCTGGACGCGCGGCCAGGGCCCGGTATGCGGCGAAGCCTTCCGGACCATGTCACCCCAGACCCGCTTCGTCTGGGCCCCGCCTTGGAACATTGCGGCCAGGGCTTCCTGTGTGTTCGTCGCGCAGCCATAGGGAAGCCCCGCGATAATGGCGCCTGCCGCAAAGACATCCGGATAGCAGGCAAGCAGGGTTCCCGTCATGGCACCCCCTGCGGAGAGGCCCGTCACGAACACGCGGCGGCGATCCAAGCCGTGCTCGCTCACCATCCGATCGATCATCTGCCTGATCGAAAGCATCTCGCCCGCATCCCGCCGGGTATCCTCCGGCTGGAACCAGTTGAAGCATAGGTTGGGATTGTTCGATCGCTGCTGCTCGGGAAACAGCACGGCGAAGCCGAACTCGCGGGCGAGCGTCGACCAGCCGGCACCCCGATCGTAGCTCGCTGCGGTCTGGGTGCAGCCATGAAGCACGACAACGAGCGCGGAACTCGGCGGGAGGAAGTCGGGCACGAAGCTCCGCATGAGCAGGTTGCCGGGGTTCGATCCGAAGTCCGGAGTGTCTATCAGGGGATCGTTGCCGGAAGACCTGGGCTTCGCGGCACCGTTCATCGCTTCGAACTGCTTGCGGTAGCGGGCAAAATTTATGAGCGTGTCGCCGAGGGGGGGCATATCGGTTCTCCAGGATGAAGTCGCTTCCCGGTGGTTTCGAACCCAGGTTCCGCTGACACCCCTCCAACAGCTCGAACGCAACTTTGGTTGCAGTGCAACATGGCGATGGGTGCTGGGCGCGACGGCCTCGCCTCCTTCGGGACGCCGCGGTGTCACCGGTCACGCCGCCAGCGCATAGCGTCGGCAATGTTCCAGATAGGCGCGTTCGTGGGTCGCGACCAGATCGACCACGCTGGCCCAGAGCCAGGACGGCGCGTCCAGGCTCCTCGAACGATTGCGCTTGAGTTCCTCCAGCCATGCCGAGCCGCCCAATGTCCCCATCTGCCGCGCGTGGGCGCGTCCAACGACCGTCGACAGGTAGCGGGCGACGCTCATGGCTTCGGTCCGCGTCAGATGTTCGATGTCCAGCTTCAGGTCCTGAGGCAGCAGCTCTCGAATGAACACCGCCTTGTCGAGCAGGCGGCGAGCCAACATCCGGTCGCCCAGGAACGGCGACATGTGACGGGCGCCTTCGACCACACGCTCGGCATTGTCCCGGGGCATCTTCGCTTCTTGGCTGCGGGGGGCCGCGGTGGCGACGGCCTCCTTAACGTCGACCAGGCAATGGCGTGCGTCTTTGCCCTCGCCGACCTCTACGAGCACCGCAAAGCGCATCAGACCGAGGGAACTGCACCCCTTCCGCCAAAACGCGGCATCCATGACTTTGATCGGAGCCTCGTCGTCCCGTGATCGCAGCGAGGTCATCAGATGGTGAATGCCGCCGTCGGAGAACAGCTCCCGGATTGCGGCGCCTTCGCGCGGCGCCAGTGGCCAGAACCGCTTGCCGAGCGGAATGGTCGGCTCGATGCCCTCGATGCGCTCGTCGGCCAGGTGCTTCCAGGAACGCCCGGCGGCGCGACGGAGCGCCAGTTTCACCAGATCGGGCGTGGTGCTTGCCGTACTTTCGTCGACGAAGGCTTCCTCGTAGCCCTCCATCATGTGCTCGAGCATGTGGGCGGTCGTTATTCCGGAAAGATCGGAACCGCGCGCCGCCATGGCCAGGGAGAGCCCGAGGCGAACCAGGTCGTGGGCAGGGTTGCCGATGACCGTCTGGTCCAAGTCGCGGATTTGAATGTCGATCAGCCCTTCGGCGCTGGCGACCGGCCCAAGGTTGCCGACATGGCAGTCACCACAGATCCAGACGGGGGGACCTTCCGGCAATGCTGCCCGATCCGACCGCTCGAGCCATTCATAGAACTTTACCGTGCTGCCGCGGACATAGGCATGCGCCGATTCGGACATTTTTTCATTGCGATGGGCGATAAGGCGGGCAGACCGGTCCTCGGGCCTCGCGAATTGATCTGGGGGCTTTGCCATTGAGTGAGGGCTCTTTCGGGGATGGCGACTGGAGACGAGGCCAGCGTCCAACCCCGCGCTCGACCGTTCAGTTCCTCGGTCCCATTCAGGGCCGACCGACAGACAGACAAGCCCCGTCAGGTGAACGGGAGCTTTTGAGCTGTTCGGCCTTCGGCGAGACTTCGCCAGGCCCTTACCGCCTCGGTCTTGGCTCGGACGAACGTGTCGGCCCGACCGGTTGCGATGGGCGCCTCGTTATTGGGGGGGCCAAAAATTTCCCAGCGGATTTCTTCCGGCCAGGCACCGTCCGCTGCGATCTGGACAGCGACCAATTCGTACTCCTCGACCGTCAGTCGCTCCGCCCGGATCGCCATCGGCCGTTCTGTATCGATCTGCCAGGGCAACTCGTCTGCCATCTCGCGGATTGCTAGACCCGCCTACCCAGAAACCATCCGATCGATAGCGCGATCGCGACGGTTTGAAGCGGCTTTTCGCGCGTCTGAGCCTCCACCAAATCCATGAGGGAGCGTCCCAGAGATTTCACGTCTCCTCCGAGGCGATCCGCCTCCTGCCGCACGGCACGCAGCTTTGCCGTCTTGTCTGGGTTTCCCATGTCGCCCTTGAGATCGTCCGCCATCGTCTTCGCCTCCCGGTGTTGCTGATCCAAGCGCCAGCCGGGACGTTCGTTCCACACAATGACGATGCCGCTGCGTTTCGAAGCAGGCCGGAACCCTTGCACAACTCTCTACGGCGGCCTTGATCGCTCGCCGCGGAACCGCATGACCGTCAACGGGTTGATGCTGCGGCATTCAGGTCGCGTCCCCCGACCGCCGGGCAGCGATGAGGCCCAACGATCCTTGGAGGTCCGTTCAAATGAAGCTCCGCGTCGGCTATGAACTCGTCTACGACTGCGGTCAGCCGACGCCGATGATGCTGATGTTGAATACGCACCATTCCAGGGCAGAAGACGTCCTTAGCCCCGACATCCTCCGGACCGATCCGCCCGTTCCGGTCCGCCAGTACCGCGATGGGTTCGGCAACCTGTGCAGTCGCATCGTCGCGCCCCAGGGCCGGATCACCCTGTCGACCGAGGCTTTGCTCGATGTGCCGGGCGAGCACGAGGCGATGGCGGTCGGTGATTGGCAGCAGCCCGCCGAGGAGCTGCCGGACGATACGCTCGTCTTCCTGCTCGGGAGCCGCTATTGCGAGACCGACCTGCTGTCGAACACGGCCTGGCAGAGGTTCGGCCATTTGCCAGGCGGGCTCCGCCGCGTCCAGGCGATCTGCGACTGGGTTCACGATCACATCGTCTTCAGCTACGCCGACGCCCGGCCGACACGGACCGCCTGGGAAGCCTATAACGAGCGCTCCGGCGTTTGCCGGGATTACGCCCACTTGGCCATGACGCTGTGCAGGGCGCTGAACATTCCGGCGCGTTATTGCACGGGATACATCAGCGACGCCAACTTACCGCCGACCGACGCGCCGATGGATTTTTGTGCCTGGTTCGAGGCCTACATCGGCGGCAAATGGGAGACCTTCGATCCACGCAACAACGCCCCAAGGACCGGACGTGTCCTGATGGCACGGGGCCGGGACGCTGCCGACATTGCGATCAGCAACAATTTCGGCTCGACGACGCTGATTAAGTTCCGGGTCGTATGCGAGCCTGTCGAAGAGACCGACCATGCGGCGATGCCATCGTCGGCTGAAGTCGCATACGCGAGTTCGAACGGCGACGTCTGGCAGGTGATCCGCGATCCGTCGGCGGGACGGACATCGGTTCGCCATGTCCCGAATGGTCCGTCCGGCGGCTGCGCGAAGGAGTTCGGTGCCGATGAGTTTCTGGCCGCGGCGGGTCCCGGCCCCGAGTACGCAGCCGTCCGCCGCTGCATCGAGAAAGTCGCCGAGCGGGTGAGCGACATGGGCTTCCCCGACAGGCTCGTGGAATGGCATGATGACTGAGGCTATCGGATGGTTTGCCGCTATCGCCCTGCTGATCACAGTCGGTCGGCAGGTCTACACGCAATGGCGCGACAAGACTTGTGCGGGCGTTTCAAGCTGGCTCTTCGTCGGGCAGATCACCGCCTCGGTCGGCTTCGTCGTCTACAGTTGGCTACTCGGCAACTGGGTATTTGTCGTCACCAACGGCGCCATGCTCGTGGTCGCCGTTCTGGGCCAGGTCATCTACTTAAACAACAAAGGGCCCGACGATGCGTCGTCTCACGCGATTGCCGGACCCGTGACTCGCCAGAACTAGCTGGCGTCCTGCCGATGCCGGGGCACCCGGGGTGCGGGATGCGGTGCCGTTCTACTTTGTCGCACTCATCTTTGCGGCGGTTGCCTTCGCTTCTATAGTGTCTCTCATGCCCGGTGTTTTTCTCTTCCGAACGGCCGAGGGCCTTGTCGGCCTGCTCACGCTCGGAGAGAAAGCGATCCTCGAGCTGTTGCTGGGCACCATTGCGGATGGTGCCATTGGGAGAGCCGGCGCACCATGATCGACAAGAAGAAGACGCAGATCGTCATCGTCGGCGGCGGGGCCGGCGGGCTCGAGTTGGCGAGGCGGCTGGGCGCCAGGTACGGCCGGAAGGCACACGACATCATTCTCGTCGACCGCAACCGCACCCATATCTGGAAGCCGCTGCTGCATGAGGTCGCGGCCGGTTCGCTGGACGCCAACCTCGATGAAGTCGGCTATCCGAGCCACGGCCATCGCTGGGGCTACCGCTTCTTCTACGGTGCCCTCGAAAGCATCGATCGCGAGGCGTGCACGATCACGCTTGCGCCGCTGCTCGACGAGGACGGCAGCGAACTGATCGGCCGCCACACAGTCCGCTACGACTACCTCGTCGTCGCGATCGGATCGCGGGCGAACGACTTCGGCACGCCGGGCGTCCGGCAGAACTGCATCTTCCTCGACGACCGGCGGGCGGCGGACCGGTTCCGCAACCGGCTGCTCAACCATTGCCTGCGGGTGTCGCTGGCCATGGGCCGCGATGCCGCCCCGGACGCCTATGTGCGGATCGGCATCGTCGGCGGCGGGGCGACCGGCGTCGAGCTGGCCGCCGAGCTCTACAATGCGGCCTCGGCCCTGCAGCAATACGGGCTCGAAGTCTTCGACGAAAGACGGCTGAAGGTCGTGCTGATCGAGGCGGGACCGCGCATCCTGCCGGCACTGCCGGACAAGCTCGCCGCCGCCGCTACGGCCGAGCTCGAGAAGCTCGGCGTCAGGGTCCTGGCGAATACGCGGGTGACCGAAGTATCGCCCGATGCGATCCATGCGTCGGGCGAACGCATCCCCTGCGACCTCATGGTCTGGGCCGCCGGGGTACAGGGTGCCGACATCCTCGACCAGATCGGCGGGCTGGAGACGACCCGGTCCTGCCAGCTCGTCGTGCGGCCGACGCTGCAGACGAGCCGCGACGACCGGATCTTCGCGCTCGGCGACTGCTGCTACTGCCGGCTGCCCGGCAGCGAGCAGCCCGTGCCGCCCCGTGCGCAGTCGGCCCACCAGATGGCGGCGACGGTCGGGCGCAACCTGGATCGGCTGATGCGCGGCAAGCCGCTCGTGTCCTACGTCTACCAGGACCATGGCTCGCTCGTGTCGCTCAGCCGCTTCTCGACGGTCGGCAGCCTGATGGGCAATCTCGTCGGCGGGCGGATGGCCGTCGAAGGCCGCCTGGCACGGTTCGTCTATCTGTCGCTCTATCGCATGCACCTGCTCGCCATCCATGGCTGGCTCAAGGGCACGGCGCTCATCGTGGTCGGTCACGTCAACAGGATCGTCCGACCGCGATTGAAGCTGCACTGAGCGTCGGGGCGCCGACGCGGCCTTGACCGCGATCGAGACAAGCAAGCAGCGGCTCGCCCTGTTCGGGATCGATTGGACCCAAGGGCACGAGGATTCCACATTATGAATCATGTCTTGGATCGTAACGGCAGCGCCTGCCGATTGCCGTCGGCGGCGAGCCTGCCATGTAGTCGATGCCGCCTCAGGATCGTGGGGCTGCTTTCCAGAAAACGGGAGGGGCCATGATCGGCGCCGGTTGTGAGTCCCGGAAATGCTTTTTTGTTTTAAAATCTCGCGGACGATAGCTGTTCTACGTGGCGGCCCGATTTGGTAAGCTTTCACAGGCTGGTTCTTCGTTATGATCTGCGTCGGCGATTTCGGTCAGCGGGTTTCGGCATCAGATCGTCCGCGTTTTGGGCCCCGCGTTCTGATAGAGTTGGTCGCCGATGATCATGAAGGCCATCGGATCGATATCGGACTTATGCCCTTGGGCGAACCCATCGGTGCATAACCCTTCGTATTCGGGCTCGTAACGGCTGGGGTGCTGGAGGAAGGCTTGCTCGGCACGCCGCGTCCGCCAGTTGCTTCTGGGACAAGCACAGCCTGCTGGCTGCCGGAGGTCACCGGAGTTGCGAAGCTACCTTTGACAGCGACAACGGCAAGACATGGTCGAAATCTCGAATTATCCCGAGCACAGACGTTGTAAATTCTCGGTGAACTCGTGAAGAGGATGGATCCATGAACAAGTCAACGGTTGCCGGTCTTTGCGCCACGATGACCTTGCTGATTTGCGGCGGTGCGTTTGCCGCAGAGACGCCACATACGAAGCTATACAGACCCCAGATGCTGCCTCAGCTTTATATCTCGGCTGAGGAAGCCCAGGCAGTCTGTCCGGATGATCACGTCGTCTGGGTAAATTGGTCGGCGCGTACGTCCCATCTTCCGGCCGACAAGTATTATGGGCATACCCAGACCGGCGCTTATGCCTGTGCCAAAGCATCTGCCAAGGCGGGGATCAAACCTGCCAGGTAGCCTTACTGTGTCATAAGGTCGATTTCCCCGGTCTTTGACCGCGCGGGCATCTGGTGAGGCTTTGCGCGAGGCGGCGGGCGACTTTGATGCGGATGGTCGCGATCGAGGTGGCAACGGGGCGTTCAGGCCGCTCTGTGCCCTCCAGATCGGCTGCGGGACGACATACAGAGGGTCGCCATAAACCGGCCCGCTGGCTAGCCGCGCGCCCTCGGCGGCGACCGTACATCCAGCAGCAGAAGAGACCGCATCTGCATGACGAAAATGGGGCGGGTCGCCGGACTAAAGGCATTGCTGAAGACCGAGGCGATCGCATAGGACACGACGGTCGAGTAGGCCGCCCCGATCTCCGAATATCTCGGGATAAGAATGAGGTTCAATAAGACATTCGCAAAGGCGCCGGCCAGAGTGCGATAAAATCCAAGCTTCAGCAGATTTTCCGACAAATTCCACGGGCCCTGGGCGACGCCTAAAAATACGAAGATCGACGCCCACACATGAATTTTCAGCACCGGTGCGGCCCCGCCGAAATCGGCGGAATAGAGGATGTGGATAATCTGATCCGATCCTAGCGCGACACAGGACCCAACGGCCAGGGACATCAAGGTCATCAGGTTAAATAGCTTCTGAATTCGTGCGTAATATAGCGGTGGGTTAAGTCTTGCCTGCATGATAGCGGGGGCGACCGACGACACGATGGCAGCAGGGATGAAATACCACACCTCGGTAACCCGGGTTGCAGCCGCAAATAATCCGGCCGCTCTGTCGCCTTGCAACAGCTTCAGCATGACCATGTCGATTCGCATATAGACCATGATGGCCATGCTCGACAGGATGATGGGCCAGCTCTGCTTTACCAGCTCGACTGCGCGAGGCGTACGGAGACGCCAGCGCGACAAGCGACCGCCGGCCCAAAGATAGGTGGCAATGAGGCCAATGGCGCCAAGGGCGCTCTCCGCGACCTGGGCTGCGGCAAACGTCCATATGGGTGCGTTGGAATGAATCAATGATATCCGGACGCCCGCCATCAGCAAGAAAGCGACGTTCTTCGGCCAGACGGTCAATTTCGAACGAACCTGCGATTGAAAGAAGCAGTCGATCGTATCCACGGCCTGAAAGACCAGGCCGAGCGACAACAAACTGACCAGCACGAGCGTTACGCCGTCGTTCGGTTGGACGAGCCAGATGGTAAAAATGGCTAGCGGGGGCGCGAGAAGGGAGGCGCCGATCCTGAGCGCGAAAGCCGTCCCGAGAAGTTCCGGCGCCTGCGTATGGTCCCGCACAATTTCGCGGATGATGATGCCGTCGAGGCCGAAGGTCGTCAGGGTGCCGAAAAGAGCGACGAAGGAAACTGCGAAATTGAAATTCCCGAAGCCCTCCGGCCCTAGATATCTCGCGATCCAGATGCCGACAAAGACGCCCAACCCCATGCGGACGATACGATCGACCATCAGCCAGCCGATATTGCTGATGATCTTTCGGAGGCTGGGCGACGAGTGGCGCAGCAGGCCGAGCAGTTGCGAGATGATCCGAACTCCCTGACAGGGTCGCCGGCCTCACGCGACCGGAGTTGCACACTTCTGCTCTCGATGAAAATCTGGTCGGCGAGCCGCTGCCGGCTGCCTGCTCCAACATGCCGTTCGGATTTACGCCTTGCGATAGCAGTAAATCGAAACATCCTGGAAAATTCGAGGCGACGGCCAGTCGTTCGATCGCGTTACCAGTTGATAGCCGAAGCCGTTACTCTCCAGTAGTTGCAGCATTGAGGAGAGCCTGTCTTCATTCGGCATGATGTGATGGTGATATTCGAGGTGTATTTGCTTCACCAAGGACAGTTTTCCGCTCTCGGCGAGTTCTGGGAGAACCGTTTCCTCCGCGCCTTCGACATCGATCTTCAGCAGGTCCACATCTTCGGTGATGAACGTCGACAGGCGATGGGACGGAACGGAGATCCGCTCACCATCCATTCTTTCCTGCTTCACGCTCATCAGCAGCGAGCCGGCATCGTCCTGATCGGTGAAAAAATCTGCCAGGCCGTCGCTATCGCCGAGCGCGCAATGGCATAGGGTGACATCCTGCAGCGCATTCTGCGCAACATTGCTCGTCAGCACCTCAAACGTGGCGGGATCCGGTTCGAAGGCCCATATCCGGGCCTGCGGATAGAGTGTTTTGAAAAACAGCACGGACATGCCGATGTTGCTGCCGCAATCGAAAATCACCGGACTGCTGTTGTCCGTGTGGAAAAGATAGCTGAGGCCAACATAGATCTCGCGGAAAAGATATTCGAGGCGATGGGCCTGAAAATAAGAAACATTGTACCCCATCATCGGCACCGGATTGGGCAGATGCGGTGAAAGCTCGAGCCGGATGAGCGTACGGGCAATGTCGCGCCGCATCGGCGACGGCAGATCGAATCGGCCAATTCGATAGACGTCAAGCGGGAGCCGAGCCAACGACTTTAGTCCAGGACTGATCATGATCTCGTTGCCTTTGGTTGGATGATGGCCGGGGCGGACGTCCAGGTGCCCGTTGGGCAGGGGGGGGCGTTACGACAGTCTGCTGCCGGCCGATCGCCAGGAACCGGGCCGTTGAAAAATTTGCGCGAGGCCGTGGCGGAGTGCGCGCCATTGCCGCGCCAGGCTGTCGTGCGCGCGGCGTCTATAGGAGCGATAGACCATCATCCGGAAATAATGCTGGTCAGCGCGTGTGTTGCAGACGATCTCGGTCGGATGACGCAGGGAGCCTAACCCTTGGATCGGAATCTCGGCGCCCCGATCCTTGCTGTTTTTCGTATGCGTCGCGTCCGGGCCAAAGCCTATGTTGGTTATCAGATTGGCGTTGGGAGCTATCGTGAAACCGTGGTTGCGCAGCACGGCGAACTGCCACTGATAGTCCCAGGTGTTGATCTCGCCGCTTTCGGTGGCGCGGAATAGGATACTCCATTCCCGCGCTTCGGCGCGGGTGGGTACATATTCGCGCGGCCGTTCGAGAAACGCCGGCAAGGCTTTCATGTCGACGTCGTAATGTTGCCAGGCGCGCCGCCATGTCGCCCAGCCCCAAATGCGGTTGTAGCGCGAGAAATAATAGCTATCGCCGGTCCATCGGCGATCGGACGAAAAATGCGTGCCGCCGATGCCAAAGATCCTCGTGTCGTCACGATACCGGTCGAGCAGCGTTTCGCAGAACGGGAAGAAGTCTGGATGGGGCAGGCAGTCGTCCTCGAGAATGATGCTGTCTTCCACTTGCTCGAAGACCCAGTTGAGACCGGTGACGACGCGACGACGGCAGCCCATGTTGGCGTCGGCGAAGTTGGTGAGAACTTCGCAGTCCCAATCGACCGCAGTGACGATCGCCCGGGCCGCCGCGCACCGCGCGGCCTCACCGACCCGATCGGGTCGCGGGCCGTCGGCGATGATCAGCAGCTTTTTTGGTTTCGCCTGGGCGATCGCCTCGAAGACCTTCCGGGTCGTTTCCGGGCGATTGAAGATGATGAGCGTGACCGCGGCCTTCATGGCATCTACCTTGTTAGACCGTTGAATGGGGCAGCGACGGGAAAACGGGTTCAAACCGGGACGCCGGCCGCGCCGGGAACTCCGCCCACTGCGTCGTGCCGAAGCTGGCGCCGACGAGCACGCCGATCACGGCCCAAAACATCGCCATGTTGAAATTCGGGTTCATGAAACAATGCTGGATCAGCAATCCGACCAGAAACCACTGGGTCGGCCTGATCGCTGACGCCAGAGCCGGGGTTCGCCGGCAGGCGGCCTGGGCGGACCGGAAGCTGCCGACGACGAACCAGACGAATGCGAAGAGACCGATGACGCCGGTGTTGGACAGAAGCGTCATCGGGAGAGTGTTGGCCTTATGGCTGCCAAGCCCCAATCCCATGCCCCAGGTTTCGGCCGCGACTTTCAGGGCCAACCCGTCGGCGCGGGCGCGGACCGAAAAGGAATCAGTGCCAGGCTTGTCGACGATGAACGTCTTTACGACAAAGCCGACCAGGTCCTGATGGGTCAGCAGAAATACGATGATGCCGAGGACCGCAGCGAGAACGAACAAAGTGTGGCTTGGTCGGCTCGCGAAGCTGGCGGACCCGTCGGTGATAAGAAGCGCGATGCGCGGGGCCTGCTGAATGGCGAATCTCAGAATAAAAAGAGAAACGATAAGATAGGCCGACGTCGAGGTCGATATGACCAGCAGCAGGATCGACAGGGCCGTGCCGACCAGCGCCAGGGTCGAACGATTGATTTCATATTGCCGGTAGGCAAACAGAAGCGCGCCTGAAAAGTAATAGGCGAGCGCCGAAGGTTCGGAAAAGGAGCCACACAGGCGGTAGCCGAAGTCCGCCATGTTCTGCCCATAGGCCTGAGCATAGGAGGCGTTGGTGTGGAAGAAATCCTTGTCGGGATAATAGAGCCCGAACGTGTAATGCAGCCATTGCCAAAGCACGAACATGCTGCTGAGAATGATGAAGCCGTGAAGCGCCTGATTGACCAGCCGTGAGATCGCAAACGGCGACATCCGGCTTACCTTATGGGCAACGACCAGGGCCCCCAGCGTATTCAAGACGACGTAGAAATGCTGCGCGTAATTTTCCAGCCGGAAATGGAACAGGCTGCCGTTGCCGTTTTGCCCGTCGCGTGAGGACTGGACGATGATGTTGCCTTCGTAGAAGGACGAAGCGAAGAACAGGGCTGCGACCGAGGCCGCGACCAGCACCAGCATCGGCAGAAAACGAACCAGCACGTCCCGGCGCACCGGCTCCTGACGAACGATCAGCTCAATCGCGGCGCGGGCCAGCACGACGAGCATCACCCAATAGCCCGGCTGAATTCCGAAGTTCGAAAAATTGACGACCGCGGCGTCGGAAAATAGGCCGCTGACCACAACCAGGAAGACGATCAGCCTGCCCCAGTCGCCGATCGCGAGGATGAGCGTCAGGGGGATCAGGACCAGACCGGTCATCGTCATGCCAGGACATTCCTCGGAAAAGCAGGCGGTCGGAACCGGCATGATCTCTATTTATCTTTTCTTGAGCAAGCATTTTTCTTTTCTCGTGGTGATATTGAGAAAAAAGAAAAGATGCGCTACGGTCGCCGACCAGGCGGGCTGGCGTCGATGCCGATCGGCGGCTGGGCGATCTGGAGGCGGCTGCATGGAAGCGATCCTCATCAGCGACTATGCCGATGCCCGCGGCGGGGCGGCGAAGGTGGCGGTCATGAGCGCACGCGGGCTCGCCGAGCGGGGCATTCCGGTGACGTTTTTCTGTGCGGTGCCCCCTGAAGGCGCGTCGCTCGATCATCCGCTGCTGCGGGTGGAATGCGTCGGAATGCAGGACGTCTGGCATCAATCGCGGTTCGATGCCGCGATCAACGGCCTCGCCAATCGTCGTTCGGCAGATGCATTTTCCGCGCTGCTCCGCCGGTCGAATCCGGCCCACACGATCCTTCATTTTCATCAATGGACCAAGGCGCTCAGCCCGAGCGTCCTGCGGGTTGCCGCGAACAGCCCGTTCACCGCCCTGGTTACCGCTCACGATTATCTGTCGGTCTGTCCGACGGGGACCTTTTTCGATCATGGAACCCGGCAGCCTTGCGGCCTGAAACCGTTGTCCCTGGCCTGTGCTCTCCGGCGCTGCGATGCGCGTAGCCAGGCGCATAAGGCCTTGCGCCTGGTGCGTCAGGCCGGATTGCCCTCTCTATGGCGCCGCGTACAGGATCGCTGGGGTTTCATTCACATTTCGCCTGCCGCTGCCGAGGTGACCCGGTCGTTCCTGCCGGAGAGGGTGCGCCATTTTACGATTTCCGATCCAATCGACGCGGTGCAGGCCCAGCCGGTCTCCGTCGAGGCGAATGAGACTTTTCTTTATCTCGGGCGGCTGCTGCCGGAGAAAGGCTGTGTCGACCTCGCCGCCGCCGCCGCCGGGGGCTACGCGGTTGCATTCATGGGCGAGGGGTCGGAGAAAGACGCGATTCTCGCCGCCAATGCGCAAGCCCGCATCCTACCTTGGGGCGATGCGGGGGCGGTCGATCTGGCGCTCGGCAACGCTCGTGCGCTCGTGCTGCCGTCCCTATGGCAGGAAACGTTCGGCATGGTGGTCCCAGAAGCCCTCGCCCGGGGAATCCCGGTCATCGCCAGCGACCGCGTTGGTGCGCGCGTGCTGATTGAGGAGGGTGCCAACGGGCTCGTTTATCCGGCCAGCGATCGGGCAGGATTGCGCCGTTGCCTTGAAACGCTTTCCGACGGCGCCCGTGCCGCCGCCATGGGGCGGGACGCATACCGGCGGTATTGGGCCAAGCCCCTGTCCATCAGTGCCCATGTCGAGGCGTTGGTGCAGACATACGGCGAAATGCTCAGTCTTGCCGCCAGCGGCGCAAGGGTGAGGCCGACCCGGTCGCTGGCGGTGGAACGCAGGCTTTAATCGTCGGTCTCCGCGATAATGCCTTCCGATATCCGCTTCAGCGGCGAGGGCGCTGTCGGGTGGCGCCTTCCATGTGCACGGCGCGATCGGGTTGCCAGAAACCGTCGGAGCGGCTCGTCGTACAGCTTCAGGGCCGCGAAGCTGAGGACCAAGGCAAGCGCGATGACCAACGGGCCTTCGATCGCGAGGCTTTGCGGACCGAAGCGTGCGCGATAGAGACCATTGACCCAACTGAAGATGGGATAGTGGAGACAATAGACCGGGTAGGACAGGGCGCCGGCCGAGAGGCACACCCTGTTTACGAAGGTGGAAAGGCGCGCGCGCGTGCCGGCAAGCACCAGCAGCGGGGACAGCACGGCCACCCAGAACAGTTGCAGGGCGAGAGGCGCTTCGAACGGGAGATAGAACAAGACCGCCATGACCGCGAACAAGCTCCAGAAAATGGCCGTCCAGGCGCGCCAGTTCGGCACGCGTCCTTCGAAATGGAAAAGGGCGACGCCCGCAAAGAACGAGGCGCCGACGCGCGGAAATCCGCTCCAGAAGGTCTCCGCGATGTCCCCGCCCAGCCCCATCGGCAAGAGGAGCACGAAACAACAACAGGCCAGGACGACCGCAAGTCGGAATTGGTCCAGCCTGCGGGTCGCCCACCACAGCGCATTCACGACAAGCTCCAGGAACAGCGTGTATTGCGGACCGTTCAGCGGGAAAAGCTCGGGCCCACCGATCGCCTTGGGCGCGCCGAAATAAGGCAGGTTGATCATCCCGAGCAGAACCGCCATCGCCACCGGCGTCCAAGGCACCCCCGCACCGGCAAGCCCATTTCGAACGACGACATAGGGCGCGCTGATCGCGATTGCGAGCAGGACCAGCGGCATCAGCCGGATTATTCGGGTCCGCAGGAATCGCGGTGTGGTCAAGGTCGCCGTGTGCCGCTGGTAGGCGAGCGGCAACACATAGCCGCTGAGGCAGAAAAAAAGATCGACGGCGAGGCCGCTGTTGGTAGCAAGGGCCGGAAAGCCGAGCCAATGTCCCAAATGATAGAGCAGCACCGAAAATGCCGCGAACCCCCGCAGGCCGTCCAAAGATGGGTGATGCTTTTGGGTGCTGTGAGCCTCCGGCCGCCCGAGCATGACGCTAATCCTCCTGCTTCGATGGGGGCGTCTTTGCAGCCTCGGCCGACGTGATCTGAACCCGGATCGCGGTGTTGTCGAAATCGCTTCGGTCGCTGGCCGGCAGTACCTCGAAATCGACGATCGAGCCCTTGCGCAGGGTGACTGGGATCGTGGCGTCGAGGGCTTTGCCATGTCCCGGCGTGCCGAGTTCCGCCTGCCAGATCGGCGCGCCGTCCTTGTGAATCTCGACCCTCACGCCGTCGCCGCCATCGGCGTCCCGGTCCATTGCCACCGCGATGGTGGCAGGGCCTTTGTAGGGACTGCGCCAGCGCCGGACAGCCGCGACCCGCTGCCCTCCGGCCACGGAAGGCTGCATGGCGGACCGGTCGATCGACAGGAACGGCATTTCCGGGTCGGTCCAGAAATCCCCCCAATCGTTGCCCGACCAACGTGCCTCGCGAAAGCCGGCGGCGGGCGCAGAGCCGTACGACCAGTTGGCAGTGCCCTGCCGGCCGTCAAAATCCGCGACGGAGTCGGCAAGCAGCTTGTCGGGGCGTCGTTCGGTAAACCCGGCGACCGGTCCCCGAATGAAAACCGGTTCAGCGGTCAAGTCGGTCTGGATGACGTCGCCGATGGCCGTAACCACCTGTTCCCGTCCATCGATCCGAACGATCTGGATCGGCCCCGTCGCGCGCAAATTGACCCTGGTGACGCCTTTGGTCGACCAGGCAATTCTGACCCGGCCGCGGGCTCCCTCGAAACCATAGACACGTGTGCGGGGATCGCTGGCCTCGCGGCCGCTGAAATGCGCGTCCCTAAGTTCTCTGATCAAGGTCGAGTAGGCCGCGTATGCGGGCGCCGGCTGATAAGGCGTCGCCGCATCACCGGTATTTTCGATAAGGCCGGCTATCGGGAAGTCCGGCGTATCCTTCAGCGAATACCAGTAGATACGGCCAACGCCTTGGGCGAGGAGCACGGTTGACAGCCGGACCAGAAGGCCGGCCGTGCGGCGGCGGTCCTGCGCGTCATAGGACCCGGCTTCCGTTGCCCAAATCGGAATCCTGCGCCGTGGCGCCCGCTGGGCGACGAGGCGCTGCAACCTGCCGACATCGTATTCGGCGTCCTCCGGCACGGTATAGTAGGGATGGATCTGCACCACGTCGAGATTGTCCAGCGCCTGCTTGTCGAACAGCTTCCGCAAGTAAGGCACCGGAACGCCGGCAACGCCGCCGGCGACCACCGTCATTTTGGCGTCGGCGTGTTTTGCGCCGACGAAGGCCGACTTCAGCATGTCGGTGTAAAAGCGCGGACGGTCGGCCAGGACCGCACCCGCGGCGAAAGCGCCGTTATACTCGTTCCAGACTTCGACCCCTCCGATCCGATCGCCGAAATGCCGCACGACCTCAGCGGCATAGCGAGAATAGGCCGCTATCCCGGCGGGGCTCGACGGCGGCTCGCCCCCATCATAGAGCGGGTTGCCGTAGGTAAGCGGCACCAATACATCGATATGCAGACGGTGCGCGGTCGTTGGATAATCTTCGAGCGATCGCGGCACGACAAATTGCCCGCGGGTGGGCTCGATCATCGCCCAGGGCAGTTCGTCCCTGAGTCCGGCGATACCGGCGCGCGATATGAGGGGCAGGATGTTCTGCGGCCAGTTGGCGGCGAAATGACTGACGACATTGAACCGAGGGTCGGCTGGCCCGGGGCTGACCGATACGACCACAAGCGTTTGCTCGCTCGTCGCCGCGCCGCTTGTCTCCTCGCCTTCGGTCGTCACCCGCAAGCGGTAATAGCCGGTCGGAGCGCTTGGCAGGTAGAGCAAGGCCCGACCGCTTCGGGGCGTTTCAGCGCCTTCGGCCACGCTATGGCCGTCAAGGTCAATCAGCCGCCAGGCTACGCGCTGCGCCGTGGTTGCCGCATTGAAGACGATTGGGTCCCCCTGCGAAAAGACATTCCCAAACGCCGACGTCGTGACCAGAAGCTCTCCGGCGCGCGCGGGCGGCGCGATGCCCAGTACAAGGCTCCAGACGATGTAGGTGCTCATGCGTATCATTCGACGCCCTCCCAATGATGCGGCTTGGGCGATCAGCGAGCATTCATTTCGATCGGCGGCATGGGCGCGGGCGTGCGTTGCTCGTGCTTGTCGAGGGGACGGAGGACCAACTGGGTGTGGCCATAGGCGACCGTCCGCGGCGGAACGTCCTTCGTCACGATCGTATGCGCGCCGATCACGGCGCCGTCGCCGATCGAGACACCGGCGCCGATGAAGGATTTCGCGCCGATCCAGACATTGTCCCCGATCCGGATCATCCGGCTCGAATAGCCTTGGAGGCGGTAAGGCGTATCTGGATCGTCGGTCCTGTGGTTGTGATCGTAAATCGAGACGCCGTCGCCGATCAGGCAGTTTTGTCCGATGCGAATGGCTTTACGGGCGACGATCGAGCAATCCCGATTGATGAACGTATCGGAACCGATGACGATCTGCCCGCCATCCAAGGCCTCTATGTTGACGCCCCGCTTTATATAGACGCGCCGACCCATTCGGATGTGCGAGTGCCGGTCCGCGCCAACTTGGCTGGTTCGCTCGAGCGCGGCGGTCCAGCCATTGCTGACCACGCGGCCGCGCTGGGCGACGGTGAGCCCGATCAGGCGGTAGGCAAAGTAGGCGTATTTCAATTTCAATGCCATGATCCGACCCGCAGGGTACGATAAAGGCCGAGCAACGCCGTATTCATCCGGTCGGCAGTGAATTCGGCAACGAAGCGATCGCGTCCGTTGCGGCCGAGTTCGGCAAAGGCGGCTCGGCTGCCGTGGTCGATAATTTCCTTCAGTTGGCGCGCGTCATCGATATCGAACAGCAGTCCGGTCTTTCCATGCTCGATGATTTCAGGCAGGCCGCCGCTCCGACTGGCGATCACCGCGCAGCTGGCGCGCATCGCTTCGAGCGCGACGTAGCCGAAGCCCTCCCATCGCGACGGGATAACGACCGCATCGGCACCGGCATAAAGTTGTTTCAGCTGCATGGGCGACTGCCACCCCAGCAGCGTGACATTGTCCGGAATCGGGCCAAGACGCCGACTGAGGTCCTCGCCGGGAACGACGGCCTCGCCCGCGACGAATAGGCGATAACGGTCCGGGTCGAGCGAGCGCAGCACCTCGATCAGGATGTCGATACCCTTTTGAACGTCGAGACGGCCGACGAACAGTAAGATCAGCTTGTCATTGCTGGACGGAAGCGATGTGGGCATAGGATCCTCCCCAACGTCAGCGAGCCCGTTGTAGACGAGAACCTGCTTTTTCGCCGCCATGCCAATGGCGAGCGCCGCGTTGAACTCAGAGCGGGATATGTTCACCACGGCATCGCAGAAGGGGGTAAGCGCCCGTTCCGCTGCGATGTAGAGCCATCGTTTGTAAAACGGGACCGCACGCTGGAATGACCAACCGTGAGCGCAATAGACAATGATCGGGCGGCGCCCAAACCCCTGCAGCATGGCGTGGAGCCGGACATAGAGGCCGCCGAAGCTGCCATGGGCATGAACGAGATCGGGTTTGAAATCGTGCATCACCCGCCGTAGTTCGCGGAAGTAGGTCACATGCGCCCGGAGTCCCCGTCCACCGGCGGATACCGTTGCGATCAACTCGTCCGGGATCGCCGCGATATCCTGTCGATAGTGCATCGGGACGAGGAAACGTAAATTTTCGATACCGAATTCGTCGGTCTGGGATTGGGAGAGCACGCTCAGATAGGTTGCCGTTCCACCGCGAATGACTTCGGCGACATGCAGGATTCGAAACGGCCGGTTACGCTCCTCCACCTGATGCAGCGTGGGGGCCTGGAGGGGGTGCGGTTTAGCCGTGTTCGGCCGAGCGCTGCTGGCGTCCGCGCACCGCACCTCGGTCATTCTGCGGATTTCTTGTACCAAGCCATCCAAAGACGGCTGGATCCGCGGCCATCTAATTCGAAGATTCATTACGCGGCTCCAGCACTTGATGCGCTTTGTCGTTAGGGACGTGGGCAGCCTGCTAGGCTCGGAGCCGCTCCGGCTCGCCCACCAATTCGCCGCCCTCCACCAGCAGCCGGTCGAAATAGCTGATGGTCCTGGCGAGGCCGGTTTCGAGCGGCACGGTCGGCTGCCAGTCGAGCACGCGCTGGGCCTCGGTGATGTCGGGGCAGCGCTGCAGCGGGTCGTCGGCCGGCAGCGGGCGGT
>JAQGIC010000038.1 GCA_028288725.1 Rhodospirillales bacterium
CGGCCATGACGATGTAAAAGACTAACCACCTGAAATAAAACAGAAAGATGTACATAGCCTAGCGCGCAGGGGGGAATCCCGGGCAAGTGACGGATCCCTGCCACTCTGGATTCCCGCTTTCGCGGGAATGACGTAGAAAAGTTACCGCGGCCGGCTCCTGACCACGCTGCGGATGGCGAAGCTCGAGCGGATCCGGTGCACGCCCGGCAGGCGCGACAGCTGTTCGTTGTGGATCCGCTCATAGTCGGCGGCATTCCGCGCATCGACCCGCAGGATGTAATCCTCCAGCCCGGTCATCAGATAGCATTCGCGGATGTCCGGGCATTTGCGCACGGCGGTTTCGAAGCGCTGCAGAAACTCCTCGGTCTGACGTTCGAGCGTCACCTGGACGATCGCGACCATGGTTTCCGCCGCATCCGGCTCGTCGACCAGGGCGGTATAGCCGCGGATCGTGCCGTTGCGTTCCATGAGACGCAGACGGCGCAGACAGGCCGAGGCGGACAATCCCACGGCGGCGGCCAGGTCGGCGTTGCTCATGCGACCGTCGGCCCGCAACAGCTGCACCATCTTCGCGTCGATCGGATCCATGGCATTTCCTGCGAAATTTCCGGCATATTCTGCCGAAATCTAGGATAAATTGATCGATCATACGGCTGAAAGCCAGGAAAATAGAGTAATCTGCGACTATTGTGAACGGATTGTGACGGCGACCGAGGAGCGCGCCATGGTCCGGACTGCACGCGTTCAGCCCCTGTTCGACGACGTGGCCGAGAGGGATGCCGACCCCGGGGCCGCCGGCGCCGTTCTCACCATCGATCTGACGGCGCTCGTCGCCAATTACCACCTGCTGCAGGGGCGCCTCGGCGGTGCCGACTGCGCCGCCGTGGTCAAGGCCGATGCCTATGGCCTGGGCGCCGCCCGGGTCGCGGCCAGCCTGTCGCGCGCCGGCTGCCGGCATTTCTTCGTGGCCCATCTGCAGGAAGGCATCGAGCTTCGCCGGGTCCTGCCGGCCGAGGCGGAGATCTTCATCCTCAACGGCCTGATGCCCGGGGCCGAGGCTTTGTGCCTCGACCGCGGATTGACCCCGGTGTTGAACAGCCTGGACCAGGTCGACCGCTGGACGGCGTTGAGCCGTCGGCTGGGCGCTGCCCTGGCCGCCATCCTGCAGATCGACAGCGGCATGGCGCGGCTGGGTCTGTCACCCGCCGAAATCGACCGGCTGACGCGCGATCCGGCCCGGCTCGACGGCGTGGCGCTCCGCGCGGTCATGAGCCACCTGGCCTGCGCCGACGAGCCGGATCACCCGGCCAACCGGGCGCAGCTCGCGATGTTCGAGGCGCAGCGGCGCCGCCTGCCGCCGGCCCCGGCGTCATTCGCCAACTCCTCGGGGATCTTCCTCGGCGCGGACTATCACTTCGACCTGGCGCGGCCGGGGGCGGCGCTCTATGGCGTGGCGCCGGTACCGGACGCGCCCAACCCGATGCGCCCCGTCGTCGGGCTCGACGCGCGGGTCATCCAGACGCGCCGGATCGCGGCCGGCGACGCGGTCGGCTACGGCCATGCCTTTCGGGCGACGGGGCCGATGCGGATCGCCACGCTGGCGGTCGGTTACGCCGACGGCTGGCTGCGCAGCGCCGGTCGGGCCGGCCTCGCCTATGTCGGCGACCAAGCCTTGCCGATCGCTGGGCGGGTCTCGATGGACTCGCTGACGCTCGACATTTCGGTCCTGCCTGCGGATATGCTGCAGCCCGGCGATTTCGTCGAGCTGCTGGGGCCGCATCGCTCGATCGACGATGTCGCCGCGGCGGCCGGCACGATCGGCTACGAGATCCTGACCAGCCTCGGCGGACGTTATCGGCGGCGCTATATCGATTGAGCCCCCCTTCGGAGAGCTAGACCCATGAAGATCATTCTCGGCGGCGGCGTCATCGGCGTGACGACGGCCTATTATCTCGCCAAGGCCGGCCATGCGGTGACCGTCGTCGAGCGTCAGCCGGGCGCGGCGCTGGAAACCAGCTTCGCCAATGCCGGCGAGGTCTCGCCCGGCTATGCCGCCCCCTGGGCCGGCCCCGGCATTCCGAAGAAGGCGATCAAGTGGCTGCTGATGAAGCATGGGCCGCTCAAGGTCCGGCCGACGGCCGATCCCTATATGTGGCTGTGGCTGCTGCAGATGCTGCGCAACTGCACGTCGGCGCGCTATGCCGTCAACAAGGGCCGCATGGTCGGCATCGCCGAATATAGCCGCGACTGCCTGAAGGCACTGCGCGCGGACACCGGCATCCAGTATGACGACCGCGCCCAGGGCACCCTGCAGCTGTTCCGCACCAAGGCCCAGGTCGATGGCGCCGCCGACGATATCGCGGTGCTCAAGGAATACGGCGTGCCGTTCGAGGTGCTGAATGCCGCCGGCTGCATCGCGGCCGAGCCGGGTCTGGCCGCCGTGCCGCACCTGATCGCGGGCGGATTGCGCCTGCCGGGCGACGAGACCGGCGATTGCCATCAGTTCACCCAGAATCTGGCGAAGCTCGCGGCCGATCTGGGCGTCAAGTTCCTGTTCGACACCAAGATCGATGGCCTGGTGACCGACGGCGACCGGATCGCCGGCGTCGCCACCAGTGCCGGCATGCTCAAGGGCGACGATTATATTCTGGCGCTCGGCAGCTACTCGCCGTTTCTGGTCCGCCCGCTCGGCATCACCATCCCGGTCTATCCGATCAAGGGCTATTCGATCACCGTGCCGATCGTCGACGCGGCCCGGGCGCCGGTATCGACCGTGATGGACGAGAGCTACAAGGTCGCGATCACGCGGTTGGGCGATCGGATCCGAGTCGGCGGCACGGCCGAGGTCTCCGGCTTCGACCATACGCTGCGCATCGCGCGCAAGGCGACGCTCGACCAATCGGTCGGCGACCTGTTCCCCGGGGCCGGCGATCTCGCCCGGTCCAGCTTCTGGTGCGGTCTCCGTCCGATGACGCCGGACGGGCCGCCGATCATCGGCGGCACGAAATTCCGGAACCTCTATCTGAATACCGGACACGGCACGCTGGGCTGGACCATGGCCTGCGGATCGGGCCGGGTGGTGGCGGATCTCCTGTCCGGCCGCAAGCCCGAAACGGACCTGAGCGAACTGGGATTGTCGCGCTATCGCTGAGCCGTGCCGCATCTCGGAATGCGGGTATGCGGAGTATTGGAACAACCGATTGATTTTATTCGCCGCCTTGTGAATTTCGTCACAGGCGATTGCGCATATTTGGCCAGTAATTTACTATTTCTGAACAGGTCGAGCGCGACGGTAGGGGGAAGGCTGCGGCCTTCGCTGTCGTGCCCGATGGGGACAGTACTTTTGGGGCAGCATTTTCATGTCGCGCACAGCATTTGCTCGTTTCGTCGACCGAGGTCTTTCCGTTCGCCTGCTGTCGGGCGGGGCATGGGCTGTTGCGTTGGTGTCGCCTGGGCTGGGGTTTGCGCAGGCGGTGGCGCCGCCGGTGAGCGTTCAGCTTCCGGCGTCGATCGATCCGAACCGGTTGTCGGACCAGTTCCGGACGCCGGCGCCGTCGGGCCCGGCGGTCGAGTTCGAGGTGCCGGCGCCGCCGCCGGAGGCGACGCCGCCGGCGAACGCGGACAAGGTTCTGTTCCCGC
>JAQGIC010000044.1 GCA_028288725.1 Rhodospirillales bacterium
ACCACTCAGCCCATCAAGCGGAGTGCCGTTACTCGATAGAGCGTTTCGGCCAAGGCTTCGCGGTCCAGCGAGGGCAACGGCAGTACGGATCTGCGGATGACGCCCTCAGCCTCCAATTCCCGCCAGATGCTCTTGTCGATCTGGAGGGCAACTCCCGTGGTCATCCAGAACTCATCCGGCTGGAACAGCCGAAGCGCCACCTCCACTCCAATCGACCATCCAAACCATCGGCATGGAATCGAGACGGCTCGGCAACAGCCAGCGATGATCCCACCGCTTGATGCCGAGTGCATCCCGCACGACCTTGGCCTTGTTGCCGCCAGTGCTCACGCCGATCCCAAAACCGGCGCACAGCGCCTGCATCGACATGGATGGCCTCGAACTCTTGTCGGTGAGGAGGTTCGCCTGGCCCAAGGCATACAAAACTCCGCATGCCCATGTGGCTGCGTGCCCTGAGACGATCGGACTCGGTCGTTTGCGGCACAGCGCCGCCACCGCCCGTCGGGCCAGGGCAGCATATTCCTCGTTGAGATGCTGACGGCAAAATGCGTCCGTCACGGCAATCACCGCTTGGTAGTGCGCGGCCATCGCCTTCGGCACCGAGTCCTTCATGACCCAGGATACTCCACCGGATTGCCGAATCGGCGCAAGCGCTTGACGCGATGCTTTTGATAGGCCGCAATCTCACGCGCCAGCGGCGCCTTGCGATCGAACACCAGATGGGTGATCGACACAAAAACAGCTTTCGCCCCTTCCTCTACGCGGCCGAAATCGAGCTTGCAGATAATTCCGCCTTCATCGCCGCTATAGCTGGCCCACGTGACATTGCACCGTTGCGGCAGATCGGCTCCGGGCGACTCAGCCGCAATCGTCGCTGCCAAGGTCGGCGCCACCGTCGCGGCAAGTGGTAGAGACGCCATGAGCTTGGCGAGGAGCCGTTCGACTTGGTCGGGATTATCGATCACTGAATGCGGCCAAACCATTGGGTGGGAGCGTCATTCTAGAGGTTGCCGAAGATTCCTGCCAAGACGGCCGGCACAGGCGCCGTAAGGGCCGGATAACTACCGCCCCCACGGAGAATAATATGTTTGCGTTTACCAGGCGGATCCGTGCGCTGCTCGTAGATAAGGCGCAGAGCCCCGATCTCTTGGTCCGTCAGTCCTAGCGCAGAATGGATATCGACCGGTCATGAATCGCGCTGCGCCTGCGGCCGGTCGTCGGGATTGACCTGCTCGAGTTGGGCACCACCGCTGCACTAGCCGGATCTTTCGTTGTTCGTAGCCGCCCCTGCAACCCGTTGCACCGGAAGTAGCTCCCCCAGCTTAGAGTTTCGAGGGGACGGCCGCCGTAGTACCCGCGACCGCAGCTATTGGACATTGGTCCGGCAAGTGCGAAATGGCGCGTTCCAAGAAGGGAAGGTCAAGCCCGAGGCCATACCGGCGTCCGACGCCGGCCACGCTCGCTTCCTTGATGCGCGTCTCAGCGTCGTCCAAGCGAACCTGCACGTCCGCCGCCGCCATGCGCACGAGCCGCCGCGCCTCGGCCGTGTCCTTGGTTCCGAGCGCGACCTTCAAGAAGACTTGCGGACTGCCGTCGGGCTTAACGAACGCCGCCTGAGGCTGCTTAGGAACGCGGCCCCCTACATCCAGGCCTACCTTGACCCACCACAGTCGCTGGAGACCTCCAATCGGCAGCACACGGAACGGCACGACCAGGATACGATGTCCATCACATCGTGGAGCAGGCGTCAGGGCGCAGCGGCGAAATTCCGATCGATTTGATCGACTCCTGGGAAAATCTCGTCAGCATCCCGACCTTGCGGCATTGGCAGCTCAATTCGTGGTACCAGACGACAAATCCGAAATTCGTCGATACGGAAGGCAACTCGATGGCACCTCGGGATTATCTCATTGGTAAAGGCTACGATGAACGTAGAAGAGTGGGTCTGATCGGTCTGCGGGCGATGGAGATTCTAAAATGAAACTCGATAAGCTGACGATCGAAGAACTCATCGTTAGTTTTGTTTCGCTCAGTGAGCAGCAATATCCTCTGACTCTGAATGATGAAGTAAAAGCGGCAAATCGCTTGGTTGAAAGGCAGGACGAAATCGGCAAGGAACTGCGCCGACGCGGCGTTGAGGCTCGTTTGGAACTGACCAAACTATTCACTCACCAGAATATCCAGGTCCGGATGAACGCCGCCACTCGCAGTCTAGGCGTGGCGCGTGAACCGGCTTTGAATGTGCTCCGGCAGATTATGAAGGAGGATTTCGGGGCGTTCAGACTGGATGCCGGCATGACCGTCGCCCTTGTCGAGGACGGCACCATCACCCCGACCTGAAGCCTGTCATCCTTCAACCTCATAGACCGCCGATTGATTGGAGCGACGAGGATACCGTTGATCGGCAGGAGGGCGCGGCTGTGAAGCGCCGAATGATTTGGCACAAAGCAAAGCCCCGGTGGCACCGTCGGGATCGCGGTCCGGCTTAGGATATTGTTCGGACCACGCCCAACCAGCCGATGCTGCCCCGATCAACCGATCAAGATCGGAGCGCCGAAGCCAGGTGCGCCTTCAGGGGGACGTTGTTACCCCAACGCGTCGGCCGATCATAAGCGGCCGGCGCCGCCGCGCCGCTCAAACCGTTGCTGTGCTTGAAAGGGAGATGGTGCCCAGGGGCGGAATCGAACCACCGACACTGCGATTTTCAGTCGCATGCTCTACCAACTGAGCTACCTGGGCTCCGGGGCAACCGAAGGAGCGCTTTAATAGGAAATATCCGGCCCCCTGTCCAGCGCGGCTTTGCATGTGGGGGATGCGCTGGAAAAGCTTGCTTCTAAAGCCTGCTCAGCTCTCCGACTCGCCCCGCCGGTTGATGCGCACGTCGCGGTGGATATAGACGCTGATGACGAGGCCGAAGCCGAACATCAAGGTCAGCATCGCCGTGCCGCCGTAGGAAATCAGCGGCAGCGGTACGCCCACCACCGGGATCAGGCCCATCACCATGGCCGTGTTGATGAAGACGTAGAGAAAAAAATTGAGCGTCACGCCCAGCGCCAGCATGCGGCCGAAATGGTTGCGGCAGCGCAGCCCGATCGCGACGCCGTAGGCCACGACCAGGGCGTAGAGCCCCAACAGCACGCAGCCGCCCGCCATGCCGAATTCCTCGGCGAACATGGTGAAGATGAAGTCGGTATGTTTCTCGGGCAGGAAATTGAGATGGCTCTGGGTCCCCTCCAGATAGCCCTTGCCCCACATGCCGCCCGAGCCCAGCGCGATCTTCGACTGGGTGATGTGATACCCCGCCCCAAGGCTGTCGTTCTCGGGGTTGAGGAAGGTCAGGATGCGCTTCTTCTGATAGTCGCGCATGAAGCCGAAGGCGATCGGCACCAGGCCGGCGCCGGCGGCGATGGCGATGGCGAATTTCCACAGCCGCACGCCGGCCAGGAAGAAGATGCCGCCGGTCGACAGCACCAGCATCATGGCCGTGCCCAGATCGGGCTGCTTCATCACCAGCGCCGCCGGGATCGCCAGCAGCAGCAGCGGATAGATCAGATGTTGCGGCCGGCCGACCTCTTCGACCGTGCGGCCGTTGAAATAATGCGCCAGCACCATGACCAGGCCGATCTTGGCCAGCTCCGACGGCTGCAGCGATAGGGGCCCGACCTCGATCCAGCGCTGGGCGCCCAGGCCGGTGCGCCCGTGCAGATCGACCAGCACCAGCAGCACCAGGCCGAACAGATAGATCGGATAGGCGGCCTTCAGCCAGAAGCGGATATCGACGAGCGCCACGCCCAGCAGCAGAGCCAGCGACAGACCGTAACGGATCATGGATTTCGACGCCCAGGGGTCGAAGCTGCCGTTCGCCGCGGAATAGAGCACCATGAAGCCGATGCCGGCGATGATGCTCAACAGGAAGATCAGGCCCCAGTTGATGCTGCGCAGCTTCTCCGCCAGGTCGGGCGTATGGCCGCGGTCGGCGCCGATGCTCACGGGGTCTTCTCCGGTGGTGCCGCCGGGCCCGATGGGCCCGCGTCGGCCACGATCATGGGGTCGGGCGGTACGCGCCGCGACGGATCGCGCCGCTGGCATTCGCGCAGCACGTCGCGCGCGATGGGGGCCGCAGCCTTGCTGCCGCCGATGCCGTGCTCGACCACGACCGCACAGGCATAGCGCGGATTGCCGACCGGCGCGAAGGCGATGAACAGGGCGTGGTCGCGGTCCTTCCAGGGCTGCTGGTCCTGCTTCTTCACCCCGGCCGCGCGCTCGGCCGCGGTGATCTGCTTGACCTGGGCCGAGCCGGACTTGCCGCCCATCTCGAAGCCCGCCTCGGAAATGCGCGCGCCATAGGCGGTGCCGCCGGGCTCGTTCGTCACCGCATTCATGCCGCTCAGTACGGCGGCGATATGCTGCGGATTGAAGCCCATCGACGGATAGTCCTTGGCCCCGAGATCGGGATCGAACGGCTTGCCCGGCTCCATGATGCCGGCCGGGCGCACCAGATGCGGCACGATCTTCCGGTTTGAAATGATGCGCATCAGCATGGTCGCGAGCTGGAGCGGCGTGCTCGCGATATATCCCTGCCCGATGGCGATCGACGGCGTGTCGCCATCGACCCATTTGATGCCGTATTTGGCGAGCTTCCAGGCCTTGGTCGGAATATTGCCCGGCCGCTCGTTCGGAATATCGAGACCGGTCGGCGCCCCCATGCCCAGCCGGCTGGCCATGGCAGCGACCCGATCGACGCCGATCTTCATGGCCACTTCGTAGAAATAGACGTCGCAGGAATTCTTCAGCCCGCCGTGCAGGTCCAGCGTGCCATGCCCGCCGCCCTTGTTCTTCCAGCAATAGTAGTCGTGGTTGCCCAGCGTGAAATGGCCCGGACAGGTGGCGCGGAAGTCGGGCGTGATCAGACCGGCGTCGAGCGCCGCCATGGCCACGACCGGCTTGAAGGTCGAGCCCGGCGGATAGACACCCTGGATCGCCTTGTTGTTGAGCGGCACGTGCGGATCGGCATTGAGCGCGTTCCAGACCGTGTTGGTCAGGCCCTGGGTGAAGCTATTGGCGTCGTAGGACGGCGAGGATGCCATGGTCAGGATCTCGCCCGTCACCACGTCGATCACGACGCAGGTGGCGCTTTCCTCCGAGCGCAGGCGGCGCATGGTGAAATCCTGCAGTGCCATGTCGATCGTCGTCGCGATCTCGGCGCCCGGCTGGCCCTCGTCGCGATTGATCTCGCGGACGACCCGGCCGAAGGCGTTGACCTCGATCTGGCTGGTGCCGGCCGTGCCGCGCAGCTCCAGATCCTGGGCCCGTTCGATGCCGGCCTTGCCGATGCGGAAATCCGGCAGCTCCATCAGCGGATCGCCGGTCAGTTCCTTTTCCGACACGGGGGCGACATAGCCGGTGACGTCGGTGATCCGGTCGGCGAACGGGTAGTAGCGATTGCGCCCGACCTCGATCTGCACGCCCGGCAGCTCCGGGATATTGACCTCGATCCGGGCGACCTCTTCCCAGCTCAGGTTCTCGCGCACCATGATCGGCACGAAGGAATGCTTGCGCTTCATTTCGCGCAAGACCCGGTGGCGTTCGTTCTCGCCCAGCGGAATGAGCGTGCCGATGGCGTTCAGCGTGCTGTCGATATCGCCCGCCTGCTCGGCCACGATGACGACGCGGTAGCTCTGCTGGTTGATCGCGAGCGGCACGCCGAACCGGTCGAGGATGCGGCCGCGCTGGGGGGCGAGCAGCCGCAGATTGATGCGGTTCTCCTCGGCCAGAACCTTGTATTTGTCGGCCTGCAGCACCTGCAGATAATACATGCGCGCGGCCAGCGTGCCGACCATGCCGGCCTGCAGCCCGCCCAGCATCATGGTGCGGCGGGTGAGCGTCTTGAAGCGGCTTTTATCCTGGGCGAGCGGGCGGGTCTTCATCGCGTCATGACCCGCTGCACGCGCGAGAAGGCCCAGGACAGCACCGGATAGCATGCCGCCGTCAGCACGGCCTGGAAGACAAAGCTGCGCGGGTCCAGGAGCCGGCCGCTATAAAGCGCGCCGACGCTCCACATCAGCAGCGTGACCGCGGCCGTCACGATCGCGAAGCCCCACCACAGGATCGGGAAGTTCTTGCCGACGAAGAACCGGCGCTGGCTGAGCACGGTCGCCCGCAGGATCAGGAGGGCGAAGGGCGTCACGCCCGGCGGCCCGAAGGTCAACAGGTCGACCAGAAGACCGACCAGGAACACCACCAGATAAGGCAGGTGATCCGGTCGATAGATCGTCCAGTAATAGATCGACATCAGCACGAAATTCGGCGTCACCTGGGCATAGCCCGGAATGCCAAGGGGTATCACGGACAGGATCGCGAGCACTAGGGTGAAGGCGGCGGGAACCAGCTTTTGGCCGATGCCGTCGACCGGCTCGACCGGCTTTGCCTTCATGGCGTCGGACCGGCCTCGCCCTTCCCCGCATCGCCCTTGGGGCGCTTGGGCGCCTTAGGCTGCGGCACCGCGTCCGGCGGCAATACGCCGGCCAGGCCGAAATCGACCACGCGCAAATATTCTACCCGGCTCAAATCCGCGAAGGGCTCGATGCGGATATTGCCGCCGTCGATCGACGCGACCGTGCCGACCGGCATGCCCGGCGGAAACACGCCGCCGTCGCCCGAGGTCACGATCCGGTCGCCGAGGTTGATCTTGGTATGGGCCCCGACATAGGCCAGCTGCGGCCGGTCGGTATTGTCGCCGGCCAGGATGGCGCGATCGTGGTTGCCGTCGATCTGGACCGGAATGCGCGAATTGAGATCGGTGATCATCAGCACGCGCGCGGCCCGGTCGCCGACCTCGGTCACCCGCCCGATCAGGCCGCTGCCGGCCGCGACGGCCTGTCCCTTGGCGATACTGTCGAGCGTGCCGCGGTTGATCAGCAGATTGCGCGAAAAGGCGCCGCCCGACGTCCCGATGACGCGGCCGGTGATGAACCAGATCGAACCTTCCGGCTGATAGTTCATGAGCGTGCGCAGGCCGGAATTCTCGTTGTCGAGCCGGCGGGCGACCTGCTGCCACTGCATCAGCGCCGCGTTTTCGGTCTTCAGCCGTTCGTTCTCGCGATAGAGCTCGGTCAGCGAGCGGACATGGGCGACGACATCCGTCGCGGCGGCGACCGGCTGGGTCACCGCTTCCAGCACCGGGGCCAGAACGTCGTTGGTCTTGGTGCGGATATGCTCGATCAGCGAACCGTCGGCCCGGCCGATCACCATGATGGCGACCGACAGCAGCACCAGCGCCGAATAGGCGAAGCGCTGCGCCGCCGATTTCAACGGGGCCATAAGGTGCGAAACGGGTGCCGAACGCGACTTCACGGGCATCCCCCCGAACGGCTGACAGGATCCAAACGAACGAGCGGGCTTGACGCCCTTACTTCATTCACGACGCCAACGTCGCAGCTTATGGCAAACGAATCGTTACCATCTGCTCCGAAATCGCCGTCCGGCATTACAAATACGACTTGTTCGATCGAGTGACGAGGCAAATCGTTTCGCATTTGTATCAATATCGGACGGTCGCAAGGATCAATACATGCTGATGAGCACGTTGCGCAGCGCCTTGTCCTCAAGCGCGCGGCCCGTGCCCATGGCGACGCAGGTCAGCGGATCGTCGGCGATCGAGACCGGCAGGCCGGTCGCATGGCGCAGGATATAGTCGAGGTTCGACAACAGCGCGCCGCCGCCGGTCAGCACGATGCCCTTGTCGACGATGTCGGCGGCCAGTTCGGGCGCGGTATGTTCGAGGGCGACCTTGACCGCCTCGACGATGGCGCCGACCGGCTCGGCCAGGCTTTCGGCGATCTGGCGCTCGCTGATCACCAGCTCCTTCGGCACGCCGTTCATCAGATCGCGGCCGCGGATCTCCATGACCCGGCCCTCGCCGTCCTCCGGCATGCAGGCCGAACCGATTTCCTTCTTGATCCGCTCGGCGGAGCCTTCGCCGACCAGCAGATTATGGTTGCGGCGCATATAGGCGATGATCGCCTCGTCCAGCTTGTCGCCGCCGACGCGGACCGAGCGGGAATAGACGATGCCGGCCAAGGACAGCACCGCCACCTCGGTCGTGCCGCCGCCGATGTCGACCACCATCGAACCCGACGGCTCGGTCACCGGCAAGCCGGCACCGATCGCGGCCGCCATCGGCTCCTCGATCAGATAGACCCGGCGGGCGCCGGCGCTTTCGGCGGATTCCTGAATGGCGCGGCGCTCGACCGCGGTCGAGCCCGACGGCACGCAGACGATGATTTCGGGCGAGGCGAAGCTGCGGCGGTTATGCACCTTGCGAATGAAATGCTTGATCATCTCCTCGGCGACTTCGAAATCGGCGATGACGCCGTCGCGCAAGGGGCGGATCGCCTGGATATTGCCCGGCGTACGGCCCAGCATCAGCTTGGCCTCGTCACCGACCGCCAGGACCTGCTTCTTGCCCTTGACGTTGAGGATGGCCACGACCGACGGCTCGTTCAGGACGATGCCGCGGCCCTTCACGTAGACCAGGGTATTCGCCGTGCCGAGATCGATCGCCATATCGGCGGACATCCAGCCCAGTAGTGATCCAAACATGTGTCTTTGCTCGATGGTACGATTGAACGAAATATCCGGGGGTGCGCCTCATGCCTTCGATCGCAAGGCTGAGGGCCGGACGAGGCGGATTTAGGGAAGCGGTCCGCAGGCTCCGTCGCCCGGCAGCGACACCGGCGCGCAGAGGCGGCGCACGGTCGGCGGGGCGGTACGGAAGGCTGCTGAACACATGATCATATACATCGGGTCGCAAATCCACCGGGCGAATTCCGCCCGGTACGGGCTCTAAGGCAAGCCGCGCGCAACACGCGCCCGACACCGGACTAGGTCTAACGGGTCGCACCCGGAGTCGCAAATGGATTCATAAGGCGGTTTTGGGGCAAATCCGTTGGTTTCGACGGTGAGAGCCGGTTCATAGCACCGCGGACGATCCGTTGGGCTACAATCTCGCCGCTCGTTCCTTCCCCATCAGCCAGGAACCCTCATGGCCGACCAACCCACCGCCGATTTCCCCGCAAGCCAGATCGGTGCTCCGACCGACGCGATCCGCGTCGGTCCCGCGCCCGCCGACGCGGTGATCGAGGTCAGCCTCTATCTGAAATCGCGCGGCGGCGAGACCCAGGCCCTGGCGGGCGCCGCCGATCCGCGCGCGGCGCTCGCGGCGCATCGGGCCTACCATCACAAGGACGATTTCCTGGCCGTCGAACGGTTCGCCGCCAAGCACCGGCTGAGCGTCGTCGCGGTCGAACCGGCCCGGCGCCTGATCAAGCTCAAAGGATCGGTCGCGGCCCTGCAGGCGGCCTTCGGCACCGAGCTCGATCTCTACCGGCAGGGCGACCGGCAATTCCGCGCGCGCACCGGCATGCTGCGGCTGCCGGCCGGACTCTTGCCGATCGTTGAGGCGGTCCTGGGCCTGGACGACCGCCCGGCCGCCTTTGCCAAGGCGCTGCCGATGACCGCGCCGACCGAGGCCGGCTATCGCCCGAACCAGGTCGCGGCATTCTATGATTTCCCGACCGGCGTCACCGGCGCCGGCCAATGCATCGCCATCATCGAGCTGGGCGGCGGCTATCGCGACAGCGACACCCAGGCGGCCTTCGCCGCCATGGGCTTGGCTGTCCCGACCGTGGTCGCAGTGCCGATCGACGGGGCCGCCAATAATCCCGGCCAATCCATCGCGGCCGACGACGAGGTCGCGCTCGACCTGCAGGTCGCGGGCGGTGCGGCGCCGGGCGCGAGGCTGGCGGTCTATTTCGCCCCGGCGAGCTTTACCGGCTTCGTCGACGCGGTCAGCGCCGCCGTCCACGACCCGACCAATCACCCGAGCGTGATCTCGATCAGCTGGGGCGTGAACGAGACCGCCTGGTCGGCGGCGGCGCGCCAGGCGATGGACGGGGCGTTCCAGGATGCGGCGACCCTGCGCGTCTCGGTCTTCGTCGCGGCCGGCGACAATCTGGCGACCAACGGCGCCGCCGATGGCGCACTCCATGTACAATATCCGGCATCCAGCCCCTGGGCGATCGGCTGCGGCGGCACGCTGATCGCGACCGAGGGCAACCGGATCATTTCCGAGGTGGTCTGGAGCGACACCGGCAATGGCGAGGGCACCGGCGGCGGCATCAGCACGCTCTATCCCGTGCCGGATTTCCAGAAGACCGTCAATCAGGCGACCGGCCGCGGCGTGCCCGACGTCGCCGGCAACGCGGCCCAGCCGACCGGCTATCTGACAATGGTCAACGGTGCCTCGAAAGTGATCGGCGGCACCAGCGCCGTGGCGCCGCTCTGGGCCGGCTTGGCCGCCTTGATCAACGAGAAGGCGGCCCGACCGGTCGGGTTTTTCCTGGCGGATCTCTACGCCCAGCCGGATCTGCTGCGCCCCGTCACCGAGGGCAACAACAAACCGAAGGGCACCAACGTCGGCTATAGCGCCGGTCCGGGCTGGAACGCCTGCACGGGCCTGGGCGTGCCGCGGGGGATGGCGCTGTTCGGGAAATATACGACGCCCATCACCTAATTCCGTCATTCCCACAAAAGTGGGAATCCAGGGCAAGCGATGGCTATGCGTCGCCACCCTAGATTCCCGCCTCCGCGGGAATGACGGTTAGAAACGCCTCAGTTCTTGGTCTTGTCGACCAGGCGGTTCTTGGCGATCCAGGGCATCATCGCGCGCAACTTTTCGCCGACCTGCTCGATCGGGTGTTCGGCGTTGCGGCGGCGCATCGCCTTGAAGCTCGCCTGGCCGGCCTTGTTCTCCAGCACCCAGTCGCGGGCGAAGCGGCCGGACTGGATATCGTCGAGCACGCGCTTCATCTCGGCCTTGGTCTCGGCCGTGACGATGCGGGGGCCGCGGGTGTAGTCGCCGTACTCGGCCGTGTTCGAGATCGAGTAGCGCATGTTCGCCATGCCGCCCTCATAGATCAGGTCGACGATCAGCTTCACCTCGTGCAGGCACTCGAAATAGGCCATTTCCGGCGCGTAGCCGGCCTCGACCAGGGTCTCGTAGCCGGCCTGGATCAGCGAGGTCAGGCCGCCGCACAGCACGGCCTGCTCACCGAACAGGTCGGTCTCGCATTCTTCCTTGAACGTGGTCTCGATCACGCCCGCGCGGCCGCCGCCGATGGCGGACGCATAGGACAGCGCGATTTCGAGCGCGTTGCCCGAGGGGTTCTGCGCGACCGCGACCAGGCAGGGCACGCCGCCGCCGCGCTGATATTCGGACCGCACGGTATGGCCTGGGCCCTTGGGCGCGATCATGAACACGTCCAGATCCGGACGGGGCTCGATCAGCTTGAAATGCACGGCCAGGCCATGGGCGAACGCGATCGCCGCCCCTTCGCGCAGGTTCGGCTTCAGCTCGTTTTCCCAGATGTCGGCCTGCAGCTCGTCGGGCGTCAGCACCATGACCACGTCGGCGCCCTTGGCGGCCTCGGCGGCGGACTTGACGGTGAAGCCGGCGGCCTCGGCCTTCTTGGCCGTGGCGGAGCCGGGGCGCAGGCCGACCACGACCTCCTTCACGCCGCTGTCCTTCAGGTTGTTGGCATGGGCATGGCCCTGGCTGCCGTAACCGATCACGGCAATCTTCTTGCCCTTGATCAGGTTCACGTCGGCATCGTGATCGTAATAGACGCGCATCGTTCGTACTCTCGTTTAAGGCGCCGGTTCGGGCGGCGCAGATGGACTATGGATGGAAGAAGCTTAAAGCAGGTCGGTGCCGCGCGACATGGCGGCGATACCGGTGCGGGCAAGTTCGACGAGGCCGATCGGGGCCACGAGTTCGATGAAGGCGTCGAGCTTCTCGCTGGATCCGGTAACCTCGAACACGAAGGACGAGATGGTCGAATCCACGACCCGCGCCCGGAAGATCTCGGCCAGGCGCAGCGCCTCGATCCGGCGTTCGCCGGTGCCGGCGACCTTGATGAGCGCCAGCTCGCGTTCGACATGCGGGCCCTCCTCGGTCAGGTCCTTCACGGTGTGGACCGGGACCAGGCGCGAGAGCTGCGCCTTGATCTGTTCGATCACCATGGGCGTGCCGGAGGTGACCAGCGTGATGCGCGACAGGCTGGTGCTGCGCTCGACCTCGGCCACGGTCAGGCTTTCGATATTGTAGCCGCGGCCGGAGAACAGGCCGATGACCCGGGCGAGCACGCCCGGCTCGTTATCGACGACGACGGCGATGGTATGGCGTTCGATGGCAGTCGGTATGGTGGCCATGTTGGCGGCTTTCTCGAAGGGGGGCTTAAGGTCGGCTAAAGGCGATGGCGGCTCATACGAGCACCATCCCCTCTTCCGCCCCCGACGTGGCCGTCGCCTGATCCTCGGGCCCGAGCAGCATCTCGTTATGCGCGGCCCCCGACGGGATCATCGGGAAACAATTCTCTGCCGGATCGACCGCGACATCGACGATCACCGGGCCCGGTGTCTCGATCATCCGGCGGATGGTATCGTCCAGCTCCGAGACCGCGCTGACGCGCAGGCCCGTGGCGCCGAACGCGTCGGCCAGCTTGACGAAATCCGGCAGCGCCTCGGAATAGCTTTCCGAATAGCGGCCGCCATGGACCAGTTCCTGCCACTGGCGGACCATGCCCATGTACTGGTTGTTGAGGATGAACACCTTCACCGGCAACCGGTACTGCGCCAGCGTCGACATTTCCTGGATGTTCATCAGGATCGAGGCTTCGCCGGCGATATCGATGACCAGCGCGTCCGGGTGCGCGATCTGCACGCCCATCGCCGCCGGCAGGCCGTAGCCCATGGTGCCGAGCCCGCCCGAGGTCATCCAGCGGTTCGGTCCCTCGAATTTGAAGAACTGCGCCGCCCACATCTGATGCTGGCCGACCTCGGTCGTGACATAGGTGTCGTGCCCCTGCGTCAGCGCATAGAGCCGCTCGATCGCATATTGCGGCTTGATGATCTTGGTCGTGTCCGAATAGGCCAGGCAATTGCGCGCCCGGCGCCGGTCGATCTCGGCCCACCAGGGCGCCAGCAGCTTCGGATCGCGCTTGTAGCCGCGCGCCTTCATGACCGCGATCAGCGCCTTCAGGCTGGCCGCGACATCGCCGACGATGCCGATATCGACCCGGACGTTCTTGTTGATCGAGGACGGATCGATATCGATCTGAATCTTCTTGGAATGGGGCGCGAAGGCGTTGAGGCGGCCGGTGACCCGGTCGTCGAAGCGCGCGCCGATCGCCAGCATGACGTCGCTGTCATGCATGGCGTGGTTCGCCTCGTAGGTTCCGTGCATGCCCAGCATGCCGAGGAACCGCGGATCGGACGCCGGCAACGCGCCCAGGCCCATCAGCGTCAGCGTGCAGGGAAAACCGGTCAGCTCGACCAGTTCGCCCAAGAGGCGGCTCGCCTCCGGGCCGGAATTGATGATGCCGCCGCCGCCGTAGAGGATCGGCTTCCTGGCGCTCATCAGCAGCGCGGCCGCGGCCTCGATGCCTTCCGGCGCCGGTTCCGTGCGCGGACGATAGGTCTTGTGCTCGACCGCGTCGGGCGAGCTGTAGGTGCCGCTGCCGACCAGGATGTCCTTGGGCAGATCGATCACGACCGGGCCGGGCCGGCCGCTGCGCGCCACAAAGAAGGCTTCGTGCACCGTGCGGGCGAGCTTGCCGATGTCCTTGACCAGGTAATTATGCTTCGTGCAAGGCCGGGTGATGCCGGTCGTGTCCGCCTCCTGAAAGGCGTCGTTGCCGATTAGATGGGTCGGCACCTGGCCGGTCAGGCAGACGACCGGGATCGAGTCCAGCAACGCGTCGGTCAGGCCGGTCACGGCGTTGGTCGCCCCCGGTCCGCTGGTCACCAGCACGACGCCGACCTTGCCGGTCGAGCGCGCGTAGCCTTCCGCCGCATGGACCGCGGCCTGTTCGTGGCGCACCAGGATGTGGCGGATCGAATTCTGCAGATAGAGGGCGTCATAGAGCGGCAGCACGGCGCCGCCCGGATAGCCGAAGATGACCTCGACGCCCTGGTCTACGAGCGCCTTCAGCACGATTTCCGCGCCATTCAGCGCGCGTGCTTCGGATCCCGTGGACGTCGTTCCGGCAGTCATGATGTCGCTCCTTGAAGCCTTTTCCCGCATGGTGCAGGGAGCGGAACCTAGCGAGCGGAGATTGCGCGGGTCAAGTCCAATCGCGAATTTTCTGACAAACTGACGCATAGAAACTATGCGAAAGTTGCGCGTCTAAAATCTCCGCTGCCGCTAACTGATGGCGAAACCAGGTATATTGGCGTTTGGCATACTGCCGGGTCGACTGCTGCGCGGCGGCGATCGCGGTCGGCAAATCCAGAGTGCCGGCCAGGAAACCTGTCAGTTCCGGCACGCCGACCGCCTTCATGATCGGCAAGTCCGGCGGCAGGGCACGCGCGATCAGCGCCCGGACCTCGTCCAGCGCGCCGGCGGCGATCATGGCCTGCAATCGGCCGTCGCAGGCGGCATAGAGCGCGTCGCGCGGCGGCAGGAGGACGAATTGCCGGCTGTCGTAGCGCGGCACGCCCTCGGCCCCGGCCCGCTGCCAATCGCCGAGCGTGCGCCCGGTCGCCCGCACCACCTCGTAGGCCCGGACCAGACGCTGGCTGTCGCCGGCCGGCAGCTTGTCGGCCGCGGCCGGATCGAGCATGGCCAACTCGGCCCGGAACGCCTCGCCGCCGATGTCGCGATGACGCGCCCGCGCCGCCTCCCGCACCGCCTCCGGGATCTCGGGCACGGCCGCGATGCCCTGCAGCAGCGTGCGCAGGTAAAGCCCGGTGCCGCCGACCACGATCGGCAGCCGCCCGGCCGCATGCGCCGCCGCGATCTCGCCATGGGCGAGCTCGGCCCAGCGCGCGGCGGAACAAAGTTCCGCGCCATCCAGGATGCCGTCGAGCCGATGCGGCACGGCGGCGAGTGCATCGTCATCCGGCCGCGCGGTCAGGACGCGCAGGTCGCGATAGACCTGCATACTGTCGGCATTGATGAGGGTGCCGCCGCAGGCACGGGCGATCGCCAGCGCCAGGGCGGATTTTCCGCTCGCGGTCGGCCCCGCGACGATGATGAGTTTTCCGGACATGGCCCGAGGGATACCAGGGATCGGCGGCCAGGACGAGGTGCTGGAGCGCGATCCTGGCTGGACAGAAGCGCCACCGCCCGCGATAAGGGCGCCACCATGACCGACCATGTCCTGACGCTCATCTCCGCCGTCCGCGACGGCCTCGCCGCCGAGACCGTCGACGCCATCGGCGATGCGCTCGGAAATCTGGGCGCCGACGTCGGGCGGCCCGACTGGCTGGCGCCCCGCACGGTCTGCGACCTGCCCTTCGCCGATCTGAACGACGACCAGGCCGACGCCGCCGCCCGCGCGCTGCTGGGCGCAGCACCGGTCGACGTGCTGGCGCAGCCGGTGCCTGAGCGGCGCAAGCGGCTGCTGATCGCCGACATGGAATCGACCCTGATCGAGAACGAGATGCTCGACGAGCTGGCCGACTATGTCGGCAAGCGCGCCGAGATCGCCGAAATCACCGCGCGCGCCATGAACGGCGAACTGGATTTCCGCGGCGCGCTCGATGCCCGGGTCAAGCTGCTGGCGGGCCTGGACGAAAGCGTGCTCGACGAGAGCGCCCGGCGGATCCGCTATATGCCGGGCGCCCAGGCCCTGATGCAGACCATGCAGGCGAACGGCGCTCTGACCGCGATCGTGTCGGGCGGCTTCCGCTGCTACACGGCGCTGGTCGCCAAAACCCTGGGCGTCGGCCGCGACTTCGGCAATGTGCTGGAGATCAAGCGCGGCAAGCTGACCGGCCAGGTCGTGCCGCCGGTGCTGGGGCGTGCCGCGAAGCTCGAGACGCTGGTGCGGCTCGCGGCCGAGGCCGGCTTGCCGCTGGCGGCGACGCTGGCGACCGGCGACGGCGCCAACGATCTCGACATGATCGGCGCCGCCGGTCTGGGCGTCGCCTTTCGCGCCAAACCGATCGTGGCCGCCCAAGCGAAATGGCGGGTGATGCATGGCGACCTGACCGCCCTGCTCTATGCCCAGGGCTATCGCGAAGGCGAGATCGTCGCGGCCTGAATTCACCCTCCTGAATTCGCCCTGTTGCAGGGCGGCCGGGACCTTCCCACATCTAATCCGGCGCGAATTCGCGTCGCGCCGATGGAGGGATTGTCATGACGCCCGAAGAACGGCAATTGCTGACCGGCCTGGCCGACCGCATCAAGAACGCGCCGGCCCAGCAGAAGGACGAGGAAGCCGCGGCCCTGATCCGCGACCTGGTCCAGGTTCGGCCGGATACCCCCTATATTCTCGCCCAGACGACCCTGATGCAGGATTTCGCGCTCAGGACCGCCCAGGCCCAGATCGCCGACCTGCAGCGCCAGCTGGCCGATGCCAAGCAGGCCTCTGCGTCGGGCAGCGGAAGCTTCCTGGGTAGCCTGTTCGGCGGCGGCAGTCCGAGCGTGCCTCCGGCCGGCCAGCCGGGCAGCCCCTGGGTCCGTCCCCAGACGGCCTATGGCCAACCGGCCTCTACCCAGCCGGTCTATGCCGCGCCCGTGCTCCAGCCGAGCCAGACCTCAGGCTTTCTGCAGAACGCGGCACAGACCGCGGTCGGCGTCGCAGGCGGCATGCTGCTGTTCGAGGGCATGGAATCCCTGTTCTCCGGCCATCACGGCTGGGGCGGCGGCTATGGCGGCGGGCCCTGGGGCGGCGGTTTCGGCGGTGGCGGCTATGGCCCGACCGAGAACATCACCGAGACGATCGTGAACAATAATTATTACGACGCGCCCGGCGGCGGCCAGCAGCAGAGCGACTTCACCCAGGATCCGGCGAACCTGCAGGACGATAGCCAATTCACCGACACCGGCTTCGATGACGGCGGCGATTTCGGCGGCAGCGACGATACGTCGATTTAGCCCGATGCGTCATTCCCGCGCAGGCGGGGCCTTTTTTGCAGAGGCCCTGCTTTCGCGGGAATGACGATTGAACGGGATTGCTTGCCCGTGGCCCGTCGAGGCGCGATGATCCTTGCAAAACCAAGTAACGGGAGCGGGACCATGGGCACACTCGACGGCAAGATCGCCTGGATCACCGGCGGCGGCACCGGTATCGGCCGGTCGGCGGCGCTTGAACTGGCTGCCGCCGGCGCCACCGTGGTGGTGTCGGGCCGCCGGCGCGAACCGCTGGATGCGGTGGTGGCCGAGATCGTTGCCGCCGGCGGCAAGGCCGATGCGGAAACGCTCGACGTCGCGGTTCAGGCACAGGTCGCGGGCGGCGGTGCGGCGATCCTGTCGCGCCATGGCCGGATCGATATTCTGGTCAATTCGGCCGGCATCAACGCGCCCAACCGCTTCTTCAAGAATCTGACGGCGGAATCCTGGGACCGGGTGCTGCAGACCAACCTGCATGGCGCGCTCTATGCGATCCAGGCCGCGCTGCCGGGCATGCGCGACCGGAGGGACGGACTGGTGATCAATGTCGCCTCCTGGGCCGGCAAGGGCCACGTCTATTTCACCGGCGCCGCCTATACCGCCAGCAAGCACGCCATGGTCGCCATGACCATGTCGCTGCATCTGGAGGAATGCATGAACGGCATCCGCGCCACCGCGATCTGCCCCGGCGAAGTCGCGACGCCGATCCTGAAGGGACGGCCGGTGCCGCCGTCGGACGAAGAGATAGGTCGTATGCTGCAGCCCGAGGATGTCGGCCGCTCCATCCGCTTCGTCGCCGAAATGCCGCCCCATGTCACCATCAACGAGATCCTGATCGCGCCGACCTGGAACCGAATGTTCCTGGGCGGCGCCGATATCGCGCAGCCGCGGTAGTCCGGCGTCTCGAGGAGACCGATGAAGTGACGCTTGGTTCCGCGGGCCGGCCCCATGTTCTGATCGTCGGCGCCGGCATTGTCGGCGCCTCGATCGCCTTGCATCTCGCCCGCGACGGCGCACGCGTCAGTGTGGTCGACGCGCGGGCGCCGGGCGGTCTCGCGACCGGCAATTCCTGGGCCTGGATCAACGCCAGCTGGGGCAATCCGGAACCGTATTTCCGCCTGCGCGTCCGGTCGATGGCCGAATGGCGCCGGCTCGAACGCGAGGTGCCGGGTCTCCAGGTTTCCTGGCGCGGCGGTCTGATCTGGGACCTGCCCCCGGCCGGACTCGACGCCTTTGTCGCCGAACATTCATCCTGGGGCTACGACCTCAGCCGCGTGGATCGGGCCGAGGTGTTGCGGCTGGAGCCGCAGCTCGCCCGGCCGCCCGAAATCGCCGTGCATGCGCCGGGCGAGGGCTCGGTCGAGCCGCTAGCCGCGTCCGGCGCGTTGCTGGCCGCCGCCGAGGCTGAGGGTGCCACCGTTCTGGCCCGGGCGGCGGTCCGGCGCCTGGTGCTGACCGGCGGGCGCGTAACCGGCGTCGAGACCGACGCCGGCCGGCTCGATGCCGACGAGATCATCGTCGCGGCCGGGGTCGAGACGGCCGCCCTGGCGGCGACCGCCGGGGTGATGCTGCCCCTGCGGGCATCCTCGGCGATGCTGGTCGCCAGCCGTCCGCTGGGACCGCTCTTGAACGGCCTGATCGTGACGCCGGAGATGGAACTGCGCCAGACGGCGGAGGGACGCCTGCTCGCCGCCGCGGACTTCGACGATGCCGAACCCGGGAATGACGCCGCGGCCGCCGCGGCGGCATTGTTCGACGCGGTGCGCCGGACGGTACGTTCGGACGCGACGATCGAGCCGGAGTTTCACCGGGTCGCCCACCGCCCGATCCCCCAAGACGGCTTTTCCGCGGTCGGCCGCGCGGCCGGCATCGCCGGACTCTATCTCGCCGTCACCCATTCCGGCATCACGCTGGCCCCGGCGATCGGCCGCTTCGTCGCCGACGAGATCCTGTTGGGCCGCCGCGACGCGCTGCTGGCGCCCTATGGCCCGGACCGCTTCATAATCGGTCGGTAGTTTAGAAAGTATTGTCTTCTAAATAGACCAATCTATCGTTGGCGGCATGAGCAATCTGCCGCCCGACCGCACCAGCGATCGCCTGCTTCACGCCTTGAAGGCGACCGGACCGCAAACCGCGGCCGCGCTGGCCCCCCGCCTCGCCGTGACCGCCGTCGCGGTGCGCCAGCATCTGGAAAAGCTCGCGGCCGCCGAACTGGTCGCTTACGAAGACCGGCGCGAGGCGGTCGGCCGTCCCAAGCGCTATTGGCGCCTGGTCGAAGCCGGCCATCGCCGCTTCCCGGAAAATCATGCCGGTCTGACGCTCGAGCTGATCAGCGCCGTGACGGCGGTGTTCGGCGATGCCGGGCTCGACCAGTTGATCGACCATCGCGAGGCGCAGACGCTTGCGGCCTATCGCGCCCGGCTCGCCCCGGCCGAGGGCCTCGCGGCGAAGGTCGCGGTCCTGGCCCAGCTCCGCGACGCCGAGGGCTATATGGCCGAGATGCGCGAGGCCGACGACGGCGGCTTTCTGCTGATCGAAAATCATTGCCCGATCTGCATCGCGGCGACCCGGTGTCGGGCTCTGTGCCGGTCCGAACTGGCGGTCTTCGCCGCAGCACTGGGGCCGGCGGCCGAGATCACGCGGATCGATCATATCGTTGCAGGCGCGCGGCGCTGCGCCTACGGGGTCAGGGGGATCTGATGGCTTGGACCATGGTGGCCGACGAGGCGGCGCTGCTGGCGGCGGGTCGCCTGGTGGTTCGGGTCGAGGGACGACAGATCCTGCTCGTCGCAACGAACCAAGGCCTGTTCGCGACCGCCAACCGCTGCCCGCACGAGGGCTATCCGCTGAGCGAGGGCACGCTCGCCGGCTGCATGCTGACCTGCAACTGGCACAATTGGAAATTCGATCTCGCCAGTGGCGAAACGCTGGTCGGCGGCGACACGCTACGGCGCTATCCGATGCGCATCGAGGCGGGCCAGGTCTGGCTCGATCCGGCCGATCCGCCGGTCGCGGCGCAGCGGACGGCGCTGCTGGACGGGCTGGTCCAGGCGCTGGGCGACCGGGACCAGCAGCGTCAGCTGCGCGAGGCGGCACGGCTCGACCGGCTTGGCGTCGACCCGCTCGACGCGGTCCGGACGGCCCTCGCCTGGGCGCATGAGCGGCTGGAATACGGCACGACCCACGCGTTCGCCGCCATCCCCGACTGGCTGCGGCTTCAGGCCGATCCGGATCTGCCCGCCGACGCGCGCCTGATGGCGCTGGGCGAGATCCTGGGCCATATCGGCGACGATGTCGCCGGCGCGGAGGCAAGGTTCCGCTTCGCCACCGAGGTCTCCGCCTGGGATGCGGCCCGGTTTCAGGACGCGATCGAGCGGGAGGACGAGCCCGCGGCCGTCGCCCTGCTGCGCGGCGCGCTGGCCCTGCCCGCCTGGCCGGCCGATCTGCCCGGCGCGCTCGTCGCCGCGGCGCTCGAGCATTATGCCGATTTCGGCCATTCGCTGATCTACACGACCCAGGCGCTGCGCCTGATCGACCGGCTGGGACCCGGTGTCGTCGAACCGGTGCTGCTCGCCCTGGTGCGCGCGCTGGTCTATGCCCAGCGCGAGGATCTGCTGCCGGAATTCCGGGATTATCGCCAGCGGTGCCGCAGTTGGTGGCAGCCGGGCGATCGGTTTCTGGCACTTGCCAGCGACCCGCCGCCGCCGCTGCACGCCCTGGCGCTGCGGCGGACCAGCGCCAAGCAGGCGATGGCGATCGTCGGCGCCTGGGCGCCGATCCATCCGCCGGAAGCGATCTTCGCCATCCTGACCGAGACCGTCGCCTGGCAATTGCTTCACGCCGATGCGCCGTTCCTCGACAGCGTCGATCAAAAGCTGTCGGAGAATGTCGGCTGGCTCGATTTCACCCAC
This sequence comes from Rhodospirillales bacterium, assembly GCA_028288725.1. Taxonomy (GTDB): domain Bacteria; phylum Pseudomonadota; class Alphaproteobacteria; order ATCC43930; family CGMCC-115725; genus Aliidongia. The sequence goes on from JAQGIC010000044.1 coordinate 20,869, forward strand.
GGCCTGACCTTCGCCGCCGCCGGGCTGGATGCGGTCAGGATCGACGCGTCGCTCTGGCCGGCGCTGCTGTTGCAGCTGGCCTGCTTCGTCGGCCGCAACAGCCGGTATGTCGATCCCGACCTCGCAACCGGGGAATGGGGTGTCGGCGCGGTCCGGCCGTTTCTGGCGGATGCGAGCCTGCGCGTGGTCAACCATGGGCAAGGCCGGTTCGTCCTGTCCGCCCATCTTGCCAAGACGTTGTTCGCCGCCGTCGAGCTGGCCGAAGCGGTCCCGGCCGTGGCACCGACCCTCCTGGCCGCGACCAACCGGTTCCTTGAAGCGCCGCTACGCGGGCGCAACCCCCGGCGCGCGGCGCGCCAGATGCTGGCGTTCGTGGCCGAGGAATAGAAAAAGGGCCGCTCCATCGGGGCGGCCCTTTTCTCGTTCAATGACCCGGGATCAGACCCGGCCGTGGCAATGCTTGTATTTCTTGCCCGACCCGCACGGGCAGAGCGCATTGCGTGACAGGCGCTGGCTGGGCGACAGGTTCTGGATCGGAGCCGCCGGACGGTCCTCGCCGCTGGCGAGCGCGATCCCGGCCTCTTCCATCTCATCGGCATCGAACGCCGGATGGATCGCCCGGATGTTGCGCGGCATCTGTGGCTGCGGCACGGCCTGGGGTTCGGCCATGCGCAATTCGACGTGGCTCAGCACCCGGGTGACCGTGGCGCGCAGGCCGCCCAGCATGTCGGAGAACAGCTCGAACGCCTCGCGCTTGTATTCGTTCAGCGGGTCGCGCTGGGCATAGGCGCGCAGGTTGATGCCCTGGCGCAGATGGTCGAGCGCCAGCAGATGGTCCTTCCAGGTCTGGTCCAACAGCTGCAGCAGCAGGCTCTTTTCGACCATGCGCATGGTGTCGGCGCCATAGGCGGCTTCCTTGGCGGCCATCTTCTCGTCGGCCGCCAGGGTGACGCGCTCGCGGATCGCCTCGTCGGCGATGCCTTCTTCCTTGGCCCATTCCTCGATCGGCAGGTCGAGGCCCAGGATGTTCAGCACCTCGGTATGCAGGCCCGCGACATCCCACTGCTCGGCATAGGCATTGGGCGGGATCGCGGCCGCGACCAGGGTCTCTATCGTCTCCTGGCGCATGTCGACCACGGTCGCCTGCACGTCGACGGCGTTCATGATCTCCTTGCGCTGCTCATAGACGACCTTGCGCTGGTCGTTCATGACGTCGTCGTATTTCAGGATGTGCTTGCGCATGTCGAAATTGCGCGCTTCGACCTTCTGCTGGGCCTTTTCCAGCGCCTTGTTCATCCAGGGATGGACGATCGCCTCGCCCTCCTTGATGCCGAAGCGCTGCAGCCAGGCATCCATGCGCTCGGAGCCGAAGATGCGCATCAGATCGTCTTCGAGCGAGACGAAGAACGCCGACGCGCCGGGATCGCCCTGACGGCCGGAACGGCCGCGCAGCTGATTGTCGATGCGCCGGCTTTCATGCCGCTCGCTGCCGATGACGAACAGGCCGCCGGCATCGCGCGCGATCTGGCCATCGACCTTGATCTCGGCCCGAATTTCTTCGATCCGGGCTGCGCGCGCGGCCTCGTCGGTCACGTCGGCCAGTTCCTGGCGCACGCGCATGTCCAGATTGCCGCCCAGCTGAATGTCGGTGCCGCGGCCGGCCATGTTGGTGGCGATGGTGACCGAGCCGGGCCGGCCGGCCTGGGCCACGATGCTCGCTTCCATTTCGTGATAGCGCGCGTTCAGCACCTTGTGCGGCACCCCGGCTTCCTTGAGGAAGGCGGACAGCGCCTCGGACTTCTCGATCGAGACGGTGCCGACCAGCACCGGCTGCTTGCGCTCGAAGCACTCCTGGACCTTGACCTTGATCGCCGCGAACTTCTCGCGCTCGGTGCGATAGACCTCGTCGTCGGAATCCTTGCGCAGGACCGGCTGGTTGGTCGGGATCTCGATGACTTCGAGCTTGTAGATGTCGGAGAATTCGCCGGCCTCGGTCATCGCCGTGCCGGTCATGCCCGCCAGCTTCGGATAGAGGCGGAAATAATTCTGGAACGTGATCGAGGCCAGCGTCTGGTTCTCGTTCTGGATCTCGGCGCGTTCTTTCGCTTCCAGCGCCTGATGCAGGCCTTCCGAATAGCGGCGCCCCTCCATCATGCGGCCGGTGAACTCGTCGATGATGATGACCTTGTCATCCTTGACGATGTAGTCGACGTCGCGCGTGAAGATCTTGTGCGCACGCAGCGCCTGGTTCACGTGATGGACCAGCGAGACGTTGTGAATGTCGTAGAGCGTGCCTTCGACCAGCAGGCCCGCCTGCATCAGCAGCTGCTCGATATGCTCGACGCCGGCCTCGGTCAGCGTGACCGTGCGCTGCTTCTCGTCCTTCTCGTAATCCTCGGCCGTCAGGCTCGGGATCAGCCGGTCGACGCTGGTATAGAGCTCGGAATTATCCTCGGTCGGGCCGGAGATGATGAGCGGCGTGCGCGCTTCGTCGATCAGGATCGAGTCGACTTCGTCGACGATCGCGTAATGGAACGGGCGTTGGACCATCTCTTCCAGGCGGAACTTCATATTGTCCCGCAGGTAGTCGAAGCCAAATTCGTTGTTCGTGCCGTAGGTGATGTCGGAGGCGTAGGCGTCGCGGCGCTGGACGTCGTCCAGGTCGTGCAGGATCACGCCGACGGTGAGCCCCAGGAAGCGATAGACGTTGCCCATCCATTCCGCGTCGCGGCTGGCCAGGTAGTCGTTCACGGTCACGACATGCACGCCCTTGCCGGCGAGCGCATTCAGATAGACCGCGAGCGTACCGACCAGCGTCTTGCCTTCGCCGGTCTTCATCTCGGCGATCATGCCCTTGTGCAGCACCATGCCGCCCAGTAGCTGGACGTCGTAGGGGCGCTGACCCAGCACGCGCTTGGCCGCCTCGCGCACGGTCGCGAACGCCTCGACCAGGATGTCGTCCAGCGTCTCGCCCGCCGCCAGGCGGTCCTTGAACATCTGGGTGCGCGCGATCAAGGCCGCGTCATCGAGGGCGACAAGCTCTGCCTCGAGCTGGTTGATCGCGACGACCTGGGCGGAGAACCCTTTCAGAAACCGGTCATTGGCCGAACCAAACAGCCGCCGGGCGAGGGCACCGAGCATCCAAACCTCGAAAGATGGGGGTCCCGCAACTCGCATGCTCCGGGAAGGCCCGTTACATAGGGACAACGTCCGGCGAAGTCAATCGCGCGGGGCGCTCCAATGGTCCGCGTGCCGCTTCATGTCACGCCCGCGCGCGCCAATTCGTGACACAAATTGCTACAGCGGGGTGCTTGTAGCCGCGCGCGTCTTGTGATTAATGGCCCGGCATCGCCATGAAGTCGGTCTTTTTCGATTCCGTGTGGCCCGACGGCTGCCGCTCGTTGATCCGGCCCCACCCCAAGGAACAGCCATGTCCCTGAAATCGTCGTCGTCCCGCCCGTTGCGGTCCCTGGTGTTCGCGCTGGCGCTCGCAGCACCGATCGCCGCCTACGCGGCCGACGCGCCCAAGCTGCAGTTGGCGCCTGCTGCCGCCGACGATCCGGTCGTCGCCAAGATCAACGGCTCGGACATCCACAAGTCCGATCTGCTTGCCGCCCAGAAGCAGCTGCCGCAGCAATACCAGCAGGTCCCGCTCGAGGCGATCTTCCCGCAGCTGCTCGACCAGGTCGTCAACAACAAGCTGCTGATCGACGCCGCCAAGGATGCCAAGCTGGACAATGATCCGGAAGTGAAGGATCGGATGGCCAAGGTGCAGGAGCGCGTGGTCGAACAGGTCTATATCGACCGGCTGCTGGCCAAGGCGACCAGCGACGACGCGCTGAAGGTCCGTTACCAGAAGGTCATCAAGGACGCCCCGGCCCAGGAGGAAATCCACGGCCGCCAGATCCTGCTGAAGGACGAGGCCGAGGCCAAGGCGGTGATCGCCCAGCTCGACAAGGGCGGCGACTTCGTCAAGATCGCCAACGAAAAGAACCCGAACAAGGATTCGAACGGCGGCGATCTGGGCTATTTCACCAAGGACGCGATGCCGGCGGAATTCGGCGACGCCGCCTTCGCCTTGAAGAAGGGCCAGTACACCAAGACGCCGGTGAAGACCCAGTTCGGCTGGCACGTCATCAAGGTCGAGGATCGCCGTCCGGCCACGCCGCCGTCCTTCGATGAAACCAAAGAAAAGCTGATGAGCGACGCCGAGAAGGAAACGATCGACGCCAAGGTCGCCGACCTGCGCGGCAAGGCCAAGGTCGAGCAGTTCAATCTCGACGGTTCGCCGTTCTCGGCCCAGCTGAAGCCAAACCCGGCTCCGACGCCACCGGCCAAGAAGTAGACGCGGGACCGTTACGGACGATCTTCGCCGCCGGGCCTATCCAACCGGCGCGATGATCAGGTAGATACGCGGGGTGCGCCGGTTCGGTCCGGTCGCACCCCGTTTATTTTAGAGCCCCTCATGGCAAGGATCTCTCGTCCCATGTCGATCGCCGTTTCGCCGCTGGCGCCCACAGCTTTTCCGACCCTGAAGCCGATCGCCGGGGTCCGGCTCTCCGCCGGAAATTGCGGCATCCGCTACAAGGGGCGGCCGGATCTGATGGTGGCGCTGCTCGATCCGGGCTCGACCATCGCCGGCGTGTTCACCCGGTCGAAGACGCCGGGCGCGCCCGTGGTCTGGTGCCGCGAGGTGCTGCCGCACGGCAAGGCCCGGGTCATCGTGGTCAATTCGGGCAATTCCAACGTCTTCACCGGCAAGGCCGGCCGCAGGATCGTCGTCGAGACCGCCGAGGCCGCCGCCAAGGCCGCCGGCTGCCGGCCCGAAGAGGTCTATATCTCGTCGACCGGGGTCATCGGCGAAGTGCCGCCGGGAGAGAAGATCATCAACGCGCTGCCCGGCCTGATCGCCGAGGTCGCCGAGCACCGCTGGGCCGAGGCCGCGGCCGCGATCATGACGACCGACACCTTCGCCAAGGGCGCGACCGCGACCGCCGAGATCGACGGCGTCGCCGTCACCATCAATGGTTTCGTCAAGGGTTCCGGCATGATCGCGCCGGATATGGCGACCATGCTGGGCTATGTCTTCACCGACGCCAAGCTGCCGGCCGCGGTCCTGCAGGAGCTCTTGTCGGGCGGCACCGACAAATCGTTCAACGCCACCACGGTCGATGGCGATACCTCGACCTCGGACACGGTGTTGCTGGTCGCGACCAACAAGGCCGAGCATGGCAAGATCCATAAGGCGAGCGATCCGAGGCTCAAGGATTTCAAGCGCAAGCTGGAGGCCCTGCTGATCGATCTGGCCCAGCAGATCGTGCGCGACGGCGAAGGGGCCGAGAAGTTCGTCGAGATCCGCGTCACGGGTGCCGCCGGCAAGAAGGCGGCCCAGCGCATCGGCCTCGCCATCGGCAATTCGCCTCTGGTCAAGACGGCACTCGCCGCCGGCGACGCCAACTGGGGCCGCATCGTCATGGCGGTCGGCAAATCGGGCGAGAAGGTCGACCGCGACACCCTGTCGATCTCGGTCGGCGGCATCATGATCGCGACCGAGGGCGGCCCGGTCCCGGGCTATGACGAGGCGCCGATCGCCAAGCACATGGCCGGCCGCGAGATCCTGATCGAGGTCGATATCGGGCTGGGCAAGGGCAAGGCCATCGTCTGGACCTGCGACCTGACCCATCGCTACATCGACATCAACGCCAGCTATCGTTCTTGAGCGCAGCCCTGCCGATCATTCTGGTCTCCGCCGTGGCGCTGGTCGACACGGACGGACGGGTGCTGCTCGCCCGTCGGCCGCCCGGCAAAAGCATGGCGGGCCTCTGGGAATTTCCCGGTGGCAAGGTCGAGCCGGGCGAGACGCCGGAGGCGGCGCTGATCCGCGAATTGAAGGAAGAGCTGGGCATCGACACCAAGGAAAGCTGCCTCGCCCCCTTCACCTTCGCCAGCCACGCCTACGAGAAGTTCCACCTGCTGATGCCGCTCTACGTCTGCCGGCGCTGGACCGGTACGGTGACCGCGCAGGAGGGCCAGGAACTGGCCTGGGCCCGACCCGCGCGGCTCGGCGACTATGAGATGCCGCCGGCGGACAAGCCGCTGGTGGCGATGCTGAGAGATCTGCTTTAGGCACCCTCACCCGGCGAACGAGGCTCGCCACCCTCTCCCGCAAGCGGGAGAGGGTGGGCCCCGCGAAGCGGGAGGGTAAGGGTCACGCCGCACTTTAGACGCTAAACCACCGCCCGATGCGGCAGCGGACGCGGCCCGACCGAGGCCAAGAGCCAGTCCCGGAAGATCGCGATCGCCGGCTGCTCGGCCGTCTCCAACGGCGTCACGATATAGAAGCTGCCTTCCTTGTGCGGCAGGGTCAGATCGAACGGCGCCACCAGGCGGCCGGCGGCGAGGTCGATCTCGACGAAGGACGTGCCGGCGAGCACCACGCCCGAACCGTCGATCGCCGCCTGCAGCGCCACCATGATCAGGTCGAAGGTGAGGCCACGGCGTTCGGCGATCTCGGCCGGTGCGCCCGCGGCCGCGAGCCACAGTGGCCAGGCCTCGCGGTAATGCTCGACGTGGATCAGCGTATGCTGGGCCAGATCCTTCGGCTCCCGCAGCGGCCGGTTGCCCTTCAAGAGCGCCGGGCTGCACACCGGATACCAGTCCTCCTGCATCAGCCGGTCGGCGCGCAAACCCGGCCAATGGCCCTGGCCGTAGCGGATGCCGAGATCGATCCCCTCGGCCCGGAAATCGACCGAGCGCATGGTCGTGCTGATGCGCACCTCGATATCCGGATGCGCCTCGTGGAAATGTATCAGCCGCGGCACCAGCCATTTCGCCGCCAGCGACGAGATGGTCGAGATGGTCAGCACCCGCTGCCGCTCCGGCCGGACCAGCCGCTCGGTGGCTCGGCGCAGATCCTCGAACGCGGCACGCACGGCCGGCAGGTAGTCCTGGGCGGCGCGGGTCAGTGTCAACGTGCGGTTCTGGCGCACGAACAGCGGGACATTGAGCTGTTCCTCCAGCCGCTTGATCTGATGGCTGATCGCGGCCTGGGTCACGTTCAGCTCCGCCGCCGCAAGCGTGAAGCTGAGCAGCCGGGCCGAGGCCTCGAACGCGCGCAGGCCGTTGAGCGAGGGCAGATGGACGGTCATGTCAAATCATAACATGACAAAATATAATGTGAACCCACACAAAGCGTCGTTTGTCCTGTGGACTTACCGGGCCTATCTCCTGAACGCAGCCGAGATCGATAAGTTATTTCGGGTCTAGGCCCCCAGGAGTCCGGAAGATGAATACCCTCGTTTCCGCCGTCGCGGCGCCCCTGCCCTCGTTCGTCCGCGCCGCCGCCTTCGCCGTGCTGGCCGTCGCCGCGGTCGGTACCGCCGAGCTCTGGCAGCACAAGGCCTCCGCCGATGTCGCGGCACCGGCCGCCGCCGCGATCGATGCGACCCAGCCGCTCGCCGCGGCCCCTTCGACGGTCGATATGTGGCGCTTCTAGCCGCCGCGCTCGTCATCCGCGGATTTCCCGCTGCCAGGCCCCGCTCGAACTCCCCTCCGCCCGTCATGCCTGGGCATGACGGGCCTTCATACTAACCCCGCCCCGGCACCACATCGCCCGCCGGCCGTTCCTCGGTGCCGAGCGCGTCGGCCAACCGTGCCGTCGCGCTGCCGCGCTTCAGCGGCTGCTGCTGGCTGGCGGCGGGGGCCCAGCCGGTCAGGTTGATCAGTTGGAACGTGGCGGGGATGCGGCCGTCGGCATCGCCGAACCGTTCCCGGTACAGCTCGGCCGCGCGCAGGAACAGGGCGCGCGGGCTGGCCGTGCGCGGGCGCGCGACCTGGGCGTTGGTCTCGCCCATGGCGCGCAGATCCTGCATCAGCGCGAACAGATGCGGATAGGTCACCGTCAGCGTCTCGCTATCCACGACCGGCAGCGCCAAGCCGGCGCGTTGCAGCAGGGCGCCGCAATCCGGCACGTCGGCGAAGGGCGAGACGCGCGGGCCCGCCCCGCCCGACACGTCGAGCTCCGCCTGCATCATGACTTCCTGCAGCTCCCAGAGCGTGCGGCCGCCGAACAACGTCGCCAGCAGCAGCCCGTCGGGCTTCAGGATATGGCGCAGCTGCAGCAGCGCGCCGGGCAGGTCGTTGGTCCAATGCAATCCCAGCGCACTCACCACAAGATCGAAGCTGGCGGCCCGGAACGGCAGGGCCTCGGCCTCGCCGACCACCCCCCTCTTGTGGTGCCGGGCGAAGCGCCAGGCCGGATCGAACGCGACGATTTCCGGCGTCTGGCCGCTCAAGGCCAGCAATTCTGCCAACCCGCCGTCGCCCGCGCCCAGGTCGAGCGCCTGGGTGAAGCGGACGCGCACCTCGTTCAGGCGGTCCGCCAGGCGCTCCTGCACGGCCCGGTGCAGAAAGCGCGTCTCGGCCGCAAACAGCGCCCCGCGCTCGCGATGACGGCGCACGGCCGCCCGGTCGAAGATGATGATGTCGTCGCTCATGACGGCGGACTATGGACCGGCCGGCACCCCGCTGCCAAGCTGGAGCGCGGAGGGGCTCAGGCCCCGCCGGCGCCGGACGATGCCAGGCGCATGGTGAGCAGCCTTCGGACCGGCGCGTCGTAGTAAAGGTCCAGCAGGTAGGCGCCATAGACCGCGATGGCCACGGTACCGGCGATCGCCGGCCAGAATGCGGCAGCGAGATCGATCCGCATCAGCGCGGCCAGACCCAGAACCGCCTGGAGTACCGGCAGATGCGTGATATAGAGCGCATAGGACGTGGCGCCCAACACCGCGGCGACGCCGGCCCAGGCGCCATCGAGCTTGATGCTGGCGCCGATCCAGATGATCGCCGGAAACACCACCAGCGCATTCGCCAGGCCGTAGAGGCGGCCGGTTTGGGGCGCGGTAAAGATCGCCAGGATCAGGACTGAAAGGGGGACGGCCGTCCAGGGGGGCAGCTGTCGCCGCGCGCGCCGGGCATAGAGCCGATGGAGCAGGATACCGGCGAAGAACGACCAGAGCACGCGAGTCCAGCCGCCGAGATAGAGCGGCCAGGTGTTGCCGGCGTTGAAATCACTCTGAAGGCTCGCCGTCGCAACGAGTGCCGCGCCCGCCAGAAGGGTGAAGATGGAAAGATGACGCCCGGAAAGTCTGACCAGTGCCGCCGCGTAGAGCGCATTGACCGCGATCTCGAGAGACAGGGACCAGGCGGGATCGTTGAGCGGGAAGGTGAAGCCCCCGATCGGCGAGAAACGATCGGGCGTCGGCAGGAACAGCATGCCGAACATGTAGCTTATCCCGGCAAGCGCGCGGTTGAGATGGGGCAATCCGACCGATGCGTCGAGACCGATGACGACGAGCGGCAGGGTCATGCCGACCCAGTAGAGCGGGTAGAGCCGGATCAGCCGCCTCATCATGAACTCGCCGGTGCTCTGCCCGGCTTGCAGGCGCCTTTCGTAGGCGTGGGCGATGACGAACCCACTGAGCGCAAAGAAGAAATCGACGGCAAGGTAGGCGCTCGGCAACAGGGGCCTGCCCAGATGAATGCTGTAGTGAAACAGCACGACGCTGACCGCGGCGATCCCGCGGAGGCCGTCGAGCGCTACGAACGCGTGCCGCAGCTCCGGCTGGATGATGGGTCTGGCCTCGGCGCTCATCGACGGCGTTTCCCAAAATTCGTTCAGATCCGATTCCGCTCATATACATGAACGCCGATGGACCATCGGGTTCCCGGCTGCCAAGCTTTTATCCATGGAGCTCGACGAAACGCCTCGACCCGCCTGGTTTGCCGATGCCCGACGCCGCCTGATCGGCGCCGGCCGGATGGCGCTCGACGCGCTGCTGCCGCCGCGCTGCCTCGCCTGCGGCGGTGCCGTCGAGACCCAGGGCGCGTTGTGTGCCGCCTGCTGGCAGGGCATCAGCTTTTTGGGCGCGCCCTGCTGTACCCGATGTGGGCTGCCTTTCCCCTATGACGCCGGAGCCGGGGTCGAATGCGCCCAGTGCATCGCCTATCCGCCGCCGTTCGACCGGGCGCGCGCCGTCTTCGCCTACGACGATCATTCGCGCCGGCTGATCCTGGCGTTCAAACACGCCGACCATCTGCACGGCATACCGGCCTTCGGGCAATGGCTGGCGCGCAGCGGGGCGGAACTGCTGGCCGAGGCCGATCTGGTCGCGCCGGTGCCGCTGCATTGGACCCGCCTGTTCCGCCGCCGCTTCAACCAGTCGGCCCTGCTGGCCCAGGCCGCGGTCGCCGGCTGGCGCGGGCCAACGGTGCCTGCCTTCGCGCCGGAGCTGCTGATCCGGCGCCGACGCACGCGCAGCCAGGGGCATCTGACCCGGCTGCAGCGGGCGGAAAACGTGCGCGGCGCCTTCGCGGTCAAGCCCGGCGCCGACCTTGCGGGCAAGCGCGTGCTGCTGGTCGACGACGTGTTCACCACCGGCGCCACGATCGAGGCCTGTGCCCGGGTGCTGAAGCGCGCGGGGGCCGCCCAGGTCGACGTGCTGACGCTCGCCCGCGCCATGCGCCTGCCGACGGCCCCGTAGTCCTTGCAGGGCTGCCCGGTCTGGCAACCGGGGTCGAGTTCGCCTATATCGCTAGATGACCGTTCGTTTCTTCCGGAGTGTCTTGCCCGTGGCCCAGGTGGAAGTCTATTCGACCCTGTTCTGTCCCTATTGCGCGCGCGCCAAGTCGCTGCTCGGCAAAAAGAGCGTGGATTATGTGAATATCGACGTGATGGAGGAGCCCGCGCGCCGCGACGAGATGGTGCAGCGTTCCGGCGGCCGCACCTCGGTGCCGCAGATCTTCATCAATGGCGAGCATATCGGCGGCAGCGACGATCTGCATGCGCTGGAGCGCGCCGGCACGCTCGACGCCAAGCTCGCGTCCTAGAGCCTGATCCGATCAAACCGGCTCGGTTTGATCGGTGAATCAGTCTCTAGATATAGAGGGCGATTCAGACATGAGGTCGGTCCGACCTCATGTCATCGCGCTCTGGTGGTCCGATCCTGACGCTTGGTTCCCAAGCGTCAGGTGAATTCGGTCCACCAGATTAATGCGTTGTGGTAAAATCGGACGAATGCGTCCGTCTGATTTTACCCACTAGCAACACTCAGCGGAGATCTCCATGGCCGATCGCATCAAAGTCGCCTGCCTGCAGATCTCCGCCGGCCGCGAGGTCGATCCCAATCTGCAGGCCCTCGGCGAGATGGCCCGGCGCGCCGTCGACGCCGGCGCCGGCTTCGTCCTGACGCCGGAAGTTTCGGTCATGCTGGAACCGAAGCGCGAGCCGAAATTCGCCAAGGCCGAGGACGAGGCGAACCCCTACGCCATCCCGTTCTTCGTCAATCTGGCGCGCGAGACCGGTGCCTGGCTGCTGGCCGGCTCGATGGCGATCAAGCTGGCCGGCGAGGAGCGACTCGCCAACCGGTCCTACCTGTTCGCGCCCGACGGCCGCATCGCCGCGCGCTACGACAAGATCCATATGTTCGACGTCGATCTGGCCGCCGGCGAATCCTACCGCGAATCCTCGCAGTTCCGGCCAGGCGAGCAGACCGTGGTGGTCGAGACGCCGTTCGCGAAGGTCGGCCTCACCGTCTGCTACGATCTGCGTTTTCCGGCGCTCTATCGGGCATTGGCCCAGGCCGGGGCCGAGATCCTGACCATCCCGTCGGCTTTCGCGGTCGCGACCGGCCAGGCCCATTGGCACACGCTGCTGCGCGCCCGCGCGATCGAGACCGGCTGCTTCGTACTGGCCCCGGCCCAGACCGGAACCCATGCCGAGGGCCGCACGACCTATGGCCATTCGCTGATCGTCGATCCCTGGGGCGAGGTCCTGGCCGATGCGGGCGAGGAGGTCGGCTTCATCACCGCCGAGCTGGACCTGGCCCGCGTCGCGGAGGCCCGCCGGATGGTGCCGTCGCTGCGGCACGACCGTCCGTTCGCCGCCCCGCGCCTGGTGTGATCATGTCAGAGCGGTACCAGATCCCGGCCTTTGACGGCCGCCAGACGCTGCACCGCCTTCGGGCCCGGCGAATAATCGATGCCGTGCTCGAACCCGACGATGGTGAGCGTGGGTTCGAAAACGCGCAGCAACTCGTTGGGCCGCAGCAGATAATTCTCGGAACTGGGCCGGCCGAACTCGCCCTGGCCGACCGCGAAGGTCTCGTAGATCAGCACACCGTCCGGCGCCAGCGCCCCGGCCAGCATCGGCAGCAGCGGCCGGTGCAGGTAGTTGGCGACGACGATGCCGGCGAACTGGCGATCGCCCAGCGGCCAGGGGCTGCCGTCCTCCAGATCGGCCCGGATGCGTTCGATCGGGCCGTTCTCCGCCAGATCGGCCATGCCGTCGAGATTGCGATCGACCGCCGCGACCGGGTGGCCGCGTCCCGCGAAGAACCGCGCATGCCGTCCGGCCCCCGCCGCCAGATCCAGCACCGCGCCGCCCTTCGGCACCAGATGGGCGAAGCGGCGCACCCAGGGCGACGGCACGCCCAGCGGATCGTTCATCGCTTCAACCCCATGCCCCAGTCCATCCGATGATTCTCTACGAATTGCGCTGCCCGTCCGACCATAGGTTCGAAGGCTGGTTTCGCAACAGCGAAGCCTTCGAGACCCAGCAATTGGCCCATGAGATCGCCTGCCCGGTCTGCGGCGACAACCAGGTCGATCGCGCGCTGATGGCACCGGCGGTCGGCCGCAAGGGCAACAGCCTGCCGGAACCGGCCCAGGCGATCACGCTATTGCGCACGCTCCGGAAACTGGTCGAGGACAGCCACGAAAATGTCGGCGACCGCTTTGCCGAGGAAGCCCGCAAGATCCACTACGGCGAAACCGAACACCGCGGCATCTACGGCCAGGCAACCGACGACGAGGCCGAGGAACTGGCCGACGAAGGCATCGAAGTCGGCCGGCTGCCGTGGGTCCCGCTGGCGGATTCATAAGACATTACAACCTCTACCGCTCTTCGCGGCTGAGGGTGTCACAGACGGGCTCGATCCCTCAGGGTTTCGTCGCCACCATCAGATAATTCACGCTGGTATCCGACCCCAGGCTCCATTTGTCGGCGACCGGATTATAGCTGACGCCGCTCAGGTCTTCGAGCACCAGGCCGGCACGGCGCAGGCCGGCGGCCACTTCGCTGGGCTTCAGGAACTTCGACCAGGTGTGCGTGCCGCGCGGCAGCCAGCCGAGCAGATATTCCGCGCCGACGATGGCGAGGCCGAACGCCTTGGCCGTCCGGTTGAGGGTTGCAACGATGACAGCCCCGCCCGGCTTCACGAGCTTGCCGACCGAGACCAGAAATTCGGCGGGATCGGCGACATGCTCGATCACTTCCAGCGCCAGCACCACGTCGAACCGTTCGCCGGCGGCGACCAGATCCTCGGCCGCGGCGAAGCGATAGTCGATCGCCAGATCCTGCTCGGCGGCATGGGCCGACGCCACGCCGATGTTGCGCTCGGTCGCGTCGACGCCGGTGACGCTGAAGCCCATCCGGGTCATCGGTTCCGCCACCAGCCCGCCGCCGCAGCCGATATCGATCAGGCGAAGACCCGCGAAGGGCGCCTTCGCGGCGATGTCCCGGCCGAAATGCGCGGCAAGGTGGTCGCGGACATAGGCCAGCCGGGTCGGGTTGAACTTGTGCAGCGGGCGGAATTTTCCGTTCGGATCCCACCAGGCTTCCGCGATCGCGGCGAAACGGGCGACCTCGTCGGGATCAATGCTGGAGGTTGGATTGGGGCTCACGGTACGGCTCTCAAATTCGCGTGTTGCGGGTCTGCCTTACGGCGGGGCGGGCTTGCTTCGGCGCCGCCGCACCGAGTATGAATACGCGCCATCCGGCGGGCAACCGGAGGCGAGCAGCAGTTTTCCGGGTGCGCGGGTCATACCGCGCCCGACGCAGGTAAGATAGAGCATGGCGCGCCTCGTGCAAAAGTTCGGCGGGACATCGGTGGCCGATGTCGACCGCATCAAGATCGTAGCCCAACGGGTCAAGCGGGAAGTCGATGCCGGTCACGAGGTGATCGTGGTCGTTTCCGCCATGTCCGGCACGACCAACCAGTTGGTCACCTGGACCAACCAGACCTCCGACCTGGCCGACCCGGCCGAGTACGACGTCGTGGTCTCGTCGGGCGAGCAGGTGACCGCCGGCCTGCTGGCGATCGCGCTGCAGACCATCGGCGTGCCGGCCCGGTCCTGGATGGGCTGGCAAATTCCGCTGAAAACCGACGAGGCGCATGCCAAGGCGCGCATCCAGGGCATCGATCTGGACGAGATCAAGGCGCGCGCCGCCAAGGGCGAGGTGGCGGTCGTCGCGGGCTTCCAGGGCGCGACCGAGGACCGGCGCATCACGACGCTGGGCCGCGGTGGTTCCGACACGTCGGCGGTGGCGCTGGCCGCGGCCTTCGACGCGGAGCGGTGCGACATCTTCACGGATGTGGACGGCGTCTATACGACCGACCCCCGGATCGTGGCGCGTGCGCGCAAGCTGGATAAGATCACCTACGAAGAGATGCTGGAAATGGCATCCCAAGGTGCGAAGGTATTGCAGACCCGGTCGGTCGAAATGGCCATGAACCACCGGGTGCGGGTGCAGGTGCTGTCGAGCTTCGTCGACAGGCCGGGCACCATGGTCGTGGACGAGGACGAGATCTTGGAAAAGCAGGTCGTCAGCGGAATCGCTTACAGCCGGGATGAGGCGAAAATCACCGTCGCCGGTGTGTCCGATCGCCCCGGCGTCGCCGCCGCCATTTTCGGCCCCCTGGCCGATGCGGGCATCAATGTCGACATGATCGTGCAGAACGTCTCGCGCGACGGTCAGGCCACCGACATGACCTTTACGGTCGGCAAGGCGGACATCACCCGTGCGGTCAAGGTACTGGAAGCCAACCAGCAGCATGTCCGCTACGAGACGATCCTGTCGTCGGCCGACGTGGTCAAGATCTCGGTCATCGGCGTCGGCATGCGCAGCCACGCCGGAGTCGCGCAGAAGATGTTCCAGACGCTGGCCGACAAGGGCATCAATATCCAGGTCATCTCGACCTCGGAGATCAAAGTGGCCGTGCTCGTGGCCGAGGAATATCTGGAATTGGCACTTCGGGCGCTGCATTCCGCCTACGGGCTGGACGCGGTCGACGCGGCCTGAGACCCTGATCGCATGAGTTCCGCGATCGCCGCCGCCGAAACGCTCCGAGACGCCGCCCCGTCGCGCGCCCTGCTCGATCGGCTGTGGCGGCGCGGCCGCCTGTTCCTGGGCACGGAGCTCGCCATCATGGGCGGCGCCATGACCTGGGTCAGCGAGCGCAACCTGGTCGCCGCCATCTCCAACGGCGGCGGTTTCGGCGTGCTGGCATCGGGCTCGATGAGCCCGGCGCTGCTCGCGGCCGAGATCCTGGGCACCAAGGCTCTCACGGCGAAGCCGTTCGGCGTCAATCTCATCACCATGCATCCGCAGCTCTCGGACCTGATCCAGGTCTGCGCGGACCATAAGATCGGCCATGTCGTGCTGGCCGGCGGCCTGCCGCCCGCATCCGCGATCCAGCAGATCAAGGCGGCCGGCGCCAAGGTCATCTGCTTCGCCCCGGCGCTGGTGCTGGCCAAGAAGCTGGTGCGCATGGGCGTCGACGCGCTGGTGATCGAGGGCATGGAGGCCGGCGGCCATATCGGTCCGGTCGCGACCTCGGTCCTGACCCAGGAAATCCTGCCGCATATCACCGAGGTGCCGATCTTCATCGCCGGCGGCATCGGCCGCGGCGAGGCGATCCTCGCATGCCTGGAGATGGGCGCCGCCGGCGTCCAGCTCGGCACCCGCTTCGTCTGCGCCACCGAATCGATCGCGCACGAACGGTTCAAGCAGGCCTTCATCCGCGCCTCGGCGCGCGACGCGGTGCCGTCGGTCCAACTCGACCCGCGCTTTCCGGTCATCCCGGTCAGAGCACTGGCGAACGAGGGCGCGCGCCGCTTCGTCGAGGTGCAGCGCGACCTGATCGACCGGTTCAATCGCGGCGAGATCACCCAGAAGGACGCCCAGCTCGAGATCGAGCATTTCTGGGCCGGCGCGCTCCGCCGGGCCGTGATCGAGGGCGATGTCGAGCACGGCTCGGTCATGGCCGGGCAGAGCGTCGGCATGGTGACGCAGGAGCAGCCGACGGCGGAGATCCTGAGCGAACTGATCGACCAGGCCCTGGCGGCGATGACTGCGCGCGGCATGGCCGGCCGGCCCGCACAGTGGGGCGAGGCTGGCTCCTGATGGAGGCGCGCGTCGGCGTCACCGGCGCACGGCGCCTGCTTGGCGGGCTACGCGATGTCATGGCCGGCGACGGCAACGCGCAGGAACGGCTCGACCGCATCGTCCGGCTGATCGCCGCCGACATGGAGGCCGAGGTCTGCTCGGCCTACATCATGCGCGCCGGCGATATCCTGGAACTATGCGCGACCGAAGGCCTGTTTCCGGAATCGGTCCATCGCACCCGGCTGCGCGTCGGCGAGGGCCTGGTCGGCGCTATCGCGGCTACCGCCCGGCCGCTGGCCTTGAGCGATGCCCAGGCTCATCCGGCCTTCGCCTATCGCCCGGAAACCGGCGAAGAGGTCTATCACTCGCTGATGGGTGTGCCGATCCTGCGCTCCGGCCGGGTGTCGGGCGTGCTGGTCGTGCAGAACCGCTCGCAGCGGCACTATACCGACGAAGTGATCGAGGCGCTGCAGACCGTCGCCATGGTGCTGGCCGAGCTGGTCGCCACCGGGTCCCTGGTCGATGTCGAGGAGCAGCACCCGACCCAGGGCATCGCCACCCTGCCGCATCGGCTGGACGGCGTGCGGCTGAATTCGGGCCTCGCCATCGGCACGGCGGTGCTGCACGAGCCCGCGATCGTCATCCGGCAACTGGTCGCCGAAGATCCGGAAGCCGAAGCCGTGCGGCTCGGCATCGCGATCGAGGAGATGCAGCGCTCGATCGACCGCATGCTGTCGTCGAGCGATCTGGCCCATGGCGGCGAGCATCGCGACATCCTGGAAACCTACCGCATGTTCGCCGAGGACCGCGGCTGGCTGGGCCGCATCCGCGAGGCAGTCGAAAGCGGGCTCACCGCCGAGGCCGCGGTGCAGAAGGTGCGCGACGACACGCGCGCTCGCATGAAGCAGATCAGCGACCCCTATATCCGCGAGCGGCTGACCGATCTCGAAGATCTGGCGAATCGGTTGCAGCATCATCTGTCGGGCGGCGTCATCACGGCCGCGGCCGAAACAGAGGCCGAGGATGTCGTGCTGGTCGCGCGCAGCATGGGCCCGGCCGAGCTGATGGACTACGACCGCAAGCGCCTGCGCGCGCTGGTGCTGGAAGAAGGCTCGCCGAGCTCCCATGTCGCCGTCGTGGCGCGCGCGCTCGACATTCCCGTGGTCGGCCGGGTCAAGGGCGCCATCGCCCAGATCGATGCCGGCGACCAGGTCGTGGTCGATGGCGACAATGCCCAGGTGCTGGTGCGGCCGAGCGAGGACGTCCAGGCCGCGGTCGAGACCCGCCTGGCCGAGCGCCGGTCGCGCAAGGCGTCCTATCAGGCGCTGCGCGAGCTGCCGGCCGTCACGCGCGACGGCGTCGCGATCGGCCTCATGATGAATGCCGGCCTGCTGATCGACCTGCCGGAGCTGGAGGCGACTCGTGCCGACGGCATCGGGCTCTACCGCACCGAGCTGCCGTTCATGGCGCGCCAGGATTTCCCGAACGTCGCCGACCAGACCGAGCTTTATGCCCGCGTGCTGGAACAGGCCCAGGGCAAGCCGGTGGTGTTCCGCACGCTGGATGTCGGGGGCGACAAGCTCTTGCCCTATATGCCGGAAACGGTTGAAGAGAACCCGGCCATGGGCTGGCGCGCGCTGCGCATCTCGCTCGACCGGCCCGGCATGCTGCGCCAGCAGTTGCGGGCCTTGCTGCTGGCGGCGAACGGCAGACCCCTGTCGATCATGTTTCCCATGGTGGCCGAAGTCGCGGAGTTCGCCACCGCGCGCCGGATCCTGAACATGGAGCTGCAGCGGCTCGGGCCGCGCGGCAAGCCGCTGCCGTCGAGCCTCAGGGTCGGGGCCATGCTGGAAGTGCCGGCGCTGATCTGGCAGCTCGAAGCCTTGTGCCGCCAAGTCGATTTCATCTCGGTCGGATCGAACGACCTGATGCAGTTCCTGTTCGCCAAGGATCGCGGCAATGCGCGGCTGGCCGAACGCTACGATGTGCTGGCGCCGGGGGCGCTCACTTGCCTGGCCGAGATCGTGCGCGCCGCCGACCAGGGCGGGGTGACCCTGTCGCTGTGCGGCGAAATGGCCGGCAGCCCGGTCGAGGCCATGGCGCTGATCGGGCTCGGTTTTCGCAACCTATCGATGTCGCCGTCGGCGATCGGACCGGTAAAGGCCATGGTGCGCAGCCTGGATGTCGGCCCCTTGCGGCAATATCTGGCGGTGGTCACGCGCCTGCCCGACCATAGTTTGCGCGAAAAGTTACGTGAATTCGCCCGCGATCATGGGATTTCGATCTGAAACCGGATGCATCCGACGCTGGGCGCGCGCCATTAGAACTGCTAAAACACGATTCAAGTCAGGAACTCCCGTTCCCCGATTCTGTAGTTATCTTGCATTCGACGGATTTTGACGCATGTCGATGTTTCAGCGTAAACACCGCGACGACAACGAAGAGCACACGTTCGAAGGTGACCCGTCGGCACCGCAACCCGGCAGCGTGGGCCATCTGCTGCGCTCCACCCGCGAGGGGTTGGGCTGGGATATCCGCGATGTCGCGGCGGCGCTGCGCATCCGCGCCGAATATCTCGACGCGCTGGAACGCAACACGGTCGAGGGTCTGCCGGGCGTCGCCTATGCCACCGGCTTTCTGCGCGCCTATGCCGATTACCTGGGTCTTGACGGCAACGAGGCGGTCAACCGCTTCAAGACCGAGAAAAAGACGCTGGCCTCGCGACCGGAACTCAGCTTTCCCGTTCCCTTGACCGACCGCGGCATTCCCGGCAGCGGTCTGTTCCTGATCGCGCTGCTGCTGGTCACGCTGGCCTACGGCACCTGGCATTACATGTCGTCGGGCGAGCGCCCGACGACGCCCGAGGTCGAGCCCGTGCCGGCGCGCCTGTTGGCACCGCAGGCCGAGGCGCCGCCGCCCGGCACCCCCGAACAGACCGCCGATGCGACGAAGCCCGCGGCCGAGCCGCCGCCGGCGACCGCCCCGGCTCCGGCCGCCGCGGTCCCGCCCCCCACGCCGACCCTGGCGCCGACGGCCGCCGCCCCGGTACCCGGTCCCGCGGCGACCTTGCCGCCCCCGATCGGCGCCCCGCAGATCGCCGCGGCACCCGTGCCGGGCAAGCCTGGAAAGCCCGCCCCGAATGCCCCCGCGGCCGCGACACAAGCGCCGGCGAATGCGGACGGCGCGCTGCCGGCGGTGCCGCCCGAGACGGCGGCCGTGGACAGCAAGGAGCCCAAGACCTACGGCTCGTTCGCCAATCCCGGCCGCATCGTCGTCAAAGCCACCGGCTATGCCTGGATCCAGGTCTATGACGGCAAAGAGACGATCCTGACCCGCACCATGCATCCGGGCGACAGCTATTACGCACCGAACAAGGCCGGCCTGATCATGCGCACCGGCAATGCCGGCGGCCTGAGCTTCGTGGTCGACGGCAGGCAATTGCCGGCGATCGGACCGACCGGCATGGTCAAGAAGAAGATCCCGCTCGACCCGCAGCGGCTGATTTCGGGCGACCTGGGCGAGGATGTGCCGGCCACGCCCAAGCCGGCGGCACCGCCGGCGCCGGCCGCCACATCGGTTCAGCCGGCCACGCAACCGGCCGAGGACACGCCGGAATAATGGTCTCCGTCTAAAGCTATGTCCGATCCTTGGGATTGGACATAGCTCGACTTTAATCGGCCTGACGCGAATTCTTGTCGTTCGGATGAAACCATCCGAACGGAAAGCGCGCTGGGCGCGCGGCTGCAATGCACCGGCGGGCTCGCGGGTCCGCCGGGCTTTTACGAAAATCGTAATCGCGCTATATCAGGGGCCGCATCAGGTCACTTCGAGGAAGTTACGCTCATGAGCGTCCGTCCGTATCGGGACATCATCCGACGCAAGAGCCGTCAGATCCGGGTCGGCAATGTACTGGTCGGCGGCGACGCCCCGATCTCCGTGCAGACCATGACCAACTCGCTGACGCCCGACGTCGAGGGCACGCTGGCCCAGATCCGCGCGGCCGCCGAGGCTGGCTGCGACATCGTGCGCGTGTCCTGCCCCGACGAGGAGTCGACCGCCGCGCTGAGCGCCATCGTCAAGGGTTCGCCCGTGCCGATCGTGGCCGATATCCATTTCCATTATAAGCGCGCGATCGAGGCCGCCAAGGCCGGCGCCGCGTGCCTGCGCATCAATCCGGGCAACATCGGCTCGGCCGCGCGCGTCAAGGAAGTCGTCCAGGCGGCCAAGGATCACGGCTGCTCCATGCGCATCGGCGTCAATGCCGGCTCGCTCGAGCGGGAACTGTTGGAACGCTACGGCGAGCCCTGCCCCGAAGCCATGGTCGAATCCGCGCTGAACCACGCCAAAATCCTCGAGGACAACGACTTCTTCGAGTTCAAGATCTCGTGCAAGGCGTCCGACGTGTTCCTGGCGGTCGCCGCCTATAACGCGCTGTCGGAAGCCTGCGATTACCCGCTGCATCTGGGCATCACCGAGGCCGGCGGCCTGCGCATGGGCACGATCAAGTCGTCGATCGGCTTGGGCTCGCTGCTGTGGGCCGGCATCGGCGACACGGTCCGCGTCTCGCTCTCGGCCGAGCCGGTCGAAGAGGTCAAGGTCGGCTACGACATCCTGAAGTCGCTGGGCCTGCGCCGTCGCGGCGTCACGGTCATCTCCTGCCCGTCCTGCGCCCGCCAGAATTTCCAGGTCATCAAGACGGTGGAAGTGCTGGAAGAGCGCCTGTCGCACATCACCACGCCGATGACCGTGTCGGTGATCGGCTGCGTCGTGAACGGCCCGGGCGAGGCGCGCGAGACCGACATCGGCTTGACCGGCGGCGGCAACAACACGCATCAGATCTATATCGCGGGTCAGCCGGACCATCGGCTGAAGGACAAGGACATCGTCGACCATCTGGTCCATCTGGTCGAGCAGAAGGCGGCACAGCTCGAAGCGGCGAAGGCGGCGGCGGAAGCAGCGGAATAGCGCTGCCACCCGGTTCATTAAAGGGGCCGGACGCCTTCACGTCCGGCCCCTTGTCTATTCTAGCGTCGTTTCATTCGAAGGATTGATCCCATGGCCCAGCTTCAGGCGGTGCGCGGCACCCAGGACCTGCTGCCTGCCGAGGCCCGCCGCCACCGTACCGTGATCGAGACCGCGCGCGCCGTGTCCGAGCGCTATGGTTTCGGCGAGATCGCGACGCCGATCTTCGAGTTCACCGAAGTGTTCTCCCGGCCGATCGGCGAGACGACCGATGTGGTGTCGAAGGAGATGTACACGTTCCAGGATCGCGGCGGCGAGGAGATCACGCTCCGGCCGGAGAACACCGCCGGCGTCGCGCGCGCCGTGCTGTCGAACGGGCTCACCCAATCGACGCCGCTCAAATTCTTCTATGCCGGAGCGATGTTCCGCTACGAACGGCCG
Source organism: Rhodospirillales bacterium (assembly GCA_028288725.1). Taxonomy (GTDB): domain Bacteria; phylum Pseudomonadota; class Alphaproteobacteria; order ATCC43930; family CGMCC-115725; genus Aliidongia. Next base: position 42,497 of record JAQGIC010000044.1, read on the forward strand.
CAGAAGGGCCGCTATCGCCAGTTCCACCAGATCGGCGCCGAGTTGATCGGCCCGGCCCAACCGCAGGCCGACATCGAGGTCATCGCCATGGGGGCGGCGATCCTGGACGAGCTCGGTGTCCTCAAATCCTGCCGGCTCGAGCTGAATACCCTGGGGGACACGCCCAGCCGCACCGCCTATCGCGCGGCACTGGTCGCGTATTTCACCGCGCGCCTGGACGAGCTGTCGGACGAAAGTCGCGACCGGCTCGGCCGCAATCCGCTGCGCATCCTCGACAGCAAGGACGAGGGCGACAAGGCGCTGGTGGCCGACGCGCCCGGCTTCGGCGCCTATCTGAGCGACGAGGCCAATGCCTTCTTCGATCAGGTCAGGCGCGGGCTCGACGCCCTCGGCATCGCCTATGAGCTGAATCCGCGCCTGGTCCGCGGACTCGACTATTACAGCCACACCGCGTTCGAGTTCATCACGACCGAGCTGGGCGCCCAGGGCACCGTGCTGGGCGGCGGCCGCTACGATGGGCTGATGGGCATGATGGGCGGGCCGGAGATGCCGGCGGTCGGCTGGGCCGGCGGCATCGAGCGCCTGGCCATGCTGATCGCCGAACCCAAGGGAGCGCCCCGGCCGATCGCAGTCATTCCGATCGGCGAGGCGGCCGAACTGGAGGCGCTGAAGCTGACCCAGCGCCTGCGCGGCGCCGGCCATGTCGTCGATCTGGGCTATAGCGGCAATGCCGGCAAGCGCATGAAGCGCGCCAACAAGATCGAAGCCCGCGTGGCCCTGGTGCTGGGCGAGGACGAGCTCAAGCGCGGCGCCGTCACGTTCCGCGACCTGGACGCCGGCAGCCAGGAGGAAGTGCCGCTGGATGGCCTGGCCGAGCGGCTGAAGGGTTTGGTCTGACCGCCATGGACCGCACCTCCCTCGACCATAAGCTCCATCGCCTGACCGTCCGCTATGACGAGCTGCGCGACATTCTGGCCGGCGCGATCGATCCCGGCAGCTTCGCCAAGCTGTCCAAGGAATTCAGCGACCTGGAGCCGATCGTCGGCGCCATCGGCGAGCTGAATGCCGCGCGCGACGAGATCGCCAACCTGGCCCAGATGGTCGCCGACAATTCGGACGCGGAACTGAGGGCGATGGCCGAGGAGGAATTCCTGGCGCTGAAGGACCGGATTCCGCTGCTGGAACGCGCGGTGCAGGTCATGCTGCTGCCCAAGGACGCGGCCGACGACAAGAACGCCATCCTGGAGGTGCGCGCCGGCACCGGCGGCGAAGAGGCGGCGTTGTTCGCGTCCGACCTGTTCCGCATGTACCAGCGCTATGCCGACCAGCATGGCTGGCGCTTCGAGACCATGAACATCTCCGAAGGCACGGCCGGCGGCTTCAAGGAAGCGACCGCCGAGATTTCCGGCCGCAGCGTGTTCGCGCGCCTGAAATTCGAGTCGGGCGTCCATCGCGTGCAGCGCGTGCCGGCGACCGAGACACAAGGCCGCATCCATACCTCGGCCGCGACCGTCGCCGTGCTGCCGGAGGCCGAGGAAGTCGACATTCAGATCGAGGACAAGGATCTTCGAATCGACGTCTACCGGTCGAGCGGGCCCGGCGGCCAGTCGGTCAACACGACCGACAGTGCCGTGCGCCTGACCCATCTGCCCACCGGCCTGGTCGTCATCCAGCAGGATGAAAAATCCCAGCACAAGAACAAGGCCAAGGCCCTGAAGGTGCTGCGCGCGCGCCTCTACGACCGGGAACGCCAGGCGCTCGACGATGCCCGCGCCGCCGACCGCAAGAGCCAGGTCGGCACCGGCGACCGCTCGGAGCGCATCCGCACCTATAATTTCCCGCAAGGCCGCGTGACCGATCACCGCATCAATCTGACGCTCTACAAGATCGAGAAGGTCATGGCCGGCGAAGCGCTCGACGAAATGATCGAGGCGCTGATCGCCGAGGATCAGGCGGCGAAGCTCGCCGATATCGAGTGACCGGGTCCGCGCCTCGCGTGACCGGCGTCGAAATCGGCGCGCTGATCCAGGCCGCCGCCGCCCGGCTGCAGGCCGCCGGGATCGAGGCGCCGACGCGCGAGGCGCGGCTGCTGCTGGGCCATGCGAGCGGCCTCGGCGCCACCCGGATCATGGCCTATCCGGAACAGGTCATCGATGCGGTGACGGCCGAGACGTTCCAGCGGTCGATCGACCGGCGGGTGGCTCGCGAGCCGGTTGCCCGCATCCTGGGATCCCGTGAATTCTGGTCGCTCGACTTCACCGTCACCCCGGCGACGCTCGATCCGAGACCCGACAGCGAGACGATCGTCGAGGCGGCACTGGACCGTATTCCCGACAGAAATTCGGCTTTGAATATCATTGATTTCGGAACCGGAACGGGTTGCCTGCTGCTGGCGCTGTTGAGCGAACTGCCGCATTCCTTCGGGCTGGGCGTCGATCGGTCCGAGGCGGCGGCACGGGTCGCCGCCGGCAATGCGCGGCGGCTGGGCTTGGCCGGACGGGCGCAATTCATCGTCGGCGACTGGGCGGGCGCACTGAGCGGCCCGGTCGATCTGATCGTGTCGAACCCGCCCTATATCCCGGCCGGCGACATCGCCCGGCTGGAGCCGGAGGTGCGCGAGCATGATCCGCTGACGGCGCTGGCCGGCGGGGCGGATGGGCTCGATCCCTATCGCGTGCTGGCGCCCGAGACGGCGCGGCTGCTGCGGCCGGGCGGTCATGTCATCCTCGAGGTCGGCCAGGGCCAGGCCGACGCCGTCGCCGGGCTCGGCGTTGCGACCGGCCTGGTCCTGCGCGAGCTGCGGGCCGACCTCGGCGGAATTGCGCGGGCCGTCGTGCTCGGCAAACCGGCGCTCTCGCGAAAATAAAGGTTGGAATGCGCCCCGTCACCGTCTAGGGTCGAACTTGACGGGCACACTTCCGAGGCTGATGGCGCCAGGATTGCCCCAGCCCAAACCGCTTCGATGAACCCGCTGCGCCGAATCGCGCGGCCAGTTCCGGCGAGCCCGTCATCCGATCAAGCCGATTAGAATTTAGCCTTTAGCCGTATCCAGGTGCCATGAGATCAGGTCCCAACAAACGGTCGCGCGGCCGCAGTAACAACAATCCCGGCAACATGAATGGTGGCGGAGGAGGCGGTGGTGGCGGCGGTAACAACGGCGGCGGACGTCCCCGTACCCCCCATCGCTCGCAGACCTTCGACAGCAATGGTCCGGGCCTCAAAATTCGCGGAAACGCCTATCAGGTGTTCGAGCGCTATGTGGCGTTGGCCCGGGAAGCCGCTTCGGCGGGCGATCGGATCGCCGCCGAGAACCTGTACCAGCATGCGGAACATTATTTCCGGGTGATGAATGCGAACGGCGAAGGCCCGCAGCATTTCCGGCCGACCACGCCGGCCGACACGGGCGAGGGCGAGCAGCCCGAGCAGACGGAAGCCAGCGTGCAGCACACCCAGCAGCCGCAGCAGCATGCCGAGCATCAGGGCAACGACCATGGTCATGGCAACAGCCATGGCGATCATGGCCGCGGTCACGATCAGCATGAGCAGGAACCGGAAGCCCAGCCGGCCGAATAGCGACCCGCTACCGGATGGATGCCCCCTTCAAGCCGGGGGCACCATCCGATAATGGTAGCGATAGAGTTCGCGATATCCCAGGCGCTCGTAGAGCGCCGCGGCCGGTGAGTTGGTTGCGACGACGAAGATCGCACCCGAACGCGCGCCCGCGTCGGCGACGGCCCACCGGGTGAGATGTCCGAGCAGCGTCCGCATGAGCCCGCGCCGCCGGGCCTCGGGCGCCGTGACCACGTCATAGGTCCCCATCAGCCCGCCCTGCACGACCACGAACGCCGCGGCGAGCGGCCGACCGCCCTCGTGCAGCCAGCCGAAGCACGCCCGCGGCACGATCACATCCAGCATCCGCGTCAGCGCCGCGGTCTTGCGCGCGTCGAGCGGCGAGAGCGCCAGATAGGCGTCGAGCCACCCCAGACCCGGCGTCGGATCGAGCCGCAGGGCGATGCCGGCCTCCAGCCCGGTCGGCGCGATCGCGGACAGATCCGGGTTATGCAGCGCGCGTGACGTCTCGAACGGCTCATAGCCGCGCGCCGCCAGGCGATCGGCCAGATCGGCCGGCTCGGCGAGCGGCGTCACCCGGAAAATCGTCGGCAGTCCGCGGGCGCCAAACCAGTCCTCGGCCCGGGCAATCTTGGCCTCGACATCGGCGTAACCGGGATAGACGCCGTTCACCGAATTGGCACGCTTGGTATGCCCGTCGGCGAAACGCAAGACCCAGCCATCGTCGAGCACCTGGGCCAAAGCGGGCCAGGCGCCGAACGAGGCTTCTTCGATGGTACGGATCAGATGGTGGTCGGCCATGGCGCCTCACGGTAAAGTGCGGCCAGGGCATGCTCGAAACGCTGCCGATCGAGGCCAATCCTCATGCTATAAGCGGCTTGGTGAGGAATGTTAGGAAATAAGTCACCGCCCTGTGGCGTTGTAGGCGACAGCAACCCATGCGCGGCCGGATGACATGAAGATCTGCGGAGCAACCTTTTCGTGAACGACGCACTTTTCGTCCCGACGCGCGCCATGAAGGCGTGACCCGGTGACAGCCATCGAATTCACCGAGGTCAAAGCCAGCCGGCGCCGTTTCGCGCCTAGCTGGGATTTGGCCACGCTGGTCCTGGTGCTGGGCGCCATCGGCCTGGTGATCGGTACGTTCCACGATTACGGCATCACCTGGGACGAGGATGTCCATAATTGGTATGGCGTGTTCGTGCTCGATTACTACCTGTCCTGGTTCAAGGACAACCGGTCGCTCCATTGGCTCAATCTGTATAATTACGGCGCCGCGTTCGACATGACCGCGGCGCTGGTCAACCGGGTGTCGCCGTTCGGCACCTATGAGACGCGCCATCTGCTGAACGGCCTGGTCGGCGTCCTGGGCGTGATCGGCGCCTGGAAGCTCGGCCGGTTCATGGCCGGCCCGCGCGCCGGATTTCTGTCGGCCGTGCTGCTGCTGACCATTCCCAACTATTACGGCCAGATGTTCAACAACCCGAAGGACATCCCCTTCGCGGTCGCCGGCATCTGGTCGGTCTATTACATGGCGCGCATCGTGCCGACCTTGCCGCGCCCGGCCTGGGGCCTGGTGTTCAAGCTGGGCATCGTCATCGGTCTGTCGCTGGGCGTGCGCGTCGGCGGGCTGCTGTTCTTCGGCTATGCCGGCCTCGCGGGATTGCTCTATTGCGCCTGGCGTGCGGCGGAAACGCGCGATGCGCCGCTGGTGCTGCGCGAACTCTGGACCGCGAGCTGGCGCGTGCTGGTGCCGATGCTGCTGCTGTCCTATGCGGTGATGCTGGTGTTCTGGCCCTGGGCGCAGCAGAGCCCGATCGAGCATCCGTTGACGGCGCTGGATTATTTCAGCCACGTCACCTTCCCGTTCACGACCCTGTTCGACGGCCAGTATTTCCCGGCGACCGACCTGCCCTGGGAATATCTGCCGACCCATATCGTGCTGGCCCTGCCGGAACTGACCCTGGTGCTGGCGTGCGCCGCGGTGCCGGCGGCGCTGATCGAGCAGGTCAGCCGCCGCGGCGGCCCCGACCGCACGCGCAGCCTGCAGTATGGCGTGATCGCGATCGCGGCGCTGTTCCCGGTCGTCTATGCGGTCTGGATCAAGGCCGTGCTGTTCGACGGCATGCGCCATTTCATCTTCGTGCTGCCGCCGCTCGCGGTCGCCTCGGCGCTGGTGGCCGACCATGTCGCCGACCGGCTGAAGGATTTCCGCTGGCGCCATACGTTGAGCGGAATGCTGGCGCTCTATGGCGTAGGCCACCTGGGCATCATGTTCGTGCTGCACCCAGACCAATACGTCTATTACAATGGCCTGGTCGGCGGCGTGGACGGCGCCCAGGGCCTGTTCAAGACCGATTATTGGGGCAATTCCTATGCCGAGGCTGTCAAGGGCCTGACCAATTATCTGGAGACCGAATACGGCGCCGAGTTCGAGGATCACGACTTCACCGTCGCGGTCTGCGGCCCGCCGATTTCCGCGGATTATTTCTTCCCGGACAATTTCGTGTTCACCGAGGACCGGGACAAGGCGGATTTCTTCATCGCCTTCACCAAGGACAATTGCAACAACGCGCTGCCCGGCAAGGAAGTGTTCCGGGTCGAACGGCTGGGCGCGCTCTTGTCCATCGTCCTCGACCGGCGCGAGATCGTGCAGGCGGCCGAGAAGGTCGCCGAGGATAGCGACACGCAATAACATCCGTCATTCCCGCGAAAGCGGGAATCCAGGGCAAAGGGCAGGTGCGCGGCCACTCTGGATTCCCGCTTTCGCGGGAATGACGGCCTCTCTAACGCTGATAGGCCGCACGCTCGCCCATGGATCGCATCGAATACGAGAAGATGCACGCCGTCGAAGAACGGATGTGGTGGTTCCACGGTATCCACGCCAATCTGCTGACCGTCTTTGCGCGCACCGGCCGCGCGCGCCGGGGCTTGCGCGTGCTGGATGCCGGCTGCGGCACCGGCGGCTTCCTGGCCAAGCTCGGTCGGGCGCTGCCGGACCTGGATCGGATCGGCATGGATTTCGAGCCGGTCGCGGCCGAACTGACCGCGGCGCGCGCGCGCGTGCCGGTCGCTGTCGCCTCGATCAATCAATTGCCGTTCGCGACGGCGAGCCTGGGCGCCGTCTTCAGCGCCGACGTGCTGTGCCACCGCTCGGTCGATCAGACTCAGGCGCTGGCCGATCTCCATCGCTGCCTGGCGCCCGGCGGCGTGCTGGTGTTGAACCTGCCGGCCTATGACTGGATGTTCTCGGCGCACGACCGGGCGGTCCATACGGCGCGGCGCTATACAAGGACCCGGCTCGCGGCACTCCTGCGCGCCGCCGGCTTCACGCAGGTGCGCACCAGCTATTGGAACAGCCTGCTCTTTCCGCTGATGGTACTGCGCCGTAAGCTGATGAAGACCGAAGGGGCGGCCAGCGACGTGATGCCGTTCCCGGCGCCGATCGAATTCCTGTTCCGGACCGTGATGCGGCTCGAAAACTTCCTCTTGCGATGCGGGATCGCGCTGCCGTTCGGCGGTTCGGTCCTGGCGGTGGCGATCAAGCATGGCTGACGATGTGAACGACACGATATCCGCCGACGAAGGCCCCGCCCTCAGCATCGTCGTGCCGGTCTATAACGGCGCCGATACGGTCGCGAGCCTCGTCGCCGCGATCGAGGGACTGGACGTCCCCGGCGGGGTCGAGGTCATCCTGGTGGTCGACGGCAGCCCGGACAACAGTCTGGCGGTCTGCCGCACGCTGCTGCCGACGGCAAAGGTGCCGCTGATCGTGATCGATCTGGCGCGGAATTTCGGCGAGCATAATGCGGTGATGGCCGGGCTGCACCAGGCCCGCGGGCGCCATGTCATCACCATGGACGACGACCTGCAGAACCCGCCGTCGGAAGTCCTGAAGCTGTTGGGCCACGCCCAGGCGACCGGGGCCGACGTCGTCTATACCTGGTACCAGAGCAAGGAACATGCGGCCTGGCGCAATTGGGGCAGCCACTTCACCAACCGCGTCGCCGACGTGCTGCTGGACAAGCCCAAGGGCCTGTACTTGTCGAGCTTCCGCTGCATGAGCCGGTTCCTGGTCAGCCAGATCCTGGCCTATGACGGACCGTTCGCCTATATCGACGGCCTGATCCTGCAGGTGACCCAGCGCATCGAGAAGATCGAGGTGCTGCATCTGCCGCGCGCCATGGGCCGCAGTAACTACACCATCCGCAAGCTCGTGCGGCTGTGGATGAACATGTTCGTCAATTTCTCGGTCATGCCGCTCCGGATCTCGACCCTGACCGGCATGGGCCTGAGCGTACTGGGCGGCGTGGCCGCTGTCTTCGTCACGATCGAGGCGCTGGTGATGCAGGCGACGCCGCGCGGCTGGGGCTCGATCATGGCGGCGGTCCTGCTGCTGTCGGGCGTGCAGCTGATGATTTTGGGTATTGTCGGCGAGTATCTGGGCCGCATGTTCCTGACCGCCAACCGCAAGCCGCAATTCATCGTGCGCGAGGCCTGGCGCTCGGGTGCGGCGGCGAAGCCGGCCCGCAAACTGGCGAAGCGCGCCTGATGACGCCCTATCTGTGGCTGGGCACGGCGATCCTGCTGGGCGTCGCCGGCCAGCTCGTGCTCAAGGCCGGCGCCGAGAGTTCCGGCGAGGGCCTGGCGCAGTTCCTGTCGCCCTGGACGATCTGCGGCTTCGGTATCTATTTCCTGTCGGCGCTGACCTACATCGTCGCGATCAAGAAGATCCCGGTGTCGCTGGCCTATCCCAGCGTCTCGATCAGCTACGGTCTGCTGGCCATCCTCGCCCATGTCTTGTGGCGCGAGCCGCTGACCTGGCAGCATTGGGCCGGCATCGCGCTGATTTCGAGCGGCATTTTCGTGATGTTCCGGGCGTAGGCGTCGCCCCCCGCCGAAATCGCAACCCGGCCTGACGCGTTCTGCGGGTGGTCCGCGGCGCCCTGGTAGCGCATGCTGAGGTCTCTCAGCAGTTCCGCCCGAGCCCGCCCATGTTCGTCCTGAAGCCCCTCGTCCACCGACCGATCGCGCTGCTGTGGACCGGTCAGGTGCTTGCCGCGACGGGGGCGGAATTCTACGCGGTCGCGGTCGTCTGGGTCGCGGCCGACATCATCGGCAAGGATGCGGGCTATCTGTCGGCCCTGCAGGCCGGTGGGTTGTTGGCCGGCAGCCTGTTCGGCGGCATCGTCACCGACCGCTGGCGCCACGGCACGACCATGATCGCGGCCGATCTGGTGCGCGCTGCCCTGGTGCTGGTCCTGTCCGTCGCCGGCTTGCTGCACGCGATGAGCCTGCCGCTGCTCGTCGCCATCGCCGGGACGGTCTCGCTGATCACCGCGAGTTTCGATCCGTCGCTGCAAGCGACGCTGCCGTCGCTCGCGCCCGATCCCGTCCTTCGGCATGCGACCAACGGTCTGTTCGACGCGACCAAGCGCATGGCGCGCATCGCGGGGCCCAGCCTGATCGCAGTCGTCAACGGCATCCTGCCGACGGGACAATTCTTCGCCGTGACCGCCGCGACCTTTCTACTGTCGGCGCTCGCCGTCCGCGCGGTCACGCGCCGGCTGGCGGTCGAGCCGGTCCATCGCAGGGAAACCGGCGCGGCCGCGATTCTCGACAGTGTGATCGGCGGCTTTCGTGCCGTGCGCGGCCATCCGGTCGTGATCTACGGGCTGCTGGCCGGGCTGATCGCCAACGGCACCTGGGCCATCGGCTATCTGTTGGGCATGGTGCTGTATCTACGCCAGACCGACGACGATCCGCTGACGTCCTACGGCCTGATGATGATGGCCTATGGCATCGGCAATGTGGCGACCAACCTGATTCTGGCCAGCATGGGGCCGGGGCGCCCCGCCCAGCGCCTGGTCGCATCCAAGATCATCTTCGGCCTGGGCATCCTGGCACTGCCGCTCGGCCATGGCCATCTCTGGCTGATGGCGGTCGCAGCTTTCGCCGCGATCAACGGCCCGTTGGGCGACCTCGCCATGCTGCATTTGCTGCAGACCTGCTTTCCACCCCACCGCTTGGCCCAGGTCTGGCGCATGCAGATGTGCGTGGTGTTCGCCGGCATGTTCCTGGCCTACCTGGCCGCCCCTCTGCTGTTCGGCTGGTTCGGCCTCGGGCCTACCATTATCGCATCCGGCGTCGCCACCGTGCTGAGCGGCCTCGTCGGCGTCGGCTTTTTCGCCTGGCGCCGTGCGGCGGCGAGTGCCGCCTAGCCCGCCAGCACCGCCGCGATCACCTGGGCGACCGCCGCGTCGCCCAATTGTGGGTACATCGGCAGGCTCAAGACCTCGCGCGCCGCCCGCTCGGTTTCGCCGAGCCCGGCGGGGCCGAGGATCAGCCGGCCGCGATAGGCCGCCTGCAGATGGACCGGCACCGGGTAATGGATGTTGCTGGCGACGCCGCGCTCGCGCAGCCGCGCCTTCAGCCCATCGCGGTCGGGCGAGCGGACGGCGTACTGGTGATAGACATGCTCGGCGCCCGGCCGGATCTGCGGCAGGCCCAGGCCGCTGCCTTTGAGACCCGCGTCATAGGCGGCCGCGATCGCCCGGCGGCGGGCGTTCCAGCGGGCGAGGGCGGTGAGCTTGACCCGCAGGATCGCCGCCTGCAGCTCGTCCAGCCGGCTGTTCATGCCGGCGAGGTCGCTGATGTAATGCTGGTACCAGCCATATTGCCGGAGCGCCTTCAAGTCGGTCGCCAGCTTCGCGTCGCCGGTGACGATCACGCCGCCGTCGCCGAGCGCGCCCAAATTCTTGGTCGGATAGAGGCTGAAGCAGGCGACGTCGCCCCAGGTGCCGAGCGTGCGGCCATCGAGCTTGGCGCCATGGGCCTGGGCGCAATCCTCGATCAGCCTGGCGCCGTGGCGGTGGACGAGCCCCTGGATCGCCGGCAGATCGGCCGGCTGACCATAGAGATGCACCGGGATCACGACTTTGATGTCCGGGTGCGCCTGGAAGGCGGCCCCGAGTGCCGCCGGATCCATGGTGTAGGTCCGCGGATCGATATCGATCAGCACCGGCACCGCCCCGGCCAGTTCGACCGCGACGACGGTGGCGACCGCGGTGTGCGACACGGTCGCCACCTTGTCGCCCGGCGCGATGCCGAGCCCCTTCAGCGCCAGCACCAGCGCGTCCGTGCCGTTGGCACAGCCGATGCCGTGGCCCGCGCCCAGGAACGCCGCGAACTCGGCCTCGAATCCCTCGACCTCCTTGCCCAGGATATACCAGCCGCTCGCCAACTGGCGCGCGATCGCGGCATCGATCTCCGGCTGCTGTTCGAGATAGGCGGCCTTGGGGTCGGTCTGGGGGATCATCG
>JAQGIC010000052.1 GCA_028288725.1 Rhodospirillales bacterium
AACATCGCCGCCAGCGGCGACGTGTCGGCCAACGTCCAGGTCAGCGGCGGCAGCGCCACGGTCAGCGGCGCCAACGTCAGCGGCAGCATCACGTCGAGCGGCTTGGCGCAGATCAGCGCCACCCAGAATGTCTCGGCCGACATCAGCGGCGGTTCGGTCGGCATCCAGGCGGGCGGCAACGTCAGCGGCGGCGTTACCTCGACCGCGGGTGACATCGCGATCAACGCGACCAACGTCAGCAGCACGATCGTGGCGCAAGGCGGCGGCGGCGTTCAGGTGGCGGCGACGGGAACGATCTCGGGCAGCGTCATCGGCGGCAAGGTCGACCTGAGCGCGCCGACCGTCAGCGAGCAGGTGACGGCGACCTCGGCGAACATCTCCTCGTCGAACGTTACGGTGACCGGCACCATCGGCGGCATCGATGCGAGTGCTGCCCAAGCGAGCGCCAGCAATGTCACCCAGGCCGTGCTGGGCGCCACGCAGCAGGTCGCCAGCAATACCGTGACCGACGAAAATACGACCGCCGCGGGCGACGCCGGTTCGGCGGAAGGCGACACGACCGACGAGAAGAAGAAGAAGGCCAAGGATCAGGGCGCGGTCTATGATTTCGCCAACCAGTACATCGATAATCTGATCGCGGGGAAGAAGGGGAACTAGTGGACCGATGAGTTGTGGTAAAATCAGACGGATTCATCCGTCTGATTTTATCCACTAGAGCGCGATGATATGAGGCCTGCTCGGCCTCATATCTGAATCGCGCTCTAAATCAAATATTTAGAGACTGATTCACCGATCAAGCCAAGCAGGCTTGATCGGATCAGGCTCTAGCGGCTAATCAACCGCTCTGGCCGTCGCGGATCTTGCCCTCGATCCAGGCGATGAAGCCGCCGACCAGGGGCGTCTCGGCCAGTTCGTGGCGGCAGACGATGTGATAGGCGTGCTCGGCCGGGATGGTCGCTTCGAACAGGCGGACCAGCCGTCCCTCGGTCAGGTCATCCTTGGCGAGGATACTGTCGCCCAGCGCCACGCCCTGGCTGAAGATGGCGCCCTCGAGCGCGATATGGGCGTTGCCGAGCCCGGTGGCGCGGAATTCCGCCAGGCTGCCGGACGCGCCCAGCAGCCAGCGCGCCCATTCCGAACCGTCGTCCTCGCACAGCAGCAGATGATGCGCCAGGTCGCGGACCGCCCGGATCGGATGCGGGCCATTCATCAGCATCGGGCTGCAGACCGGAAAGAGCGCGACCGAGCAGAGCGCCGTCACGCGTCGGCCGCCCCAGCGCCCATTGCCGTAGCGGATGCAGAGATCGACCGCCGACGCGTAGATCTCCTTGTCGTCGTTCGACGGAATGATGCGCAGATTGACCTGCGGGTGCTGACGCAGGAACTCGCCGACATGGCGGACCAGCCAGCGCGAGGTCAATGCCACCGGCGAGGAAATGACCAGATCGCCCGCCATCGACGCGTCGCCCAGCTTGGCGGTCGCATCGGCGATGGTCTGGAACGCCGAATTGATCGACGGCAGCAATGCTGCCCCCTGGGGGGTCAGCTTCAGCTGCCGCCGGGTCCGGTCGAACAGCGCCACGCCCAGCGCGTCCTCCAGCGTGCGCAACTGATGGCTGACGGCGCTGGGCGTCACATTGAGTTCGGCCGCGGCCTTCGCGACCTGCAGGTGGCGCGCCGAGGCTTCGAACGCGCGCAGCGGGTTTAGCGGGGGCAGGCGCGGGCGCATCCGGTCTCCAATGCTGAGAAAAACTCAGCATTACACTGCGGATAAAATCGGTTGCGCTCAAGTTGGAAAAGACCGGAACATTCCTCGGCAGTTGACAGCAACAAACGAATCCGGTGGCGGCATGAAAAATAGCAGCGGCGATACCACCGAACGGCTATGGGGCGGTCGGTTCCGAACGCCGCCGGCCCCGGCGCTGACCGCCTTCTCCCGGTCGGACGAACGGTTCTTCCGTTTGGCACCCTATGATCTGGCCGGTTCGCGGGCTCATGCGCGCGAGCTGCAGCGCGCCGGCATTCTGGACGCGGGCGAACTCAGCCAGCTGCTGGCCGCGATCGATCGGCTGGAGGGCGAGGTCATCGCCGGCACGGTCCGCCCGTCGGCGGGCGACGAGGATGTCCATACCTTCCTGGAACGCGTGCTGACCGAATGGCTGGGGCCCATCGGCGGCAAGCTGCGCGCCGGCCGTTCGCGCAACGATCAGGCCGCGAACGATCTCAGGCTCTACCTGCGCGACAAGGGCCGGGTCATGGCGACCCTGGTGCTGGATCTGCAGGCGGCGCTGGTCGAACAGGCCGAACGGCACGTCGAGACCATCTCCGCCGGCTTTACCCATCTGCAGCCGGCACAGCCTGTGGTGTTCGCCCATCATCTGCTGGCCCATGCCCAGGCGATCTATCGCGACATGGAACGGCTCAAGGACTGGGACCGGCGCGCGGCGCGCTCGCCGCTGGGGGCGGCGGCGCTCGCCGGCTCGGCCATCTGCACGCGGCCGGAGCTCTCGGCGGCGGAGCTGGGCTACGACGCGCCGTGCGAGAATTCGATCGATGCGGTCGGCAGCCGCGACCATGTCGCCGAATTTCTGTTCGTCGTCAGCATGATGACCGTGAACATCTCGCGCCTGGCCGAGGAGATCTGCGTCTGGACCTCGCGCCAGTTCCGCTGGGTCGAGCTCGACGACGCCTATGCCACCGGCAGCTCGATCATGCCGCAAAAGAAGAACCCGGATATCGCCGAGCTGACGCGCGGCAAGGCCGGCCGGCTGATCGGCAACCTGACCGGCATGCTCTCGACCTTGAAATCCCTGCCGCTCGCCTATAACCGCGACCTGGCCGAAGACAAGTCGGCCGTGATCGACAGCCTCGATACGCTCGACCTGGCGCTGCCCGCCATGGCCGGCATGATCCGCACCATGCGGGTCGATGTCGCCGAGCTGCGGCGGCAGGCGCCGCTGGGCTTCACGCTCGCGACCGAGGTCGCCGACTGGCTGGCGCTCAGGGGCGTGCCGTTCAGCACGGCGCACGAGATCACCGGCGCCCTCGTCCGGCTGTGCGAGGAGCGTGGGATCGAGCTTTGGGAGCTGACGCCGGAGACGCTGGCCTCGGTCGACGATCGGCTGCGGCCGGACATGCTCGACTGCCTGACGCTCGAGGCCGCCGTTGCCGCGCGGACCGGCTATGGCGGCACGGCGCCGGTCCGGGTCTGGGAACAGATCGAACGGCTCAAGGCCGGGCTCGCGGCGCAGGCGGCCTGGGCCGACGCCTATGGCGGCCCGAGATGCTGAACCAGGCGGCCGGGCGCGAGACCGGGACCGACATCGCCCATCTGCGCCACGTACCCCGGCGCTATTGGGGGCGCTATGTCTCGGCCGGGCTGATCCTGCTGTTTCTGGGCTTCCTGGTCGATGCCTCCGCCCATGGCAAGATCGAATGGCGCTTCGTCGGCCAGTTCCTGACCGTGCCGTCGATCCTGTACGGTCTCGCCAACACCATCATCATGTCGATCCTGGCCATGGCGCTGGGCGTCGTGCTGGGCGTGATCATCGCGATCATGCGCATGTCGGCCAATCCGGTGCTGCGGGCGGTGTCGCTCGGCTATGTCTGGCTGTTCCGGGGCACGCCGGCCATCCTGCAGCTGCTGCTCTGGTTCAACCTGGCGCTGGTGTTCCCGACCGTCGGCATCCCCGGCGTCTGGGAGGCGCGCATGGTCGATGTCATGACGCCGTTCGTGGCGGCACTGCTGGGGCTCGGCATCAACCAGGGCGCCTATTCGTCCGAGGTCGTGCGCGCCGGCCTGCTGTCGGTCGATACCGGCCAGTACGAGGCGGCCAAGGCGATCGGCATGGCGCGCCTCAAGGCGCTGCGCCGGATCATCCTGCCCCAGGCCATGCGGGTGATCATCCCGCCGATCGGCAATGAATTCATCAGCATGGTCAAGCTGACCTCGCTGGCGAGCGTCATCCAGTATGCCGAGATCCTGCATAACGCCGAGAACATCTATTACGCCAATGCGCGCGTCATCGAACTGCTGATCGTGGCGGCGATCTGGTACCTGGTGATCGTCACGATCCTGTCGCTGGGGCAGGCGCAGATCGAGACCCGCTTCGCCCGCGGGGCCGGCAGGCGAGGGACCGTTTCATGAGCGGCGATACCGCCGTCCGCAGCGGCGATACTGTCGTCCGCAGCGGCGATCCCATCGTTCGCGCCATCGGCCTGGCCAAGCATTTCGGCCAGTTCCAAGCGCTGAAGGCTATCTCGCTCGATGTGTTCCGGGGCGAGGTGCTGTGCATCATCGGCCCGTCCGGCTCGGGCAAGAGCACGCTGCTGCGCTGCGTCAACCAGCTGGAAAAGGTGACCGACGGCGCGCTGTGGGTCGATGGCGAGCTGGTGGGTTATCGGCGCGAGGGCGACCGGCTGTACGAGCTCACCGAAAGCCAGATCGCGCGCCAGCGGCTGGCGACGGGAATGGTGTTCCAGCGCTTCAACCTGTTCCCGCACATGACGGCGCTGGAGAACGTGATCGAGGGGCCGGTCCAGGTGCTGAAGCGGCCGAAGGCCGAAGCGATCGCGGAAGCGAAGACCCTGCTCGCCCGCGTCGGGCTCGATCACAAGGCGGACGCCTTTCCGGTCGAACTGTCCGGCGGCCAGCAGCAACGCGTCGCGATCGCCCGCGCGCTCGCCATGAAGCCAAAGCTGATGCTGTTCGACGAGCCGACCTCGGCGCTCGATCCCGAACTGGTCGGCGAGGTGCTGACCGTCATGCGCGATCTGGCCAGGTCGGGCATGACCATGATCGTCGTCACCCATGAGCTGGGTTTCGCGCGCGAGGTCGCCAGTCGGGTCGTGTTCATGGACCAGGGCCAGATCATCGAGACCGGGCCGCCGTCCGAGATCCTGACCCGGCCCGGCAACCCCCGAACCGCCGATTTCATTTCGGCCGTCATCTCGTGATGACGCTCGCAACCCTATTCGTCATGGCCGGGCTTGACCCGGCCATCCACGTGGCTCGGCAATGCGACCATGCCGGCAGCAGCATCTCAAGCGGAGACGCGTGGATCCCCGGGTCAAGCCCGGGGATGACGTATTGGGACTATTCCTTCACCCGAATCCCGCGGAGTTGTCGATGAAAGCATCTTCCTGCCTGCCCGTTCTGACCTTGCTGCTCGCCGCGGCCCTGCCGGCCCATGCCGAGACGCCCGCCGCGATCAAGGCCAAGGGCGAGATCGTGGTCGCCGTCGTGCCGAACTATCCGCCGTTCGAGTTCAAGGATCCGGCGACCGACAAGCTGAGCGGCTTCGATGTCGAGCTGGGCGAGGCGATCGCCGCCAAGCTGGGCGTCAAGCTCCATTGGCAGGAGACCGGCTTCGCCGAAATGATCAGCGCGCTCTCGACGGGCCGGGTCGACATGATCCTGTCGGGCATGACCGACAGGGCGGATCGGCGCGATCAGGTGACCTTCGTCGACTACGTGAAGTCGGGCCCCCAATTCTATACGACGGTCGCGCACGGGGCCGACTTCAAGGACATGCTGGCGCTGTGCGGCAAGAGCGTGGGCACGAGCCGGCGCACCTCGTTTCCGACGGAGATCGCGGCCTGGAGCGACGCGCATTGCACGCCGGCCGGCAAGCCTGCGATCACCGTCGTCGGCACCGAAGGGTCCGCCGACGCCCGCACCCAACTGCGTCAGGGCCGGTTCGACGTCGCGATGCAGGGCAGCGAGACGCTGCCGTACATGATGTCGCTGGAGCCGGGGGTCTACGCGCCGATCGGCTCGGCGATCGCCTTCCAATATACCGGGATCGGCATCGCCAAGGCCGACAAGCCGCTGCAGGACGCGGTCGAGGCGGCGTTCCAGCAGACGATCGCCGACGGGACCTATGCGAAGATCCTGGCCAAGTGGCAGCTGGAAGACATCGCCGTTGCCAAGGCGACGATCAATGCCGGGGAGTGACGAGACGCCTCCGACACCGATCCGCTGGCCCGGCGGGGCCAGCTGCGCCGTGGCACTGGCGTTCGATCTCGACGGGCCGACCGGCAATGCGCTGATCGACGGTTCGATCTGGCGCAACCCGTCCTTCTTCACGCTGGGCGGCTACGACGTCTGGCGGGCGCTGCCGCGCCTGCTGGATCTCTTGAGCGACCAGGGGCTGCCCGCGACCTTCTTCGTGCCGGGCTGGGTCGTCGAGACCTGGCCCGCCCAGTGCCGGGCCATCGTCGAGCGCGGCCACGAGGTGGCCTATCACGGCTATGAGCACGAGGCGTTCTGGCAATTGACCGACGATGAGCAGCGCCGGGTGATGGCCCGGTCGCTGCAGATCTTCCGCGATCACCTGGGCGTCGTGCCGACCGGCTTTCGCACGCCCTCCGGCGACTGGGCGCCACGCACGGCGGAATTGCTGGCCGAGGCGGGCGTGCTTTATTCGAGCTCGATGCGCGGCGACGACCGGCCCTATCTGATCGAGATCGCCGGTCGCGACCGGCCGCTGGTCGAGATTCCGGGCCGCTGGGAACTCGACGACTACGCCTCGCTCGCCTATCAGCGGAACCCGAACTTTCCGGCGGGCCTCGACCGCATCGCCGGTTACGAGACGACGTTCGACAATTGGCGGCGCGAATTCGACGGCACGCGCCGCGACGGGCTGTGCCTGACCACGCTGTTCCATCCCAAGGTCTCGGGCAAGCCGGGGCGGCTCCTGCTGCTCGAACGGCTGTTCCAGCACATGCGCGATGCCGGCGACGTCTGGTTCGCCCGGTGTCAGGAAGTCGCCGAGTGGTGGCTGGCGGAGGCCTACCCATGACCGGAAGCCTTCCTCCGCGTTGGCCGGGCGGCGCCCGCTCCGCCGTCGTCGTCACGGTCGATTTCAACGACATACACGATATCGTCGCCCGCGAGCCTGCGACCGAGGGGCGCGAGAAGACCCTGTCGGTCTGGCGCTATGGCGCCCGGCGCGGTGTCGACCGGGTGCTGGACGCGCTCGACGATCATGCCGTCCGCGCCAGCTGGTTCGTGCCCGGGCGGGTCGCCGAGGCGCATCGCGGCCTGGTGCGCCAGATCCATGCGGCCGGCCACGAACTCGCGACCAACGGCTATCGCTGCGAGATCTTCGACGGGCTGAGCCTCGCCGAACAGCAGGACGCCTTCGTCCGGGGCCGGGCGGCGCTGGCCGACGCGGTCGGCGAGGCGCCGGTCGGCTTCCGCTCGGCGTCCGGCAATTGGGCGCCGGGGTTCGCCCAGGTGCTGTCCGCGGCCGGCATTCGCTGGTCGTCGTCCTGGCGGGGCGACGACCTGCCGTATTTCCATGCGCCGCGCGATGCCGCCGCCTTCGTCGAGCTGCCGCTGCATTACGAGCTGGAGGACGAACCCTACTTCGCCTTCAACCTCTATCCGCCGGTACCGCCCGGCCAGTCGCGCATCGCCGGCTACCGGGATGTGCTCGCCAATTGGCGACAGGATTTTGCCGGCTTCCACCGCTATGGCCTGTGTTATCTGCTGCGCCTGCATCCTGAAATGATCGGGACCACGGGCCGGATCGAACTGCTGCGCGACCTATTGGGCGGGTTGCGCCAGCATCCGGATGTCTGGTTCGCGACCGGGCGGGAAGTCGCGGACTGGTGGGCCTCGACCCAGCCGCCCAATGCGCCCGACCATCCGGCCGAGGTCTTCGCCCGCGTCCTCGCCGAGCGCCGATCGTGACGGGGGCCGGGGCCGAACTCGGCGCCTTCATCCGGGAGACGCCCTTCGCGGCCTTGCCCGCCGACGTGGTGGCGACGACCAAGCGTCACATCCTGGATACGGTCGGGGTGACGATCGCCGGCGCGCTCGCGTTCGAGCCGCGCCAGACGCGCGCCGTGCTCGACGGCAGCGGCACGGCGCCGCTCTGGGGCACCGGCATCCGGCTCGGTGCCCGCGACGCGGCGCTGGCCAACGGCGTGGCCGCCCATGCGCTCGAGCTCGACGACACCGGCGGCTGCGATCATTCGGGCGCGGTCGTGCTGCCGGCCGCCCTGGCGGCGCTATCGGCATCCGATCGGGCTGTGTCCGGCCGCGATCTCGTGACGGCGGTCGCCATCGGCTATGACGTGGCGCGGCGGGTGCTGGAGGCCTGCGGCGGCTATGCCGCGCATAATGGCGCCGGCTGGCATTCGACGGCGACTTGCGGCGTGTTCGGCGCGGCGGCGGCCGCGGCCCGGCTGTTCGGGCTCGATCGCCCCCAAACGTCGGCGGCGCTCGGCCATGCGGCCAGCTTCAGCGGCGGCCTGTGGGGCTTCATCCATGATTCGGCCCAGACGAAGCGGCTGCATGCCGGCCGCGCGGCGGAGGGCGGGTTGCTGGCGGCCTTGCTCGCCGCGCGCGGCGTCACGGGACCTGGCCGGATCTTCGAGGATGTCTGGGGTGGCTTTCTGAAGACGTTCGCCCCGGCGACGGCGGAGCCGGAGGCGCTCACCGCCGGGCTCGGGCATCCGTGGAAGATCATGCGCTGCTCGATCAAACCCTATGCCTCGTGCCGCAGCACCCATTCGG
This sequence comes from Rhodospirillales bacterium, assembly GCA_028288725.1. Taxonomy (GTDB): domain Bacteria; phylum Pseudomonadota; class Alphaproteobacteria; order ATCC43930; family CGMCC-115725; genus Aliidongia. The sequence continues at coordinate 8,528 of JAQGIC010000052.1, forward strand.
CGATCGATGCGGTGTCGGCACTGATCCGCGATCGGGCCGTCGAGGCGGAGGATCTCGCCGACGTCCGGGTGCGCCTCAGCGCCTTCGTGATGAACATGTGCGGCGGGCGCGATCTGGGCAGCCTCGCGTCGGCGCAGATGAGCCTGCCCTATGCCGTCGCAGCCAGGCTGGTTCATGGCGGTGCTGGCATCGATGCCTACCGGGTCGACCAGCGCCAGGATCCGCGCATCGCCCGGATGCTGGCCCGGGTGACGCTCGAGGTCGATGCCGACCTGGCCGATCTGGACGAGCCGGAGGTAACACTGGTCTTCGCCGATGGCGCGACCGCGACCCTCCGCGCAACCGTGGCGCTGGGCGCCCCGGCCAACCCGATTTCGGACCAGGATCTGCTGGGCAAATACCGGACGCTTGCCGGCATGGCGATGCCGGCCGCGCGTGCGGACAAGCTGGCGGAGAGGGTCCTGGCGCTCGACGACTTATCCGATGCCCGCGCGTTGCTGCCGCTGTTGGTCGGCACGGCCGAACAGGGTCAGATCCTATGCTGAAGCCGTCTTCCGAACGATCGAGGAAACCATCGCAAATGAGCAGGAAAACGCAGATTATGGCCGCGCTTGCCTTGGCGTCGGCATCGATCGCGGCGGCACATGCCGCCGATCTCCCCGACCGGATCGCCCAGGCGAAGGCGATCAAGGTGGCGGTCAACGCGATCTATCCACCGATGGAATTCAAGGATCCGCAGTCGGGGATGCTGACCGGGTTCGACATCGACCTCGGCAACGCGCTGGCCAAGCAGCTGGGCGTCAGCTTCGACTGGCAGGAATCCGCGTTCGAGCAATTGCTGCCCTCGCTTGCCACCGGTCGGGCCGACATGATCCTGAGCGGCCTCAGCGACCGGCCGGAGCGGCGTGAATCGGCCGATTTCATCGATTATCTGAATTCCGGCGCGCAATTCTACGTGCTGTCCGACCGCGCGGCGGAATTCAAGACGCCCGCCGATCTGTGCGGCAAGTCGGTCGGCTCCAGCCGCAGCACGTCCTTCCCGAAATCGATCGAGGCTTGGAGCGCCGAGAATTGTGTGTCGGCCGGCAAGCCCGCGATCACGGTGGTCGGCACCGAGGATACGGCCAGCGCCCGGTCCCAGTTGAAGCAGCGCCGCCTCGATGCGGGCGTGCAGGGCAGCGAGACGATCCCCTATGCGATGACGCTGGAGCCCGATGTCTATCGGCCGCTGGGGGCACCCTTCACCAGCGTCAGCCAGGGGATCGCGTTTACCAAGCAGGATACGCAACTGCGCGATGCCGTGCTGGCCGCGCTGAAGCGGCTGACGGCCGACGGCACTTATGCCGCGATCATCACCAAATGGCACCTCGAAGCGAGTGCTGCCAAACAGATCACGCTCAACGGCGCGCCGTTGCCATAAACCGTCCCGATAGCGGGAAGCGAAGGGAATCCAAGCGATCATGGTCGATGCACCGAAGCTCGCGGCGCTCCGCGCCCGGTATGCCGATGCCAAAGGCGGCGATATTTTCGATCCGGCGTTCCGTCAGGTGGCACAGTCGCAGTTCAAGGACGGCGACAAACGCACCATGCCGTTCGCCGGCGTGGCGACCCTGCTCGATGCGCCCTATGCGCCCGATGCTCAGAGCCTGCCGGATTTCGGCGGGCTCGACGTGGCGCTGGTCGGCGTACCGATGGACCTGGGCGTCACCAACCGCGCCGGCGCCCGGCTCGGGCCCCGCGCGGTGCGCCAGATCGAGCGCATCGGTCCCTACGAACACGTGCTGCGGATGATGCCGGCGGCGGGCTTGCGCGTCGCCGATATCGGCGACGTGCCGTTCCGCAGCCGCTTCAGCCTCGACGACAGCCATGCCGATATCCAGGCGTTCTATGGCCGGATCGCCCAGGCCGGCATCGTGCCGCTGTCGGTCGGCGGCGATCATTCGATCAGCTATTCGATCCTGAAGGCGCTGGGCGCCAAGCGGCCGGTCGGCCTGATCCATATCGATGCCCATTGCGACACCAGCGGCGTCTACGAGGGCGCCAAGTTCCACCATGGCGGCCCGTTCCGCCAGGCCGTGCTCGACGGCGTGCTCGATCCGGAGCGCACCATTCAGATCGGCATCCGCGGCGGTGCGGAATATCTGTGGGAATTCTCCTACGAGGCCGGCATGACCGTCATCCATGCCGAGGAGGTGCCGGTGCTCGGGATCGCCGAAGTGGCGAAGCGCGCGCGCCAGGTCGTGGGCGACGGCCCGGTCTATGTCAGCTTCGACGTCGATAGTCTGGACCCAGCGTTCGCCCCCGGCACCGGGACGCCGGAGGTCGGCGGCCTCACTCCGCGCGAGGTGCTGGATCTGCTGCGCCGCCTGAACGGCATCGACATCATCGGCGGCGACGTGGTCGAAGTCGCCCCGCAATATGACGCGACCTCCAACACCGCCCAGGTCGGCGCCCAGATGCTGTTCGAACTGTTCTGCCTGACCGCGACGGCGCTCGGCGCCCGGAAGGGCGGGGGCTAACTAGCCGGCGAACATCGTCGCGAACATGACGACGACGGCGAGCGCCATGAAGCCGGTGCCGACCCAGCCGTTGAGGGCGAGCGCGCGCGAGACCGTGAAGCCGCCCATGATCCGGGTCTGGGTCGCCATGCGCACGACCATCGCCATGATCGGCACCGCCGCGACGCCGTTCAGCACCGCGCTCCAGATCAGCGCCTTGATGGGGTCGATGCCGACGAAGTTCATGGCGGCCCCGACGCCGGTCGCAAGCGCGATCGCGCCGTAGAACGCCTTGGCCCGCTTCGGCTTCTGATCCAGCCCGACCGGCCAGCGCGCCGCCTCGCCCAGCGCATAGGCGGCCGAGCCGGCGAGCGTCGGCAAGGCCAGCAGCCCGGTGCCGATGATGCCGAGGGCGAACAGGACGAAGGCGAACTTGCCGGCGATCGGCCTCAGCGCCTCGGCGGCCTGGGACGCGGTCTGGATATCCGTGATGCCGTGGGTATGGAGCGTCGCCGCCGTGGTGATCATGATGCAGAGCGCGATCAGGTTCGACAGGCCCATGCCGACGATCGTGTCCCACTTGATCCGGCGCAGCGCGTCGGGCGCCTGTTCGGGCGCGATGCGCAGCGGTTTCGCCTCTTCTACTTCCTGCTGTTCCTCGACCTCCAGGCCGGCCTGCCAGAAAAACAGATACGGGCTGATGGTCGTGCCCAGCACGGCGACGACGATGGTGGCGTAGTCGGCGGTCGGCTCGATCTGCGGCCAGACGATCGCCAGGCCGACCTCGCCCCAGGGCACGCCGACCACCAGCACCGATCCGACATAGGCCAGCAGCGACAGCGTCAGCCATTTCAGCACGTTGGCATAGCGCGCATAGCGCAGGAACACTTCCAGCAGCACGGAGATGACGGCGAAGGCGATCACATAAAACCCACTCGGTCCCCCGATCAGCAAAGCGAGGCCGGTGCCCATGGCACCCAGATCCGCGCCCAGATTGGCCACGTTGGCCAGGATCATCAGCCCGACCAGCAGCTTGACCAGCGCTCCCGGCTGATGGCGCACCAGATTGCCGGCGATGCCGCGACCGGTCACCCGGCCGATAACGGCGCTGATTTCCTGAATGCCGCACATCAAGGGGTAAGTGACGATCAGCGTCCAGGCGGTGGCATAGCCGAATTGGGCGCCGGCCTGGGAATAGGTCGCGATGCCGCTTGGGTCGTCGTCGGACGCGCCGGTGATCAGGCCCGGTCCGAGGACTTGAAGCAGCAAAGGCGTCTTCGGCTCCTTGACGGGCTCTTCTATGGCCGACATGCGGGCTCCTGCTGACCGTATTCGGATTGGCTAGTCAACCAACCGAATCAGGGCGGTATGGTTCCGGGTATTATTTCACCGATCGATCGAGCAGCGCGTCGAACGCCGCGGCCGGCGCGCTCGGCTGACGGGCCGGCAGGTGGAGCCGGGTCAGCGTCCTTCGTACCGCAAAGCCCTGGGCGCGGAGCACGGTCAGTTTGCCGAGCGCGATCTGGTCCGCCGCCGCCGCCGCCGATACGATCGCGATGCCGAGCCCGCCGGCGACGATCTGCTTGATCGCTTCGGTGCTGCCGACCTCCAGGATCGATCGCGGCACGATCCGGTGCGCCTCCAGGGCGGCCAACGCCACGTCGCGCGTCCCGGAACCGGGTTCGCGCACGATGACGATCTCTTCGGCGAGGGCATCGGTCGAGACGGGTGCCGTCGCCCGGGCCAGACGATGGTCCGGTGCCGCGATCAGCACCATTTCCTCCTCGCGCCAGGGCCGCGCCTCGATGCCGGGTTCGTCGACCGGGCCCTCGACCAGGGCGATGTCGAGCTCGCGCGCGCTCAGCAGTTCGGCGATCTCGCGCGTGTTGGCGCTGGTCAGGCGCAGTTCGACCTCGGGGTAGCGCTTGTGAAAGGCGCCCAGGATCGGCGGCAGATGATATGTGGCGACCGTGGTGCTGGCGCCGACGGCGAGCGTGCCGCGGGCCAAGCCGCGCAGCGCCGCCAACTCCTCCTCGGCGGCACGCTCCGCCGCGAACAGGGCCGCGGCATGGCGCATCAGCAGCCCGCCGGCCTCGGTCAGGGTCACCCCACCGGCGCCCCGGCGCTCCAGCAACCGACTGCCGACCTGCGCCTCGAAATCGCGCACGCCCTTGGAGACCGAGGGCTGGCTCAGGTGCAGCGCGTCCGCGGCGCGCGAGAAGCTGCCATGCCGGGCGACGGCCGCGAACAGGCGGAACAGGTGAAGATTAAGTGCCATAGATAAAATCTATATAAATATGAGAAAGATGTATTTGAGTTATATACCGCAAGCGCCCAGGTTTTGTCAGCCGGTACGAAGCACCGGGTGGAGGCCTGAAATGTCCGCGTCGCGCAATCCCAACCAGTTGATCCCCGGCCTGCTGCTGTGCGGCGGCGTCACGCTCGCCGCCATGGCGCTGCAGATCCTTGAGGAGCGCGTGCTGGGACGGCCCTATCTGGAGGCGCTGGTGCTGGCGATCCTGCTCGGCACGCTGGTGCGTTCGGTCTGGACGCCCCACCGGCGCTGGCTGCCCGGCATCAATTTCAGCGCCAAATTCCTGCTGGAAGTGGCGGTCATGCTCCTGGGCGCGTCGATCAGCGTCCAGACCATCCTGGCGGTCGGTCCGGGCCTGCTGCTCGGCATCGCCGGCATCGTCATGGTCGCGATCCCGGCCAGCTACATGCTCGGGCGCGCGCTGGGCCTGCCGCAGCGGATCGCCATCCTGATCGCTTGCGGCAACTCGATCTGCGGCAACTCGGCCATTGCCGCCGTGGCGCCGGTGATCCATGCCGACAGCGATGATGTCGCCTCCTCGATCGCCTTTACCGCCGTGCTGGGCGTCGTCGTCGTCCTGGCCTTGCCGGCACTGATCCCGCTGCTGCACCTGTCGGGCACGCAATATGGCGTGCTGGCCGGCCTCACGGTCTATGCCGTGCCGCAGGTCCTGGCCGCGACCGTGCCGGCCGGCCTCGTCAGCACCCAGATCGGCACCCTGGTCAAGCTGGTGCGCGTGCTAATGCTGGGCCCGGTCGTGCTGTTCCTGTCGCTGGGCGCCAACCACCTGGAGCGGGCGGCGATCCATCGCTCGGCCGTCGTGACCGGGCAGAGCCTGCCCAGGACCGGCAGGCTGTCGCTCACCCGTCTGGTGCCCTGGTTCATCGTCGGCTTCCTGGCGCTGGGCGCGCTGCGCTCGGCCGATCTCGTGCCGCATCTGGCGCTGGCGCCGGCGGCGCTCACCGCGAACGTGCTGACCATCGTCGCCATGGCGGCGCTCGGCCTGGGCGTGGACATCCGGGTCGTGGCCCGGGCCGGCGGCAGGGTGACGACGACGGTCGTGGTCTCGCTCCTGGTGCTGGTCGGGATCAGCCTGGGGCTGATCCGGGTGCTGGGCGTCGCGTAGGCATATTTACGCGGCACCCGAATAAAGCGGCGCCTCGGGTGTCCGATGATCGGGAGCCGATCGAGTTCCCTGTCGCGAAGGGTGTTACAAGCGACGCGCTTCAAGGAGGATATCGACTATGGCTTCGATCGATCCACGAGGATTTCGGCCGACGCGCCGGGCGTTTCTCGGTCAGGCGGGTGCCGCCGGACTGGCGATGGCTAGCGTCCCCGCCTGGGCGGACACCACCCTCAAGCTGCCGTTGCCGGGCGGGCCAGGAGAACGGCTGCTGACGACCGACTTTCCGCAGAAGGGACAGATGATCCTGCAGCGGACCCGGCCGCCGTTGCTGGAAACTCCGTTCGAGGTGTTCGACCGCGGCGTGTTCACGCCCAACGATCAGTTCTTCGTCCGCTGGCACTGGGCGGTCATCCCGAATGCGGTCGATGCCGACAAGTTTCGCCTGACGGTGCGCGGTCTGGTCGACAAGCCGCTGTCGCTGTCGCTGAAGGACATCGTCTATGGCCTGCCGCGCGTCGAGCTGGCCGCGGTCAATCAATGCTCCGGCAATTCGCGCGGCTTCTTCCTGCCCCGCGTGCCGGGCGGCCAATGGGCGAACGGCGCGATGGGCAATGCCAAATGGATGGGCGTGAAGCTCAAGGACGTGCTGAACCGCGCGGGCGTCAAGGCGGGCGCCGTCCAGGTCCGGTTCAACGGGCTCGACGAGCCGGTCGTCGACGGCGCGCCGGACTTCATGAAGTCGCTCGACATCGACCATGCCCGCGACGGCGAGGTGATGATCGCCTTCGCCATGAACGGCCAGCAGCTGCCGCTCCTGAACGGCTTCCCGCTCCGTCTGATCGTGCCCGGCTGGTATTCGACCTATTGGGTCAAGATGCTGAACGACATCGAAGTGCTGGATAAGCCCGACGACAATTACTGGATGAAGACCGCCTATACGATCCCGGATACGCCCCACGCCAGCATGACGCCGGGCCAGGCCGGCGTGAAGATGGTGCCGATCAGCAAGATGGTGCCGCGGTCGTTCGTGACCAATCTCAAGCCCGGCGCATCGGTTCCGGCCGGGGCTTCGACCCTGGTGCGCGGCATCGCGTTCGGCGGCGACACCGGCATTGCCAAGGTCGATTTCTCGGCCGACGGCGGCAAGAGCTGGGTGCCCGCGACGCTCGGCAAGGACGAGGGCAAATACAGCTTCCGCCAATGGCAGACGAATATCACGCTCGCGGACAAGGGCGAGCATGCGCTGATGGTCCGCTGCACCAACGGCGACGGGGTCGTGCAGCCGGACGCTCCGAACTGGAATGCCGGCGCGTTCATGCGCAACGTGATCGAGACCGTCTCGGTCACGGCAGTCTGAGCGGGAGGGTCGGATGATGCTGAGCAGAATTCTCGCGATCGGTCTGGCGCTGTCGTCCGGGTCCGCCTGGGCCCAGGCCGTGCCGCAGTTGAAGTCGGTGACGGTCGATCTGCCGGCCGGCGATCGCCAGTTTCCGGGTGGGGCCGCGGCCGACGCCATCAACAACAACTGCACGGCGTGCCATTCGCCGGGCATGGTGCTGAACCAGCCGAACCTGCCCAAGGCGGCCTGGGACGCCGAGGTGCAGAAGATGATCACCGCCTACAAGGCGCCGATCGACGAGGCCGACGTGCCGGCCATCGTGGCCTATCTGGTCGAGGCCAAAGGCGCGAAGTGAGGGGTTCCGGGCGCTTAATCCGCCCGCAACCCGCCCGCGCGCTCGATGAATTGCACGATCTCGGTCAGGCCCTTGTTTTCCTTCAGGTTGGTGAACAGGAACGGCCGTTCGCCGCGCATCTTGCGGGAATCGCGGTCCATAACCTCAAGCGAGGCGCCGACCAGCGGGGCCAGGTCGATCTTGTTGATGATCAGCAGGTCGCTGCGGGTAATGCCCGGCCCGCCCTTGCGCGGGATCTTGTCGCCGGCCGACACGTCGATGACGTAGAGCGTAATGTCGGCCAGCTCGGGGCTGAAGGTGGCGGCCAGATTGTCGCCGCCGCTCTCGATGAAGATCACGTCGAGGTTCGGGAACAGGCCGTTCATCTCGGCCACGGCGGCGAGATTGATCGAGGCATCCTCGCGGATCGCGGTGTGCGGGCAGCCGCCGGTCTCGACCCCGCGGATGCGGTCGGGCGAAAGCGCGCCGGAGCGGGTCAGGAACTCCGCATCCTCTTTGGTATAGATGTCGTTGGTGATGGCGGCGATGTCGTAACGGTCGCGCATGGCCTTGCACAGCCGGTCGGTCAGCGCGGTCTTGCCGGAGCCGACCGGGCCGCCGATGCCGACGCGGAGCGGACCGTGATGGTTGGTAGCACTCATGACCGGAACAGCCTCGTATATTGCGTCTCGTGACGCATGGATGAAAGATCGATCGCGGGGGCGGCCGTGCCGACATCCTCGAGCGATGTCGCCTGCGCTTGGCCGGCGATCCGGGCGATGACCGGCACCAGCCGGGCCAGCGTGCGCTGGCCGTCGGTCTGGCCCAGGGGAATAAGCCGCACGCCGGCTGAGACGAGATTGGCCGCAACCGCCTGGGCGAAACCCAAGAGCGCCGCATCGAGCGGGATTTCGCCTGCGGCCGCGGCACCGAACGCGACCGGATATGTCATCACCTTGCCATCCGCCAGCCGGTCGAGCGGCGTGCCGGGCCAGGCGGCGCGGGTCGCCAGCACGAAGGAGGCGCCCTGCTGGGTCGTCTCCAAGGCGGTCTCGCTGGTGCCGCGCAGCGCCTCGGCCAGTTCGCGGACCTGCTCGAACGCGGCATCGTCGCCGGTGGCGGCGGCGCGCCAGGCGGCCGCCAGCAGCACCAGATCGGCCCAGCCGGCGCCGGCCTCCAGCACCGTCGCGACATAGTCGGCCAGGCCGGCGACATCGGTCACGGCCCCGGTCTCGACGGTCCACTCCAGCCCGTGGCTATAGGAAAACGCACCGACCGGATAGGCCGGCGACAGCCAAGTGCCGAGCGGCAGCAGCCAGGCGAGATCACTCATCCTCGAACCCGCTCGAATGGTCGTGGCCGCCAGCATAGGCGCCGGCCTCGGGCACGAAGGGCACGTTGACCGCGCGCGCTTCGCCGCCCAGCCCGCGCACCATGTCGGCGATGACGTGATCGTCGCGGATCAGCAGCGCGTCCGGCAGCAGCTGGATCGGCAGGTGGCGATTGCCCAGATGATATGCCAGGCGGGCGAGACCGGCCGTGCCGGCGCGGATCTCCAAAAGCGCCTCGTTCGCCGCCTTGACCTCGACGATGCCGGCCTCGTCCAGTTGCAGCCCGTCGCCCTCGCCCAGCAGCATGGCCTTGGCGAGATCGAGCAGCAGCGGCCAGCCCTGGTCGGTGACGAGGCGCAGGCGGCGGCGGTGACGCTCCAGGTAGGAGAGCGTGACGGTGCCGGCGCGCTGGGTCGTGTCCCAGGTACCGGTCTTGAGCGCAGTATGGGCGCGGCGCATTACGACACACCTCCGTCATTCCCGCGCAGGCGGGAATCCAGCCCGTTACGCGCGCTAGCGCGGAAAAGAGTCTTGTCGCCGCGGACGCGGCTTTTGCTGGATTCCCGCCTGCGCGGGAATGACGAGGGAGGAGTCAAAACAGGAAGTACCTCTGCGCCATCGGCAAGACGTCGGCCGGCGGGCAGGTCAGCAATTGCCCGTCGGCACGGACCTCGTAGGTTTCGGCATCGACCTCGATCTTCGGCGTCGCGTCGTTCAGCACCATGCTCTTCTTCGAGATGCCGCCGCGCGTGTTCTTGACGGCGTAGAGCGGGCGCTCCAGGCCGAATTTCCCTGCGATGCCGGCGTCGATGCCGGCCTGGCTGACGAATGTCAGGCTCGATTGCACCAGGCTCTTGCCGAAGGCCGCGAACATCGGCCGGTAATGTACCGGCTGCGGTGTCGGGATGCTGGCGTTGGGATCGCCCATCGGCGCGGCCGCGATGCTGCCGCCCTTCAGCACCAGATCGGGCTTCACGCCGAAGAAGGCCGGCGACCAGAGCACCAGATCGGCGAGCTTGCCCGGTTCGATCGAGCCGACGATACCGGCGATGCCATGGGCGATGGCCGGGTTGATGGTATATTTCGCGATATAGCGCCGGGCGCGGAAATTGTCGGCATGGCCCGTCCCCAGGCTTCCGCGCTGGCGCTTCATCTTGTCCGCCGTCTGCCAGCAGCGGATGATGACCTCGCCGACCCGGCCCATGGCCTGGCTGTCCGACGAGATCATCGAAAGCGCACCCAGGTCGTGCAGGATATCCTCGGCCGCGATCGTCTCCTTGCGGATGCGGCTTTCGGCGAAGGCGATGTCTTCGGGAATGCGCGCGTCCAGATGATGGCAGACCATGAGCATGTCCAGATGCTCGTCCAGGGTATTGACCGTGTAGGGCCGCGTCGGGTTGGTCGAGGACGGCAGCACGTTCATCTCGCCGGCCAGCCGGATGATGTCCGGCGCATGACCGCCGCCGGCGCCCTCGGTATGGAAGGCGTGGATCGTGCGGCCCTTGAAGGCGGCGATGGTGGTCTCGACGAAACCGCCCTCGTTCAGCGTGTCGCTGTGCAGCGTCACCTGGACGTCGAGCTGGTCGGCGACCGACAGGCAGCAGTCGATCGCGGCCGGGGTGGTGCCCCAATCCTCATGCAGCTTCAGCCCGCAGGCGCCGGCTTCGACCATCTCGACCAGCGCCGCCGGCCGGCTGGCATTGCCCTTGCCGAAGAAGCCCAGGTTCATCGGCAGGCCTTCGGCTGCCTGCAGCATGCGCATCATGTGCCAGGGGCCGGGGGTGCAGGTCGTGGCATTGGTGCCGGCGGCAGGGCCGGTGCCGCCGCCCAGCATGGTGGTGACGCCGGAGAACAGAGCCTCCTCCACCTGCTGCGGGCAGATGAAATGGATATGGCTGTCGATGCCGCCCGCGGTCAGGATCTTGCCTTCGCCGGCGATGACCTCGGTCCCGGGGCCGATCACAATCGTAACGCCGGGCTGGATGTCCGGGTTGCCGGCCTTGCCGATGGCGACGATCAGGCCGCCCTTGAGGCCGACGTCGGCCTTGACCACACCCCAATGATCCAGGATCACGGCGTTGGTGATGACCGTGTCGACGGCGCCCTCGGCGCTCGACCGCTGGCTCTGCCCCATGCCGTCGCGGATGACCTTGCCGCCGCCGAACTTGACCTCCTCGCCATAGATCGTGTGGTCGGTCTCGACCTCGATGATCAGCTCGGTGTCGGCCAGGCGGATGCGGTCGCCCACCGTGGGGCCGAACATGCCGGCATAGGCGCGGCGGTCCATTCTAGTCGCCATCAGGGCGTCTCCAGCTTGCCCATGACCGCGCCCGCGAAGCCGTAGACTTCACGGGCGCCGGCGAAGGCGACGAGGGTGACCTCGCGGGTCTGACCGGGTTCGAAGCGGACCGCGGTGCCGGCGGGGATGTCGAGCCGCATGCCGCGCGCGGCGGCGCGGTCGAAGATCAGCGCGTCATTGGTCTCGCCGAAATGGAAATGGCTGCCGACCTGGATCGGCCGGTCGCCGGTGTTGGCGACGCCGAGCGTGACGGTCGGCCGGCCGGCATTCAGCTCGATCTCGCCGGCGGCGGGGATGATTTCTCCGGGTATCATCGGATCGGCTCGTGCACGGTGACGAGCTTGGTGCCGTCGGGAAATGTCGCCTCGACCTGGATGTCATGGATCATTTCGGCCACCCCCTCCATCACCTGGTCGCGCGTCAGGATCTCGCCGCCGGCCGCCATCAGGTCGGCGACCCGGCGCCCGTCGCGCGCGCCCTCGACCACGAAATCGGTGATGAGCGCGATCGCTTCGGGATAGTTGAGCTTGACGCCGCGCTCCAGGCGGCGACGCGCCACGATCGCCGCCATGGCGATCAGCAGCTTGTCCTTTTCCCGCGGACTGAGATTCATCTTCTCTCCCCTTAGTGGATAAAATCAGACGGATTCTTCCGTCTGATTTTACCACAACTCATTGGTCTAGTGGACCGATTCACCTAACGCTTGGGAAGCAAGCGTTAGGATCGGACCACTAGCTGCGCCAGACGCGCGGCGGCGTCGGCGACAGGCCGGTGATCTCGTGACGCAGCATCATGGCGGCCGATGCGGCTGAATCCCGCAACCGCGCACCGTCGCGATCCAGGAACCGTATCAACAGGATACCATTGACCAGGCTCGCCGCCCCCTCGGCCGATTCGGCGGCGGCGATCTCCCTCGCCCTTGGCAAGAACGATGCCGCCTGCGGCCCCGCATGCAGCAGCGTGGCCATGCCGACCGCGCCATCGAAGCCGAAAGGGCGATCGAGCGCCGCCCGGATATCGCCGTCCAGGCGCAGACGGTCGGCCCAGATCAGGCGGCCATCGCGCTTTACTGCCCAAGAATCAAGCAGTTGCCCATGGCGCATCTGCTCGCCCCGGGCGGCACGGCCGAACAGCAGCGTTTCGGCCGCCAGCAACGAGGCGCCCGCCTCCAGCACGAATTCGAGCCGCCGGTCGAGCCGGGCGCCGTCGAACAGGATGGTCTCCTGCGGCAGCCATTCGAACCAGGCGCCGGCGGCGACCTCGATCCGGGCGACAAGCCGGGCCGGAACATCCAGCGCGCGATAGACCTTCTCCGCCGCCTGGGTCGTGACCGTGACACGCGTGCCCGGACCGGCCTGGACCTCGGTCGCGAGCCGGTCGCCGCCGACGACGCCGCCTGCGGTGTTGACCAGGACCGCCTGGGCCGGCTGGTCGGGCGGCACGTCCGGAAACAGCACGCGGGCGGGCGACCGCTGGTACAAAGTCTCGATCCGCGTCCGTCCCTCGCGCATGGCCAGCCGCAGCCGGACGGCGCCGTCGGCGCGTTCGAGCGATGGAGAGACGAGGGATGAGGACGCGTCGGGCATGGTGGGTATGGGCGGCTCGGGTCAGAGGGGTGCCGGGAGGATCATGCGGCCGGTTCCAGCCGCAAAAGCTGTTCGACCTGCCGGATCCAACGGCACACGGCCGGATAGTCTGCAAGATCGAAGCCGCCATGGTGAGCCATGCGCGTGTAGGCGATCAAGGCGATGTCGGCCAGGGTCAGGGTGTCCGCGACCAGGAAGCGGCGGTCGCCCAGCGCATTTTCCAGGCAGGCGAGCGCCGCCGTGCCGCGCTCCACCAGCCGGGGCTCCAGATCGGCCACGGGTTTGCCCAGATACAGCACCTGGAAGCGTGCCACGGCGATATAGGGCTCGTGGCTATATTGCTCCCAAAACAGCCATTCGAGCATCTTGGCCTGGTCGTACGGGTCGTCGGGGATCAGCTGCGATCCGCGGGCGAGATGCAGCAGGATGGCGTTGGATTGCGCGATCGGCCGGCCGTCGTCGAGCAGGACGACGGGCACCTGACCGGCCGGGTTCATCGCCAGGAAGGCGGGCGTGCGGCTGCCGCCCTTCCGAATATCGACCTCGATCCAGTCGTAGGGCAGCGACAGATAATCCGCCGTCCACTTCACCTTCAGGCAGTTGCCGGAGATCGAATCGCCGAATATGCGCATCGCTGGTCGCACCCTCTTGGCCGACAAACCGCCGCCGGCCCTGGCATGGTCGTTGCTGATAAGCGATGAGAAGAATGACGCGGGAAGGAGGGGGCGTCCATGGGGACCAAGCTGCTGCTGCCGATCGGTGGGATCATCCTCATCGCCAATCTCGCCGCCTGGCTGTGGGCCGGCTTCGGCCTGGGTGCGGCACCCGAAGCGATGGCGGCTGCGGTGCTTGCCTACACGCTGGGCCTGAAGCACGCGGTCGATGCCGACCATATCGCGGCGATCGACAACACGACGCGCAAGCTGATGGGCGAGGGGCGTCGCTCGCTCGCGGGCGGTCTGTGGTTCTCGCTCGGCCATTCGACCATCGTCGTTCTGGTGACGCTGGCGATCGCACTCGCGTCCGACGGCGCACGCGACTGGCTGGACGGCCTCAAGGACGCGGGCGCGTTGCTCGGCACCGCCGTCTCGGTGCTGTTCCTGATCGTGATCGGCCTCGGCAACCTGTTCGTGCTGGTGCGTCTATGGCGGCAGTGGCGGCGCGGCGTAGTCGGTGCGCACCCAATGCCGGCGGGTGTCATGGGGCGCCTGCTGCGGCCGGTACTGGGGCTCGTCTCCCGCAGCTGGCACCTCTACCCGGTCGGCGTGCTGTTCGGATTGGGCTTCGATACCGCGACCGAGATCGGCCTGCTCGGCCTGTCGGTCGCGGCAGCGGTCCATGGGTTGCCGCTCTATGCCGTGCTGGCCTATCCGCTGTTGTTTACGGCGGCGATGATGACGGTCGATGCGCTCGACGGCATCATGATGGTCGGCGTCTACGGCTGGGCGCTGAAGGAGCCCAGCCGCAAGCTCGGCTACAATCTGTTCGTCACCCTGTTGTCGGTCGGCGTGGCGTTCGGCATCGGCCTGATCGAGGCCGCCGGTCTGATCGGCGACGAGATGCGGCTCGACGGCGGCATCTGGGCCGCGATCGGGACGCTCAACGATCGGTTCGGCAGTCTCGGTCTGGCGGTCGTGGCGTCGTTCATGCTCGCCTGGCTTGCGGCCTACATGATCGACCGCTGTCGGCAGCCGACCGGTGCCTGAGCGGCCAGGCGATGCTGGGTGCGGACGACCGGGCGCCATGCCGAAAGGGGTTGGTTTATGCCCAGTCTCTTGCAATCATTCCGTTCCGGCCGGCAGCCGACACAGGGTCGGGGCGCGAGGCAGCAACGGCGCGTGCGATTTTCACGCCGGATATCGAGACGGGAGAAGCAGCGCAGATGAAGTCACGTCCCCCTGAAACGACGGCTCCCACGGACGGCGCGGCACGGATGCATGCGGCTCCCGTGATTTGCTATCCCATCGACACGCTGCCCCAGGCCGATCTCGAGGGCTACCGGGCTGCCCGCGAAGGCTGGACCAAAATATCCGAAACCGTCGTGCCGCCGCGCGATGCGCGAAGCTTCACGGTGCCGGCGGGACATTTTTTCCGGATCGTGAGCATCGACGGCCCACAGGTCGGCGATCTCAATCTCTGGAACGCCGACGACATGCAGGAACGCTTTTTCTCGGGGAAGACCAGGGCGTTGCATGGCACGCATCTTTCGACCGGCGACCGGCTCTGGTCATGCCTGCCCTATCTGCGACCCATGGCGACGATTACCCAGGACACGCTCGATTGGTATGGGTTCGACGAATGGGGCGGCGCCGTTCACGATGTGATCGGCACGCGCTGCGACCCCTATACCAACAGGCTCCTGCAGGGTAGCGAGTATCATTTCTGCTGCCATTCCAATCTGACGCGGGCCTTTGCCGACGCCACGGCGAGCGAGCTGCGCGAGGCTGAAGCGTATGTGCATGACGTGCTGAACGTGTTCATGTGCACCGGCTTCACCAGAGATACCGGTCAGTATTTCATGAAAACGACGCCGGTGCGCCCGGGTGATTTCCTGGAATTCTTCGCCGAGATAAACCTGATGGGCGCGCTTTCGGCCTGCCCGGGCGGCGACTGCGGTTCCAAACATTCGAGCGATGTGGCTGCGTGCCATCCCCTGCTTGTCGAGATCTATCGCCCAGACACTGTCCCCGCGGGTTGGCAATCTCCCGCGCGCAACGCCTACCCGGGCAGCCACGGACGCTGATCATCGAGCGGCCGGGCCGCCGGTGACGGCCCGGCGTCAGTCGAGCATGGGCAGCCAGAGCTGCTGTTCCTTGGCGCAATCCTTGGCGATCTGATAGCCGGCGTCGGCATGGCGCATGACGCCGGTGGCGGGATCGTTGGTCAGCACGCGGCCCAGGCGCTCGGCGGCCTCGGGCGTGCCGTCGGCCAGGACGACCATCCCGGAATGCTGGGAATAGCCGATGCCGACGCCGCCGCCATGATGGATCGAGACCCAGGTGGCGCCCGACGCGACATTCAGCATGGCATTCAGCAGCGGCCAGTCGGCGACCGCATC
The DNA here is from genome assembly GCA_028288725.1 of Rhodospirillales bacterium. GTDB lineage: Bacteria > Pseudomonadota > Alphaproteobacteria > ATCC43930 > CGMCC-115725 > Aliidongia. Next base: position 24,413 of record JAQGIC010000052.1, read on the forward strand.
CGACCCGTCCATCATCGCCTCAGTCTCGCGGTTGGGCGAGGCGACCGAGCCCGAATCCAGATGATCGCGGCCGATCACGATCGGCGCTTCCAGCTCGCCGTTCGCGACCATCTGGTTGAAGGCGAGGCCCAGCTTGGCGCGATCGCCCAAGCCCACCCAGCAGATGCGGGCCGGCAGACCCTGGAACTGGATGCGCTCGCGCGCCATGTCGAGCCAGCGGTGCAGGTGCGGGTTGTCGGGGATCAACTCCTTGACCCGCTGGTCGGTCTTGTAGATGTCCTCCGGATTGCCCGATAGCGCCGCCCAGCGGAACGGACCGATGCCGCGGCAGAACAGCGGGCGGATATAGGCCGGCACGAAGCCCGGGAAATCGAATGCGTCGCTGACGCCGACCTCCTGGGCCATGGCGCGGATGTTGTTGCCATAGTCGAGCGTCGGCACGCCCAGGCGATGGAACGCCAGCATCGCCCTGACCTGTTCGGCCATCGACGCCTTGGCGGCGGCCTCGACCCTGGCCGGGTCGGACGCTTTCATCGCCTCGTGCTGCTCCAGGCTCCAGCCGGCCGGCAGATAGCCGTTCAGCGGATCATGCGCGCTGGTCTGGTCGGTCACCATGTCGGGGCGGACGCCGCGCCGGACCAGTTCCGGGAACACCTCGGCGGCATTGCCCAGCAGGCCGACCGAGACCGGCACTTTGGTGCGCTTGGACTCCTCGATGATCGCCAGTGCCTCGTCGAGCGAGACGGTCCAGCGGTCGAGATAGCGCGTCTCGATCCGACGCTCGATCCGGCTCGGCTGGCATTCGACCGCCAGCATCGAGGCGCCGGCCATGGTAGCGGCCAGCGGCTGCGCGCCGCCCATGCCGCCCAGGCCGCCGGTCAGGATCCAGCGGCCGGCCAGGTTGCCGTCGTAATGCTGGCGCCCGGCTTCGACGAAGGTCTCGTAGGTGCCCTGGACGATGCCCTGGCTGCCGATATAGATCCAAGAGCCGGCCGTCATCTGGCCGTACATCATCAGGCCCTTGCGGTCGAGTTCGTGGAAATGCTCCCAATTGGCCCATTTGCCGACCAGGTTGGAATTGGCGATCAGCACGCGCGGCGCGCCCGGGTGGGTGCGGAACACGCCGACCGGCTTGCCCGACTGGACCAGCAGCGTGTGATCCTCGTCCAGCTTGGTCAGCACGTCGACGATCCGGTCGTAGCTTTCCCAATCGCGCGCCGCCCGCCCGATGCCGCCATAGACCACCAGCTCCTGCGGATTTTCCGCGACTTCGGCGTCCAGATTGTTCATCAGCATCCGGAGCGGCGCCTCGGTCGCCCAGGATTTGCAGGTCAACGCAGCCCCGCGCGGCGCCCGGACGACGCGGTGATTGCCATCGATGGCTCGAGATTTCTGCACGGCGGCGCTCCTCGCGGACTATACAAGTATAGACATGTTGATATCATGAGGCGGCATGACGCGCCAAGCCCGTCTGGAACTGGGATGTGATGAGCGCACTGGAAATCGACGATGGCCCGCTGCCGCTCTATGAGCGGATCAAGCGCGGCATTCTCGCCAAGATCGAGAGCGGCGCCTGGGGGCGGGACCAGCGCATTCCGTCCGAGAACGAGCTGGTGCGCGCGTTGGGCGTCAGCCGGATGACGGTCAACCGCGCCTTCTCGGAACTGGCCGACGACGGCGTCCTGGTGCGGATCCATGGCGTCGGCACTTTCGTCGGCGGCGGAGCGCCCCTGGCGCCGCTGATGGAGATCCGCAATATCGCCGAGGAAATCGCCGAGCGGGGGCACGGCCATAGCGCGACCCTGCTGTGCCGCGAGGTCGCGCTCGCCCCGGTCGAGATCGCCGGCCAATTCGGCATGAATTCCGGGCGCCGCCTGTTTCACACCATCATCGTCCATGCCGAGGATGGTCTGCCGGTCCAGCTGGAAGACCGCTACGTCGACCCCGCGGCGGCGCCGGCCTACCTGGACCAGGATTTCAGCCTGGTGACGCCCAATCAGTATCTGATGGGCGTGGCACCATTGTCCGGGGGCGAGCATCTGGTCGAGGCCGTGCTGGCGCAGGATTGGGAATGCCGGCATCTGCGCATCGAGCCCGCCGAGCCCTGCCTGCTGGTGCGCCGGCGCACCTGGTCCGAAGGCCGCCTGGTCAGCGCCGCCCGGCTGCTCTATCCGGGCTCCCGCTACCGCCTGGGCGGCCGGTTCGAGAACGCGACGGGGCGGTAATCCCTTCTATGTCCGTCCTTCCCGCCTGCGCGCTAGACTATGTACATATCTGTTTTCCTCTTCTGAAATCATTGGGTTACTCTTCCACTCCGTCATGCCCGGGCTTGACCCGGGCATCCACGCCGCTCCGCCGGAGCCCTGTTTGGCCGTGAAATCGGCTTGCCCAACCACGTGGATGGCCGGGTCAAGCTCGGCCATGACGATGTAAAAGACTAACCACCTGAAATAAAACAGAAAGATGTACATAGCCTAGCGCGCAGGGGGGAATCCCGGGCAAGTGACGGATCCCTGCCACTCTGGATTCCCGCTTTCGCGGGA
>JAQGIC010000059.1 GCA_028288725.1 Rhodospirillales bacterium
CCCGCCCCAAGCAAAACACCGCCCGCAACCGACCCCAGCAACGCCAAACGCAGACAAATCCCTCTGCCCATCTTCTTATCCCCCCCTGCCCAGACACGTTTAACCGCGCCCAAATGCTTTTTAACGCCCGGCCGATCTTTGCGATCTGGCCCGGCGCTTGCGAAACCGGGCGGCGTGCGCCACAGTTTCCACCTTTCCGAGAACGTTAATCCGTCGGTCGCCAAACGCAAGCCGGATTTTCTAAAAATCCGGATCAATCATCTTATTTGGCTGTATTTAAGGATATTGGCTTGCCTTGAACCATACCGATCTTATGATATCGACCAATCTCGACGGCGTGGTCCAGCCCCGTCAGCCGGTTTTCCCCAGGCAAGCTGCGGGGTTGGCCTGAAGCCGGGTCGCCCAGAAGCCACGTCGATCGCCAAGGCCGATTTCGAAATCGGACCATCCGGGAGGAATAGTCATGCGTGAAGCCGTCATCGTCGCCACCGCCCGCACGCCCATCGGCAAGGCCTATCGCGGTGCTTTCAACAATACCCAGGCCCAGAGCCTGGCCGGCCATGCCATCGCGGCGGCCGTCGCGCGGGCCGGGATCGCCCCCGACGAGGTCGGCGACGTCATCATGGGCGCCGCTCTGCAGCAGGGTTCGACCGGGACCAACATCGCCCGTCAGGCGGCACTGCGCGCCGGTCTGCCGACCAGCGTCGCCGGCATGAGCCTCGACCGGCAATGCGCCTCCGGCCTGATGGCGATCGCGACCGCGGCGAAGGAGATCATGGTCGACGGCATGACGGTCGCGATCGGCGGTGGCGTCGAATCGATTTCGCTCGTCCAGAACGACAAGCTCAATCATTTCCGCACCCGCGACCCGGCGCTGGTCGCCTCGGTGCCGGCGCTCTACATGAGCATGCTCGAGACGGCGGAGATCGTCGCCGAGCGCTACGGCATCTCGCGCGCGGCCCAGGACGCGTACGCCCTGCAATCCCAGCAGCGGACCGGCGAGGCCCAGGCGGCGGGCCGGTTCGAGGCCGAGATCGTGCCGATGGCGACGACCATGATCGTGACCGACAAGGCGACCGGCGCGACCTCGGAGCAGGAGATCCGGCTGGCCAAGGACGAGGGCAATCGTCCGCAGACGGCGCTGGCCGACCTCGAAGGGTTGAAGCCGGTGTTCAAGGACGGCCAGCGCGTCAAGGAAGGCCGCTTCATCACGGCCGGCAATGCCTCGCAACTGTCCGACGGCGCGTCCGCCGCCGTGCTGATGGAGGCGAAGGAGGCCGAGCGTCGGGGCCTCAGCCCCCTCGGTCTCTATCGCGGCATGGCGGTCGCCGGCACCGACCCCGACGAGATGGGCATCGGCCCGGTCTTCGCGGTGCCGAAGCTGCTGAAGCAGCACGGGCTGACGGTCGACGACATCGACATCTGGGAGCTGAACGAGGCGTTCGCCTGCCAGGTGCTCTATTGCCGCGACCGGCTCGGCATTCCGAACGACAAGCTGAACGTCAGCGGGGGTGCCATCTCGATCGGCCACCCTTATGGCATGTCGGGCGCGCGCATGACCGGTCACCTGCTGATCGAGGGCAAGCGCCGCGGGGCCAAGCTCGGCATCGTGACCATGTGCATCGGCGGGGGCATGGGTGCCGCCGGCCTGTTTGAAATCTATTGATCGCGCGGAGCCCTCCCATGACCAGCATCAACGCCGTGACCAGCCTCACGCGCGACGGCGACATCGCCGTCATCACGCTCGATTCCCCGCCGGTGAACGCCCTGTCGGCCACGCTGCGCGGCGGATTGCTCGAAGCGGTCGGCCAGGCGTCGGCCGACCCGGCCGTGAAGGCGATCGTGCTCATCTGCGCCGGACGCACCTTCATCGCCGGCGCCGACATCACCGAATTCGGCAAGCCGCCGGTGGCGCCCAGCCTGGCCGACGTCGAACTGGCGATCGAGGCGGCAACCAAACCCGTCGTCGCCGCGATCCATGGCACGGCGCTGGGCGGCGGCTTCGAGACGGCGCTCGCCTGCCACTATCGCGTCGCCGTGCCCTCGGCCAAGGTCGGATTGCCGGAGGTCAAGCTCGGCCTGTTGCCGGGCGGGGGCGGGACCCAGCGCCTGCCGCGCCTGGTCGGCGTCGAGCGGGCGCTCGCCATGATCACGTCCGGCGAGATGGTCGGCGCCAAGGCGGCGGCCGAGCTCGGCGCCATCGACGCCCTGGTCGAGGAGGGCAAGCTGCTCGAAGGCGCACTCGGCTTCGCGCGCGACCTGGTCGCGAAGAACGCGCCGCTGCGCCGGGTGCGCGATCTGGACGAGAAGCTCGCGGCGGCGCGCGGCCGGCCGGAGATCTTCGCCGATTTCCGCAAGGAGAACGCGCGCAAGTTCCGTGGCTTCGAAGCACCGGAGAGCAATATCCGCTGCATCGAGGCGGCGGTGAACCTGCCGTTCGACGAGGGCCTGGCGGTCGAGCGCGAGCTGTTCATCAAGCTGATGATGGGCGCGCAATCGGCGGCCCAGCGCCATGTCTTCTTCGCCGAACGTCAGGCGGCCAAGATCCCCGACGTGCCGGACGATACGCCGACGCGCGCCATCAAGCAGGTCGGCGTGCTCGGCGCCGGCACCATGGGCGGCGGCATCACCATGAATTTCCTGTCCGCCGGCATCCCGGTCACCATGGTCGAGACCAATCAGGCGGCGCTCGATCGCGGCATCGCCACGATTCGGAAGAACTACGAAGCCTCGGCCAAGAAGGGTCGCCTGACCGAGGCGGAGGTCGAGCGCCGCATGGGCCTCCTGACGGGCACGCTCGAGTTCGACGCGCTGGCACCCAGCGATCTGGTGATCGAGGCCGTGTTCGAGGAAATGTCGGTCAAGAAACAGGTCTTCACCATGCTCGACGCCGTCGTGAAGCAGAGCGCCATCCTGGCCAGCAATACCTCCTATCTCGATATCGACGCCATCGCGGCCATGACCCGGCGGCCGGCCGACGTCATCGGGCTGCATTTCTTCTCGCCGGCCAACGTCATGCGCCTGCTGGAAGTCGTGCGCGGCGCAAAGACGGCGAAGGACGTCATCGCGACCGCCATGCAGATGGCCAAGAAGATCGGCAAGGTCGCCGTGCTCGCGCGGGTCTGTCCCGGCTTCATCGGCAACCGAATGCTGCATCAGCGGCAGATCCAGGCCAACCGGCTGATCCTGGAAGGCGCCATGCCATGGGACGTCGACCGGGTGCTCTATGATTTCGGCCTGCCGATGGGCCCGTTCGCCATGGCCGATCTGGCGGGTCTCGATCTCGGCTGGACGGCGGCGACATCGAAGAGCGCCACCATCCGCGAGATCCTGTGCGAGCTGGACCGGCGCGGCCAGAAGACCGGCGCCGGCTTCTATGATTACGACGAGAACCGCCGCGCCAAGCCATCGCCGGTCGTCGCCAAGATCATCGAGGATTTCGCCGCCAAGACCGGCGCCGTGCCGCGCAAGATCCCGGACCAGGAAATCCTGGAGCGCTCGCTCTATCCGATGATCAACGAGGGCGCCAAGATCCTGGAGGAGGGCGTCGCGATCCGGTCTTCCGATATCGATATCGTCTGGATCAACGGCTATGGCTGGCCGGTCTATCACGGCGGCCCGATGTTCTGGGCCGACCTGATCGGGCTGGACAAGGTCCTGGCGGCCCTGCGCGGCTACGAAGCCAAGTTCGGCGACGAGTTCAAACCATCGGCCCTGCTGGTGAAGCTGGTCGAGGAGGGCAGGGGCTTCAAGGACCTTTAGTTGAAGAGACCCACGAACAGGGGGCGGGCATAGGTGCCCGCCGCCAGTTCGAGGGTAACGTCGGGTACCCAGCGCTCGATCTCGGCCGCGGCGTTCAGCATGGTGGCGACCAGATGGGCCGCGATCGGGGCATCGACCAGGCGGATCGAGCCGTCGAGCATGCCGTCGGCGATGAAGCCGCCGAACCGGCGGGTGATGCGGTCCATGGTCCGCTGGGTCGGGCCCCGCAGGGTTTCCGGCAAGGCGCTGAACGCGCTCGCGCGCAGCACCGGACCCTGCTCGGACAATTGATAATGAATGATCTCGGTCGCGGCCGCGCACAGGCGGTCCCAACCGCGCCCATGGTCGGTCTCGGCCGCGCGCTGCACGCGCCGGACCACGTCGAAGCTGCGGGCGAAGCAGGCGGCGACCAGATCGTCCTTGTTGTCGATATGGTGATAGAACGAGCCCTTGGTCACGTTGAGCCGGGCCGAGATCTTCTCGACCGAGGCGCCGCGATAGCCCTGTTCGTTGATGAGATAGGTTGCCGAGCGCAGGAACGCTTCGGGCGACACGTCGTCGATCCGGGGCCAGGCGATCGCCGGCGGCCGCCCCGTCCAGAGCGATGTCTCGGCCGCCAGGCCGCCCAGCAGAATATCGGCCGTCCGCTCGGCCGTGCGGGCATAGCCATCGGGTTCCGTGCGATCGATCCAGTTGCGCATGCCATGGACGATCGAGATCAGCAGATGGGCGCGGCCGTTGCGCGTCATACGCTCGGCCACCGGCTTGCCGGCTCGGTCGAGCAATGCCCGCATGCGCCGGAACATGGCGGTATAGGCCTCGTAGACGACGGCGTCATGGGGGCTGGTCAGCGCCCGGATGTCGTTGAACATGATCAGTTGCGGTTCGATGCCGGTCTCGATCGCCGCCAGGCGGCCGGCATAGAGGGCGAGGAACTGCCGGATGCGGGCCTCCGGCGGCGCCGTCATGTCGATCGCCGCGATCAGGCCGTCCAGCATCTCGATCGTGCGCAACAGGCAGGCGGTCGCGAGATCTTCTTTCTTGCGATAATAATAGGTGATGCTGTTGGTCATCAGCCCGACGCTCTGCGCCACATCCTGCAGCGTGGCGCCCCGCACGCCCTTTTCGTTGAACAGGGCCGCGGCGGCGTCGAGGATCGCTTCGCGCTTCTGCTCGAAGCGGCGGGTCTGACGGGGAAGGGGGCTCGGCAGGTCCATACCGCTCATTCTATCTCGGCCCAGGCGGCTTCGCCAATACCGCTGACGATTGACGCTGATATCGGCGCATGGCAGTCTTTTACCCATAAGAAATCGGCGATGCGGAGCCAGCATCGCCGGGCGGTTCGGCGGAAAACGTCCGTACCGTAAATTCGAGGAAACGTTTCGGGCCGGCGGTATCGATGGCGGCGCAGCTTCTTGCGCGCGATTGGAGCGCCGTGTCCGACAGGGAGCGGCTCCATGGTCATGTTCTTTCAGCAGATCCTGAACGGCCTGACGCTCGGCAGCGTCTACAGTCTGGTCGCCCTCGGGCTGACGCTGATCTACGGCATCCTGCATATTCCGAATTTTTCCCATGGCGCGCTCTATATGGTCGGCGCCTATTTCGCCTATTTCTTCGCGGGCTCGTTGGGCGTGCCGTACTGGGGCGCCATGGCGGGCGCGGCTGTGGTGGTGGCGCTGCTGGCCGTGGCGAGCGAGCGGCTGGTGTTCCGCCCGCTCCGGGGCGCGCCGGTGCTGCATGACATGATCGCCGCGATCGGTTTGCTGCTGTTTCTGGAGGCGGTGGTGCAGGCGATCTGGGGCGCCGATTTCCATCGGCTGCAATCGCCCCACACCCAGATCGTCCACCTGTTCGGCCTGGTGGCGCCGGCGCAGCGGCTGCTGATCGTGGCGGCCGCCTTCGCGCTGATGCTGGGGCTGCACCTGTTCCTGCAACGCACCGTGATGGGCTCGACCATCATCGCCATGGCCCAGGATCGCGAGGGCGCGGCGCTGGTCGGCATCGATGCATCCCGCGTCTCGATGGTGACCTTCGCGATCTCCGGCGCACTCGCCGCGGTCGCGGCCGTGCTGTTCGCCCCGATCAGCCTGGTCTATCCGGCCATGGGCGATCTGGTGATCCTGAAGGCCTTCGTGATCATCATCCTGGGTGGCATGGGCAGTCTGCCCGGCGCCATTCTGGGCGGCATGGTGATCGGCTTCGCCGAAAGCTTCGGCGCATTCTACATCTCGACCAACTACAAGGACATCATCGCCTTCGCGCTGTTCGTCCTGATCATGTCGGTTCGGCCCAGCGGGCTGTTTCCGGGCGGGGTGCGCTGATGGGTCGATTGCTGGCGCCGGCGGCCATGGCCGTGGCATTGCTGTTCCCGCTCGCCGTGCCCAACGAATATTACCTCTATGTCGCAGCTCTCGCCTTCATCATGGCGATCTCGGCGACCGGGCTGAACCTGATCCTGGGCTATACGGGACAGCTCAATCTGGCTCACGCGGGCTTCATGGCGATCGGCGCCTATGGCGTCGGCATTCTGACCGTCGATTACGGCGTGCCGTTCTGGCCGGCCTTCGTGGCGTCGGGCCTGATCGCGACCGCGATCGGCGTGCTGGCCGGCCTGGTCTCGCTCCGGCTCAAGACGCATTTTTTTGCGATCTTCACGCTGTGCGTCGGGCTGATCCTGTCGCTGGTGATCGAGAAATGGAGCGATCTTACCCACGGCACGACCGGCCTGATCGGCATGCAGCCGCCGGCCGCGATCGGGCCGATCCGGTTCGACACGACGATGGCGCAATATTACCTGGTGCTGGCTTTCCTGGTGGCGGCGCTCTGGCTGATGCGGCGCATCGCGACCTCGATCGTCGGCCGGTCGTTCGTGGCCGTGCGCAATAGCGAGGATCTGGCCCAGGCGCTCGGCATCGACGTGTTCCGGACCAAGCTGCTCGCCTTCGCGCTCTCGGCCTTCTACGCCGGGATCTCGGGCGCGCTCTATGCCGGCTTCGTCCGGTTCATCGGGCCGGACCTGGCGTCGGAGACCCACACGTTCGACATGCTGGCCTTCATCCTGGTCGGCGGCATCGGCACGCTGGGCGGCCCGCTGATCGGCGCCATCCTGCTGACCATCCTGACCCAGTCGCTGCAATTCCTGCAGGACTACCGCATGATCGTGTTCGGGCCGCTGCTGATCCTGCTGGTGATCTTCTTCCCGCACGGGATCGTCGGCTTCGTCCGCCTGCGGAGGGCGCGCGCCCATGCTTGAGATCCAGCAGCTGACCAAGCGGTTCGGCGGCCTCGCCGCGGTGCGCGACATCGACGTGCGCTTCGAAGCCGGCAAGATCAACGCGATCATCGGACCGAACGGCGCCGGCAAGACGACCTTCTTCAACCTGATCAGCGGCTTTCATCGTCCGAGCTCGGGACGGGTCTTGTTCGACGGCACCGACGTCACCGGCCTCAGGCCCGATCAGGTCGCCCGATTGGGCATCGCGCGCACGTTCCAGACCACCAGCCTGTTCGACCAGGCGAGCGTGCTCGACAATCTGATCGTCGGACACAAGCTGCGCACGCGCTCGGGCTTCTGGGACGTCGTGTTCGGGACCCGGCGCCTCAAGGACGACGAGCGGTGCTGCCGTCAGAAGGCCGAGGCGGCGCTGGAATTCGTCGGCCTCGGCCAGATCGCCGACCGCCCGGCCGGCGACATCACCCAGGAGGAGCGCAAGCGCGTCGCTTTCGCGCTGGCGCTCGCGACCGAGCCGAAGCTGCTGCTGCTCGACGAGCCCGCCGGCGGCATCAATCCCGACGAAACCCACGCGCTGGCCGCCCTCATCCGCAAGATGGCCGCAACCGGCCTGACCATCTGCCTGGTCGAGCATAAGATGAGCATGATCATGAGCCTGGCCGACCGCATCCTGGTGCTGGACCATGGCGAAAAGATCGCGGAGGGCACCCCGGCCGAGATCCAGGTCGATCCCCGGGTGATCGAGGCCTATCTGGGAGCCGACTATGTTGCGGCTTGACGGGCTGACGCTGCATTACGGCCAGTTCCGCGCCCTCGATCGGGTCAGCCTGCACGCGGGCCCGGGCGAGCTGGTGGTCATGCTGGGGGCAAACGGCGCCGGCAAAAGCTCGCTGTTCCTGGCGATCAGCGGGCTCCGGAAACTCAGCGCCGGCAGCATCCGCTTCAACGAGCGGGAAGTCGCGCGCGATAAGCCGTCGGACATCGTGGCATCCGGCATCGTGCACTGTCCGGAGGGGCGCAAGCTGTTTCCCGGCATGTCGGTCGCCAAGAACCTGATGCTGGGCGCCTATGTCCATCGCCGCGACCGCCGGGGCAGCGACGCGCTGATCGACAGGGTGTTCGGCCTGTTTCCCATGCTCCACGACAAGCGCAACGACCCGGCCGGCTCGCTCAGCGGCGGTCAGCAGCAGATGGTCGCGATCGGCCGCGCGCTGATGGGGCGGCCGCAGGTGCTGCTGCTCGACGAGCCGTCGCTCGGTCTGGCGCCGCTGGTGGTTCGCCAAGTGCTGGCGGCGATCAAGGCGATCAATGCCGAGGGCACGACCGTGCTGCTGGCGGAACAGAACGCCTATGCCGCCCTGCAGATCGCCGATCGGGCCTATGTCATCGAAAGCGGCCGGATCGTCATGGAAGGCGACCGGCAGACCCTGTTGAACGACGAATCCATCCGCCGGGCCTATATCGGCGCTTGATAAAAGCACCCAGAGGGAGGGACGACCATGAACGGAAAGACTTGGGGCGCGCTGGCCCTGGCGGCCGGTCTGCTGGTTTCCGGCGCCGTGCGGGCCCAGGAGCACGTGACGATCGGCTTCACCGGCCCCTTGAGCGGCGGTGCGGCGCTCTATGGCAAGAACACGCTGACCGGCTTGCAGGATGCGGCCGACGAGATCAACGCGGCCGGCGGCCTCGCGGTCGGCGGCGCCAAATACCTGCTGGATGTGGTGGCGCTCGACGACAAATATTCGCCGAGCGAGGCCGCGGTGAACGCCAAGCGCCTGCGCGCGCAATACAAGGCGCCGGTCGTGTTCGTGCCCCATGCCGGCGGCGTGCTGGCGCTGCAGGCGTTCAACGAACAGGACGGCTTCCTGATCGGCGCCTATACCAGCACGCCGGCGGTGACCGAGCATGGCAATGGTCTGACGCTGCGCATCCCGCCGTCGTTCGACGGCTATGTCCAGCCGTTCAGCCGGGTCGAGATGAAGCGCTTCGGCAAGAAGCTGGGCATGGCCGGCGGCGATCACGACTATGCCAAGGCCTGGGCGGCGCTGATCGGGCCGGCCTGGACGGGAGCGGACGGGCAGATCGTCAGCGACAACCCGATGTCCTACAACAAGGATACCGACTTCTACAGCGGGGTCAGCCGCGTGCTTGCCGGCAATCCGAACGTGCTCTTTGTGGGCGGGGCGTCGGAGCCCACTGCGCTGGTGATCAAGCAGGCGCGCGAGCTGGGCTTCGAGGGCGGCTTCATCGTGATGGACCAGGCCAAGTTCGACGAAATGGCCAAGGTACTGGGCGGCTTCGAGCCGCTCGAAGGCGCCGTCGGCGTCATGCCGCTCGCCAACGATCCGCGTCCGGGCGGCGAGGGCTACATCGCGGCGTTTCGCAAGAAGCACGGCCAGGATCCGGGATCGGAGGCCGGCTTGAACTATTCGGCGCTCTACGGCGTCGCGGCCGCGATGGTGGCGGCCGGCTCGGTCACGGACGCGAAGGCGATCCGCGCCAAGCTGGACGAGGCGTTCGCCAAACTGCCGATCGAGCATGATCCGGCCCGGATCATCGGCGTCGAGGCCAAGGGCGGCGCCAAGATCACCTTCGTCCTGGCCATGATCGATCACGGCAAGCTGGTCGCGATCGACCCGGACAAGGCGGGCGAATGAGCGCCGCGCAGGACCGGCTCCTGGCCCTGGTCGGCCGGGAGCTGGGCGTATCGGCCTGGCATGTCGTCTCGCAGCACATGATCGATCGGTTCGCCCTGGTCACGGGCGACGATCAGTTCATCCATGTCGATCCGGTCCGGGCCGCCGCCGAGACGCCGTTCGGCGGCACGATCGCGCATGGGTTCCTGACCCTGTCGCTCCTGAGCCTGCTGGGCCGGGAGGCGATCCCGCCGATCGAGGGCCGGGTAATGGGGATCAATTACGGCTTCGACAAGGTCCGTTTCCCCGCGCCGGTGAAGGCCGGCGCACGGGTCCGCGGGCGTTTCGTGCTGGGGGCCGTGACAGCCAGGGCGGCCGGCGAAATGCTGCTGCAATATCGGGCGACGGTGGAAATCGACGGCGAGGCGAAGCCGGCGGTGTCGGCGGAATGGCTGGCGTTGGCGGTCATCCGCTGACGCCAGGAATTTGAGTCTGATCAATAGGATCGGGGCGCGGCTCAGCTATTGTTCGCCGGAACGGCGGCCGCGGGATTGCGTTTACGCGTGCGGGTGCCGCGACCCGATCGATCGAGCTCAGATTACCATGGACGATCCCTATAAAATTCTGGGTGTCGAACGCGACGCCAGCGCGGCCGCGATCCAGAAGGCCTATCGCAAGCTGGCGAAGCTGCATCACCCGGACCTCAATCCCGGCAAGCCCGAGGCCGAGGCGAAGTTCAAGGAAATCTCGGCGGCGAGCGCGCTGTTGTCCGATCCGGAAAAGCGCGCGGCCTACGACCGGGGCGAGATCGATGCCGAGGGGACGCCGCAGGCGCCGCGCGGCTTCTATCGCGACCATGGCGACCGCGCGGACCGCACGAAATATCAGTCGGGGCCGTCGTTCGACGACGAGGATCTGGAAAGCCTGTTCCGCAACGCCTTCGGTGGGCGGCCGCGCGGCGGCTTCGCCCTGCGCGGCGCGGACCTGCATTTCACCCTGTCGGTCGGGTTCGTCGAGGCAGCCAAGGGCGGCGTCAAGCGGCTGACCCTGCCGGACGGCGGGACGCTCGATGTCACGCTGCCGGCAGGCATCTCGGACAACCAGATCCTGCGGCTCAAAGGCAAGGGGCAGGCGGGCGTGGGCGGCGGTCCGGCCGGCGATGCGCTGATCGAAATCAGCGTCAATCCGCATCCGTTCTTCCGGCGCGAGGGCAAGGACGTGATCGTCGAACTGCCGGTGACGATCCAGGAAGCCGTGCTCGGCGCCAAGATCCGCGTGCCGACCATCGACGGCACGGTCAACTTGACGATCGCGCCGCGGTCGAACAGCGGCACGCGGCTGCGGCTCAAGGATCGCGGCATCGCCGGCGGCCATCAATACGTCGTGCTGAAGATCGTGCTCCCGCCGGCAGAGGAGCCGGGGCTGGCGGCGTTCCTCGCCGATTGGAAGCCGGTTCACCCCTTCAATCCACGGGCGGGAATGGAGCAATCATGATGCGGCTCGACCTGGTCGTCGCGGAATTCCCGGATCTCGAACTTGTCGAGCTGACCGGCTGGATCGAGCAGGGTTGGGTCCGGCCGGGGCCGGACGGCGCCTTCGAGACCATCGATATCGCCCGGGTAGGCCTGATCTACGATCTTCGCCGTAGCCTGGGCATGGCGGAAGATGCCGTGCCCATGATCCTGTCATTGCTCGACCAGGTCTATGATCTGCGCGCGACCTTGAAGGCCGTCTCGGCGGCACTGGACACGCAGCCGCCGGAAGTTCGCGCGGCCGTGCTGGCCGCCATGGCGGGCGCCGCCGCCCCTTGATCGGAGCGGCGGTCTGTCGCCGGCTACTTGTCGCGGGACGGTTTGGCTTTCGAAGGCGGTTCGGAGAAGGGGGAGACCGACACGGTCGCGGCCTTCTTGTTCTTGTCCGCCTTCGGCTTCTTGACTTCGCGATTGCTCTTCTTCTGACCTTTGGCCACCTGATGTCTCCCTTTTAAACTGGGACGGGGCCGGCGTCATGCCACCGCCGAAAGTGCGACGCTAGCACGCGCCGGGGATTGTCCCGTGCGATATTACGCCACTGGAGCCTTACCGCGATTAAGACATGAGGCCGAGCAGGCCTCATGTCATCGCGGGCTAGCCGGCATCGGGCTTCTGCGGCAACGCGATGAAGCTTTCGGCGCCATGGCGATCGACCAGCAGCAGGATCGGCCTCGACGGGGTCTTTTCGGCCGCGGCGAGCAGGGTCTTCGCATCGTCCGGTCCCCCCACGGCCTGACCATCGATCTTCTCGATCACGTCGCCGCCTTCCAGGCCGATGTCGTCGGCGGCACTGCCGTTCTCCACATGGGTGATGATCGCGCCGGTCGCGTCATGACCCAGATGCAATCGGCTGCGGATCGCGGGATTGAGCGAGGACAGCGTCATGCCCAATGCCGCCTCTTCGCTTTGCTGGTCGTCGCCGCTGCCGCCGCCGTCGGCGGAGGCCATCTTGGTTTCGTCGAGATGGCCGACCGTCGCGTCCAATTCGATCGGCTTGCCCTGGCGCAAGACGGCCAGATGTACGCTCTTGCCGGCGGCCGTGTCCGCGATCATGCGCGGCAGATCGCGGGTCTTGGCGACCGGCTTGCCGTTCACCTGCCGGACGACGTCGCCGACCTTGATGCCCGCCTTGGCCGCCGGGCCGTCACGGGTCACGGCCGCGACCAGGGCGCCCTGCGGGCCATCCTCCGGAATGCCGATCGCGGCGGCCAGATCCGGCGTCACCTGCTGGATCTCGACGCCCAGATAGCCGCGGTCGACATGGCCGCTCGTCTTGATCTGATCGATCACCGCCTTCGCCGTATCGGACGGGATGTCGAAGGCGATGCCGACATTGCCGCCGTTCGGCGAAAAGATCGCCGTGTTGATGCCGATCACATGGCCGGCCAAGTCGAAGGTCGGCCCGCCGGAATTGCCGCGGTTCACCGCCGCATCGATCTGCAGGTAGTCGACGTAACTGGAATTGTCGATCGAGCGGCCGCGGGCGGACACGATGCCCTTGGTCACGGTGCCGCCGAGCCCGAACGGGTTGCCGACCGCCATGACCCAATCGCCGACGCGCTCCTGATCGCTATCGCCCCATTGCACGTAGGGCAGGGGCTTCGGCGCGTCGATCTTCAGGAGCGCCAGATCGGTCTTGGCGTCCTTGCCGACGATCTTGGCCTTGTGCTCGCTGCCGTCCTGGAACACGACCGTGACCTTGGCCGCATCGCCGACGACATGGTTGTTGGTCACGACATAGCCGCTCGGATCGAGGATGAAGCCCGATCCCAGCGCCATCATCTGGGGTTGGGGGCCAGGCGGCTGGCGGCCGTGCTGCTGCTGTTCGAAGAAGCGACGCAGCATGTCGTCGAACGGCGTGCCGCCGGGGCCGCCCTGTTGCGGCTGGTCGTCAGGCGCTTCGTCGTCGGCGGCCGGGGCGGCACCGGCCTTTTCGACGACCGAGATATTGACGACAGCGGGCATCACCTTCTCGACCATGGGGGCAAAGCTGGGCAGTTGTTCCTGGGTGGGATCGCTGCCCTGCGCGAGGGCCGACGCCATCGGGCCGACGGCCAGCGCCGTCGAAACACCGAGCAGCATCGCCAGGCGCAGCGTTGGGCGCTTCGTCTTAGGTTGGCTCATCATCACACTATCCTCGAACCCGTGTTCACCGGATCAGGATGTGGCTAGTCAAGATTACGGGACATCCGGCTCCAGGATTAATAAGGTTTAATCCGCCGGCCGGAACCAACCGGTCGGTGCAGGCGTAAATAATTGACCGGCAAGTCTTTTGATCTTCATCGGTCGCGCGCGGGGAGTGGGGACGAAACCGGCTCCTTCACCGGATAAAGGTGGCCTCAATGCTTCGAGATTCAGCCTTCGTCATCGGCCGGCACATTCAGGCGATCGATGGGCCGATCGGCTCCGTATCCGATCTTTTGTTCGACGACACGAGTTGGACGATTCGATGGGCGGTGATCGACACCGGATCCTGGCTGACCGGTCGGCGCGTTCTGCTGCCCCCGCAAAAGCTGTCGCCCGCACCGAACGATCCGGATCGGTTCATCGTGCCCCTGACCTGTCGGCAGGTGAAGGCCAGCCCGTCCGAGGATGCGGACTTGCCGGTGTCGCGCCAGCACGAAACTCAGCTGTTCGGCTATTATCAGTGGGATCCCTATTGGCTGGGCGGCGTACCGGCTTTCGGCGGCACGCTGCCGATGATTCCGCCGATGGCCGACGATCTGAAGCTGGCCGACGGAGACGAGCATCTGCGCAGCACGGTGCGCCTCAAGGACTATATCGTGCGGGCGACGGACGGCGAAATCGGCCATGTGGCCGACGTGCTGATCGATCCCGAGCGCTGGTCGATCCCGCTGTTGGAAATCGCGACGCGCAACTGGCTGCCCGGCCGCAAGGTGCTGCTGGCACCGGCGTTGGTCGAGGCGATCGACTGGTTCGAGCGCGCCGTTTCGTTCCGCCGCACCCGGGCCGAGATCCAGGCGAGCCCGGAGTATGATCCGTCGACACCGATCGATCGGGACCGGTTGCGTCTGCTCTATGGTCACTACGGTCTGCCGACCGAGTGGATCTGACGAACGGCCGGACCCGACAGGTCCGGCCGTTCTACCGTCAGGCCTTTGCGATATAGACCTTCGTCTTCGGAAAGTTGGCGAAGACCGCTTCGTCGACGCCGAAGTTGTTGGCGAGCAGATGCGGCGGGCTGGTGGCGATCCATTCGGAGATCGAGATCTCCTGATAATGGCCATTGTCGAAGGTCAGCACGATCTCGCATTCATCGGTGCCGATATTCTGGACCGAGTGGCCGTAGCCCTGCGGAATATAGGCGACGTCGCCCGGACCGAAATCGGCGGTGCTCATGCGGCCGCCGGACCCGAACAGGGTGACCCGCGCGTGGCCCTTGGCATAGTACTGCCATTCATTGGCATTGGGATGCCAATGCAGTTCGCGCAATGCGCCGGCCTTCAGCTTCATGATGCCGCCGGCCATGGTCGACGAGATCGGGAAATCGTTGATCGTCGCCAGATGCACGCTTCCGCCCGGGAAGTCTTGGGTCGGCTTCTGCTGCATCAGCTTGTAGCGGTGCGTGTTGGGCGAGACCTTGTTGTTGATCTCTTGGGCCGCCGGCGAATCGAGCGGGATCACCTTGCCCTGCATGATGTAGGTCTCGCCCTTCGGGAAATTGGCGAAGGTCGCGGCCGGCACGCCGAAAACCTGGGACAAGAGCTTAGGATCGATCAGGCTGGTCCAGTCGGTGATGCTGAACGTGCCGTGCTCCGAGAAATTGCCATTGTCGAACGACAGGATGAAATGGCAGGGCTCGGTGCCGATCGTCTGGATCGAATGCCCATGTCCGCGCGGAAAGAACCAGACGTCGCCCGGTCCGAAATTCAGGACTTCCGTGGTGCCGTTCGGATCGATCACGGTCGTCTGGCAACGGCCGTCGAGCACATAGGCCCATTCGGCCGCGATCGCGTGCCAATGCAGCTCCCGCGACGCGCCGGGGTTCAGATACATATGCACGCCGGCGATGCCGGTCGAAATCGGGAAGTGATGGGCCGTCGCTTCGCGTGCCCAGCCACCCGACGTGATTTTGGGCTCGGAGGCGTCGATCCCGTATTTGAACGCGATCGGCTCTTCCGTCTTGTGCGGCACCACGACCTGGCCGTCGGCGCCGGGCGAGACATCGTGGCCGAAAGCATGGGCGGTACCCGTCGGGGCGGCGCCGTCGCTTGCCTTGGATGCCAGCAGGCCCGCGGCACCGAGCGCAAGCCCGCCTAGAATCTGGCGGCGATTGGCTGTGGTCATGGTCATCATCCTCCCATTTCTTGCGACTACGACGTTGTTCGTCGCACGCGAATGCTGCAAAGCATCGCCAGCAATCGGAGAGAGCGTCAATTCCATCCTGCAAGGATTGCGATCGATTCTTTCTATCTCGCGATAGCAAAAATCTTTGGTCAGATAGAATGGCGGGCGCGAAGCCAGGAAATCCTAAGCGAATCAATAGACAAGGTATCGCGTTTTGACTGCAGCAATTTGTCCGTTGTTTTCCGCCGGTTGAAAAAACGCGCCTCCTCAATTCTCACTCGGAAAATTCGAGCGGTGAACGGTATTGAGCGATGCGGGGCGAGTCGGCGGATCAGGCGGCTTGAAGCATCGGAAACGCCGCGCCGCCGCCTTTCCCGATTATTGCGTCGCCTTTCCCGATGATTGCGTCCCGTTACAGGAAATTTCTGGCTCGGGAGGAATTTCCGGCAGCGCCCATACCATCGCGGGCTGTGGCGGCGATGCGTGAAGCCGAGCGTTACCAAATTTCCGGCCGGCGCCCCGGGAAGCAAGAGCAGGCGCGCCGGAAGCGCGGTTAGTGTCGCCTGCTGGGGAGATTTCGCCGGATATCCGGACAATCGATAGAGAGATGCAATGGGACGAATTTGGGGGAATTTGGGGGTTGGTTTCGCCGTGGGTGCATGGCTGGCGGCACTGCCGGCATTTGCCGACACCGACACGATCACCGTGCCCGGCGGCCAGACGCAGACCCAGGCGAGCCAGATCGCCGACGACGCCACAGCCGTGAACGTGGTCGTGACCGGCGGCGGCACTGTGGTTCTGTCGAACGCGGCGAACAGCTATACCGGCGGCACGACCGTCAACGGCGGCAGCACGCTGCAGGTGACGGTGGACGGCAATCTGGGCGCCGCCGCCGGCGCCATCACGCTCGGCGACAGCAGTGCGGCGACGACCGGTGCGACATCGGCAAACCTCGGCACGCTCGACCTCTCGACCGGAACCGCCGCCGTCACCTCGGCCCGGGGCATCGTGCTCGACGCCGGCGGCGGGACGATCGTCGCCGGCGCCAACCCCTGGACGCTCAGCGGGGCGATCTCGGGCGCCGGCCTGTTCACCGTCACCGGGGGCGGCACGCTCGTCCTCAGCGGCGCCAACAGCTTCTCCGGCGGCGTAACGGTCCTCGACGGCAGCGTGCTCAAGGTCTCGCTGCCGACCAATCTGTCCAGCGGCACCATCACGCTGGGCGACAGCACGAGCCACGGTACGCTCGATCTGACCGGGACGACCGCGATCCAGACCGCATTCAACGCCGTCCTCGTCAATGCCGGCGGCGGCACGATCACGACCGGTCCGGACGACTGGGCGCTCAGCGGGATCATCTCCGGCACCGGCCGTCTGACCGTCGACGGCACCGGCCTGCTGACGCCCACGGGCACCAATACCTATACCGGCGGGACGACCATCTCCGGCGGCGCCACCGTCATCATCTCGGCCGACGCCCAGCTGGGTGCCACCAGCGGCGGGGTCCAATTGGGCGATGCCTCCGGCAGCGGCACGCTGGAGCTGACCAGCGCCGCCGCCGTCACCAGTGCGCTATCGCTGACGCTCGGCGCCGGCGGCGGCGTGCTCGACGTCACATCCGCGGCCTGGACCATCGCCAATCCGATCTCCGGCAGCGGCGGTTTGACCTTGAGCGGTACCGGCACGCTGATTCTCGACGGGGCCAACAGCTACACGGGCGACACCACGGTCAATGGCGGCACGCTCGAACTCGGCGGCACCAGCGCCAGCCTGGCCGGCAATGCGATCGTCGCGTCGGGCGGCGTGCTGACCGGCTTCGGCACCGTGTTCGGCAGAGTGACCAACAGCGGTTTCGTCGCGCCCGGCCAGGGATCGGCCATCGGTACCCTGACGGTCGGCTCCTATAGCCAGAGCAGCACCGGCACGCTGGCGATCCTGGTGACGCCGACCGGCGCGTCCGAACTCAAGGTCGGCGGCACGGCCAACCTTGCCGGCACCTTGCGGCTTCTGCTCAACGGTCAGCTCCATGCCACGACCTATCAGCTGCTCAGCGCCGGCACGGTCAGCGGCACCTTCGCCACGGTCAGCGACACGCTCAGCGCGGCGCTGGCACAGCAGATCGTCTACACGCCGACGGCGGTCGATCTGGTGATCACCCAGCTGACCACCCTGCCGGAAAATCCGACGCTGTTCAGCGAAATCGAATCGGCGGCGATCGATGGCGCCCAGAGCGCCAACAGCACGCTGCTGTCGCATCTGACCGGCATCAGGACCGGTGCCGCCGTCGATCAGATGTCGCTGGTCAACACGCCCAGCCATCGGGCCGGCTCCAGCGTCGGCAGTTCGCCCTATGGCGCCTGGGCGCAAGGGCAGGGCGGCTTCAGTTCGACCGGCGGCAGCGGTTCGGCGCCCGGATACAATGTCCATGGCGGCGGCTTCATGGCCGGCATCGATGCGCAGATCGGCCGGGGCGGCGTCATCGGTGCGGCGATCGGCTACGACATCACCTCGCTCAGCGAAAGCGGCGGCGCCTCCGCCACCATCGATACGCCGCGTGTCGCGGTCTATGGCGGCTACTGGTGGGGACCGCTGGCGTTCGACGGTACCGTCGGCCTGGGCATGCCTAGCCTGACCAGCGACCGGCCCGTCACCCAGACCGGCACGACTGCCGCCGCGTCCTATGTCGGCAACGAGATCACGGCGGCGGCCCAGGTCAGCAGCACATTCAGCATGGGCGACTACGCCATCACCCCGGCGGTCGGCGCGCAATATGCGCGGCTCAGCCTGCATAGCTTCAGCGAAAACGGCGCCGGCGGCTACGACCTGGACGGGCCGGCGAGCACGACCGACTCGCTCCGCCCGTTCGTCGCCGCCACCGCCTCGACCCGCTTCTTCCTCGATGCGCGCATAGTGTTGGAGCCGACGGTGCGGATCGCCTATTCCGAGGAGGCGCTCAGCAACAGCCGTCAGGTCGCGATCCAGCCGGCCGGCGACAACACGACCTTCCAGTTCAGCGGCGTGAAGCCGTCGCGCGGCGAGGGCAGCGTCGATGCCGGGCTGCTGCTCGAGACCAGCCACAATCTGGGCTTCTTCACCAATGCGGCAGTGGTCGGGCTCGGCAACACCAGCGGCGTCAAATTGGACGCCGGGATGCGTTACCGGTTCTAGAGCCTGATCCGATCAAGCCTGCTCGGCTTGATCGGTGAATCAGTCTCTAAATATTTGATTTAGAGGGCGATGCGGCCCCCCGTCGCGCCCCGGCACCAACGGGCGCGACGGGGGGCGTCGTCGCGATTCCGTCAGACTTCCTCGGCGATCTCTCTCAGCGAATCGACATCGTCGAGCAGGATCATGCCGTCGCGCAGCGTCAGCAGGCCTTCCTTCTGCCAGCGCGACAATTGCTTGTTGATGCTCTCGCGCGACAGGCCGACCAGATTGCCGATTTCGCGCTGCGACTGGCGGATGATCGGCGCGCGCTCGCGCACCCGATCCTCGTTGGCGCCGCTCAGATACAGCAGCTTCTTGGCGAGCCGGCTCGGCAGATTGAGGAACAGCAGATCCTCGACCTGCTCTGTCGTCCGCCGCAGCCGTTGACAGACCACGCGCAGCAGCCGGATCGCGACCTGGGGATGGGCGTTCAGGAACGGCAGGAAGTCGCGCCGATGCACCACCAGCAGAGAGCAGTTGGTGGCGGCGGTGGCGTCCGCGGTCCGGTCGCAGCCGTCGAGCAGCGCGATTTCGCCGAACACCTCGCCCTCCGTCATCATCGCCAGCACGATCTCGCGCCCGTCGGCCGCCGGCGCGCTGATCTTCACCTCGCCGGTAACGACCGCCATCATGCTCTCGCCGGCAGCGCCCTTGTGGAAGATCGGCGTCTTGGCGCGAAATTCCTCGATGCGGGCGACCGCGATCAGCTGGTCCAGCTCGTCTGGCGACAGTTCACGGAACAGTTCGTGATTGCGCAGGATCCTGGCCCTGAGGGCCGCGGGAGGGGGAGACATCTCAGCTCCTACGAAAATGGCGATAGCGACGGGCGGGCGCCCGCCGATACCGATCTCAATACGATGTTTATAACGGAAACAAAGACAGATGGGGCAATCGTTGTGAGACGTCTCACAACCGGGTCGCCTTTCGCCATCCTATGCTCGGTTCCCCAGAAAGCAGAACCGGAGCCCCCCAGATGATCCCCAGCCCGATCGAGGCGGCCGTGCCAACGCTCGATGCTCGCTGGATCATCGCTCTTTGGGTCGCCATCCATGGCATCCGTACCGGCACGGAGGGCGGTGGCGAACTGCTGCTCGAGGCGGACACGGTGCGGGCCGCGGCCGGCAGCGCCATCCTGGCGCTGGCCAGCCAGCTTGCGCCCGAAACGGCGGAAGCGGTGATGACGGCGCTCGACAAGAGCCTGGGCACGCCGGCCGCGCTCAGCGACGCGCAGATCGAGGAAGCGCTGAAGCGGTTCGGGATCCGCCTGAACGAAGCCGGCGGCGTGTCGGTCGCCGGTTTCGGCAAAATCTGCTGGCGCTGATCCAGAAGTTCCCCGTTTGTTCCGAATAGAATTGGCGCTATACTGGCGCTCATGAGTGACGCGGCGGCCATATGGGCGCCGTCCGACCCGGCGCCGACGCGACTCTGCCGCGATTGCGGCCGCCTGGATCGGGCGGAGCGGAGCGAGGCGGACGCCTGTCCGGCCTGCGGCTCGGCACGTGTCGTCCAACATGACGAACTGGCCAGCCTCACCATCGCCCATGTCGATTGCGACGCCTATTACGCCTCGATCGAGAAGCGCGACCGGCCGGAGCTGACCGATCGACCGCTGATCGTCGGCGGGGGCGAGCGCGGCGTGGTCACGACCTGCTGCTATATCGCCCGGCGCTTCGGGGTGCATTCCGCCATGCCGATGAGCCGCGCGCTCCGGCTCTGTCCCGATGCGGTCGTGCTGCGCCCGGATATGGAGAAATACAAGACGGAGTCCCGCCGGATCGCCGAGCTGATGCGGGCCGTCGCGCCGATGGTCGAGCAGGTGTCGATCGACGAGGCCTATCTGGATCTCGGCACCGCCGATGCGCGCGCCCAGGAACCGCCGGCGCGGTCGCTGGCCCGGCTCGCCCTGCAGATCGAGAAGCGCATCGGCGTCACGGTCTCGATCGGTCTGGCACCGAACAAGATGCTGGCCAAGCTCGCGAGCGATCTCGACAAGCCGCGCGGCTTTTCCATCATCGGCGAGAGCGATGCGCTCGACGTGATCGGCCGGATGAAGATCGGCCGGCTGCCCGGCGTCGGTCCGGTCATGGCGCGGCGGCTGGGGCTGCTCGACCTGAATCTGGTCGCCGATCTGCGCCAGGCCAACCAGGATGATCTGCGCCATCGGTTCGGCATCTGGGCGCGCCGGCTCGTCGAGTTCGCGCACGGCCAGGACGCGCGCAAGGTCGCGGGCCGGCAGCGCCGCTCGGTCACGGTCGGGGCGGAGACGACCTTCAACAAGGACCTCCGCACGCTCGACGAGATCGATCTGGAACTGCGGCCCCTGTGCGACCTGGTGGCGGCCCGCCTGAAGCGCGCCGATCTCGCTGCCGGCAGCCTGACCTTGAAGCTGCGCCGGACCGACTGGAAGACCATCACGCGCGCCTGCCGCCTGCACGACCCGACCGCCAACGCCGACGTGATCTGGCAAAGCGCGCGGCGCACGCTCGCCGACGAACTGGATGGTGCCTCCTTCCGCCTGGTCGGCGTCGCCGGCGGACAGCTGGTGCCGGGACGGCAAGGCGATCCGCCGGATCTGTTCGATCGGGCAAGGGGGTGAGATGGGGGCGGCTCGGGGTGGTCTTGAGACTGTCAGCTTTCACTCGACGGCATCCCATTCCGGCGCAAAGGGTGGCCGCACGAAGCGCTGGTCTTTCGGAAGGGCGGCGATGGCCGCGCGATCCTCATCGTCGAGCCTGATGTCGAGCGCAGCGAGATTGGCCTTTTGGCTTTCAGGCCGCCCGGCCTTTGGAATGACGGCGACGCCCGGCTGATCCAACAGCCAGGCGATCGCGATCTGGGCAGCGCTGACCCCGTGCTTCTGCCCGATCGCGGCGAGCACGGGATCGCTCGCCGCCCGTCCCTGGGCGAGCGGCGCATAGGCGGTCAACGGCAGCCCGTGCCGCCGCAGATAGCCGAGCAATGCCGACTGCGAGAGGTACGGATGATATTCGACCTGAACGCTGGCGATCGGTGCGCTGATCTCTTCGACGGCGCGGCGAAGCATCGGCAGGTTGAAGTTGCATACGCCGATCGCGCGCGCAAGCCCCCGTTCCCGCAGGGACGTCAGCGCTTCCAGCATCGACGCCATGTCCATGTCCTTCGACGGCCAATGGACCAGGTACAGGTCGATATGGTCGAGGCCCAGCTTCCGCAGGCTGGCGTCGAACGCCCGATGGAGCGCGTCGGGCGCAAGCTGGTCGTGCCAGACCTTCGTCGTAACGAAGAGCTCGGTGCGGGCCACGCCAGAGGCTGCGAGGGCGGCGCCGACCGCCGCCTCGTTCTCATACATCGCGGCGGTGTCGATATGCCGGTAGCCGAGCGCGATCGCGTTCTCGACTACCGGCTGAGCGGCGGCGCCGGGCATGCGGAACGTACCGAAGCCGAGCCGGGGCATCGCGACGCCCTGCGTGGTGATGGTCTCCATGACGGATTCCCCTCTCACTGTTGTGCCGGCCTCAGACGGATGTCTTGGCGGCCTCGACGAGTTGGGCGATGACGGCTTCTAGCGCCGTCGTGCCCTTCATCGCCGACCGGCCACGATCCTGGAACTCGATCCAACTCTCGTTGAAGCCGTCGAGCATGCGAATTCGGGGCAGCGGGTTACGCGCGCCCTGGGCGCGGAACAGCGGCTCCCAGCTCTCGCGGGGCACGATCTCGACCCTGACGGCGCGGCCGAGCGCAGCGGCAAAGGTCATGGCGAGATCGTTCGGCGAGACGCGGGCGGGGCCCTCCAGTTCGACGACGCGCGTGCCGTGCCAATCGTCCAGCAGCAGGGCGGCGGCGGTGCCGGCCACGTCCTTGGTCGCGACCATCGCCACGGGCTTGTCCGCCGGCTGCAGGAAGCTGTACAGCACGCCCTCGTCGCGTGCGGCGGCGACATCCCAGGCCGCATTTTCCATGAACCAGCCCGGCCTGAGGAACGTCACCGGCAGTCCGATGTCGTCCAGGGCCTGCTCCATCAGGGTCCGCTGGGTCAGCAGATTCTCGTGCGGCGCATCGGCACCGATGGTCGACAGGCACACGACCTTGCCGGGACGCGCCTCGATCAGGGCGGCGCGCACGGCGTCAATGACGCGCCGGGCCTCGGGGAAGCCGGGCTCCGGATCGAACTCGGACGGCGGCAGGATGAAGACGCCGGCCGCACCCTTGAAGGCGGCCGCGAGGCTCGCCGCGTCGTCCATATCGGCCACGGCGATCTCGCAGCCTTGGGCTTGCCATTGGGCCGCTTTTGCCCTGTCGCGCAGCACGGCGCGAACGTTCCGCTTGTCGGCGAGCAGGCTGCGCGCCAGGGCGCCGCCGACCTTGCCGGTGATTCCGGTGATGGCATACATCATAAGTCTCCAATCGGGTGGTGAGGACCGCGCCGGCTCAGGCGAGTCCGGCGTAGAGGCCGCGCTCGAACGCGCCGTAGAGGGCGACGACCCGTTCGTCGTAGAACGGCAGGATCTGGGTGAAGAGGACGCCGGTGACCTGGCGGGTCGGATCGAGCCAGAAGTAGCAATTGAGCAGGCCGGCCCAGGAGATGCTGCCGGCGGCGCGCCCGTTCGGTCCTGGCTGCGTATTGATGTCGAAGGACAGGCCCCATTTGTGCGGCTGGCCGGGGAACTGGTCGAAGTTTTGGGAATAGTTGGCCTGGGCCGACCGCATTTGGTGGACGTTCAACGTGCCGATCTGGTTCTGCATCATGCTGGCGACCGTGTCGGCCTGAAGGATCCGGCGGCCGTCTAATGCGCCGCCGTTCAATAGCGCCTGCAGGAATGTGAGATAATCGCGCGGCGTGCTGAAGGCACCGCCGCCGCCCATGAAGAACTCGGGCCGTTGCGGCATCTCGAACGATGCCGGGTCGAGGCCGCCGTCGGCGCGGCGATTGTGCAGCGTCGCGACGCGCTTTTTCTGTGCACTCCCGATCAGGAAGCCGGAGTCCTTCATGCCGAGCGGCGCGAACATATTTTCCCGGAAATAGACTTCGAGCGACTGATCCGCGACCGCTTCGACCAGTTTGCCGACCCAGTCCATGCTGATGCCGTATTCCCAACGTTCGCCCGGGTCGAACTCGAGTGGGGCGGTGAAGGCGGCGTTCCGGCAGGTCGCGATGTCGGGCATGCCCGTCGCCTGCTCGTAGCGTGTCAGCGTCTCGCTCCAGATCGAATAGGTGTAGCCGGAGGTGTGGGTGAGCAGGTGGCGCACCTTGATCGCCCGCTTCGCCGGGCGCAGCCGCGGGGTGCCGTCCGGGGCAAACCCTTCCAGGACCTGCGGCGCGGCGAGTTCAGGCAGATATTTGGCCGCATCGTCGTCGAGCCGCAGGCGGCCCTGCTCGATCAGTTGCATGCAGGCCGTCGCCGTGAAGGCCTTGGTCATCGACAGGAGCCAGAACACCGTATCGGCCGTCATCGGGGCGGCCGTTTTCGTGTTCGCCGTACCGAAAGCGCCCTCGTAGATCAGCCCCTGCCGCGTGGCCGCGAGTGCCACGACGCCGGCGACGTCGTTCCTGGACACGCCGGCGGTGAGGTCGGCATCGATCGCCTTGAAGCGCCGCGACGAGGCCGCCGCCACTGCCCCGGCCGGCACGGGCCTGACAACGTCGAGGGCCAGGACCGCCCCCAGCATGCCGCTGCGCTGAAGTAGCGTTCTGCGCGTCATCTCGTTCATGGGGCTGCCTCTTTTCAGATCCGCTTAGCCATCTCGGCCTGCGGTGACACTGATGTAGGCCGAAGCAAGGCATGATTTAAGCGCATTAAGATCAATGTTACGGTGATTAGAAATCACTATGACGGAGGACGGGCGCATGGTTTTCGATACGCGGCTGTTAACTGGCGTCGGCGTCATGGCCGCTGTCACCGAAGCGGGGAATTTCGCCCGTGCCGGCGAGATCCTCGGCCTCACGCCGTCGGGCGTGAGCCGAGCCGTCGCCCGGCTGGAGGCGCGGGTCGGCATCCGGCTGTTCGATCGCAATCCGCGCGACGTCTGTCTGACCGAGGAGGGACGGCGCTTCCACGCACGGGTGATGCCGCTACTGGCCGGCTTGGATGAGGCTGCTGCTGAGGCCTCCGGCGCCGCGGCGGAAGTGCGGGGCCGGCTGCGCGTGTCGGTCGACCCGTGGTTCGCCCGCATGGTGTTGGCGCCCGACCTGCAGCGTTTCCTGGCACGCTATCCGCTGCTGTCGGTGGATTTCTCGACCAGCAATTACCGCGAGGAGATGATGAGCGGCATGGACGTGGCAGTCCGTTTCGGTCCGCCTGACGCCTCGTCGCTCATCGCGCGCAAGCTGCTGGAAACCCGTGTTCTGACGGTCGCCGCACCCGCTTATCTGGTGCGGCATGGCGAGCCGCGATCACCCCACGATCTCGTCCATCACGAGGCGCTTCTGTTCCGCAATCCCCAGACCGGCCTGCCGTTCCCTTGGGAGTTCAAGCGCGGCGGCGAGACCGTAGAGGTCAAGGTCTCGAGCCGGCTGATGATGGACGATCCGTCCGTCGCAGTTTCCGCCTGCCTGGCGGGGCAAGGCTTCTTCCAGAGCCTCGCTATCGGCCTGGCGCCCTTCCTCGCCCGCGGAGAGCTTGTGCAGGTCCTGCCCGATTGGTCGGAAGAGCTTTATCCGCTCTATACCTATCATCCGTCGCGCCATCTCCCGCCGGCGAAGGTCAGGGCGTTCCTGGATTTCATCCAGGAGATCGCCGTTTGAGTCTCCCGATCACCTGGCCAGCAGCCCCGCGCGGGGGCCGATGTTATCCTGGGCGACCGTGTAGGACCCGCCGCCCTTGGGATCGGCGGCGATGGTCTGGCGGTAGGAGAAATAGAGCACGACCAGCAGCGCCGGCACCGCGCCGGTGATCGGCACCAGCGGGCCCAGTGCCCGCGCGCCAAACGGCATCAGGATTGTCAGGGCCGCTTCCGGCCCATAGGCCGCGGACGACAGCCCGTCCAGCCCCATGGCGGCGAGACCGGCGAAGGCGCCGATCTTCGTGCCCTGCGCCTCGCGGTTCGCCAAGCGGCGACCGAACAGAAGATGACTGAGCGACATGGGGAGGATTGCCGAGAGGTTCGATCCGGTTGCATCCTCCAGGCACAACGAAAAAATGGGAGGATCGTTTCGACATGCGCAACAGTCTGGCAGCACTCGGCCTTGCGGCCATCGCCACCCAGCCGGCCCTCGGCTATGACGGTTTGGTCGCCAAGCAGAGCTTCGACTATCCGGGCGCCTTCACCACCGTCGGCGGTGCTGCGATCAAACAGGTCAAGGTCGGGTACGAGACGCTGGGCAAGCTCGATGCCGCCGGCACCAACGCGATCCTGATTCCACATTTCTTTTCCGGCAATTCCCACTTCGCCGGCCGCTACAAGGCCGAAGACAAGGCGCCTGGCTATTGGGATGCGATCGTCGGTCCGGGCAAGCCGCTCGATACCGACAAATATTTCCTGATCAGCGTCGACAGCCTTTGCAACATCAACACCAAGGACGGCGTGACCGTGACGACCGGGCCGGCCTCGACCGACCCGGATACGGGCAAGCCCTACGCCATGCGCTTCCCCGAGGTGCAGATCCACGATTTCGTGACGATCCAGAAGGCGCTGCTCGACAAGCTGGGCGTCAAGAAGCTGCATGCCGTCATGGGCGCCTCGATGGGGTCGCTGCAGAGCTACGAATGGGCGGCGACCTATCCGGCGATGGTCGAGCGGCTGGTCGCGGTCATTCCGGCGGCCCAGGTCGATGCCTATGGCATCGAGCGGGTGCGCCATTGGGGCGATATCATCAAGCTCGATCCGGCCTGGAAGCACGGCGACTATTACGGCGGGCCGGAGCCGATGGATGGGCTGGTCATGGCGTTCAAGGTGCTGTCGCTCGACACCCTGTCGCCGGAATGGGGCGATGCCGCGTTCGGCCGCAGATGGGCCGACCCGGCCAAGGATCCGGCCAAATCCTATGACAATCAATATGCCGTCGAGGCCGCGGCCGACGCGTCGGCGATGGCGCGCGCCAAGATGACCGATGCGGACAATCTCATCTGCCTGGCGCGGGCGAACGAGTTGTTCACGGTCGGCGGCAAGGATTCGCTCGAAGAGGGGCTGAAGGCGATCAAGGCCAAGACCCTGCTGCTGCCCTCGCACAACGACCATCTGCTGTTCCCGGAAGCGACCCGCCATGTCCGCGACCTGCTGCAGGCCCAGGGCACCAAGGTCGAGTATCAGGAGCTGGCCGGGCCGATGGGCCATGTGAACGGCGTGGTCGGGATGGCGCAGACGGCCGACACGCTGACCAAGTTCCTGGCCGAGTAGGACTAGAGCCTGATCCGATCGAACCGGCTCGGTTTGATCGGTGAATCAGTGTCGAAATATTTGGTTTAGAGCCGATGGCCGTTGATCTCGACATGCAATCCTCGTCGGTCGAGAACCGCACCTCGCCCGGCTGATCCGACAACCCGATGTTCAGGGCGACGACGCGGTGGCCCAGATCGTTGATCCGTAGATTGTCCAGAAGGCGGGCAAAGGTCGCCGGCACGGGCTCGAAGCAAAAACCACGGGCCACCCCGCACGGCACAGGCGAGCACGGTGTAGGACCCGACATTGGCGCCGATATCGACGAAGCAGTCGTCCGACCCGGCGACATGGAGCAGATAAGCCCGCTTGGGACGCAAGCGTTAGGATCGGACCCCTAGAGAGCCCGTCGGCCGGGTGAAGCCGCAAACAGGGCCTTGGTATAGGCATGTTGCGGCTCGGCGAACAATTGCGCCGTGGGCCCCTGCTCGACGATGCGTCCGGCCTGCATCACCGCGATGGTGTCGCACAGGCGCGCGGCCACGCGCAGATCATGGGTGATGAACAGGATGGCGAGATCGAGCCGACGGCGGAGATCGTCCAGCAGGTCCAGCACCTGGGCCTGGACCGAAACGTCGAGGGCCGAGACCGCCTCGTCGGCGATCAGCAGATCCGGCTCGAGCGCCAACGCCCGGGCGATGCATAGCCGTTGCCGCTGGCCGCCGGAAAACTGATGCGGCAATCGGTCGAGCACATCCGGGTCGAGCCCGACCAGGCCCATCAGGGCGCGGGCCTTGGCCAGGGCCAGGGCTCGCGGCACGCCGAAATTGGCCGGCCCCTCGGTGATCGAGGCGCCGACGGTCTGTCGCGGGTTGAGCGAGCGGTATGGGTCCTGAAACACGACCTGCACCCGGCGCCGCAACGGTCTCAGCCGGCGTTCGGGCAAGCGCGCGATATCGGTGCCATCCAGCAGGATGCTGCCGGCGCTGGGCTCGATCAGGCGCGCGACGCAGCGGGCCAGCGTCGATTTGCCGGAGCCGGATTCGCCGACCACGCCCAGAATTTCGCCGCGCCTGATCTGGAGGGCGGCATCGATGACGGCGGCGACCTGACGCTGCCGCCGCATGATGCCCTGGCCGCCGTAGTTTTTGACGAGCCCGTTCACCATCAGGATCGGGGCGCCGGCCGGGGGCGGCCGGAACGGCGGGACCGGGTCGGGCACGGCCGCGATCAGCAGCTTGGTATAGTCGTGCGCCGGCGCGTTCAGCACCTGATCGGCGGTGCCCTGTTCGACCAGGCGTCCGGCGCGCATGACCAGGACCCGGTCGGCGATCTCGCGCACCACGCCGAAATCATGGGTGATGAACAGCACGCCGGTGTTGTGCCGGGCCTTGAGGTCGCGCAGCAGCGCCAGGATCTGCGCCTGGGTCGTCACGTCGAGCGCGGTCGTCGGCTCGTCGGCGATCAGCAAGGCCGGGTCGAGCGCCAGCGCCATGGCGATCATGACACGCTGGCGCTGGCCGCCCGACAATTGGTGGGGATAGGCATGGGCGAGCGCTGCCGGCTCCGGCAGCCGCACGTCGCCCATCAACCGGTGAACCCGTTCGCGCGTCTCGGCGGCCGATAGGCTTGCCGCGTGCCAGCGCAGCACCTCGGCGATCTGCGCCCCGACCGGGGCGACCGGGTTGAGCGCCGTCATCGGCTCCTGGAAGATCATCGCCATCCGGCTGCCGCGCAGTTCACGCAGCCGCAGGGGCTTCGCGCCGACCAGTTCCTCGCCCAACAGCCTGATCGACGATCCCACGGTCGGCTGCAACTGCCGATGCGGGCTCAGGCCCATGATCGAGAAGGCCGTGAGCGACTTGCCGGAGCCGGATTCACCGACCAGGCAGACCGTCTCGCCCGGTGCCACGGACAAGGACAGATCCTCGACCGCGAGCGCCCGGTCGGCGCCGGGGGGCAGGCGGATGTTCAGGTCCCGGATCTCCAGCACGGCGCTCATCGGAAGCCCCGGACCGATTTCGCGAGGCGCGGGTCCAGGAGATCGCGCAACCCGTCGCCCAGTAGATTGACCGCGAGCACCGTGACCGCCAGGCACAGGCCCGGAAAGAGGATGATCCAGGGTGCGACCTGGAAATAGACCCGGCCCTCGGCCATGGCGTTGCCCCAGCTCGGGATCTCGGTCGGGATGCCGGCGCCGAGGAAGCTCAGGATCGCCTCGGTCAAGATCGCCGAGGCCGCGACGTAGGTGCCCTGCACGACGAGCGGCGCCAGCGTGTTGGGCAGGACATGGCGCCAGAGCAGACGGGGCAGTCGGGTGCCGAGGCCGACGGCGGCCTCGACATAGGGCTCCTCGCGCACGCTCAGGACCACGCTGCGGATCAAACGGGCGACGCGCGGAATCTCGGGGATCACGATGGCGACCGCGACGGTCACCAGGCTGGCGCCGTTCAGCGAGACCATCGCGATGGCGAGCAGGATCGCCGGAATGGCCATGATGCCGTCCATCACCCGCATGACCGGCCCGTCGAGCCAGCGCACGAAGCCGGCGGCGAGCCCGATCGCCAGGCCGAAGAAGACCGCCACGACCGAGACCATGGCGCCGATCGCGAGCGAGATTCGGGCGCCGTAGATCACCCGGCTCCACAGATCGCGGCCGAACCCGTCGGTGCCGAACCAATGATCGCCGGTCGGCGGCTTCAGGCGCAGCCGCGGCGTCAGCTGAACCGGGTCGACCGTATGAAGCAGCGGTGCCGCGATGGCGGCCAGGGCCAGCGCCGCCAGCACCAGGGCGCCGAACAGCACCGACGGGTTGCGCAGGATCCTCAATAGCGGATCCTCGGATCGAGCAGGACATAGGCGAGGTCGACCGCGAGGTTGACCAGCACATAGACGCCGGAGAACACCAGGATGATGCCCTGGATGACCGGATAGTCGCGCGCCAGTACCGCATCGACGGTCAGGCGGCCGAGGCCCGGCAGGTTGAACACGCTCTCGGTCACGACGACCCCGCCGATCAGCAGCGCCACGCCGATGCCGATGACCGAGACGATCGGCACGGCGGCGTTGCCCAGCGCGTGGCGCATCAGCACGGCGCGTTCCGGCACGCCCTTGGCGCGCGCGGTGCGGATATAGTCCTCGCCCAGCACTTCCAGCACGCTCGCCCGCGTGATGCGCGCGATCAGCGCGATATAGATCACGCTCAAGGTCAGGGTCGGCAGCACCAGATGGGCGAGGAACGGCCCGATGCCGTCCGAGAGCGGGCTGAAGCCCTGCACCGGCAGCCAGCGGAGCCGGATCGCGAAGCCCAGGATCCAGAGATAGCCCAGCACGAACACCGGCATGGAGAAACCCACGACCGAGAGGGTCATGACCGCGCGATCGATGATCGTGCCATGTTTCCAGGCCGCGACGACGCCGAGCGGTACGGCCACCACAATGGCGAACAGAATGGTCGTGGCGCTCAAGGCCAGGGTCGGCGCCATCCGATCGGCGATCAGATGGGCGACGCCCTGGTTGGAGATGATCGAGGTACCGAGATCGCCGTGCAGCAACTGCCAGAACCAGCGGACCAGCTGGACCGCCATCGGCTGATCCAGGCCCAGCCGGGCCCGGATCGCGGCGATCGTCGCCGGCGTGGCGGCGTCGCCGGCCAGGATCGCGGCCGGATCTCCGGCGCTGAAACGCAACAGCAGGAACACGATGGTGGCCACGATCGCCATGACCGGGACCGTGGACAGCAGCCGCTGCAGCAGGAAACGCGACAAGGTCTTCAGGCGATCTTTTTATCGAGGTTCCAGAACACCGGCGCCGGCCCGGCGAGGATGCCGGACACGCTGTCGCGATAGGCATAGGGCATGGTGTATTGCCCGGTCGGGATATAGGTCACGATCTCATAAGCGCGCTTTTGAACATCCTCGGCGATCTGCTTCTGCTTGGCCGGGTCGGTCTCGCGGGCGAAGGCGTCGCGCTGCTTCTCGATCTCCGCATCCTCGGCCCAACCGAACCAGCCGCCGGTCTTGCCGCGGCCGTTGACCCCCAGATTGGCGACCGGGTTCAGCACGTCGGCGGCGGCCCAGGTGGTGTGGAACATGTTCCAGCCGCCCTCGGACACCGGGGTCTGTTTCGCCCGCCGTCCGACGAGCGCCTGCCAATCCATGCTTTGCAGATCGACATTCATGCCGATATTGCGCAAGGCCTGGGCGGTGACGGGACCCAGCGAGGTGACGATCGCGAGATCGGTCGGCTGCATGATGACGACCGGGGTGCCGTCATAGCCGCCGTCCTTCAGGAGCTGCTTGGCCAGCGCCGGATCCGGCTTGGGCGGAAAGCCCGCTTCGGTCGCGAACGGCGTCTTGGCGATGAACATGGCGCCGGTGACGGTGCTGTAGTCGGGATTGCCGATCTGGGCGTCGGCCCAATCCTGCTGGTTGATCGCGTGCAGCACCGCCTGGCGGATCTTGACGTTGTCGAACGGCTTCAAGAGCCAGTTCATCCGGCACATGCCGACGAAGCCCAGCGGGTTGTAGTCCTTGACCACGACCTTGTCGGTCGATTTCAGGATCGGCAGCAGATCGTGCGGCGGCTGCTCGATGTAGTCGATCTCGTTGTTGGCGAGCGCGTTCACCGCGGTCTGATAGTCGGTGATGTTGATCCATTCGACCCGGTCGAGCTTGACCACCTTGCCGCCGGCGAGCGACGAGGCGGGCTCGTTGCGCGGGACATAGTCGGGGTTCTTCTCGTAGACGACCTTGCTGCCCGGCTGGAACTCCGCCTTGACGAAGCGGAACGGGCCGGACCCGATCTCCTCCGGCACGTTCTGGTCCGCGGGCGTCGCCGCGATGCGGGCCGGCATGATGAAGGGCACGTTCGACGAGGGCTTGCCGAGCGAGGCCAGCACCAGCCCATAGGGCTCTTTCAGCACGAGCTTGAAGCTCTTGTCGTCGACCGCCGTCAGGGCTGCGGTGAAATCCATCAGCTTCTGACCCATGCCGTCGCGCTTGCCCCAGCGCTGGATCGAGGCGATGCAGTCGGCGGACGTGACCGGGGCGCCGTCGTGGAATTTCAGGCCCGGGCGCAAGGTGAAGCTATAGGTCAGCTTGTCGGCCGACATTTCCCAATGATCGACCATCTGCGGCTGGACCTGCAACTTCTCGTCGACCGCGAACAGCGTGTCGTAGATCATGTAGCCGTGGTTGCGCGCGATATAGGCGGTCGTGATGATCGGGTCGGTGATGCGCAAGCCCGAATGCATGACGCAGCGGAGCACCTTCGGCCCGGCGGCCTGGGCGCCGAGCGGAAGGGATACGGCGAGGGCCGCGGCCCCGCCCAGTTTGCCGAAATCACGACGCGTCAGAACGCTCATGTCCGCTTCCCCTTCGATCGGTTGGCCCCGGTGTCACTCTAGGATGGAGCAAGGATCGGGCCAAGCCCGCGCTTGGCCCCGCGCAGGACGCATGGCCGCCTTCCGGCGCTAGGCATCGGCTCATGTTCGCGGCATGATGCGCGCCCCAAAGCTTGGGGTCGGTCAGAGCCCGAAGGCGGGCTTGTTAAAGGACGGTTCGATGTCGACGGAAGCTCCGAAGCAGTATGATTTTGTCGCCACCGAAAAGAAGTGGCGGGAGGCCTGGTTGGCGTCCGGCACCTATGCCTGGGACCCGTCGACCCCTCGCGACCAGAGCTACGTCATCGACACGCCGCCGCCGACCGTCTCGGGCGTGCTCCATATCGGCCATGTCTACAGCTACACGCAGACCGACCTGATCGCGCGCTTTCAGCGCATGTCGGGCAAGAACGTGTTCTATCCGATGGGATTCGACGATAACGGCCTGCCGACCGAGCGGCTGGTCGAGAAGCGCCGGAACATCCGCGCGACCGACATGAGCCGTGAGGAATTCATTCGCATCTGCCACGAGGAAGTGCAGGAAGCCGAGCAGGATTTCCGCAATCTATTCCGCGAGATCGGCCTGTCGGTCGACTGGAAGCTCGAATATCAGACGATCAGCCCGCATGCGCGCCGCATCTCGCAGATGTCGGTCCTGGATATGTTCGGCAAGGATCATCTCTATCGCCAAATGCAGCCGACGCTGTGGGACCCGGTCGATCGCACCGCGATCGCCCAGGCCGAGGTGGTCGAAAAGGAAAGCCCCGGCACCATGTGGCAGGTCGCGTTCGACCTCGCAGAGGGCGGCCAGCTCGAAATCGCGACCACACGGCCCGAACTGATGGCGGCCTGCGTGGCGCTCATGATCCATCCTGACCATCCGCGTGCGAAGGAACTGGTCGGCCAGACCGTCGTGACGCCGTTGTTCCGGGTCGAGGTGCCGGTCGTGGCCGACGAGCGCGTCGACCCCGAGAAGGGCACCGGCATGGTCATGTGCTGCACCTTCGGCGACCAGACCGACATCGAATGGTGGCGCGAGCACAAGCTGCCGCTACGCGTGATCCTGACCAAGGAAGGCCGCATCGACGACCTCGGCGGCATCGGCGGCGCCGGCTGGCCCAGCCGGGACGCGGCGGCGGCGAA
Organism: Rhodospirillales bacterium; assembly: GCA_028288725.1. Classification (GTDB taxonomy): domain Bacteria; phylum Pseudomonadota; class Alphaproteobacteria; order ATCC43930; family CGMCC-115725; genus Aliidongia. The sequence goes on from JAQGIC010000059.1 coordinate 33,496, forward strand.
GCTCGCGGCCGACCAGCTGACCGGCCTCAAGGTCAATGCGGCGCGCGAAAAGATGGTCGAGCTCCTGACGGCGGACAATCGCATCGTGGGATCGACCGCGGTCACCCGCATGGTGCCGGCGGCGGAACGCTCGGGCGCGCCGCTCGAGATCCTGGTGACGCCGCAATGGTTCGTCCGCGTGCTCGACAAAAAGGCGGCGCTGATCGAGAAGGGCCGCCAGATCGAGTGGCACCCGGACTATATGCGCGCGCGCTTCGAGATCTGGACCGAGAACCTGAAATGGGACTGGTGCATCAGCCGCCAGCGCTATTTCGGCGTGCCGTTCCCGTTCTGGTATTCCAAGCGCCCGGGCGAGGAAGGCCGGATCCTGGCAGCCCATCCGGACGACCTGCCGGTCAATCCGCTGTCGGACGTGCCGCGCGGCTATACAAGCGACGAGGTCGAGCCCGATCCCGACGTGATGGATACCTGGGCGACCAGCTCGGTCTCGCCGCAGATCAACGCCGGGGCCGTCGCCGCGCGCTATGCCGCCGATCCCGATCGCTTCGCCAAGCTGTTCCCGGCCGACCTGCGTCCGCAGGCGCATGAGATCATCCGGACGTGGGCGTTCTACACCATCGTGAAGTCGCATCTGCACGAGGACAAGGCGCCCTGGAGCGACATGGCGATCAGCGGCTGGTGCCTGGCCCAGGACCGCAGCAAGATGTCCAAGTCCAAGAACAACAACATCGATCCGCGCGGGCTTCTGGAAAAATACGGTGCCGACGTGGTGCGCTACTGGACCGGCACGTCGAAGCTGGGGCTCGATACGGCCTATTCCGAGGATGTGCTGAAGGTCGGCAAGCGGTTGCAGACCAAGCTCTGGAATGCCGCCCGCTTCCTGATGCTGCAGCTCGAGGGCTTCGACGGCAATCCGACCACGCCGACGGCGGATGTCGCCCGGGGCCTGATCGCCGAGCCGTTCGACAAATGGGTGCTGAGCCGGCTCGGCCGCACGGTCGAGCGCGCGACCGGCCAGTTCGAGGCCTATGAATACGCCGATGCGCTGGAGACGATCGAGCGCTTCTTCTGGGCCGACCTCTGCGATAATTACCTGGAGCTGGTGAAGGCCCGTTCCTATGGCGAAAGCGGCTCGGCCGCCGGCAAGATCTCGGCGCATTACACGCTGTGGCATTGCCTGGAGACGGTGCTGCGCCTCCTGGCCCCGGTCATGCCGCATCTGACCGAGGAACTGTACCAGCAGCATTTCGCGGCGCGCGCCAAGGCGCTGGGCTCGGTCCATGCCCGTGGCGCCTGGCCGAAATCGGCCGATCAGGCGATCGACGAGGCGGCCGAGGCCTTGGGCGCTGCCGGCGTCGGCATCCTGGGCGCCGTGCGCAAGCTGAAGAGCGAACGCAAGGTCTCGATCAAGACGCCGGTAATCAAGCTGGTCGTGGCCCCTGCCGGCGCTGGCGCCGTGACCGGGATCGAGCGGACCTTCGCCGATCTGGCGCCGACCGTATCGGCCGCCGGCATCGAGCAGGCGTCTGCGCTCGCCGGTGAAACGGTCGCGACCGAGGACGGGACGTTCAATCTGGTGATCGAGCTGGCGGTTGCAGGCATTTAACCGTCATTCCCGCGCAGGCGCTAGGGGATGTACATAGCCTGTTTTCGCCTTTTGAAATCAGTAGGTTATCCTAACACTCCGTCATGCCCGGGCTTGACCCGGGCATCCACGCCCCTCCGCCGGAGCCCTGTTGGGCCGTGAAATCGGCTTGCCCAACCACGTGGATGGCCGGGTCAAGCCCGGCCATGACGATGTAAAAGACTAACCATCTGAAATAAAACAGAAATATATGTACATAGCCTAGCGCGCAGGCGGGAATCCAGGGCGGCAGTAAACGCGGTTCAACGTCCTTCGCTTGCTCTGGATTCCCGCTTTCGCGGGAATGACGGTGAATTGGCTCACAACTTCGGCGGCGGCTCCGTCTCCTTGTGATCATCGGCCCCGCGCGCGGCCTTGATCTGCTGGGGCGTCACCTGGCCCTCGCGGCCGCTGAACTGGCCGATCGTGTAGTTGGCGATCGCCGCCATTTC
>JAQGIC010000101.1 GCA_028288725.1 Rhodospirillales bacterium
ATGATGGCGCTGGGCGAGTTTCATCGTCAGGGACAGGGCGGCTCGGTCAATTTCGACGAGGCCACCGCCTGGTACCGGGAAGCGGCGCAACGCGGCCATGTCGGCGCCCAAAAGACGTTGGGCCGCATGCATACCGCCGGGCAGGGCGTGCCCAGGGATGCGGTCGAGGCGGCGCGCTGGTTCGGCAAGGCTGCGGCGCAAGGCGATGCCGAGGCGCAGATGGTCGTCGGGGCGATGCATGCCGAGGGTCGCGGCCAGGCGCAGGATCCGGCGGCGGCGCTCGCCTGGTTCCTGCGGGCGGCGGAGCAGGGTGAGCCCGGCGCGCTCTATAACCTGGGGATCGCCTATCTCAGCGGGCTGGGCCTGCCGGTCGATGCCGAGCGGGCGAGCGAGCTCTTCCGAGCGGCCGTCGAGGCCGGTAGCGCCGAGGCCGCCTTCCGTCTGGGCGTGCTGAGCGCCGGTGGGGACGCGGTCGAATCTGCTCGATGGTTTGGGCGGGCCGCCGACTTGGGCAATGCCGACGCGATGTTCAATCTCGGTGTCTGCTATCGCCACGGGACCGGTGTCGAGCGGGATGGCGCACGGGCGCTCGACCTCTATCGTCAGGCGGCCGAGGCCGGCAGCGTCCCGGCGCAGCTTTGCCTGGGCGACGCCTATGACGAAGGCGCGGGCGTGGCCCAGGACCGTGCCCAGGCGATCGGCTGGTACCGCCGGGCGGCGGCAGCCGGCGATGCGAACGCCCAGTTCAACCTTTGGCGGTTGGCAGCTGACTGCGAGGTGCCGGATGAGCCGCTGAAGTGGCTGAACGCCGCCGCCCGGCAGGGGCACCCTGCCGCGGTCGAAGCGCTGGCGGCGAACTCGTGACAGATACGATGGATTCACCAGCCAACGCCGCGATCTACTACATCCCCGAGGGCTATTCGACCGACGGCGATCGGCTGATGGGCATCAACGCCGCGTCGGAGGGGTTCGTGCGCGGTTTGGCCCGCCACGCCGACATTCCGGCCGCCTATTGCGTCGTGGACGATGGGGCCGCGGCGGAGGCGTTTGCCGGCGTCATCCAGGCCGAGCGGCCGCACTTGCCGGTCAAGGCGCTGCCCAGCACCACGCCCGCGCTGCTGGCCGAACCCGGCTGCGTCTATCTGCCGGGTCCCGGCCTGTCGGCCTTCGCCTGGCGGCGGCGCCATCTGGATCCTCGGCAATACAGCCTGTGCGGCATCACTCATACGACGGCGTCCGCCGGGATCATGGACGCCCTGGCGGACTTTCCGATCGCACCGATCCAGCCTTGGGACGCTTTGATCTGTACCTCGCGTGCCGTGCGCCAGATGGTCGAGACGTTGATCGAGGGGCAGGCGGCCTACCTTGCCGAGCGGTTGGGGGCGACCATGCCGCCTTTGCCTCATCTGCCGGTGATCCCGCTGGGCGTCGATTGCGACCGCTTCCTCGACGACCAGGCAAGCCGGACCGCCTGGCGCGACCGCCTGGGCATTGCGCCGGACGATGTGGCCATCCTGTTCGTCGGTCGGCTCAGCTTCCACGGTAAGGCCCATCCGTTGCCGCTGTTCATCAGCCTGGAAGCCGCGGCGGTGCGCACCGGACGTCGGCTGCATCTGATCATGGCCGGCTGGTTCGGCAGCGAGTCGGTCGAAACGGCGTTCAAAGATGCCGCGCGGCAGCTGTGTCCTTCGGTCGACGTGTTGTTCCTCGACGGGCGAGAGACGGAGGTGCGCACGGCGATCTGGCGTGCGGCCGACATCTTCGCCTCACTTGCCGACAATATTCAGGAAAGCTTCGGTCTGACCCCGCTCGAGGCCATGGCCGCCGGCTTGCCGGTTGTGGCGAGCGATTGGGATGGCTATCGCGATACGGTGCGGCACGGCACGGATGGGTTCCTGATTCAGAGCCTGATGGCGCCGGCGCCGCTCGGCGGCGATCTGGCCGATCGACATGCCAGCGGCTTGACCAACTACGACCGCTACATCGGCGAGGTCGCCCAGTTCACCGCGCTTGATCTCAACGCCTGTACCGCAGCCTTCACCGCCCTGATCGATGACGCCGACTTGCGTCGCCGCATGGGCGCGGCCGGGCGCGAACGGGCCCGGCGACGCTTCGACTGGCGGGTCGTGATCGGTCAGTATCAGGCGCTGTGGGCCGAGCTTGGGCACCATCGCGCCGCCGCCGCACCCGTCCCGCCGGTGCGCGACATAGCGACCATCCGGCCGGCCAGACCGGATCCGTTTCATGCCTTTGCCGGCTATCCGTCGCGGCGTCTCGACGCCATGTCCCTGATCTCGCTCGTGCCCGGCGGTCGCGAGCGATTGCTGTTGCTGCGCCCCTCGCCGATGATCGCTTTCGCCGAGCCGGTGCTGCCGGCCGAGGACGAAGCGGCGCATATCCTGATGCTGCTGGAGAAGGGACCCTCGACGGTGGAGAGCCTGATGGCCACATTCCCGCTGCCGCGCCGGGGCATTGCCATGCGCGGCATCGTCTGGCTGGCAAAGTTCGGCATCGTGGCGATCGTCTGAGTTAACCCGTCCGGCGATCCGGATGGCGCAACCGGCCCGCGGCGACATCGTCGATCAGGGACAGATAGGCCGGGAGGGCGACCGCCTTCAGATCATACTGATCGAGGATCGTCTGGCGCGCGTTCAGCCGCAATTGCTGCATCCGGTCGGGATGGCTCAGCACCTCGTCGATGCGATCGACCAGGCCCGGACCGTCGAAGAAATCGACCAGCAGACCGTTGTGGCCGTCCTGCAGCACTTCCATCACCGGGGTGGTCGCCGACCCGATGACGAGACATCCGAGCGCCATCGCCTCCATGAACGACCAGGACAGGACGAACGGGTAGGTCAGATAGACGTGCACTGCCGAGAGCTGCAGCACGTTGATGAACAGCCCGTGGGAGACCTGACCCAGGAAATGGACCCGGTCGAAATCGATCCGGTCCCCCATCTCGGCCAGCAGCATCTCGCGGTAGGTCGTGCCGGTCGGCGCCGCGCGGCCATAGCTGACGCCGTCGGCCCCGATGATCAGGACCTGGGCCTTCGGGCGTCGCTTTAGGAGTGCCGGCAGCGCGCGCATGAAGATATGGAAGCCGCGATAGGGCTCCAGATTGCGGGAGACGAACGTGATCACCTCGTCGCCGGCCGTCAGCTTGGCCCCCGTACGCTGTAATTGGATCCAGGCGTCCGGATCGGGCTTGGCGATATCGGTATCGACGCCTTCATGGATGACGCTGATCGCCGGGCGATGATGGGCCGGATACTGCGCTTGCTGCCAGCCGGTCGGCGTCTGGCCCCAGTCGATTGCTTCGAGCGCGAGCTGGTTGATCGCGTTCTTGGCGCGCAGCCGCGGCCCGTCGATCCAATGGGCCGGATATTCCGGGTCGAAGCCGACGTCGGAACCGACCAGATGATAATAAAACTCGCAATAGCCGAGCACCGGGAGGTCCGGCCAGACATCCTTCAGGAAGAGCGTTTCGCCCCAACCGATGTGGCCGACGATGATATCGGGGCGAAAGCCCTGCGCATCGAGGCCGCGACAGAGCTCGGCGACGCTCAGGCCGTTGCGCGTGGCTTGATCGAATTCGGTCAGGAACGGATGGACGCCGACGGCAGGCGTTTGATCCGCTTCATAGACCAGCTTGGTGACGCCGCGCATCTCGTTCGTGTTGGCCTGGGTGATGAAGATCACCCGATTTTGCGGCCGGTCCGCCAAGTGGCGGACGACGTGCTGAAACTGTCCCGGAAAATTCTGATGAATGAACAGGTAGTTCAAAACGCGAGCTCGGCCAGAATCCGGCGATAGACCTCCTGGTTCTGATCCTGCTTGAAGCCGAGGGCCGACAGTTCCAGGTATTCTTTCCGTTTGAGCATGGCGGTTGCGAAGCCCGCCGTCCGCAGCGCGGTCCCCAGGCTGGTGGCGGTGAAGCCGCTATGGTGGGCCATGAACAGATTGCCGCCGGCGATCGATGCCTCGTGGCCGAAGATCATGTCATGCGGCGTGATGGCGCCTGCCTGGGATTCGTAAGCGGCCTCGTGCAACTGATCGGCGGCAATCAACTCGGCCACGGCCTGAATGTCGGGGGTCTTCAGATAGACAAATCCCTCCGGCTTCAAAACCCGCAGAAATTCGGCCAGGGCCTTCGGTACTTCGAAGCGATAGAGATGTTCGATATTGTGCGATGACCAGAGCGCATCGATGGAATTGTCGGGCACGCCCGACAGATCCGTTATCGACGCGATCAGATCCGGCCGTACGGCGGGGTCGAGATCGACCCGGACCTCGCGCCAACCCTGCGACCGAAACAGCTCGGGCAGGCGCAGGTTGCTTCCCCGCGGGCCGCAGCCGACATTCAACAGTATTTTTTCCATGGATGCGGGGCGGCTAAGGCTGACCGATGGACATGGAATTGCTGCCGAGCAGTCCACCGAAGCCGGCGGCGGGCGATTGTGCTCGTTCGGTAATAGTCAGTTGGAAGCGCTCGAGCGGATCCCTGAACGGTGCCGCGCCGCACACGGCGCCATTGCTGACCGGCCCGATGATCCCCGCGTTGAAGAATGTGCCCTTGTAGTCGCAATCGAACAGATTGGCGGCCGGCCCCCGCAGGCGGACGACGAAGCCGGTGATCGGCATGCCTTGGCCTTTGGTCCCGCAAGGGATGCCGCCGCTGACCCAAGGCGTCTCCTGGCCGTTGCCGATGACGGCCTTGTACTCGATGTGCTCCGGCCGGATGTCTTCGACCGGAATGATGGTGAAGGCTTCGATCCAGAGGCGCTGTCCAACCGAGCCGGCCCAATCGCTACCGCTGAAGGTGACGTCGCCGCGCTGCTGGATATGGGCGATGATCTTGGTCGATAACACCCGCCGCCCGACAGGTCCCTTGATCGCGGTCGCCGTGTTCGTCGCGTCGGTATCGAGCCGACGGCATTCGATCGGCAGCGGAGTCAGCTCATCGTTGGCACCGCGGAAGGTTGTCACGAGCATGCGGCATTCGGCGCCCAGTATGCGCAGGACCGTTTTTTCGCCTGTGCTGCCGAGCCAGTTCGGGTTGATCGGGTCGGAGCCCAGAAAATCCGCGCGACACTCCGCCGATTGACCCGGGGCCTTGACGATCTGCACCGCCGGCAGCCGGATGCCGCCTTCGAGACGGGACGGGGCGGTGGCGCCAACGGAAAACAGATACAGGCCGGGCGAAAGTGTCAGGATGAGACTAGTCGATCGTACGGTCGCGGCGCCGGTTTGCATCTGATTGTCCATAGAGGATCCGCCTTCGACTTTCGGTGCAAAATTGTGCGCGCGACCGCCAGGGGGCGGCGATGCGTCGCGTGATGGGGTGACGGCCGCTTGTACTGTTCGGATTGTTGACTGACCCAAAGCTTTTAGCGATCCGGCAGGGCGGCGTAAATCGATTCGATCGAGCAGGAAATCGTTGATCGTCCGCTCGTCGCGGGTGACCGGGATCAGCCATCCGCCGGATTGGGTTCGGATGCGCTCGCCGACCGCACCCAGGTCGAACGCCAGGACAGGCAGGCCCGCGTGCCAGATTTCAGTCAAGCTGTAGGACCAGGTTTCCGGCGTGGCCGACGGCAGGAATGCCAGATGGCAGTTCTGAGCGCGGATCAAATCGATAAGTTCGGCTGGCTCGTACCGACCGGTGACGAAGATCCGGCCGGTCTTGAACAGAATGGCATCATCCTGGCTATAGCCGATGACGACGAATTCCAGCGGCAGGTCGCGCAGCGCCGCGTCCAGCCCGCAGGCAAGCAGCATCTCGTAGCCCTTCTGCTGCCCGATGGCGCCCACGACCGCAACGCGCAGCCTTTCGCCCGGCGCGGGCGCGCGGGTCTGGAAAACCGGATCCGGCAAGGGCTTTTCCCAAGGGCGCGTCTCGTACCGGGCATTCGGAATGATTTGCTGAAAGCGCTCCCGGACATCGGCACAGGGCGTGATGACGCGCGCGGCCCCGGCGAAGAGTGCCGTGCTTCGATTTCTGAGGTCGCCGACCGAGATTTCCTCGTTCAGGCTGCTGCCATTGAGTTCGATACAGCGCTCGCAGGTCGCCGTTTCGGGCATGCCGCAATAGCGGCCTTGCCCGTCCATCAGCGTGATCCGGGGACAGATCCAGCTGTAGTCGTGCACGATGATTTCATAGGGGACGGCCAGGCGTTTTGAAATCTCGAGTACGACCGCGGGCAAGTTCAGCGTGTGATGGATCTCGATGTCGCGAACCCGGAGATCGGCCAGGACCGCGACGAACTCGTCAAACTCTTCGGTCAGGTCGAAGATTAGATTGCTGAATGAATCGTCCGACGGATCGACCAGGACGCAACGCCCGGGATGGCTTTGATCGTTCATATGCGGCTTCAGCACCAGCGCGGGGCGTCCCACCCTCGCCAGCGCTTCGGCGACATCCTCCACATGGCGCGCGACGCCGCCGCTCAGGTCGAGCGTAATGATCAGGGTTGTATCCGGGGCAGGAACGGCGGTCTGGCGTCGAGCGAGGTCCAAGCGGCGGCGCGCCGGTAGCAGCGGATCGGCCGCAATGAAGTCGCGGATCCGCCTATCGTAACCGGGATGCAATCGGTTCAGGATGCGGCTGTTGCGTTCGACCAGCAGGCGCTTGGCGCTGCCGAACGAACGGCCGCCGAAATGGGTGACGAAGACATCGGTCGCTGCGACATGATGCCAGCCCAGCAGTCTCGCCCGTTCACAAAAATCATTCTCTTCGCCGTAGCCGCGTCCGAAATGCTCGCTATCGAACGGGCCGACCTCGTTCAGGCAGTCGCGCCGGATATACATGCAGAAGCCGACGGCGGTCGGGATATCGATGATCTGGCCGGCGTTGACCATGCGGGCGCGCGTATCCAAAGCGAGGCCCTCGGCAGCGGACGGAATGGAATTTTCCGCATAGGGTGCCGGATAGCTCAGGATCGAAGCTTCGTTGGAGAACGGCGTCACCGTCGCGATGTCGGGGCGGGCATAGGCCGCCTGGCGCAGCCGTGTAAGCCAGTCGCCATAAACCAGGGTATCTGAATTCAGCAGCATGACGTCGCGATCGCCATGGAGCGCCAGGCCCACGTTGACGGTCGCCGGGAAACCCAGGTTCTCGGCATTGCGGTGCAGCAGTATGTCGCCGGCAGCCGACAGTTCGCTGAGGTGTGCGACAAGTGCCTCGTCGGGACTGCAATCATCGATGACGATGATCTCGCAATCGATCGCCGCGGCACGACGCGCGGCGATTACGGAGGCGATGCACCGGACCGTTTCGTCCCGGCCGCCATAGACCGGAACCACAATATCGATCGCCCTTGGGGCGGGCGCGCTGCCATTGTGCGGCGGCGGGCCGTCGCGGCTCGGATAAGCCTCTACCGGGCCGGCCCAAATCGGGTTGCCGGTCAACGGTATGGGGAGATCGTTGGGCGGCAGCAGGGCAAAGGCGCGAAGCCGCCGGCCGCGAAGGCCATAGACGTGCGGGGCAAGCGAAAAGCCGTGGGCCGACCGGCCCGCGCGTTCCTTTTTCGGCAGGTCTGCCGACGAGGTGGCCGATGAAGGAATGCCCTCGGCGGCGAATTCGGCCTCGCCGCCGTAGTCGTCGAGCAGCCTGACGGTAAGGATCGCGGACGGATGACGCGGTGCCCAGGCAAACCCGGAGAGGAGGCCGTCGTCGAATTCGGCGCTGCCTTCGATATCAGCCGGTGCCGAACCTGTCAGCGGACTTCCAAGAAGCGGCTTGCCGCCGGCGGTGATGGACAGTTCGTCTGCCGGTCGAAGCCGAAGATCCAGTGCGAAGGACCCAGCCCCATCGGCCGTCGTCGTGGGGAGCGATTCGCCAGCCAGGCCCTGCGATTCGCCGCCACGAGACACGCTAAACGTCAGCGGGGGCGCTGCCGCTGTGGTCCATCCGATGATCCGACCATCCAGCGTTCGGGTCGCCCAGCCGGGAAAATCGGCCGGATGGGTGCGGCAGAGGCGACCGGCGATTTCGCTGATCTGTGGGTGGTCTTCGACCGAAAAACTGGCGAGTAGGGGGGCCAAAGTTTCCGCGGCCTGCATGGTATCGCCCTGGGCCAACGAGGCACTACAGATGCCGAGTTCAGCCGTTGGCGTACCGCCGTGCAACGACGCGGTGCGAAAGTGCGAAATCGCCTGGGCGAACAGACCGACGGCCATCAGTACGGTAGCACGGAGAATTTGAAGGTCGGGATCGGCAGGGGCGAGACGCACGGCCCGATCCGTCATTCTCAAGGCGTCCTGCAGATTTCCTTCCGCCAATGCCGCGATGCTGGCTTCAGCGAGATAGGCGATCTTGTTGGCCGCTTGCTCCGAGAGGCTCGCAACCTTGGAAATTCCAACTCCCACGACTCTTCCTCGAACGATACGCCCGCGAGACTACATGATCTGGTGGGTTGCGACATGCCCGACGCCACCGGGCAATTTGGGACAATGGCCGAATATCTGTCCCGTGAGGGAGGAGAGGTCGCGGGTCCGCGCGACCGCGCAAATAAAAATCCCGCAAGCCTGCTGCACGCAAGCTTGCGGGATTGTTCGTTTCGATCCGGTTATCAGCCGATCTGGTGGGTGTTCAAGTTCGTGACGCCGACGAGCGTAATCGAGGTCTTGTCCGAGAGCGTGATCACCGTGTTGCCGTTGGTGACGGTTGCGTCGGCCAAAACCTGCGCCGCGGTCAGGCCATATCCCTGAACGGTCAGCAGATTGCTGGTCGATGCGCCAAAATCCTCGATCGTGGTGCTGCCGCCGCCCGCAATCGTCGAGAAGGCGAAGATGTTGGCTCCGGCGCCGCCGAACACCGTGTCGGCGCCCTTGCCGGCGAAGATCACATCATTGCCAGCGCCGCCGAAAATCGTGGTGTTGCCCGTACCGGCGAAGAACGTGTTGTTCCCGGTACCACCGACCAGCGTCTGATTGCCGGCGCCAGCAACCAGCAGATCGTTGGCAGAGCCCGTGTTGAACAGCTGGTCGTTGCCTTGGCCGCCGATCAGGGTCGCATTGCCACTGCCACCGACGATCGTGTCGTTGGTGCCCGAACCCGCAGAAAAGAGACCGCCGCCGGAGCCGCCGAAGATGGTGGACGAGCCGGTGCCGCCCACGATCGTGCTGGCACCGGAGCCGGCGATGAACACGGAGTTGCCGGAGCCGCCGAATGCCTGTGAATTGCCGGAGCCGATACCGATCGTGGCGTTGCCCGAGCCGGCGACGATGGTGTCGTTACCCGAGCTGTAGATCACGCTTTTCCCGGAGCCGCCGAACACGGTGTTATGGCCGGTGCCCGCGGTGACCGTATCGTTGCCGCTGGCGGCGACGATGATGTTGTTGCCATTGCCGGCGACGATCTTCGTATTGCCGTTGCCCGATGCGATCGTCCCGATCAAATTATTGCCGTCGCCGGCGATAATCGTGCCAGACCCACCGCCGGCATTGATCGTGTCGTTGCCGGCATTGCCGACCAGGATCTGATTGTTCGTGGTCGACCCGATCACGGCCGCGCTGGTGCTGCCGGTCAATATCAGGCCAGCGGCACCGGTCGGAGCCACGAGCACGGTGCCGCTCGTCGGTGCGATCTGATAGACCGTAGCGGTTGATGCGGCGAGCGAAACCGGCGTCGAGAGGCTCGTAGCAACCAGCGAGTTGGTTACCGTCGAACTGATCGTCGCGAGGGCATTTGCAACGCTCTGCGCCACTGTCGTGGACAAAGAACTCGTATCGACGGATCCGCCGCCTGCAATGGTTGCCGTCGAAGCCAAGATGCCATCCCCTCAAAAAGGTCCTTCAGACGACACGCAAACGGCCACTAGTGCCCGAAACTGCGAAAATCGACCGCAAGCTATGTTGCAATGCGTAGCGAAACTCTGGGCTTCGGTCAACTCGATTCACGCCAAAATGTTACAACCGATGAGTTTATACGAAAATTTAGCATTTTACGGTATCTAGGTATGGATTGTCGTCCCGGCCTTCGTTAACGGTCGAATGAAACCTGGGGTGTATCGGCTTTTTCCCCTAGCTTGGCCGCTTTGGTGCGATCGCCTCCCGCGGATCGTCTAATATAGCCATAGCGCGCTTCGGACAAAACAGCACACGCTAAACGCGTGGTTGGCTCGGCGGAAATTTGAGGAAATTTGAGGAAATTTGGAGAAAGCACTGGCGTTCAGTGGTGTGGAGGTGGTTTTGACGCTCCGGTTCGTTGCTCGGCCGTGCGCCCTCTCACCGGTTGAAATCCCTGACGGCGAATGTGATTGGGTGTTCCTACCAATGGTTTCTTCTCATCGGTTTCGGCATTAGAGTGACGGGATGGGCACTTCGACTGGCGACAAACTGATTGACGTTGTCATCGTCAATTGGAATTCGGGCATGCATTTGGCCGCCTGTCTGCGTGCTCTCGCTGCACCCAGCGAGCGCCATAGAATTCGTGGCGTGACGATCGTCGACAATGGTTCGACCGATGGCAGTCTCGATTTTCAGCTCCCTCCCGATCTGCCCGTCTTCATCGACCGGGCGGGGAGTAACCTTGGCTTTGCCCGCGGCTCAAATCGTGCGGCACGGCAGGGGACGGCTCCCTACATTCTACTTCTTAATCCCGACGCCAGTATCGAACCAGGCGCGCTCGATGCTGTGATTGCATCGTTCAATCGATCTGACGCGATCGGCATCGTGGGATTGCGCTTGTGCGATCAAGCTGGCAATACCTTGCGGACTTGCTCACGGTTTCCGACCGCACGAGCCTTCATTGTCCGTGCGCTGGGGTTGAACCTGTTGCCGGGATTGAAGCATCTAGGTCCCTTCATGCGCGATTGGGCCCATACCGAAAGCCGAATCGTGGACCAAGTAATGGGGGCGTGCTGTGCGGTGCCTCGCGCGCTCTTTGAAGACATCGGGGGTTTCGACGAGCGATTCTTCCTCTATTACGAAGATGTCGATTTGGCAAAGCGCGTTCAGAAAATCAATCGTATCAGTTGGTTTGAGACGGCAGGCGCCGCTCGCCATATTGGGGGTGGCAGCAGTGCCGCGATACCGGGGCGTCGCTTATTTTATATTCTTTCGAGTCGCTTTGCCTATGCGCGCAAACATTTCTCGCTGCTCGGCTATCTTGCGACGCTTTTCGTCACATTGTTGATTGAGCCCTGGAGCCGCCTGGCAGCCGAAGTCGTGCGGCGTGGTCCGGTCAAAATGTTCGTTGTCCTGTCGGGCTACGCGATACTGTTTCGGACGCTCGCCGGCGCCAAGTCACGGGGATGAGTAAGGTTCGCCCGCTCAAAGTGTTAGCGCTTACGCGCTACAGCCGCCTTGCGGCGAGTTCGCGCTATCGGCTGCTGCAGTTCCTGCCGCTGCTCGGTGAAGCCCGACTCGATGTAACGGTCAAGCCGCTGCTCGGCGACTGGTATGTGCAATGCCTGGTCACCGGGCGGCGCCCGCCAAGCGGGCGGGTCGCCGCAGCCTATATTGGCCGCGTCCTCGCCATGCTTAGTGCCGAATCGCCGGACTTGATCTGGATCGAGCGGGAATTATTGCCTTGGATGCCATGGTCGTTGGAGCGGGCGCTGCTGAGCGGAAAGACGCCGACCATCCTCGATTTGGATGACAGCATCTTCCATCGATATGACCAGCATCCGTCACCCTTGGTTCGCAAGATGCTGGGCCGGCGGATTGATCGCGCCATGGCAGCGGCCACAGTCGTCACTTGCGGCAATCCTACGATTGCGGAGCGCGCGCGGGCGAGCGGGGCCCGCCGCATCGTCGAATTGCCTACCGTTATTGATTGCAACCGCTACCCCGCGCAGCCAAGCGGGCGAACGCCCGATGGGAAATTCGTCGTCGGCTGGATCGGTAGCCCTCAAAATTCCCAGTATCTCGAGGCGCTGCGGGAGCCGCTTACCCAATTGGCGGCCGAGGGACCTCTTCGAATATTGGTAGTCGGCGGCGCACCCGGTGTCCTTGCTGGTCTGCCGGTCGAGATCCGCCCTTGGGCGGAGGCGACCGAGATTGCGGCGCTGTGTGAAATGGACGTCGGGGTTATGCCTTTACCGGACCGGCCTTTCGAACGCGGCAAGTGCGGGCTGAAGCTGCTGCAATATATGGCTGCCTGGAAGCCGGCGATTGCGTCTCCGGTCGGGGTCAATACGCGGATCATCGATCACGGCGTTCGTGGTTTCCTCGCCGACACCCCCGAAGAATGGCTGGCGAGCCTGCGGCATGTCCGCGATGACGCCGCTCTCGGCCGCTCGATGGGCGCGGCAGGCCGGCAGCTGGTCGAGCAAGATTATTCGGTGGCGAGCGTTGGCCCGCGCCTCGTCGTGCTCATGACCGAACTGGCGATGGCTCAAGCGGATGCCGGCAATTTCGCGAGACGTGCCCACACGGCCGGGTGATCGGCCAGCAGACTTTTGAGATCGGCTTTCGCCGTCTGAGTGACCCATGCGGGCGCATGGGAATTCAGCAGATCTGCGGCTGCCATCGCGGCACCGTCCAAGTCGCCCGCCTTCAATTGCGCTACGACTTCATGGTATTTTATGCGGCAGCGTTCCTCGGCTGCTTCATCGCTTCCATCTGCCAGGGTGCGGCGCCAAGCCTCAGCAAATGATGCCGCAGCGGACACTGGCGTGCGTCGATGCAGCAAGTCGAGCATGCCACGGGCGTTCAACAGGCGCCAATCGTCGACGCCCTGAACGAGCGGCTCCAATCGCGCTGCGATATCGAGATGCCCCAGATCGACCAGACTGACGAGGATAGGAAAGATCTTCGTCGGCGGTAGTGGCTCGGACGACGAAAGAATTGGTGCGATCAAGGTGTCTATTTTCGTACGCCCTGCCCGAAGCACGGCCTGGTGGGTTGCCGGCAGGAAATTGTCATGTGCCCGGGCGGCTATCGTGCCGCCGGCCACTCTCGCTTGATCGAACAACGCCAACGCAGTCTTGCCGTCGCCGCGCCGATGCAAGGCGATGAAACCGTTGGACAGCGCACGCAATGCGGGGTTATCGGCGACAACGGCAGCAAGCTCCAGATGGCCCAGATCGATCAGGCAGAGCACAGCCGCCTCAGTCCAAGCAGCCGAACCACTGCTTGCGGGCCTGCGCAGGCGATCGGCCACGGCCTGCGGATCGACGTGACACAACGACAGTATTGCCTGTCGGGGAGCGTCCTGTTCGATGGCGCCAGTCTCGCCATCGTCGATGCCGATCGCGACGTAAGCTTGCCGGAAGGCGATTGCGACGCGGGCGGCCTCATCGAAGCAGCGGCTCGCGATCGCTGGGGCATTCTCGCCATTCTGGGCGATCATGCCCGCGCAATAGAGGACGCCAGCCAGGCACCAGGGCGCGCCGAACCGGCCGCTGATTGTGCCCTGCCGCACCTTGTCGAGGATCTGATTGGGAACGGGTGCCTCTATGGAAAACCCGAACGTCGCCTCGATATCGGCGGACAGAACTTGCAGAAGAACTCGGGCCTCGTCGTAGTCAGCACTGTTGGTCAGTTCTTTGAGCAATCGATACCGCAGCCCTCGCTGTAACGAGAGTTGTAGGCCGTCGCGGGCTAGAACCTGCGTGAGATAGCGGCGATAGAGTCCACGGTCGAGAGGCGCCGCCGGGTCGAAGTCTAGCGGCCGGCGCGAGGCGTAAGCGACGAGCCGATGCCCGGCCGATCGGACCGAGACATATGGGAAACCGGCAGCCTGCAACAGGTGGCGCAAACCTTCGGCGGAATAGAGAATTAGATGGTGGCCGGGGCTGAGTGCCAGCATCAATTCCGGCATCGGCACGCCGGGACGGACCGAGTCGGCATCGGGGGTGGTTAACGCCAGCGTACCGTTCGGTGCCAGATGGGCGGCGCAGATCGCCAGGAACGCCTGAGGATCATCGATATGCTCGATGACCTCCGAGGCATAGACCAGGTCGAAGGGGCCGCCAAGATCGATCTCGGTCGTTGCATAGATTGTCTGGATGGCGAGGCCGAGCCCGTCGCGACCGGCCTGAGCCAGCGGCGAAGGATCGAGGCCTAGCCCTTGCCAACCGAACATCCGCTGGGCCGCGTCAACGGAAAAGCCATACCCGCAGCCGATCTCCAGATACCGCCGGACCCGATCTGCCGGAATACGCGCAATCGGCTCGATTAACGCATCAACGCCGGCGCCTTGCTCCACATAGAAATCGGTCGACCAGGGAAACCCTGTGCCGCCCTCATAGGCGAACGACTTCTGATCGTCCCAGAACAGGTTGGTGCAGGCGCGACATTCGACCAGCGTGATCGTCCCGCGGCCGGGAGCCAGACTCCGGGTGCTGAGAAGCGCCCGCTTCGCATCAGCGTCGCCACAGACGGGACACACGAGCACCTGGGCCGTTCCGGCTTCGCACCATTCGGCTACGCCGACTGTTGACGACAGCGATTGCCTCTTATCGTCCATGACCATTCCGCTCGTTAGAAAACCCGATTGCGCGCTGCCGTCTGCAGATAGTCCTCGATGAGTTCGACAGGGTAGTCGCTTGTGCTCTCGATGGTCGACCGCCAATTGACCAGCAATGGAATGCCTGCCGGGTTCTTTTCCAACAGCTCACGTTTGATGAACGGGAACCGAAGTTCAGTAATGAGATATTCCCAGAAGTAGTGTGTCGGGTTGAGCGGACGGCCCAGGTTCACGCCTTCCAGAAGCCGATCGAAATAAGTGTCAAGCAGGGGGTGGCTGATGGTTTCGGCCATTGCACGATCAACCACGGCTGCGGACAGGCGCCGATATGGATAGAGCGCCTTCAGCTTCAGGCCGGCCTTCAGCATCGCCTGGCTGAGGCCGACCTCATACTTGTGAATCACAACCCGCTTGCCGCCGACATAACGCATCTGGCGCCAGAAATCGGTGAAGGCTTTCGAGCGTAGCGCCTTGGCGCCGAACAGCACGAAGAAGCTCTGCAGGTGATATTTGTTGTCGTAGCTATCGGTCATGCCCCAGACGTCCGTCCGGTCGAACTGGCACTGATCGATGATTTCCTTCAGGTCCTGAAGCGGGCCGAAGATGCTGTCGTTGAGGATCAGCACCTGTTCGGCCTCGCCGATCTCCGGAGTCAACAGAATGCCGTCGCGCCAAGCGCCGAAATCATAGCCGAGATTCCTCCGCTGGAGTACCCGCCCGCACCAGGGCAAAACCGTTTGCAGACTTTCGGGATCGAGCTTGCGCGAATTGGAGACAACAACTGTGGTGAACCCGGCTTGGTCAAGCGCGCGCAGGAGATAGAGGAAATAGTCGGCGAAGCGCTTCTGCGTCGAAAAATGGACGAGGACGGCAATCTTTGGTGCGTTGGCGAGAGGCTTGCCCCCCTCCCAGCGAGCCGTGACGTAGTTCGAGCGCAAATGGCGCCAGCTTGCGTACCATGACAGCCGGTCGGCGACAGCGGCATGGCTGATCTCCAGCGCACGCCAGACACGCCTCATAACTCTCATGACTATTTACTTCCCCACCAGTGCGGCAATCTTCGTAAGCCCGCCATCTGGCAGCGTCAACGCCTCGTCACCGCCCCTCGGGGCGACGCGAGGAAACCGGTTCCCCGCGCCTCAATACCCGCGCGTGAGATATTTCAGCAGATCCTTGGCGAGTTGCTCGCCCTCGATCGGGCCTTCGATCGTCCGGTCGAGGCTGCCGTCGGCATGCAGCAGCACCAAGAGCGGCGCCGCCGGATCGTGGGCGACCAGCGCTTCCCGCAGATGGATGATCTGTTCGGCCGGACCGGACAGGCTGTCGATCGTCGTTTCCGCGACCGGCAGGGCGGCGCGCGCCGGCTCCGGTGCCGCGGCGGCGATGGCGATTTCGCGGCTGCGCCGGCCCATCAGCCTCATGGCCTGGCCGATCGCGTCGAGCCGGGCCTGACGGTCGCAGGCGCAGCCGGGCAGATCCAGGTCGAGCAGCAGCCAGCGGCCGGCGAAATGCTTCGCCGTCACGGTCTGGCCGGCGGCGTCGCTCAGGCGGAAATCCACAGCCACCGGTCCGGGCTGGATTGCCTCGGCCGGTCTCGTCAGTTCGATCGTGGCGACGCCGATCAGACCGGCGGCGAAGCCGGCGAGGGCGCCGAGCGATAGGGCGGTTCGCCAGCGCATGCGCTTATTTCGCCTCGCTGAGCCGGGTCGCGGGTTGGGTCGATGCTTTGAAGAAGGTGTAGGACAGGGTCACGACGTTCACATCGTCGGCGTTCCTGTCCTTCAGCAGCTTCGGATCCAGGAACAGGCTGACCGGCATGTCGGCGAGCTCGTGCGGCGCCAGGGTCTGCACGTCGAAACAGAAGCAGGCGACCTTGAAGAAATAGGGTCCGATCTTGTCCGGTGTGACGTTATAGAGCGCCTGTCCGGCGATCGGCTGGTCGGTCTTGTTCTCGGCCCGGAACATGACCAGCGCGTTCTCACCGACCTTGACCTTGATCTCGCGCTGGACTGGATAGAACGTCCAGGGCAGATCCGGCTGGACCGCCGTGTCGAAGCGCACGGTGATGATCCGATCGAAGGTCTTGTCCGGCACCTCCTGGGCGATCTGCGTGGCGCCGCCCAGTCCGGCCTCGCGGCAGATCAGCTGATAGAATACGGCGGCGGCGTAGCTCAAGCCCACCATGCCGATCACGCCGCCGGCCAGGACCATCGCCATGCGCCGGCTGCGGCGCCGGCTCGTCTTCTTATTGGTTTCCGTCATGGGTCGGACGCTACTCGATCAAGCGGGTTCGAGCGCTGCGGCAGCTCGGCGCACCTGTTCCAGGCGAACGCCCTGGATCCGGGCCGATAGCGCGCGCATCCGGGCGACGAGCTCGGGGCCGGCACGCTCCGGAGACCCGGTGCCGAACGGTGGTTGCGGGTCATATTCGAGGCCGAGCTCGATAGCTTCCGCCAATTTCCGCCCGGCCAGTTCGGCAATGACCGCCAGACCGAAGTCGATCCCCGCGGTGACGCCGCCGCCGGTGATCAGCCGGCCGTCGGTCACGACCCGGGCCTCGACCGGAATGGCACCGAATTCGGCGAGCAGCCCGTGCGACATCCAGTGAGTCGTGGCGCGCTTGCCCTGGAGCAGCCCGGCGGCGCCCAGCACCAGCGCGCCGGTGCAGACCGACGTCACATAGCGGGCGCCCCAGGACTGGTGGCGGATGAAGGACAGCACCGTATCGTCGGTCAGCAGATCATTGATGCCGGGACCGCCCGGCACGCAGATCAGGTCGAGCGTCGGACAATGCTCGAAGGTATCGGTCGGGAGGATGGCGAGCCCCCGGTCGGACCGCACCGGCGCCAAATCCTTCCACACCAGATGGATCGCGGCACCGGGCAGCCGGCTCAGAACCTCGTAGGGGCCGGTCATATCGAGCTGGGTCAGGCCGGGGAACAGGATGAAGCCTATCCGAAAGAGAGGTGTTTCCATGGGCGCTCCCCTTTGCGCTAAGCGGCCTCCACGGCCGCCGGGCGATGTTGCGTTCTGCGTCCGTTGGCAGCAATGTCAAACTCCCCTCGATTTCCGCCAAGGACGCGACCATGCCCCGGAAGATCGTCGTCCTCGCCGTCGAGAACGCCCAGCTGCTCGACGTGACCGGGCCGTTCCAATGTTTTGCGAGTGCCAACGACGTGACCGAGGCGCGCGATCGGCTGCCCTACGACCCGATCATCGTCTCGCCCCTGGGCGGCCTGCTGAAGACCCAGAGCGGCCTGGCGATCATGACGCGATCGCTCGCCGAACTGGCGCACGAGGAGATCGATACGCTGATCGTCGCCGGCGGCCTCGGCACGCGGCGCGCCATCCAGGATGCGGTCCTGATCCAGGCGATCCGGGACTGGTCCGGGCGGGTGCGCCGGCTCGCCTCCGTCTGTACCGGCGCCTATCTGCTGGCGGCGGCCGGCCTGCTCGATGGCCGGCGCGTGGCGACCCATTGGGGGGCGGCGGAGGATCTTCAGCGCCGCTTTCCCCGGATCGCGGTCGAACCGGAGCCGATTTTCATCCGGGACGGCGCGATCTGGACGTCGGCCGGCGTGACCGCCGGCATCGATCTGTCGCTGGCGCTGATCCAGGACGATCTCGGGCATGATCACGCCATGCGGATCGCGCGGCAGCTGGTCGTCTTCCTGAAACGGCCGGGCGGCCAGGCCCAGTTCAGCGCCACGCTCGAGGAGCAGGCCGCGACCGATCAGGATTTTGCGGGCCTGCATGCCTGGGTGCGCGAGCATCTGGCGGACGAGTTGAAAGTGGAACGGCTGGCCGAACAAGCCGGCATGTCGGCCCGAACCTTTGCCAGGGCTTATGCGGCCAAGGCAGGCCGCACGCCGGCCCGCATGGTCGAGGCGATGCGGATCGAAAGCGCGCGCCGGTTGCTGGAGGCGACCGGACGGCCGCTGAAGCAGATCGCGCGGGATTGCGGCTTCGGCGACGAGGAGCGCATGCGGCGGGCGTTCCAGCGCCGGCTTGGCGTCTGTCCGCTCGACTACCGCATGCGCTTCGCGGCCGAATGACCGACCATTCGGCCCTGGCGCCAGGCGGCCAGCAGAGCGGCCTCGCGTTCCAGGCTGAGGCCGGTCCGCCAGTTGCGTGCCGGATCGCGCGTGCCCAGCCAATCCGCCGTGTCGCGGAAGGTCTCGGCCAACGGGCGGAATCTCAGGCCGGCGGAGATCGCGCGCCGACTGTCGATCGAGAACAGCCCGGCCAGGATCTTTTCCCGCGACGGCAGCCATAGGGGCAAGGTTTCGACCGGCATGCCCCGATCGATATCCATGCCCTGGCTCAGCAGGAAATCATCGTCGACCCAATGCAGATCGGCATCGGCGTCGAGCGCGTGGCATCCGGTCTTCAGCAACCCGGCCATGGTGATCGGCGCCGCCGGCCCGGTCGCGTTATAGATGCCGGTCGCCTGGGATTCGGCCATTGCCACCATCCATTGCGCCAGATCGCGCCCGTCGATCACCTGGATCGGCGCGCGCTGTCGTCCTGGTGCCAGCACCGCGCCGCCATGGGAAAGACGCCAGGGCCAGTAGCTGAACCGGTCGGACGGGTCGTGCGGGCCGACGATGAGGCCCGGACGGACGATCAACGTCCGCCCCGGCAGGATGCCGTCGACCGCGGTCTCGGCCCGCGCCTTCAACGGGCCATAGGTTGCCGGACGGATCTCCTCGGTTGCCGGATCTTCCAGCCGGGTGGCGATCGGATGCGTTTCGTCCAGGCCGTGGGTGAGGGGCGCCGAATAGACCGAGATCGACGAGACGAAGGTGTAATGGCCCACTGCACCTTCGAGCGTGAGGGCGGTGCGGCGCACCAGCCGGGGGACGTAGCCCGAGGTATCGATCACCGCATCCCAATGCCGGCCGGCGAGGGCGCGCAGATCGCCGGCCCGGTCGCCGACCAGATGTTCGATCCGCGGGAACAGCTCCGGATTGGTCATGCCGCGGGTGAACAGCGTGACGCAATGGTGCCGTGCCACGGCGGCTTCGACGAGATGGCGGCCCAGAAATTGGGTGCCGCCGAGGATAAGCAGGCGAAACATCGGGTTGTACACCCCGCTTTTCCCGATGGGGGACGAGCCATCCCATCTTCGCGGGGCCATCGCTCGGGCGCCGCCGACGAAACCTTCGAGACCCTAGCCTAGAGGGATGGTCGCCAATTGGAAAGGCCGGGCGCACCTTTGGCAGGATTCGCTTAACCAGGAAGCGCCTAGACTGCGCCCTTTACCCCCAGCATGGAGTCCGGCCTGGTGGCGTCGATTCCCGACCCGGCCCGCGAGACAACCGAGTCCCGGCGCGGGTCGCCTTCGGGCATCCTGGGGTTCGTGCTGCTTGCCTGCATCGGTCTGGTGCTCGCCGACGGTTGGGTGATCTGGCGCTCCCGCTCGGTCGAACTGGCTCATGCCCAGACCGAGACCCAGAATTTGGCGCGGTCGCTGGCCAAGCAGGCGGACGACACGGTGCAAAGCGCCGACTCGATCCTGATCGACGTGGTCGAGCGGCTGTCGGTCGACGGCAGCGGCCCGGCGGCGATCGACCGATTGCACCGTCACCTGATGATCCAGTTGGCCGCGACGCCCGGCCTGTTCGGCCTGTTCGTCTATGGTCCGGACGGCAGTTGGCTGGCGACCGCGCTGCCCGTGACCCCTCCGGGCCTCAGCAACGCCGAACGGGAATATTTCCGATATCACCGCGACCACCCGGATCTGAACGTCCATATCGGCGATCCGGTCATCAGCAAATCCAGCAAGGATTGGATCATTCCGGTGTCGCGCCGGTTCAACCGCCCGGACGGCAGTTTCGGCGGTGTGGTGCTGGCGACGCTCGCCGAGGCCTATTTCCAGAAATACTATCAGACGTTCGACGTCGGTGTTGGCGGGGCGATCCGTCTGCTGAGCCGCAAGGGTATCCTGTTGGCCGAGCAGCCGCTGCAATCGGGCGACATCGGCCGGGATCTTTCCGACAATCTGCTGTTCCAGGAGTATTTGCCCAAGGCGCCGTCCGGCAGCTTCGATCATATGTCGATGCTCGACGAGATCCGGCGCCTGACCGGCTATTACAGCGCCGACCGCTACCCGATGGTGGCGGTCGTGTCATTCGGACGGGACAGCGTCCTGCGCTCCTGGTGGCGCCATGCCCAAATCGAGGTCGCCGGACTGATCGGCATCATCGCCGCGATCAGCATCATCGGCTGGCGGTTTAGCGTCCAGATCCAGAAACGCCATGCAGCGGAACGCCTATTCCGGGCGGTGTTCGACCATTCGCCCGACAATCTGTTCGTCTATCAGATCGCGCCGACCGGAACTATCCGCTTCGAAGTCGCCAATCGCGTCGGTGCCGAATTCCTCGGGACCGAGCCGGCCAGCGTCGAGGGCCGGCCGATCGAGGATTTCATGACGTCGCGTCGGGCCGTCATGATCCGATCCCGTCTCGCGGCGGTGGTGCAGGCGCGTGGGCCGATCAAGCTCGAGGTCGAAGGTGACGAAATTCGATCGAACCGGCGCGACTGGGAAATGGTGCTGGTGCCGTTGCCCGACGATACGGGGCGGATCGCGCGGGTCCATGTCGGCGCCCGCGACATCACCGAACGCCGCCGGGCGGCGCTGGCGCTGGAACAGCAGCATGCGCGGCTGAGCGCGGTGCTCGACAATATGCCGGACGGCGTCCTGCTCATGGACGGACGGCCGCAACTGATTGCCTGGAACCGGCGGGCCCTCGACCTGCTGGAGGTCGACCCCGCCATCCTCGAAGGCGCGGACGACCCGCTCAGATCCCTCATCGCAGCGGCCGTCGAGGCCGGCTTCTATGGCGAAGGCGCGATGGAGGACCTGGTCGAAGCACGCAGTGCGTCGATCCTGGCCGGCGTTCGCCTGACCGATCGCCATCGGCTCCGCTCCGGACGCTGGGTCGAGCGGCGCTCGGCGCCGACGGCGAACGGCGGCTATCTCAGCCTGATCCGCGACATCACCGACGAGGTTGCGCGCGAGCAGGAAATCGACGGCGCGCGGCAGCGGCTGGAGGACCAGGCGGTCGAATTGATCCAGGCGCGGGAGGCCGCCGAGGCGGCAAGCCGGGCCAAGAGCGAGTTCCTCGCCAACATGAGCCACGAGATCCGCACGCCGATGAACGGTGTGCTGGGCATGAACGCGCTGCTGCTCGGCACCGAACTCAAGCCCGAGCAGCGAAAATACGCCGAGGCCGTGCGCTATTCGGCCGATGCGCTGCTGGGTCTGCTCAATGACATTCTCGACGTCTCCAAGCTGGAAGCGGGGCAGGTCGAGATCGAGGCGATCGAGTTCAGCCTGGAGGAGGTTGCCGAGAAGGCGGTCGAAATCATGGCGCCGCGGGCGCATGAAAAGGGCATCGAGCTGATCTGCTGGCTCGACCCGCTGGCGCGTCGGCTGTTTCGCGGCGATCCGGCGCGGTTGCGGCAGGTGCTCCTGAACCTGATCGCCAACGCGGTGAAATTCACGCAAGCCGGCCATGTGCTGATCGAGATCACAGCGCCCCCGGAGACATCGGCGCGGAGCCGGGTCCGCATCGCGGTCGAGGATACCGGCATCGGCCTCAGCGCCGACGCCAAGGGCAAGCTGTTTCAAAAATTCCAGCAGGCCGACGGCACGATCGCGCGCCGGTTCGGCGGCACCGGGCTGGGGCTCAACATCTCGAAGCATCTGGTCGATCTGATGGCAGGATCGATCGGTGCCGAGGACCGTTCGGGCGGCGGCAGCCGTTTCTGGGTCGAGCTGCCGCTTGCCCCTGCCCGCGCCAGGATGCCGGCGCCTACCGGCGATTTGGCCGGGCGGCGGATTTTGCTGGCCGATCCGTTCGAGCCGAGACGGACCATCTGCGCGCGCTGGCTGGGCGAGGCCTGCGCCTTTGTGAGCGCCGTGGGCGATCCGGCGGCGATCCGTGCCGACGGGCGGCCGTTCGACGCGCTCGTGGTCGATGAGGCCTTCCTGGCGGACGCGACATGGGCGGCGATGGCGGGCGCGGCTCCGCTTGTCCCGCTGATCGGGCTCGGACATGAGCGGTCGCCCGGTGACGGCCCTGCGATCCTGAAGCCCCCAAGGCGCGAGATGGCGATCGAGGCGATACGGCAGGCGCTGTCCGGCGCCGTCCCGTTGCCGCCCGTCGGTCCGTCGCCGCGGCCGGGGCATATCCTGCTGGCCGACGATAATTTCATCAATCGCGAGATCGCCGAGACGCTGCTGACCGGGGCCGGCTTCTCCGTCGATGCGGTCGGCGACGGCACTGCCGCGTTGGCCGCGATCGAAGCCCAGGCCTACGATCTGGTGCTGATGGATCTGCAAATGCCGACGCTCGACGGCTTCGGGGCGGCCCGACGCATCCGCGCTTCGGCCGGCATCATGGCGCGTGTTCCGATCATCGCCATGACCGCGACCCTGCAGAACGGCGCCCGCGAGGCCTGCGTGGCGGCCGGCATGGACGATTTCGTCACCAAGCCGTTCGATCCCGAGCAGTTCCTCGGAACGGTCCGGCGCTGGATCCGTGACGAGGCGGGAACTGGAGCCTAAAGCATGGTTCGATTACCCGCAATCGAACCATGGTCACTTCGGCCCTTGTCGTTCGAATGAGTCCGTTCGAGCGGAGAGGGTGCCGCATCCAAGACTCAATCAGCTTTTCGAGCAATGACCGCTTCGCGCCCATTCCGTACTGCGCGACCGCGGCTGGATGACGAACCATGGGTCGTTCCGGCGCCTATTCGCCGCGGACGGCATCAGCTTTAAAAATCCGCGCCCTGCCGCTCTATGTCTGTTCTGAGACGAGGCGTAGGCATGGATGGCAAGGTCACGGCGGTGCTACCTTTCCGGGCGAAGACCACAGACGGCTCGACCCGGCGCACCGATGCGTGGCGGTGCAATGAAGGGTCGAGCCGTCCATCCGGCCACGCTACTGCTGGACCAGTTCCAGCACCGCTTGCGCCGCGACGAGGCCCATCGCCTGGTAGCCAAAGCGATTGGGGTGCAGATAGTCGCCTGCTGAACCCTCGCTGTTGGGCACGAACGGCGCCTTGAGGGTGCCGGTGGTCGGCTCGATCGTCGCGGTCGAGAAGTCCGCCGTTTCGTCGAAGATCCCACTCGATAGGATGAAGCTATTGAGTTTCCGACGATAGGCGTCGGTCTTGAAGCTGCCGTAACGGTCCGCGACCGTGGCGCCGGCGGCGGCAAGAAGCGGGCTGTTTGCCGGCGGCACGCCGCCGGGCACCAGGCTGGACGTGACGGTAGCGCCGACGACGGCGATACCGTTCGCATGCAGACGGCTGACAACTTGCTTGTAACCGGCGATCACCGGATCGGGCGTCGTGCCGAGGCCGCCCAGATCATTGATGCCCTCCAGCCAGACGACAGCATTGACACCCGATATGCTAAGCACGTCGCGCCCAAGGCGAACCACGGCGGACTGCCCGGCGAGCATTCCCGAGACCGCATTGCCGCCGATCGCCTCGTTGACGACGCTCACGTGCCCGCCAAGGCGGCCGTGCAGCTTGCGGGACATGACATTCTCCCAGCGGTCGTTGCCGTTGAGCGTGCTGAACGTCCCGTCGGTGATGGAATCGCCGTAGGCGACGATGACCAGCGTGCCACGCGGCGCAAGTACGTCGAGCTCGCTGAGGAAGAAGAACGATGTCGTGCTGTACGGAAACGCCGTATCGTCCTCCTGCATCGTGACGTTGCCGGAACCCTGCGGACTGATATAGTTCGTGGTAAACGCGCTGGCATGATAACTGGCGGGTCCGCTTGAACCGCTGACCACGAAGCTGACAGCCAGATTGCGTCCCGTGAGCGCCGTTGTTCCGAACCGCTCGACGAACTCCAGTTCGACCGCATCGCTGAATACCTCGTCGCCCGCGGCAACGAGCACGGATGAGGCGCCCCCGTGGAACGTCACCGGCGTGTTCGTGCCGTGAACCACATTGGCCTGATAGTCCTGAAGTCCGACCGAGGCCGCGCCGAAGGTCACGGGCCGTGTGCCGAAGACGTTGGAGAGACGAATCCGAACCGTCGTCCCCCACAAGTCCGGCTTCACGATCATGCGAAACGTCTGGTTCGTCGCTCCTTTCACAGTCGCGTCCGGAAGGGCGAAAGACAGGTCTGGCTGCGGATCATAGGCTGGTACGCTGGCCGCCTGAGGAGTCTTCGGTGCGACGAAGGCTGCCTGGATCGATGTCGTCCAAGATGCTGCCCAGCGCGTTCCGGAATCCGCGGCAGAACTTCGTGAATTCATGACTGCCAGGGTAATAAAGGCAGCAAAAATTATCAGAGATAGCTTCTTAAGCATGGTCGTCTCCCTTAGGTTTTTTTGTGATCGAGCTGCGTATTTGGCGTGCCGGTCACGTCACCTAAAGAAATCCGATGATTTTATATTATCGAAACCGCAAGCTGACCGGCTACTTGAGCAAGGTACTATGCGACTTCTGGGGGTGACGACGCATCCTACAACATTCTCCATCGGGTGCATGGGATCTGATGCGGCGTTAACTATGGAAGTAGCAGAAATGCGCCATGGGCCGCAATTTTCTGCCGTCAGAAACGTAGAGCTCTCATAGAAATTGAACTCAGGGAAATCAATATTGTTTTCGCCGGAGCCGTCTTCCTGGGTGATCAGTACTTTTGATTTCGAGAGTAATGAGAAGTTTCATTGGCATCGCACTTGGCGCTGCGCAGGGACTTCGAGGGGAAACTGTCAAACGGTGCGGCGGATCGGTGTCGCAATCGCCCAAATTCGCTCCGTCTTCCTGCGGCCCGCTCCTGGGGCCGCTGATGTTCATCCGGGGATCTCCGGGACCAGAGTTGGTGCTTCGCAACTCTCCAGCCTGTTGGTGCCGACCCGGATGAACAGCCTTCATAATTTCGACAGCTAGGTCATTCCATACAAATTGTATCAGACGAATACCATCATGCAGCGCGAATATGATCCAGGAAGGCGTTGACCGCAGCCTCCAGTCGCTCTGCATTGCCGGAGAGTTCGCCGGCGGACACCAGCAGCTGTCGGGATGCGGCACCAGTCGCAGCCGTCCCCTGGCTGACTCCGGCGATGTTTGCCGACACTTCCGAGGTGCCCATTGCCGCCTCATGCGCGTTGCGGGTGATCTCGCGCGTCGCGACGCTCTGCTCCTCGGCCGCGGAGGCTACGGCCGTGGAGATGCCACTCATCTCCTGGACGACATCGACGACCGCGCGGATGGCGTCGACGGCGGACGCTGTCTCCTGCTGCATGGCCGAGATCTGCTTGGCGATGTCTTCCGTTGCCTTCGCCGTCTGGTTGGCGAGGCTCTTCACCTCATGGGCGACGACAGCGAAGCCCTTGCCGGCATCGCCTGCCCGAGCGGCCTCGATGGTCGCGTTAAGGGCAAGCAGGTTGGTTTGCGAAGCAATGTCACTGATCAGCTTGACGATGCCGCCGACGCTCCGCGCCGTCTCGGCGAGGCCCTCCACCGTGGTGTTGCTGCGCAACGCCTCCGTACTCGCACGACCGGCAAGCGTGGCCGATTGGGCGACCTGTCTGGAAACTTCCATGATGGAGGTGGACAGTTCCTCGGTCGCGGCCGCCACGGTCTGCACGTTCGACGCCGTCTGTTCGGCGCTTGAGGCGACCGCCGTCGATTGGTGGCTGGTCGCGTCCGCCGTGATCGACATCCGGTCGCTGGTGGCGTGAAGGTCCGCCGCCGCCGAAGCAACCGCACCGAGCAGGCTAGCGACCTGCTCCCTGAACGACGCGATGGCGGTCTCGATATTGTCCACGCGCCGCCGCTCGCGCTGGGTTTCTACGGCCTGCTGGTTCTCCATGTCGCGCTTGAGAACCGCCTCGGTCTTGAAGACGGCAAGGGACCGGGCGAGCGAGCCGACCTCGTCGCGGCGCTCCGTCTCCCCCACCTCGATGTCCAGGTCGCCCTTGGCCAGGCGCTCCATCAGCCCGGCCATTCGCGTCATCGGCCGGGCGATGCCGATCACGAGTGCCGTACCCACGCCAGCCGCCACCAGGAGGACCAGCCCGAGCCAGCCGAGAATCAGGCCGCGGGCGGAATGGTAGATATCGATGCCCTGCTGCGTCTGCTGGTTGCCGCCCTCGCGGTCGGCGGACTGCAGCGCGT
This sequence comes from Rhodospirillales bacterium, assembly GCA_028288725.1. GTDB lineage: Bacteria > Pseudomonadota > Alphaproteobacteria > ATCC43930 > CGMCC-115725 > Aliidongia. The sequence goes on from JAQGIC010000101.1 coordinate 26,570, forward strand.
CGAACGCCGCCCGGAATGCGGTGAACGCCTTTTCCATGTCGCCGGTCCAGAGCGTCATCGTCAGGGACACGTCGCTCCCGCTGGACTGCGCCAGTTCCATCATCTCGTTGCGCTTGGTCAGATAGGTCGCCCACGCTGCGTCGAGCGCACCGACCAGGTGGCGTTCCCTGTCGGAGGCGGCCAGCTTTGCGTATTCGCGCCGCGCGTCTTCATAGGCGGCGAGCGCCGCGCGCATGCGCTCCGTCACCTCCTTCAACTCATCGTCGCCGGTGCTGAGGACATAGCGACCGCCCAGTGTCTGCATCTCCTGCGCGGTCATGCCTATGCGGCCCAGCACCTCCAGGCTCGGCAGCCACTTGTCGCGCAGTTCGCTCGCGGCATCGTTCACGGCTCCCAGGCGCTGGGTGGCGAATATTCCGAGCCCGAGCACGACGAGAACGACCAAGGCGAATGCCGCGCTGACCTTCGTGCGGATCGAGAGAGACTTTAGAGATTGCATGGTCTATCCATCGTGGCTGCCGGATCCGTGACCGGACCGATCAAAGAACTTGGCTGAGAAACGCCTTGGTGCGCTCGTGCCGCGGCGCACCGAAGATCTGCTCGGGCGGCCCGTCCTCCAGGATCACGCCTTGATCGGTGAAGTAGACGCGGTGGGCGACCTCCCGCGCGAAGCCCATTTCGTGAGTCACCAGGATGCAGGTCAGCCCCTCCTCGACCAGTTCGCGGATGGTGGCGAGCACCTCCCCGACGGTTTCCGGATCGAGCGCCGCCGTCACCTCATCGAAGAGAATGACGTTCGGGCGCATGGCGAGCGCTCGCGCGATGGCAACGCGCTGCTGCTGCCCGCCCGAAAGCTGGCTCGGATAGCTGTTCTCCTTCCCCGACAGCCGGACCTTGGCGAGCAGGGCGTGGGCCCGCGCCTCCACCTCCGCCCGGTCCTGCTTCAGCACATGGATTGGCGCCAGCGTCACGTTCTGCAGCACCGTCTTGTGGGGGTAGAGATTGTATTGCTGGAAGACGATCGAGACGTACTTGCGCATGGCGATCTTGTCGCGATCGTGCCGGATGCGGCCGACGTCGAACGGACCGATCCGCACCGTTCCCTGGTCCGGCAGGACCAGGCCGTTCATGCAGCGCAGCAGGGTCGATTTGCCGGACCCGGATGGCCCGATCAGGCATACCGCCTCGCCCTGCCGCACATCCATGGAGATGCCGGCGAGGACCTTGTGGGCGCCAAAGCTCTTGTGGATGTCGTGCAGTTCGATCAACGGCTGGGCGGCCGGAAGCGGAATACCCATCATGGCGTCCTTGGAATTTTCTGGGGCTACGGTCAGGCGGAGCGTTGCTCGAGCCAGCGCGTGAAGCGGGCGATCGGATAGCAGTAGGCAAAGAACCAGATCAGCACATAGGTATAGATCGGCAGCAGCAGATCGGTGCGCCCCTCGGCGCCATTGACCTTCGCCACCGTCGCCATGACCTCCTGCACGCCGACGATGGATGCCAGCACCGTTGTCATGGTCAGCATCGCATACAGGTTCATCCACGGCGGCAGCATACGGCGCAAGCATTGCGGCAGGATGATCAGCCACATTGCCTGGCGGCGGCTGAAGGCGAAGGATTCGGCGCTCTCCCACTGCCCGGAGGAGATGGATTGCACGGCACCGCGCAGGATCTCCGCGAAATTGGCGGCAACGGGAAGCGACAGGCCGATAATGGCTTTCAACCAGTCGGGCAGCGGCACGGTGACGCCGGCAATTCTCACTTCGAACGGCACCAGAAACATTACAAAGAACAAAATGACCAGCCAGGGCGCATTGCGGAAGAACTGCGTCACCGTCCAGAAAACGCGGCGCAGCGGGGCGATGTCGGACAGTTGCCCTAAGCCCCAGAAGGCTCCGATCACGGTGCCAAGAGCCATGGCGCTGACGCTCAGCAGCATGTTCATCAGGAACCCCTGGAACAGCAGGGGCGTCCATTTCACCAGCAGCCACAGCGTGCTCGCCCGCGGCCCGCTGTCCGCCGACGCCATCAGCGTCGCCATGGTGGATGCGCCGAACACGCCCAGCAGGCCAAGGACGACCAGGGGCGAAAACAGCCTGTGAATGCCGGGCAGGCCGATCGGTCGGGTCGCGTCGCTCATCGTGCGGCCCCCTGCCCACCGAAGCCTGGAATACGCAACTGCCGTTCGATCGTCCCCATGCCCGCCGTCAGCGCGCCGATCAGGAGCATGTAGACGGCCAACAGCACGATCATCATCTCCAGCACGTTCAGCCGATCGGCCCAGATCTGGGTGGAGATCGACAGAATTTCCGGAACGCCGATCGCATAGGCCAGCGTTGTGGATTTGATCAGGTTGACGGTGTTGTTGGTCAGCGCCGGCAAACTGGTGCGCAGCGCGAGCGGCAGGACCACCAGCGTGAAGGTCTGCCAACGCGACATGGCGAACGCCTCGCAGGTCTCGATCGTCGTTTGCGGCACCGCGTCGATGCCGGCGCGCAGCGCCTCGGCGTTGAAGACGCCTTCATAGAGCGACAGCGCGATCACCGCCCAGAGGTACGCTCCCAGAATCGGCTGGGCGAGCCCGGTGTGCGGGTCGACGGGGGACAGAAAGGGACTTAGCCCGAAATAGAAGAAATAGAGCTGAACAAGCGGTGGCGTGTTGCGGATGAACTCCACTAGTCCTATCGCGGCGCGCCGCACCGGCGCGACGCGTGAGCCTTGCAGCCACGCCATCACCACGCCAACCACCAAACTTCCAAGAAGACAGGCCCCGGCGAGCTTGAGCGTCGTCAGCAGCCCGCCGAGCACGCTCGAACGGTCGAACGGGTCGTAGAAGACCGAGAAATTGATCCCGTATTGGTCATAGAGCCACCGGAACCAGTCCCACACTCCCTGCATCGAAGGCCTCCTTCTTGGCTGCGGCCATCAATGGCCGGCAGAAGCGCGCTTGTTCTGCTCAGCGAGAAACTGCGATGCGGGCAACTTCCACTTCTTCTCCAGAGCGATGAGGAAGCCCGTCTTGTGCCAATCCGCGACGGCGCTGTTGAGGGCGTTCAGCATCTCCGTGTCGTCCTTGCGCGCACCCATGCCCCAAGGCTCGAAGTCCAGCTGCGGCAACGGCGCCTCATAGCTCTGCCACTCCGGGTCCTGCAGCAGTGCGCCGAAGGTCGTGATGTCGTCGAGGTAAGCGACGCAGTTGCCGGCCTTCAGTGCCGCGAGCGCCTCCACTGCGTTCTTCAGCGCCACCAGATGGATGCCGAATTCCTCGACCGCCCGGCGGTTGTAGATGTTGCCCTGATAGCCGCACACCGGCTTGCCGCGCAGGTCTTCCCAGGCTTTGAAGCCGTTGGATTTGCTGGTCAGCGCGTTGGCCGAGCCGCCGTAATAGGGCTCCGAGATCTCGATGATCTTCTTGCGTTCCGGCAGGATCACCATGGTGGCGACGATCAGGTCGATCTTGCCCTGCTGCAGGAACTGGATGCGGTTGGCGCTGGTGACCGGTACGAATTCGACGGGCACACCCAGGCGCTTCCCAAGGTCGGCGACCAGATCCGGCTCCATGCCGATGATCGCGCCGGACGGGTCGGTGAAGCTAAAGGGGCGGTAGTCGGACTTGACGCCGACGATGATCTTGCCGCGCTCCTTCACGGTCGTCATCGTCTGCTGGGCCAACGCGGTGGTCCCGGACAGGGCGAGGCATGCCCCGGCGACCAGGGCACAAACGAACGTCTTCATGGTGTCTATCTCCTGAAATTGCTTTGGATTTTTAGACGGGCAAGGCCGGACCGGCCGTTCCGGCGCCGTCTAGCCCACCGGGGACTTGCCCGGTGGCTTCTTGAATGAGCGCCATCGCCTTGGCGCGGGGCATTACATTCTCGCGCTCCAGCAGGTCGAGAAATGTGATCCCTTCCCGGCGACTGGTCCGGACCAGCTCGCTCACACGCTTGTAGCCCAGGCTCGGCGAAAGGGCCGACGCGATGGCGGTGGAGCCAAGCAGATGGGCCGCGCAGGTTTCCTCGTTCGCCGCAATGCCACGAACGCAGGCGCTGGTAAAAGTGCCGACGCCGTTGGTCAACAGCCGCAGGGATTCAAACAGGCGAGCGGCGATCAAGGGTTCGTAGTTGTTGATTTCCAGATGGCCTTGGTTCGCCGCGATGGCGATGCAGGCGTCGTTCCCCGCGACGGCGAAGGCCACCTGACAGAACGCGATCGGCACGACCGGGTTGACCTTGCCGGGCATCATCGAGGAACCGGCCTGCTTTTCCGGCAGGCTGATCTCGGCCATCCCGCCCACGGGACCCGACGACAGGATCATCAGATCCGTCGCAATCTTTGCGATGGACAGGGCCGTGGTGCGCAGCTCGGCGGAGACCCGGGCGAAGACATCCATGTTCTGCGTCGCGTCGAACAGGTCATCGGCGGAGTGAAACGGGATTCCCGTCGCCTCGCGCAACGCCGCGACCGCCTTCTCGCGGTAGCCGGGCAGCGTCCCCAGGCCCGAGCCGATGCCCGTCCCGCCGAGCGGCACGGCCAGCAGAGCCGTCTTGGTGCGTCCCACCATGTCGGCTTGCCGACGCACCAGTTCCCCATACGCGCCGAACGCCTGACCGAGCGTCATGGGCAGCGCGTCCTGAAGGCAGGTCCGGCCAAGCCGGAGGACATTCGCGAATTCCCGTCCCTTGGCCTTGAACGCCTCGCCCAGTTCCTCAAGCTGCCGCTCGAGGCCGGTCAGCTTGCGGAAGGTGGCGAGCTTCATCGCCGTGGGAACCACGTCGCTGGTCGATTGGGAACGGTTGACATGGTCGTTCGGGTGCAGCGCCGTGTAGTCGCCGCGCGCAACGCCAAGCAGATCCAGCGCCCGATTGGCCAGCACCTCGTTCACATTCATGTTGGTGGAAGTGCCGCCCGACCCTTCCATGACATCGACCTGGAAATGGTCGAGATGGCGGCCTTCCATCACTTCGCGACAGGCCGCGGACAGCGCATGGAACTGGTGGTCGGACAGCAAGCCTAAAGCGTGGTTCGCCTGGGCAGCGGCCAACTTCGTCGTCGCCAATGCGGCGACATACTCCACCTCGGTCCCCAGCTGAACGCCGGAGATCGGGAAATTTCCCAAGGCTCTCCAAGTGTGAATGCCGTAGAGCGAGGCGTTGTCGATCACACACTCTCCCAGCATATCGGAATCCACCCGGGCTGCTGATTTCGGGTTGGATAGTTCGATCACGATGGCTCTCCCTCCGGAATGCGAATGCTACGCTCGGCCCACGGCGCGTATTCAAGCAACCGGGGCAGGCAAACCTGGCGCAGGGCATTGCTGGCCGCGTTGGCGACGGCTTCGGGCAACTCTGCGAACTCGTTTTCACGTGCGAGCACATAGAGGGTTCGGGAAAAGCCCGGCCCAGGAAACGGCAGCACCTGGATCGGCCGGCGCTCCACCCGCACCTCCAACAGGCACAGCGGCGTAGTGATCGCCCATCCGATCTCGCTGGCGACCATGGCGGTCAGCGCTTCCGAAGAGTCCACCTCGATGCCGCGCGGCGGACGAAGCCCCAGCCGGCGCAGATGCAGGTCAGCCATCGCACCCATGTGCGAGGCGGGGTTGAAGCGCACAAGCGGTAGGCGTTCCACCAACTGCCCAATATCCACCGGCACGTCGGCGCGCTGGCCCATGCTCGCCGGCAGCAGCAGCACGAACGGTTCGGTCAGGATGGGAAGCCGGCTGACGCCCTCCGACTCATCGAGCGGATCGGACGAGAGGCAGATGTCGATCTCGCGGTTCAGCAACCCGCGGGACTGGACACCCGTCGTGCCGCTGGTCACCGTCAGCCGCTGTACCTTGTCGAGCAGCGAACGGAACAGCCGCGGCCCGATCGACGCCAACAAGCTGTCGACACAGCCCAACCGCAATTGCGGCACCTGCTTCGTGCTCAACTCCCGCACGGCGACGATCAAATTTTCCGTCGCATCCAGTATTGGAAGGGCTCGACTTAAAAGGACGTGACCGGGCCCTGTAACTTTCAACGGGCGATGGCCGCGAGCGATCAAAGTCACCTCAAACATTCTTTCCAATTGCATTAGTGCCTGAGACACTGCCGACTGGGTGACGCGAAGATCTCTTGCCGCCTCGGTCATGCTTCCTGTTCTAGCGACGGCAGCGAACATTTTAAGTTGATTGATGTCCGGACTCTGACGTGGCGTCATGCATCACCGTATGGATAGTTTCCTGCCGAGTGAAGCCTCGACCCTCCTTATTAGCCATTCTAATGGTTAAGAAAACTCTGGTTGATGAATTTAGTTAGTTCGTGCTCCGGTAGGGAGGTAGGGCAGGGGCTCGGCATTGTTGGCCAAGGGTGTGGTCGGCTTAAAGTCGGCCGCGACGCGTCGCGGCAACCTACCCACTCGCCTATTGGGAACTATCTCATTGTATTCAGGGTGCCGTAGCGGCCGCCGGCGGTGTCACGGCGGCCAGCTCGACCGTATCGCCAGTGCGCAGGGTCTCAGGCGGGCTGTCGATCACCCGGTCCTGCGGAGTGAGGCCCGCCGTCACCTCGACGCTGTCACCGAAATCGCGGCCGAGTTGAACGGACTTGAGCACCACTTTATTGCCGTCGCCAAGAACTGCGACCTGCACGCCGCGGTTGACCGGCATTAACGCCGTGGCCGGCAGGCGCACCATGTTGGGGTCGCCAGGAATCTGGAAATCGACCCGGCAATACGCGCCACCAAGAAGCTTGCCATCGGAATTGTCGCCCTGCAGCTCAACCAGCAGGCTGCGCGACGTCGTATCCAGCGCCCTCGACATGGTGACGAGGGTCGCGTCGAATTTCCGGCCCGGATATTGCGGCATTTCGAAGGTTGCCTTCAAACCCGGACTGAGATCGGCTGAGAATGCCTGCGGAACCTGGACGTAGATTCGGACCCGACGGAGATCCGAAACCTCGAACAGCTCTTGTCCGGCCGTGCTGCCGGCGTTGATCAGGGCGCCAATATCCGTATTGCGCAGGGTGACGACGCCATCGAAGGGTGCAACGATCTGCTTGAAGGATTGCAACGCCTCCAGTTGCCGCACATTCGCTTCGGTGGCGTCCATCACCGCCTTCTTCGCTGCTGTATCGGCGGCACTCTGGTCCGCGGTCTGTTGGGATACGTTCTGGTTCTTGACGAGAATGGCGTAGCGATTGGCGGTGAGGGCGGCGATATCGTAGTTGGCTTTGGCGCTTGCCAGCGTTGCTCTGACCTGGGCGAGCTGTTGGTCGAGATCGGGGGCTTCGATCGAAGCCAGCACCTGACCGGCCACTACATTCGCTCCGATATCCTGCTGCCAAGACTTGAGATAGCCGTTTACCCGCGCATAGATCGCCGCCTTTGCATAGGGTTGGATGTCGCCGGGCAGTATAAGACGCTGCTCGGCATCGCCGCGCGCGAGTTTGGCGAGCGCCACGGTCGGGGGCGCTTGGGCGGCCGCCCACTGCCCCAGCTCCTGCTTGCTGCGGGAGCGGTTCATGAGGCCATTTGCAGCGATAGCGCCGGCAGCGACGAGGCCGATTATGACGACCAGGATCAGGCGGCGAGGCTTCGGCGGCTTGACGGGTTGCGAGGACATCATGCGCTAGGCCTGGGTTGGATGCGTGGGCGCCGATACCGCGTCCGTACTGTTGCGATCTCGAGCGTGAACAACGGAGAACATTATCGGCACCAGGAACAGCGTTGCGCAGGTCGCAAACAGCAGGCCGCCGATGACCGCGCGGCCGAGCGGAGCATTTTGTCCAGGTTCGATCGCCATCGGCGCCATGCCGATGATCATCGCGAGCGCCGTCATCAGCACGGGCCGGAACCGGGTGCTGCCGGCATCGAGAGCCGACGTCAGCGCGTCGGCGCCAGCCGCCAGACGCTCACTCGCGAAGCTGATAATCAGAATGCTGTTTGCGGTGGCGACGCCCATGCACATGATGGCGCCGGTCAGTGCCGGGACGGAGAGCGTCGTGTCGGTCGTGAAAAGGATCCAGACGATGCCGGCAAGGGCGGTTGGCAGCGCCATGACGATCACGAACGGGTCGAGCCAGGACTGAAAATTGACGACGATCAGCAGGTAGATCAGCACGATGGCGAAGGCGAGGCCGACGAAGAGTTGCTGATAAGCGCTGGTCATGGTCGTCACCTGACCCCGCAGCACGACGCTGGCGCCGTTCGGTACATCGTGAGCGGTGTTCTGGATCACCTGCTGGATGTCGGCCGCCACACCGCCCAGATCGCGTCCTTGCGGCGTCGCATAGATATCGATGACGGGGCGGACGTTGTAATGCGAAACGACCGCGTTGCTCGGCGTCCGTTGGATCGTGGCGAGGCCGCCCAGCAGCTGCCCACCCGGGCCGACGCTGGTCGTTACCGGTATGTTTCTCAACCCGCTCATTGTGCCGAGGTCACGCTGCGGCGTTTGGATCGACACCGGATAGGACACGCCGGTCGTCGGGTTCAGCCAGTAGGTCGGCGAGGTCTGCGAGCTGCCGGCCAGCGTGGTCTGCATCGCGGTCGCTGCGTCCTTCTCGCTGAGACCAACCAGCCCGGCCAGCGAACGGTCGACCTTGACGCTCAATGTCGGCTGCTGGAAAGCCTGCTGGATCCGCGCATCGGCGATCCCGGGGATCTGTTTAATCCCGGCCAACAGTGCGTTGGCATATATCCTATCCGCCTGTAAATTATTGCCGACCACCTGCAGGTCGATCGGCGCGGGCACGCCGAAATTCAGGATCTGGCTGGCAATGTCGGCCGGCAGGAAGGCGAAGGACGCGCCGGGAAACTGGCGCGGCAACTGCTCGCGCATCGTCTTGACATAGTCCGCCGTCGGCGCGTGGTTCTGCTTGAGGCTGATCAGGACATCGGCATCAGCGACGCCGATCGTCCCCGAGTTGTTGTATGCCATGTTGATGCCGCTGACGCTGAGACCGATATTGTCGACGATGCCGCCCAGCTCGTCGGCCGGAATGATCTTGTGGATCGCCTCGCCGATCCGGTCGGCGAGCTTGGTGGTTTCCTCGACCCGCGTACCGGTCTGGGCCCGCACATGCATCTTGATCTGCCCGCCATCCACGCTCGGAAAGAAGTCCTGCCCCAGAAAGGGGGCAAGCCCGAACGACAGCAGGGTAAAGCCCATGAACCCGGCGATCAGCTTGGCGCGATTGCGTAGACCGAGGCCGAGCAGACCGCTATAGGCGATGCGGATCGCCTCGAAATGGTGCTCGAAGCCCTGCTGGAATCGCACCAGCGGATTGCGGCTGGGGATCGCCGGAGCGGAATTTGGATCGCCGTTCGTGGCGTGATGCGCCGCATGCGCTTGATCGCGCAGAAGGTAATTGGCCAATGTGGGGACGAGCGTGCGCGACAGAACGTAGGATGCGATCAGCGCAAAGACTACCGCTTCTGCGAGAGGCTGGAACAGATAACCGGCGACACCGCCCAATCCGAACATCGGCACGAACGCGATGCAAATGCACATCAGCGACACGGTAGCCGGGACGACGATTTGACGGGCTCCGTCCAAAATTGCGGTCTCGATCTCCTTGCCGTGTTCGAGATGCCAATTGATGTTCTCGATGGTCACCGTCGCGTCATCGACCAGGATGCCGACGGCGAGCGCCAGCCCGCCGAGCGTCATGACGTTGATCGTCTCGCCGAGCAGCGAGAGCGTCGCCACCGACGCCAGGATGGCGAGCGGGATCGAAATCGTGATGATCAGCGTCGAGCGCCAGCTGCCGAGGAACAGCAGGATCATGGCACCGGTGAGAGCGGCGGCGATTGCGCCTTCGCGGATCACGCCGGATACGGCACTGATAACGAACACCGACTGATCGCCGACCGCGGCGAGGTTCAGGTTCGCCGGCAGGGTCTTGGCGACGCTCGGCAGCAGCGCCTTGATGCCGGAGATGATCGCCAGTGTAGAGGTCGAGCCCGCTTTCACCACAGCCAACAGCACTGCGCTCTTGCCGTCGACGTGGACGACGTTGGTCTGCGGCGGGCTGCCGTCATGGACATAGGCGACGTCGCGCATATAGATGACCGCGCCGTTGACGGTCTTGATCGGCAGCTCGTTAAAAGCGGTGATTTCGCTGGGCGAATTGTTCAGATTCACGGTGTATTCGAACGTGCCTATCTTCTGGGTCCCGACCGGCGTGATCAGGTTCTCGATCGACAGGGCGTTGACGACGTCGTTCGCGGAGATGCCGTAGGTGTGCAGCGCCTGCTGGTTGAGGTCGGCCTGGACCTGCCGGACCTTGCCGCCATAGGGCAGCGGGATCGCGGCGCCGGCGACCGAGGCCAATTGCGGACGGATGAAGCTGGTCGCTTGATCGAACAAAGTCGTCTCGGAGAGCTTGTCGCTCGACAGGACAAGCTGCAGGATCGGCACACTGGATGCATCGAAGCTCAGGATCAGTGGCGGCGTGATGCCGGCCGGCATCAGCTTCAGCACCGTTTGCGACATCGCGGAGACCTCCGCCAGCGCCGCATTGATGTTCACGGTCGGCTGGAAGAAGATCTTGATGATCCCGTAGTTCGGAATCGACTGGGATTCGATGTGCTCGATGTCGTTGACGCTGGTGGTGAGCGAGCGCTCGTAGAACGTGACGATACGGCCCGCCATGTCGTCGGGCGGCAGCCCGGTGTAGCTGAAGACGACGCTGATCACCGGAATATTGGTGTTCGGGAAGATGTCGGTCGGGGTGCGCAGCGCCGATGAGACGCCGAAGATCAGGATCAGCAACGCCATGACGACGAAGGTGTACGGCCGCCGAAGCGCGAGCGTTACGATGCCAATCATAATCGCCTCCCACCGAGGGCGCAGAACCGGTGCTTCCAGCAGGTTCCGGTCGTCGCCACAGCAGTGCTACTGCACCGCCGACGGTTTCAGCTGAAAAGTGAACGCGCATCGTCCTGGGCGGTTCCCCTTTTGGAGTTCGTTTGCGGCACGATACTGGGCGGTCCGAACCGCCGAACGCCGTAATTTATGGTGCCGACTACGAACCTGATCGCATTTTCGGAAATATCGAAACAGCGCCAAGCTCTCGTCCGATGCGGGCGCTGCTATCTGGGGAGGTCTCTCATCTTCCTCGCGGCCATCTCCTCCATCGATAGTTGTGTTTGCTTCATTGCTCGTGATTTTAATAAGTTGTTCGTGAAGAACCCAAGCGGGGGCGGCGGCCGTTACCTGAAGTGCTGCACCGCTTTTGAAATCGCCGCCAGCTTGTCCTGCGCCGAGCTGCTGCAGCAAATGGGATTGTCGGCAAAAGTGGCGAATCCGCAGTCCGGATGCAGCAGCACGCGGCTGCGTCCAAAAAGTCCGATCGCGCTTGCGATGCGCGCGATCACGTCATCAACGGCCTCAACCCGGGCGTACTTCTGGTTGACCACGCCAACCCCAATGCGGGCGTCGTCCGGAAGCCCCTTCAGCACGTCCATCCCACCGGCGCGCGGCGTGCACATTTCAAGCAGATAGGCGCCGACCCGGACCTGCGCCAAGGTCGGGATCAGCGGTCCATAGCTGCCCGAGAGCGCGACGCTCTCGTCCGGGGTCCAGTTGCCGCGGCACACGTGTAGCGCCGTGCGCTCGCGCGGGGCGCCGTCGAGCACGGCATTGAGCAAATCGCGGGCGAAGCCGAGCTCGTGCTCGGGCTCGAGCGATTCCGATAAGGCGCCGCACATGAAGCTGCGCTTGTTCTTAGCGCCGGAGAAGACGACTTCGGAAAGCACCGGCTCATCGAACTGGACGAGAGCCGCTCCCGCATCCATCAGTTCCGCCAGTTCTTCGCGCAGCACACGAACGATGTCCTCGGCCAGCGCTTCGCGGCTCGCGTAGGCTTGGTCGGATATGCACTCCATCCACATGGTGCGGGTGAGCAGATACGGACCGGGCAGCGCCACCTTGACCGGCTTGGCGGTTACACTGCGCGCGAAGTCGACCTCGTGGGCGACGAGCGGGCGCGAGCGCTTCAGCGGGCCGAATACAGCAGGATGGCGCACTTCGCCCGCCGGGATATCGAGCGCGCGCAGCTCGGCCTCGAATTCCTCGGGATGGTCCACCAGCGGCAGCAGGTCGATAAGGGGAATGAGCTGGCAATTGTCGAGCCGGCTGGCCACGAAGCTTGCATAGCTGTCGCGCCGCTGCTCGCCGTCGGTCACCACGTCGACGCCCGCCTTCTCCTGAGCGGCTATGGCGAGGCGCGTCGCATCGTCGGCGGTATCGTGGAAGGCGCGTTCCGGCAGGCGGCCTTCCATATGGGCGTGCATGGCCTCGATCATCCAGCGGGGCCGCGGCCAGGAGCCGATGCCCATCACCGCGAGTTCCGGGATCGGCGGGGCCGCCATCGGCTCTCTGCGCCGGGTCGGCTCGGCGGGTGCAACGGCCATCGGTGCGGCGGGAGCGGCGGCCGCCGTCTCGCGCTCGGCGAGCGCGCCTTTGCAGACCAGAAAGCTGCGCTGGCCGCCGAGCTTGGTCCAGGAGACGAGTTCGTTCCGGGTCAGCCGGCACCAGGCGGGGAGGTCTTCGTCGATGGAAATTTCCGAGGACAGGATCTCCAGCAGCCCCCCACGCGGTAGCGGGTCGATGTGCTTGCGGATCAGCAGCAGCAAACCATTGCCGCAATCGAGGTCGCCGCCGTCAAAGGAGACGTCCGGGACGAGCGCATGGCGGTCGGTGGGATTCATGGCGTCGTATCCGTATCGAGTGCGGCCGGCCCGCCGCCGCCCGCCTGCTTGCCATAGAGGCGCACAAACGCCCCCTCCTCGAAATGTTTCGCCTGGTGCAGGCTGCACAGGTGCGCGGCCATGCCTGCACTCAGTAGCTGATGCTGGGCGCGCCTTCGCCCATGAACTCCACGAGCTTGGCGCCGCCCACGATCTTCGCGCCGTCGACAAGGTTGTTCTCGTCGAGGCCGCGCTTCTTGAAGCAGGGCGAGCAGACATAGATGACCCCGCCGCCGGCGGCGAAGTTCGCCATCAGTTCCTTGAGCGGCGCGAAGCCTTCCTCATGGATTTCGTCCGCATAGCCCCGTTGTGAGAGGCGTGTACCCTCGATCGAGAGGAAGATGATCGTCTCCTTGTCCGAGGCGACGGCGGCATTGGCGACGACGAAGGCGACGGTGGCCTTGTCGGTGTCGTTCTTGGCGCAGCTCAGCGATACGACGAACTTTCCAGGCATCAGGGTTCTCCTTCGTTAGGCCGGGCGTGTGGTTCAGGACCAATCCATCCGTGAACGGATCCAGTAGCTGTGGGTCTGCGGCTCGTGGCTGACGAGTTCGTTGCGGGTCATGCGGCACCAGGCAGGCAGATCCTCCGGCGCGCCGGAATCCAGGGCGATGACGCGCAGCACCTCGCCGGGCATCGCCTTGAGCCGGATGCGCAGCAGCATCACCAACTCGCCGCAGCCCATGTGGCCGGCCTCCCAGGTTTCCGGTTCCCGCGTAGGCGTCATTGCTTTCATGCCAATCGCGTCGTCGAGTAAAAATGCCGCGCCCCCAGCTATCGAGGCCGGGACGCAAGCATGATGCATGTGGAGAATGGAGCGGTGGTCGGGCAGAAAACGTCCGCGAATTTCACGGCAGCAAGCCAGCCCTCACGGGGCATGACGTATGACCTAGACCACTCAACGTCACCATAGGTAAGAGGCTGAGCAGGAGTCAAGCTGTCGGGCAGCAACCTTGCATGCCCGCGCCGCCGCGCAACAGTCCGCGCAGCGAGCGCTCCAAACGTGGCGTCAGCACGGACGATGAAGGCAGCCGCCTGTCCCTTATCCGTCCGAATACCAAGCTCCGATAAGCCCGGAGCTAGCGGCTGTGTGCCTGGGCCGTGCCGTTAACCATGCCGAGACTGGCAGCGTCCAGGGACGTGTCCAGAGAGAGGGCAGTCAACTCATAAGCCCGGCGAAAATCATCCATGTGCTTATGCATCCAGGTGCGGGCACCGGCCGGGTCGCCGGCGGCGAGGCAGTTGTAGATGTAGCGGTGGGCGTCGAATACGCGCCGATAGGTCTTGAGCCGCGGCAGGATGATCCGGCCGGCCGGGATGAACAAGGAGGTCACCGGTTCATGGGCGAGCGCCATCACCCGATTGCCGCAGACATTGGCCAGTATTTCATGGAACGCCCGGTCGAGCGCGACGAAGCCGTACACGTCGGCCGGCGCGCCGCTATCGATGCGCGCGACTTCGGCCTCCATGGCGTCGAGGTTGCGGGACAGTTCGCCCAGGCCCTTCTCGTCGATATGCCCGGCCGCCCGCTCGGCGATGGCGGGCTCGAGCACCATCGAGGCCTCCCATAATTCCCGAAACGTCACCATGTGCAGGATCAACGCGCGACTGGCCGACGAGGCGAGATCCAGGTAGTGCGGCATCGAGATACGGGGCCGTTTTCCGCCGTCGCGCTCGACCAGGCCGCTCTGCTCCAACAGCCGGATCCCCTCGCGCACCGTCGACCGGTTGACCCCGAACTGCTCGGCCAACTGCAATTCCGCCGGCAGCGGATCACCGACGCGCAGGCGCCCCGCCAGAATCTCCCGTTCTATGGCGTCATAGACCAGACGATAGGCCGGCGCGCGCTCGATCCGGCTGAATCCATGTTCCTGCACGACCGGTCCTTGGCTGCTTCTGTGGATTGGCAAGTTAGCTCTTTCTGCCACCGCTCGCCGCTCTCTTGACGGCGCCGTCGCCGATGATACAGTGTTTGAAACTGTCCGACAAACGGACTGTTGGCCCGTATGAGGCCGGGAGGAAGCGCGTGGGCGAGGCGATTGGCGAGGCCAATGTCACGGTCGGTTCGGAGGGCCCTATCGCCCGTCTGACCTTGACGCGTGCCGACAAGCTCAATCCGCTGGACTGGGCGACGGTGCGCGAACTGAAGGATGCCGTCGCCGCGATCGAGGCGAAGTCGGAGGTTTACGCCGTCATCATCACCGGCCGGGGGCGGAGCTTTTCGGCGGGCGGAGATCTCGACGGCTACATCGGTCTCTATCGCCAGCCGGAAAAATTCGCGCTCTTCCTCGACGATTTCCATCGGATGCTCGGCGCCATCGAAGCGTCGTCCAAGATCTATATCGCCGCCATCAACGGCGTCTGCGTCGCAGGCGGCTTGGAACTGCTGCTGGCCTGCGATCTCGTCGTCGCAGCCGCGTCCGCGAAGATCGGCGATGGCCACCTGAATTTCGGCCAACTGCCGGGCGCGGGAGGCTCGCAACGGCTGCCGCGTGC
Organism: Rhodospirillales bacterium; assembly: GCA_028288725.1. Classification (GTDB taxonomy): domain Bacteria; phylum Pseudomonadota; class Alphaproteobacteria; order ATCC43930; family CGMCC-115725; genus Aliidongia. The sequence continues at coordinate 41,801 of JAQGIC010000101.1, forward strand.
GGTCGGCCTGTTGCGCGCAAAGCACCTGATGCTGACTGGCGACCTATTGAGCGCGGAGCAGGCGCAGCAGATCGGTCTGGTCAACGAAGTGGTGGCCGATGGCGAGCTGGAGGCCGCGGTGACGGCGCTCGCGACACGTCTCGGCGACAAGAGCCGCGTCGGGTTGCGCGGGGCAAAACACCTCGCGAACCTGACGCTGACGACCGACCTCGAAACCGGTCTCAAACGGGAAATCGACTTCGTCCACCGCTATGCGACGACCCAGCGCGATGCGACCGAAGGGCTGGTCGCGTTCAAGGAAAAGCGCCGCCCGGTGTTCTCGAGCTGATCGAAGGAAGCAACCTCCATGTACTCGCTGCGGGATAAATACGCGATCGCCGGCATCGGCTGCACGGCGTTCTCGAAGAACTCGGGCCGGACGGTGCGCAGCCTCGCCTCGGAGGCCAGCCTCGCGGCCATCAACGATGCCGGCTTGAAGGTCGCGGACGTGGACGGGTTCGTGAGCTTCAATTTCAATGATTCGGTCCCGGCGATCTCGGTCGCGACCGAGATCGGCGTGCCCGACGTCCGCTACGCCAATGATTTCCTGAGCGGCGGCAATGCCGCCAACATGATCGTGCTGACGGCCGCGGCCGTCATCGAGGCGGGACTGGCCGAGACGGTCGTGTGCTATCGCGCGATGAACGGCCGATCCGGCTTCCGTCTGGGCGGCGGCAGGGACCTGTCGGCCCATGGCATCACGCAATTCACCGCGCCGTTCGGCTGGATCACCTATCCCCAGGCGATGGCGATGTGGTGCCGTCGGCATATGATCGAATACGGCACGACCGCCGAACAGCTGGGTGAGATCGCCGTGACGTTCCGCGGCAATGCGGTCGACAATCCGCGCGCGATGCAGCGCGAGCCGATCACGCTCGACGATTATATGGCGTCGCGGATGATCGTCGATCCGTTCCGCATGCTCGACATCTGCCTGGAAACCGATGGTGCCTGCGCGGTCGTCGTGACGAAGGCCGAGCGGGCGCGTGATCTGAGGCACAAGCCGGTCTATATCGCCGGCGGCGCCTACGGCGGCGGCCCGAACCAGGGCGAAGACCTGTTCGATGCGCTTCGCTGGCCCGACCATTCGCATAATTACGCAAAATACATCGCCGACGATCTTTGGCGCAGCGCCGGGATGGGCCCGGCGGACATCGACATGGCCCAGATCTACGACTGCTTCACCTATAGCGTCCTCATGCAGCTCGAAGGGCTCGGGTTCTGCAAGGAGGGCGAAGGCGGATCGTTCATCGGCGGCGGCCGCATCGCCCGCGACGGCCCGCTGCCGCTCAATACCCACGGCGGCCTGCTCTCGGAAGGCTACATCCATGGGCTCAATCACGTGCTCGAGGCGGTCCAGCAGCTGCGGGGCGATGCCGGCCCCCGGCAGGTGCCCGGTGTCGAAACCTGTCTGACGACGGCCGGCGCAATGACGTGCGGCAGCGCCATGGTGCTGAGGAGCTGAGAATGAGCTATGCAAAGCCGCTACCGGTCCCCGACGTCGAGACCCGGCCGTTCTGGGATGGCTGCCGCGAAGGCAAGCTGCTGCTGCAGCGCTGCACCGACTGCGGCCACAAACGGTTCCCGCCGACGCACTTCTGTCCGAACTGTCGCTCGGCCGGGCAGGAATGGGTCGAGAGTAGCGGCCATGGCCGCGTATTCAGCTGGATCGTGGTGCGCCACCCGGTCCCGCGCGACATCTATGCCGGCGAGGTGCCCTATGTCGTCGCCCTGGTGACGTTGGACGAGGGCGTGCGCATCGCCACCAACATCATCGGCTGCGCGCCGGAGGCGGTGACCGCGGACATGCCGGTCCGGGTCACGTTCCGCGAAGCGACACCGGAAATCACGCTCCCCCTGTTCGAACCGGCACCGGCATCATGATGAATCCCGGTTCGCAAGACGCGGCACTGCGCGACGCGCGACAGGTTCCCTTCATGGAATCGTCGCGGCTCGCCAGCTTGGCTGCGTTGTCGCGAACCGAACTCGAAGCGCTGCAGCTTCAGAAGCTGCGCCGTCAGCTGACGCGGCTCCATCGGACGAGCGCCTATTATCGCCGCCGCATGGACGATGCGCATATCGAGCCGGAGAACCTCCGCTCGCTTGACCTGTTCTTCGATCGCTTCCCGTTCTCGACCAAGGCCGATTTCCTGACCGACCAGACTGCCTATCCGCCCTTCGGCGAGCGGCTGGGCATCGATCGGCGGCAGGTGGCGCTGGTCAATATGACGGGCGGCACGTCGGGCCAGGGGCAGGAGATCTACGGCCGCAGCCAGCACGACGTGCATATGCAGGGCTACCTGCACGCGCTGCCCTGGTTCCTGGCCGGTCTGCGTGCCGGCGACCTCGCCATCAATTGCGTGCCGGCGGGCGGCATGACCACGGGCGGCTGGGGACCGGGCGAAGGCCTGCGCATCATCGGCGCGACGGCATTCCACGTCGGCGGCTCGCTCTCGACCGACGCGAAGATCGATCTGATGCTGAAGATCGGCGAGGTCAATTTCATCTACGCCTCGACCAACTATCTTCACACGCTGACCGAAGCCCTGATGCGCCGGGGACTGGAGCCGGCCCAGGCGTTTCCGACCCTGCGCACCCTGTTCATCGCCGCCGAGGGCTACCCGATCGAATGGGCCGAGCGGATCGAGGCCCTGTGGGGCTGCCGGCTGCAGGAGGGCTACGGCAGCACTCAGTGCGCGGGCTTCGGCGCATCGACCTGCGCGGACGGCGCCCTGTCGGCGACGGGCGGCCGCGGGCTCATGTCCCTGTTCGAGTGGGAAAGCTTGATAGAGGTGCTGGATCCGGTGACGCTGAAGCCGGTGGCGTCCGGCGAAATGGGCGAAATGGTGGTGACCAATCTGTCGATCGAAGGGTCGCCGGTGATCCGGTTCCGAACGGGCGACGCAGCCCGTTTCGTCTCGTATCGCGACACCGCTTCGGGACGCGCCTGGAATGCCATAGAATGCGGCACGATCGGCCGGTTCGACGATATGATGAAGATCCGCGGCAACAACGTATGGCCATCGGCGGTCGATGCCGCGGTGTTCTCGCACGGCGAGATCGTCGAATATGCCGGCCGGGTCTTTACGAGCGTCGACGGCAAGACCGAAGTCGAAGTGCGCCTGGCGCTGTCCGAAAGCGTCGCCTCCTGCGACCCGGATGCCTGCCGGCAGCTTATCGAAAGGGTTCGGACCTCGATCAAGGAACGAACGAACGTCTGGATGACGGCGGTCGTCTGCGCCCGCAGCGAACTGCCGGAGTTCAGTTACAAAGCTCGCCGCTGGATGGACGAGCGACAACAAGGCTATCGCCTATAGGGAGGCGTCTTTTGAGGAACGCCAATCACGCCACGGGTCCGTCCGAGCGCGACTATCAGATCCTGTCGCGCATGCTGTCGGATGCCGAAAGCCTGTGCCGCACGCAGGATGCGCTGCTGGTCGGACAATATAGCCATCTGCACGGCCGCATCGCGGCGCTTGTGGAGCTGACGGCGCCCATCGAGGGTGACGAGGCCCGCCCATGAGCCGGCTCGCGGGCAAGGTGGCGCTCGTGACGGGCGGCGGCTCCGGCATCGGCCGGGCGGTCGCCGAACGCTTCGCCGCCGAGGGCGCCAAGGTCGTGATCGCCGATATCGCGGAGGATCGCGGTCGCGCGCTCGCCGATCGCATCGGCCCGGCCGCGGCTTTCATTCGCTGCGATCACACCGCCAGCGACGACGACGCGCGCGCGGTCGCCTTTGCAGTCGATCGGTTCGGCGGCCTCGACATCGTCCATAACAACGCCGGCGGCCCGTTCGCCGGCGCGTTCGAGGAGGTCGACGACGCGACGATGGAGCGGGTGCTGCGCGTCAACCTGTTCGGCGTCATGCAGATGGCCCGCGCCGCCCTGCCGGCGCTGCGCGACAGCGCCAAGCGCCATCCCGCCGGTGCGGCACTGCTCTTCACCTCGTCGCTGCAGGGGCTGAAGGCGAAGCCGAACTTCAGCCTCTATACCGTGGCCAAGCACGGCATCGTGGGACTGGTCCGCAGCCTGGCGCTCGAGCTCGCTCCGCAGAATATCCGCGTCAATGCGCTTTGTCCGACGGTGATCGAGACCCCGATGCTGCAGGCGTTCCTGCCTGGCATGGCGGCCGATCGCGAGGAAGCGCTGCGACGGTTCCGCGCCACCATCCCGCTGGAGCGCATGCCCGAGCCCGAGGATGTCGCGAACGCCGCCCTGTTTCTCGTCTCTGACGAAGCCCGCATGATCACCGGCGTCGCCTTGCCCGTCGATGGCGGCCAGATGGCGATGTGACCCCATGAGCATCCGCACTTTATTCGGCCTCGAAGGCAGCGTCGCCGTCATCACCGGTGGCGGTGGCGGGATCGGCAGCGCCGCCGCCGTCGCCCTGGCCGAGGCTGGCGCCGATATCGCAGTCGTCGGGCGCAATGTCGCGAAGCTCGAGGACACGGCCGCTGCGATCGGGAAGACCGGTCGCCGGGCGCTGGTCATCGAATCGTCCGTGACCGACGAAGCCTCGGTCGAGGCGGCACGCGACAGGGTCGTGGCCGAATTCGGCAGGGTCGACATCCTGTTCAACAATGCCGGCATCACCTCGCCGAAGCTGCTGACCGACATGTCGGTCGACGAATGGCACGCGGTGCTGGAGGTCAATCTGACCGGCGCCTTCCTGTGCTCGCGCGCCTTTGCGCAGCCGATGATGGCGCGGCGCCACGGGCGAATCATCAACATGGGATCAATCCTGTCCGGGCGCGGCATGGCGACCCGCACCGCCTATTGCGCGTCCAAGGCCGGACTGGCGAATTTCGGCTCCGCTCTCGCCTTCGAACTCGGTCCCTACGGCATCACGGTCAACACGATCGGGGCGACGGTCATCGTGACCGATCTCAATCGCGACCTGATCCGCACGCAGCCGCATCTCTACGACAAGGTCCTTGCCCGCTCCGCCCTGGGGCGTTTGGGCGAGGTCGAGGACGTCACCGGCGTGCTCGTCTTCCTCGCCTCACCGGCCGCCGGCTTCGTGACGGGGCAGACCCTGTACGTCGATGGCGGCTATACGGCCGGATAGGGGACGGTATCATGCTGATTCAGCTGCTGAATGGCGTCGTCTACGGCGGGCTCCTGTACCTGCTTTCCGTCGGCCTGGTCCTGATCTTCGGCCTGCGCCAGGTGGTCAATTTCGCCCACGGCGCCCTGTTCATGATCGGCGCCTATATCGGCTATTCGGTCGCCGCCGCCGGGTCCTGGTGGGGCGGGCTGGTCGTGGCGGTGGTCGCGATGGCGATTGCGGGCTGCGTCCTGGATGCGACCTTGTTCCGGGCGCTGCGGAAGCAGGATCATATCGTGACGGTGCTCGTGACCTTCGGCCTGCTGCTGATCCTGGAGACCCTGGTGACGGTGATCTGGGGCAAGGCCTATCTGCGCTATCCGATGCCGGACCTGCTGTCGGGCACCGTCGATATCGCGGGGTCGCCGTTTCCGGTCTACCGGCTGTTCGTCATCGTCGTCAGCATCGTCGTCGCCCTGTCGCTGGCCTCGTGGCTGCGCTTCACCCGCATCGGGCTCTACGTGCGCGCCGCCAGCACGGATGCCCGGGTCACGTCGATCCAGGGCATCAATGTCGATCGGCTGAGCCTGATCGTCGTCGGGCTGGGCACGGCACTGGCCGGCCTGTCCGGCGTCGTCGCCGGGCCGCTGCTGAGCCTGTCGCCGACGATGGGCAACTATATCCTGATCGATTCCTTCATCGTCGTGGTCATCGGTGGCATGGGCAGTTTCGGCGGCGCCTTTGTCGCGGCCCTGCTGATCGGCCAGATCCATAATTTCGGTGCGATCTATCTGCCCTGGGCCGGAACGATGCTGCCTCTGCTGCTGATGGTCGGCGTCCTGATCTGGCGGCCGACCGGCCTCTCGGGAGCGCGCACGTGACGGTCGCCGCGGGCGATGTCGCCCCCCGCGTGAAAACGCGGCGCGGCACCCCGCTTCTGCTCGTATTGGGGGTTGCGGCCCTGGTCGCGGGTTTCACCCTGCCGTGGATCGCCCCTTCGAAGGTCGCGATGTCGCTGATGGCGCAGTCCCTGTTCGACGCGCTGCTGGCGACCAGCGTCGGCTTCCTGGTCCGGCAAAACGGCCGGGTCAGCTTCGGTCAGGCGGCATTCTTCGGCCTTGGCGGCTACGTCTTCGCGATCCTCGTCGCCCGCTCGCTGGTGACGCCGGAGGTCGCGCTGGTCCTGGCGCTCGCCGTTCCGACCCTCGTAGCCTTCTTGTTCGGACTGGTCGTGGCACGGGTTACCGGCGTCGCCCACGCAATGCTGACGCTCGCGATCGGACAGGCGCTTTACGAGATCGCCTTTCGATGGCGCGAACTGGCGAAGGGCGACGACGGCATGTCATTCGATCTGCCCGCCCGCCTGTTCGGCCTGCCGACGCGCGGACTGCAGGATCCGGCCGTCATGGTCGTGCTCGCCTGGTCGATCCTGGTCGTGGCTCTGCTGGGCCTGAAGTTGTTTTCACAGAGCCGCACGGGCCAGATCGCCGCCGCGATCCGGGACAATGAGGAACGGGCGCGCTTCATCGGCTTCTCCACCACCCTGCCGCGGGCGCTGGTCTATGCGATCGCCGCTCTCATCGCCGCCATCGCCGGCACCCTGCAGGCGACCTACAACGGCTACATCGCCCCGCAGATGTTCCATTGGAGCCTGTCCGGCGCCGCCCTGGTGATGGCCATCGTCGGCGGGGCCAAGTTCATCGTCGGGCCGGCGATCGGCGCCATCGTCCTGTTTTACATCAAGGATCTCGCCGGCCAATTCGCCGAATATTGGCCGGCGATCGTCGGCACCGTGCTGGTGGTCGTGACCCTGGTCATGCCGGAGGGGATCGTCGGCCTTATCAAGCGTATCGGCGGGCTGGGGCAACGGCGATGACGCTCGCGATACAGGGCATCGGCCTCACCCGCCGGTTCGGCGGGTTCACGGCGCTCGACAATGTCGACATCGCCATTCGCCAGGGCGAGATCCGCGGCCTGATCGGCCCGAACGGTGCCGGCAAATCGACGCTGATCGACGTCCTGTCGGGCCGGGCCCGCAATCCCGGCGGCCAGGTTCTGCTGAACGGCGTCGACGTCAGCCGCCTGACGCCGCAGCAACGGCGCAAACGCGGCATGGCCCGCTCCTTCCAGCGGACCAACATTTTCCCTGAGCTTTCGGTAGAACAGCAGCTGCGCATCGCCTCCTGGGCGGTCGAGGATGCCGACACCGACGAAGTGATGGACGAGCTCGACCTGCGTGCGCTGGCCGACCGGCCCGCTGCCGAAATCAGCTATGGCGACCAGCGCCGGCTCGATCTCGCCCTGGCCCTCGTTGGTCGGCCGCGCGTGCTGCTGCTCGACGAACCGGCGGCCGGGCTGACCATGGAAGAATCGCTCGACCTCGCCAGGATCCTGCGGGATCTGGCAAACCGCTGGGGCGTGACGGTGCTGCTGGTCGAGCACGACATGCAGGTTGTGTTCTCGATCTGCGACCAGATCACCGTGCTGCATCTGGGCCGGTCCTTGAGCGAAGGCAGCTGCGCGGAGGTCAGAGCCAACCCGACCGTGATCGCGGCCTATCTGGGGACTGAAGCGTGATGTCGCTGCTGGCCTTTCACGACGTTCATGCACTCTATGGACAGGCCCGTATCCTGAACGGCGTGACGTTCGAGGTCGGTGCCGGCGAGCGGGTGGCGCTGGTCGGGCGCAACGGCGTCGGCAAGACGACGGTCGTGAACACGCTGTGCGGTGGGACCCGCGTGGCGCAGGGCCGGATCGAACTGCGGGGCCGGCCGACCAAGGACCTGCGCGGCTATTCGGCGGCTCAGAACGGCATCGCGATCGTGCTTCAGGGGCGGGGCATCCTGCCAAACCTGACGGTCGAGGAGAACCTTTTGCTGGGCGGCGCCACAGCGCGCCGCGGCCCCTGGACCTTGGCCAAGATCCAGGAGCTGTTCCCGATCCTGTCTGAACGGCGCTCGAACCCCGGCTGGGCGTTGAGCGGCGGCCAGCAGCAGATGCTGGCCATCGGACGCGCGTTGATGGCCAACCCCGATCTTCTGATCCTCGACGAACCGAGCGAGGGGCTGGCCCCCGTGATCGTCGACGATCTCGCCGCACTTCTCGTGCAGCTCGGCACCGACGGAATGGGCATTCTGCTGATCGAGCAGAACATCAGCCTGATCCATCGGGTGGCCGAACGCTTCTACGTGCTGTCGAAGGGCAGCGTCGCCGAATCCGGTTCGCTGCACAACGTCAGCCGCGATGAGCTGCAAGGGCACATCGCGATCTGATCCAGACGACGAGATCGACGCTCGATCGATCCGCAACATCCCGTCCGACGGGCGGGGAACAGGGAGGATACCATGCCAAGGTCGGTTCATGCCTTCACGGCGGCTGCCGGGACCGCGATGCTCGCGGCCATGCTTGCCACGTCGGCCCTCGCGGCGGACCCACTGCGCGTCGGGGTGCCGACCGATCTTTCGGGCACCTATGCGACGCTCGGCGAAGAGGTGATGCGTGCCGTCCGCTTCGCCACGGACGAGGCGAACGCCCAGCATGGCGTCGCAGGCCATATGGTCGAAATTAAGTCCTACGACACCGAGGCAAAGCCCGACCTGGCGCGCCGCCAGTCCGAAAAGCTGGTGTCCGAGGGCTATACGATCCTGACCGGGACGATCGCGTCGGGCGAAGGCCTTGCCATCGCGCCGTTAATGGATCGATGGGGCTCGATCTATATCTCGACCATCAACAAGGCGGACGAGCTGACCGGGGCGAATTGCGTTCCGCGGGTCTTCCGCGTCAATACGCAGTCGGCGATGGACGCGGCCACCGTGAAGCCCTGGCTGGCCCAGCGTAAGGAAAAGAAATGGGCCGTCGTCGCGGCCGACATCGCCTGGGGCCGCGGGTCGGGCGCGCTGTTCGACAAGGCCGCCGCGGGATTGGGCAAGGAGATGGTCGCCGACCTCTACACGCCGGCCGACATCAACGATTTCGCCCCCTATATCGAACAGGTGAAAAAGAGCGGCGCCGAGGGCGTCTGGGTCGTTCTGGCCGGCCGTGATGCGGTCAATTTCGCTCAGCAGGCGAAGCAGTTCGGCCTGACCCGCACGGTGACGGTCGCCGGCGTCAGCTTCACCACCGACGGCACGGTCAAGACGCTGGGCGACGCGGCGGAGGGCATCTACGGCATCATCAACTACAGCTCGACTCTGGATACGCCGGAAAACCAGTCCTTCGTGAAGGCCTGGACCGCGAAATACAGCTCGCCGCCGACGAACTTCGAGGGTGAAACCTACCTCGGCATGCAGGTGCTGTTTCAGGCGGTGAAGCAGGCGAACAGCGTGAAGCCGGACGATATCGCGAAAGCGATGTCCGGTGGCGAGTTCGACACGATCCTCGGCAAACTGAAGCTGCGCGCCGAAGACCACCAGTTGCTCAAGCCGAACTATTTCGGCGTGGTCGAGAAGGTCGACGGTGTTTTGCGGCCGGTGGTCAAGACGACGGTGAGCGCCGCCGATGTGGCGCCGGCAGTGACCTGCAAGATGCCGAGCTGATCCGCGATCGACGCCCGACCTTCGGTCGAAGGTCGGGCGTCGATCGTCTCAACCCTGGGTCGCCTGCCACCCGAGATTGGCGAGCGGCCCCGCCAACAGTCCGACCTCGAGCGCGTTGGGCGCGCTGGCGTTGCCGGCGAGCGCCCGGGCATAGACCCCCTGGGCGATCGACGCGAAGCGAAAGAACGCGAATGCCAGGAAGAACGGGTAATTCTCGATGCGTGCTCGTTTCGCGCTGGCGGCATAGCCCGCCAGATATTCGGCCTCGGTCGGGATTCCGAGTGCCGCCAGATCGCGCCCCTTGAGCCCGCCGAGGCTCGGCGTCGACGGGTCCAGATGCCAGATCATGCAATTATAGGCGACGTCGGCGAAGGGGTGGCCGATCGTCGCCAGCTCCCAATCGAGCACGCCGATCACCCGCGGCTCCGTCGGATGGAACATCAGGTTTTCGAGGCGGAAGTCACCATGCGCGATTGTCGTCGTGTCGTCCGCCGGCATATGCGCCGGCAGCCAACGGATCAATTCGTCCATCGCCGGGATCGTCTCGGTCTTGGCCGCCTCGTACTGCCGCGTCCAGAGCGCGATCTGCCGGACGAGATAGCCGGTCGGCTTGCCGAAGCCTTCGAGCCCGGCGGCCCGCCAGTCGACCCCGTGCAGGCGCGCCATCACATCGCCCATCGCGGCATAAATCTCGTGTCGTTCCTGCGGGGTCTGCTCCGGCAGGGCCGGATCGCGGAACACTCGGCCTTCGGCAAAGTCCATCAGATAGAAGGCCGTGCCGATGACCGATGCATCCTCGCACAACAGATGCGTGCGGATGACCGGCACTGCGCTGCCGCGCAGCGCGTGCATGACGCGATATTCGCGCTCGATCATATGGGCGGACGGCAGCAGCTGACCCGGCGGCTTCTTGCGCAGGACGTAGCGCGCCCGATCGATCTCGATCAAAAAAGTCGGGTTGGACTGGCCGCCCCGGAATTGCCGAACTTCCGGCGCCCCGCTGAAGCCGTCCAAATGCTGTGCCAGATACGCGGCCAGCCGGCCGGTATCGAACGCATGACCGGTTCGGACCTCGGTAACCTCGGCGCCACTCGTCAAAGCAGTCTCCTCGACCGTTCAAAGCGATCCCGCCCCTGTGGGCGGAAATCGTGAAAGTACGACTGTTCAACTGTCGGACAGAAAATTCAAGATTCATCGTGTTGCCGGTCTGTCTGTCCTTGTGGATTCCGGCCCTTGTCGTCACGGGATCGCAATGGACCTCGATCGCGGAAAGCTGAGAGATGCCCCGGACCGGTCGTGCCTGTCCCCGGTCGATCGCCGGAATCGGCCCCTCCGGCCGTTGGTGGTGAGCATGCTATGGCTCACCACCACTCGATTGCGCTGCTTTCCGCCTTTCAGACCTGGGCTATGCCGCCATCCACGGAAGTCTCGCTTCCGGTCATAAAGGCGCTGTCATCCGAGGCCAGGAAAAGCGCGACGGCCGCGATGTCGTCCGGGTCGCTCATGCGTCCGAGCGGAGTCCGGGCGGTCAGGTCGGCTATCGCGGCGTCCATGTTGCCTGTCCTGGCCAGCCCGCGGAGCAGGCCGGGCGTTTCGGTCGGTCCGGGCGACAGGACGTTCACGCGGATGCCGGTGCCCTTGAGGTCGAGCGCCCAACTGCGGACGAGATTGCGGATCGCTGCCTTGCTCGCGCTGTAGATGCTGAAGGCGGGCGTTCCCATCGAGGCCGTCGACGATCACGTGAGAATGATGGACCCGCCGTCCCGCATCAGCGGAAGTCCCTTTTGCACGGTGAAGATCGTGCCTTTGACGTTCACGCCGAAAACCAGATCGACGGCCGCTTCCGTGATCTTGCCCAGAGGTTCCAGCGCACCGAGGCCGGCGCTGGCCGAGGATCGGGGTGCCGTGACCTTGCGTTTGTCCTCGAGGGGGCGGGCGTCCCGCATGGGAGCTGGCTTGCGTCGGGCCGAGACGCAAGCGCCCCGGCAATGACCAGATCTGCGTCATCGCTTCCGGGGCGCATAGACCGTAGTTATTCGACCATCGCCGGGACCCGCTGATGCCATTCGGTTGCCTGCTGATAGGCTTGGCCGATGCGCAGCGCCAGCGCTTCCTCGTAACCGCGGCAGGCAATCTGCAACGACAGCGGCAGCCCATCGGCCGTGAAGCCGTTCGGCAGCGTCAGTGCACACATCTCCAGAAGGTTGCCGAATCGGGTGAAGCGCGACGGTGTGTCGTTCTGGTCCACCTCTTCTAGCGGAATAGCGGCCGTCGCCGTGGTCGGGGTCAAGAGCGCATCAACTCCCGCCAGGGCAGTTTCCATCGCCTGTTTCATCTCGTCCCGGCGACGCAGAGTTGCCAGGTAATCGCGAGCCGGGAGGCCTGCACCGGCGAGCAGCCGTCGGCGGACGGCCTCGTCGAGCTTCAGGCTGGGATCCTCGGCGCTCTCGCCGTGGAGGAAATAGGCCTCCGCCTGCATGATGTCGGTCATGAAGACAAAGTCGAGGAGGCGGAACGGCAGGACGACATCGACGATCTCCGCGCCAAGTGCGGCCAGCACCGCGAGCGACCGGTCATAGGCATCCATGACCTCCGCCGCGACGCCGGACCGGTCCTCTGGCGGGAGCCGCGCGAGCCGCAGGCCGCGGACACCCTTCTCCAGGGCGGGCAGCGGATCGGTCGCCTGGCGTCCGCGCGTCAGCGGATCCAGCGGGTCCGGGCCGTGCAGGACGTTGTAAAGCAGCGCCACGTCCCGAACGGTACGTGCCATCGGGCCGGGCGTGTCGAGGCTGGGGCTGAGCGGCAGGATCCCATGGGTACTGATGCGGCCGATGGTCGTCTTCAGCCCTGTGATGCCGCACCAGGAGGCCGGCAGGCGGACGGAACCCCCGGTATCGGTGCCGATTGCCCAGGGCGCGAGCCGCGCCGCTACGGCGACGCCGGAGCCGCTGCTCGATCCGCCGGGAGTGCGCGGCACCGCGGCATCCCACGGGTTCCACGGCGTCCCGAGATGCTGGTTGGTCCCCCAGCCGCCGCAGGCAAATTCCACCGTATGCGTCTTACCGAGCACGATCATCCCATGGCTTATCAGGCGGCGGACCACCGTCGCCGTCTGTGCCGCCCGATGGTTCAGCCGACTGGCGGAGCCGCCGGTGGTGACCCGGCCCTCGATGTCGATGATATCCTTGATCGCGATCGGAATGCCGTGCAGCGGGCCGAGCGCGTGCCCGGAGCGGATCGCCTTGTCCGCCGCCTCGGCCGCGAGCCGTGCCTCCTTGGCGTAGACGTCGACGAAGGCGTGCAGCTTCGGGTCGTGGGTCGCGATCCGCGCCAGCAGCGCATCCACCAGATCGACCGGTGAAAGACGCTGCGCTTCAATTTCACGAGACAGGACGTAAGCGGGAGAGAGGGCGCTGTTCATGGGCGATGTCCTCTAGAGCCTGATCCGATCAAACCGACTCGGTTTGATCGGTGAATCAGTCCCTAATTATTTGGTTTAAAGGGCGATTCAGATATGAGGCCGATTGGGCCTCATACATCGCGCTAATGCAGGCTGACCAGGGTCAGGTCGGTGAACCAGGATTGCGCGGCGATGAAGCCATGTACGTTCTTGTTCATCGCACGCGGGTTGAGGTCGTGCACGATATAGAGCCATGGCGGATCGTCCACCAGACGCTCATGCGCCGCGCGATAGGCCGCCCGGATGGTGGCCTGGTCGGTCGTCTCCGCCGCTTGTTGCAGCGCCGCCTCGAACTTGTCGTCCTTCCATTGTTCGATATTAGAACCGGTCGGCGAGAAATTGGCCGCTGCGAAATAGCGCGCCATCATGCCGATGTCGGTCGCCCGAGGTCGCCGCGGCCGATATGCAGCAGCCATATCCCGAACTGCACCGGCAGCGGCTTGCCCAGCCCGTATGCCCGTTTGACCTGGATCACCACTTCCTGCGGCGCGTCGGGCGGCACAATGGCGTTGATCGGGTCGCCCGGCGCGATATGCACCAGCATGAAGCAGACGAGGCTGACGGCGAGAGCGATCGGGACGACATAGAGAATGCGGCGCAGCAGATAGATGATCACGGACGCCTTCCTCTTCGAGACGGGGATACGGTGCTGATCACCGGCACCGTTACCAGTGTTTGCTGCGAATCCTCCGCGCGCGACGCGATGATGCGAAATTTCGCGTCGTGATGGTCAGCGACGCCAATGCGGCACCGACGCAGGCCGAGCACGATGCCTCGTTGGTGGCGCTCTACCAGATCTTTACCGACCTGATGGATACGGACATGGTCGTTGCCCGACTCATGGAGGGCACGCACGGGCATCCGAGCCGGCGGCAGCCATAGAGTTGTTCAGGTCCCACGTGGGGCCGCCGCCGGGCTGACCCGGCTCGCCACGGTCGGCTAAGCGGCCGGCGCAGCGCACACGAAGTCCTTCCCGCAAACGTGGTTAATTTTTTCTTACTAGCGTATTGACTCCGCCCATTCCAGGACGCGGAATACCGCTGCTGCCAGTGCAGTGACGAAAGCAACCTTCCCACCGCCGACGGAGCATTGCCTCCTTCAGCGAATAGTTCTGCGTCAAAACAGACAAATGGGAGCTTCCAATGCTGTCACCGCGTCCGCCTGTCCAAAAACATCGTTCCGGCATGCGCCCGATCCTCGGCGCCGTCGTTTCACTTTCTCTCCTTGTCGGCGCCGAGGCAAAGGCCGTGGTCGCCGAAAGCCCGCACGGCGAGCATGTCGCTCTGATCGGCAAAATCAATTTCGCCGACTTGGCCAAGGGCACCACGGTCAAGCCGCCGCTGCCGGATGCCGCACCGCTTGCCGGCAAGGGCGTGCTGCTGCCGGAGGCCCGCGAGATCCCGTTCCTCAAGCGGCTCCAGGCGAGCAAGCTCTCCTCGAACAGCCTCCCGTCGACCACCGATCTGCTGACGCCCATCGTTCCGAACCAGCTCGTCGTCGGGCTTCCCTTCACGGGGTTCACCGGTCTTACCCATTTCGACCAGCGGACCACGGATGGCGGCAACCAGTTCAGCTTGGAACCGCCCGATCAGGCGCTCGCGGTCGGCGGCGGCTATGTGCTCGAAGCGGTGAACAACGCGATCGCCATCTACGATACGCATGGCAACCAGCTGGCGCCGACCTTGTCGATCAATCGCTTCTTCAATGAGGGCAGTGAAATAAACCGCGCGACCGGCGTCCGCAGTTCGGCCCAATTCAGCGATCCCCGGGCGTATTACGACAGTGCCTCGAAGCGCTGGTTCGTCTTCGAATGGGCGACGCTCAACATGCCTGACGGGACGCCGCTCAATCTCTCGGCTCAATTCTTCGCCGTCAGCGAAACGAGCAATCCGCTGGGCAACTGGTTCCTGTACGACTTCGACACGACGAACAGCGATGTCGCCGGCTGCCCGTGTCTGCCTGATTTCCAACGGATCGGCTTCGACGCCGATGGCGTGTACGTCGCCCACAACATGTTCCAGCTGACGGGTGCGGGAAATTATGTGATGGCGACGATCTATGCGTTGTCCAAGCAGCGCTTGGAGGCGGGCGCCGGGTCGCCATTCGTCCGCTTCACGCTGCCCAACGATTTCACCGTCGATCCGACGGTGTCGCCACCGGGCGCCGTGCCGGCGCGCTTTGAAAACGGGACCGAGTATCTGGTGGAGGATCTGGCCAACCTGTCGGCGAACGGCTCGGCCAACAAAGTACGCGTTTTCGCCCTCAGCAATACGAAATCTCTCTCGACCGCCACCCCACGGCTGTACCTGGGTTCGGTCGACACGACGACCCAATCCTATTCGGCGCCGCCGCCGGCCGTCCAGCCCGACGGTCCCCGGCCCTATGCGGCGTCGCTCGTTCGGGCAGGGGCTCCTCTTCCGCCGGTTCCCCACCTCGATGGCGGCGACACCCGGTTCTCGGCGCTGCCGGTCTTCGTCAACAATCAGATATGGGCGGCGCTCAACACGTCCGTGCCGAACCCCGCAGGCGGCACCAAGGTCGGCGTGGCCTATTTCTCGTTCGAGATGCTGGGCGGCGCTCACGGGTTCGTCGCAAGCTTGCATCGGCAAGGGCTGATAACGGCCCCCGCCGGGACAAGCGTTCTATACCCTGCGATCGCCATGCCGGTCTCAGGCAGCGGCGGGATCGGCGTCACCGTGGTCGGACCGGGCCTCTATCCCAGCACCGGCTTCGTCACGGTCAAGGGGGCGGCCGTCAGCGGTATTCAGATTGCCGGGATCGGGGCGCTGCCGGACGACGGCTTCACGGGCTACAACACCGCTCACCCCTATACGCAAGGGACAGGGCGCTGGGGCGACTATGGCGCGGCGGCCGTCGATGAGAACGGGGATCTCTGGTTCGCCAATGAATACATCCCCGATACCGCGAGCTTCCCGCGGACGACGCTCGCGAATTGGGGCACATTCATCACGCACTACCATCCGACCGCGGCCCAGGCCGTCGCGACAAGATAGTCGCCCGGAGCGAGACGGAGGCGAAGGTGGCTCGTGCCGGCGGCGCGAGCCACTTTCCGCCCTGCTCGGCAGCCCTTGCACAGCCGACCCCGGAGCCCCGGCGCCTAAGGCTCCCGCATCCAAGCGGTAACGGTCGTCAGTTCGACGAAGCCCAGGCGTTCCAGGATCGGGCGGCTCATCGCGCCGGCATCGACCGTCAGATAGCGATAGCCGCGCCAGAGCGCTTCCCAGGCGCGCGCGGCAACCAGTGCGCGATAGATGCCGCGTCCGCGATGGCTCGGCACCGTGCCGCCGCCCCATAGGCCGGCGAAGGATCGTCCGGGCGGCAGTTCCAGCCGGCCGGCCGCGACCGGCAGCGCGCCGTCATAGGCGACATGAAGCGCATAGGTCGGGTCGGCGAGACGGCCGCCATAGGCCTTGAACGCCCAGGATTCATCGCGCTCGAACGCCATGCCCGCGGCGGCGACGAAATCCTGGAGGCCGGCCAAGTCGCGCACCTGCCGCAGCATGATCCCGTCTGACGCCGGATCCTCGATCTCGCCATCCTGCAGGTCGCGCACCATGAAATGCTCGGTCGCTTCCGGCCGGAAGCCGGCGTGGGCAAGGCGCGCGCCGAGGTCGTGCGGCTGGTCGTGGCCATAGAGCTTCCATTCGACCGGCACGCCCATCATGCGGAAGAAATCGACCTGGGTCGCGATCTCCCGGTCGACATCGGCCCCGGCCAGCAGCGAATACCCGATACAATGATACAGGCCCGTGGTGCGGAGCACGCCGCCGGACCAGGTGCGCGACACACCCGGTTCCGGCGGCGGTTCCGCCCGCATCTCCGCGTCATATTGACGGAGAATGCGGGACGGGGGGTTAGGCACGCTCACGGCTATGTTCATGCCGCCTGTTGCTCCCGATCGGCGGACAGCAGGCGGGCATAGAGACCGCCCGGCCGTTTCGCCAGTTGCTCGTGCGAGCCGTCCTCGACGATCCGGCCGCGATCGAACACCAGGATCCGGTCGGCGTGGCGGACGGTCGACAGGCGATGCGCCACGATGATCGTGGTACGGCCGCTCATCGCCTGGGCCAGCGCCTGCTGGATCGCGTGCTCGTTCTCGGTGTCGAGGCTCGAGGTCGCTTCGTCGAACACCAGCACCGGCCGGGCCGCGACCAGCGCACGGGCGATCGCCACCCGCTGCCGCTCGCCGCCCGACAGCTTGATCCCGCGCTCGCCGACCAGGGTCTCGTATCCGGCCGGCAGCTTCTGGATCATCTCGTCGAGCCGGGCCCGATGCGCCGCGTCGCGCACCTGTTCCCGCGTGGCGCCGGGCGCGCCATAGGCGATGTTGTCTGCGATCGTGCGGTGAAACAGGACGGGGTCCTGCGGCACCAGCGCGATCTCGCGCCGAAAGCTCGCCCGGGTGCAGCGGCCGACATCCTGATCGTCGATCAGAATGCGGCCCTCGTCCGGCCGGTAGAGGCCCAGCAGCAGCTTGACGAACGTGCTCTTGCCGCTGCCCGACGGGCCGACGAGTGCCACGGTCTGGCCCGCCTCGATCATGACATCCAGGCCGTCGAACACCGAACCGTTCGCCTCGGCATAGCGAAAGCCCAGCTGCTCGAACCGGATGGCACCCGGACCGGGCCGGAACTCGGCCAGGCCCGCATCCTCTTCCGCCTCGTTCGGCTTGGACAGCAGCGCCAGCAGCTCGGTCATCTCCGACACCGCGTTCTGGGTCTCGCGCATGCCCTGGCCCATGTTGCCGAGCCAGCCGCGCAACACGAAGCCGGCGCCGATCACCGTGGCGACGGTGCCGGCTTCGACCAGGCCTTGCCGCGCCTCGATCACGACGATGGCGATCGGCAGGATCAGGATGATCGACGACAGGGACGACGATAGCGCGCCGTTGTTCACGGCCCCGTTCCAGGCGCCCATGATCTTGCCGTGCCAGGTCGCGACGGTCTTGCAGAACCGCTCCTGTTCGCCCGGCTCCATCGCCCAGGACTTGACCGCGGCGTTGTTGCCCAGCACGTCGACCAGCTCGCCCGTGATCCTGCTGTCCTGGGCGAACGCCTCCTTCATCAGCGGCATGACCCGCTTCAGATTGAACCAGCCGACCACGGCGAAATAGATCGCGGCACCCGCCAGCATGGCGGCGGCGGCGAGCGCGCTGTCGTCCATGATCGTGCCGGCCGTGATCAGCACCAGCAGGATCGACGGCACGAACAGGAAATAGCTGACGCTGACGAAGATGTCGTAGCCCTGGGCCGCCCGCGTGATCTTGCGCGCGGTCGAGCCGGCGAAGGCGTCGGCGTGCCAGCCGGTGTCGAAGCCCTGGCACTTCTCGAAGCCCGCGCGATAGATCGTCGCCATGGCGTCGGCGGTATGGCGGTTGATCGACCGGTCGGCCAACCAGCGGCATGCGACCGCCAGCGCGAACACGCCCAGGATTTCCGCAAATCGCACCAGGAAGGTCGCGACTTCGGTCTCGCGCCCGGCCAGTTCGACCGCATTGCCGATCAGCCGGGTCGAGGCAACGGTCAGCCCGACGAACGCGACCTGTCCCGCCATGAACCACACGACCCGCGGCAGGTCGGCCGCGAGATGGCGCAGCACGAAGCGCCGAACGCTCTCGGGCTTGTTCGCAGGCAGGGCAGGGGGCGGCAGCGCGGACATCGGATTCTCCTTCACTCCCGAAACGATCCCGAGAGCGCAATCAATCCGATATCGGAAGTATTGATGGATTTCAAGCGCCAAAAGCGCGGGTCTCAACCGAGGGTGGGGTGATCCGGAAGAGGTCGTGACCGTGACGGGACCCGGACCTGCGCCAAAGCTTCCCTACCCAGCGTCCGACCCATCGCGCCATTATCGCGGCTTGGACGGAGGCACAGGGGACGGCTAAAGGCGCCGAGTCTCTGGTCGATGGCGGAGCGGCAAGGGAAGGGCGCATGGGTGGTCCTGCTTGCCCGTCGGTTGACAGAAGTCGCGGCCGCAGCTCAGTTTGGTATACCAAACTGGGATGGCCATGGCATGACGGGATCGCACCACAACGCGCATTGGCGGCAGAACCTCTATGTCTGTCTGTTCGGGTCGTTCACGACCATCATCGCCATGACGCTGATTCTGCCGTTCCTGCCGCTCTATGTCGAACAGCTGGGCGTGCGGTCGCCGTCGGCGATCGTGCAATGGTCCGGCGTGGCATTCGGCGTGACCTTTCTGGCCGCATCGCTGGTCTCGCCGATCTGGGGCCGGCTGGCCGATCGCTACGGCCGCAAGCTGATGCTGGTGCGCGCCAGCCTGGGCATGGCCATCGTCATGTCGCTGATCGGGCTCGCGCATAATATCTACGAGCTGATCGGGCTGCGGCTGGCGATCGGTCTGGCGGGCGGCTACGCCTCCGGCTCGGTCATCCTGGTGGCGATGCAGACGCCGAAGGAGCGCTCGACCTGGGCGCTCGGCACGCTCTCGATCGGCGTGATGGCCGGCAGCTTCGTCGGCCCGCTGCTGGGCGGTATCCTGCCCGGCCTCATCGGCCTGCGCGAAACCTTCTTCGCCGCGGGTGCTGCCATTTTCGTGGCCTTCCTCGCCACCTGCTTTCTGATCCGCGAGGAGCGGGTCGCGCGCCCGCCGGCCGGCAGCCCGGCCGCGCCGCGCATCGGCACCTGGGCCGCGATCCCCGACCGGCGCCCGGTCTTCGCGATGCTGGCGACCGCGCTGATGCTGATGTTCGCCAACATGTCGATCGAGCCGATCATCACCGTCTATGTCGCCCAGCTCGTGGCGGACCCCGGCCGGATCGCCCTCATGTCGGGCCTGGTCATGGCGGCCTCGGCGCTGGCCAGCATCCTGGCCGCCCCGCGGGTCGGCCGGCTGGCCGACCGGATCGGCGCCTGGCCGGTCGTGATCGGCTGCCTGGTGGCGAGCGGGTTGCTGCTGATCCCGCAGGCCTTCGTGACCGACGCCTGGCAACTGGTCGCCTTGCGCTTCCTGATGGGGCTGGCGCTCGCCGGTCTGCTGCCGTCGGTCACGGCGCTGATCCGCCACAGCGTGCCGGATGGCGTCACCGGCGGCGTGCTGGGCTATTCGCAATCGGCCCAGTACATGGGGCAGATCACCGGCCCGCTCGTCGGCGGCTTCGCAGGCGCCCAGTTCGGCATGCGCTCGGTGTTCTTCGCGACCAGCGCGCTGATGCTGTGCGGGGCCGCGCTCAACTGGATGGTGTTCCGCAATCTCGCGCGCCCGGCGCCGGATACCGCGGGCCTGGGAAAAGGGGCCTAGCCGCCTCCGGTGCAGCGCGTCGAAGGCCGCTCAGCCGCCCCTTTTGGGGAAGATCGAGCGCGGAATACGGACATGACAGCCCTGACGGCCGTCCACGACCTGGGTCACCGCGAAATCGGCCGCCACGCTCATCAACGAATAGGAATCGTCCTTCGAGAGGCCGATATGCTCGTCGGGCAGGCACCCTGAATGGTGGCGTTGGTGCGGTCGCCCGCGGCGAGCTTGGCCATCTCCCGCATCAATTTAATTTCGAGGTTGTGCCGAGAGACTTAAGGTCCTGTATACTTCAGTGCATTCGACAGCATTTACAGGAGCAGCGGGTTGCTGCCGACGGTCGTTCGTCAAATGAGTGTTTCCGTATCGAATCGGTTCGCCAAAGTGCCGATCCCCGCAATGGTTACCGCGATGAGGTTGCGGGGTTCCTTCATGGTTCCAGCTCCGATCGAGGTGCCACAGCAGATGATGTCTCCCGGCATGAGCGTCATGTCCGCGGAGATCCGCCTGACGATCTCGGCCGGCGGAAAGATCATGTCGCCGAGACTGTAGTTCTGTCGCTCGACGCCATTCAGCACCGTGACGACGGACGCCGCCGCCACGTCGAGATCGTCGGAGATCGCCGGGCCGAAAACGCCGAAAGTATCGAAGCTCTTCGCCCGACACCATTGGGCGAAACTCTTATCGCTTGTCACCAGATCGATCGCGGTGATGTCGTTCACGCCAGTATAGCCAAAGATGCATCGGGTGGCTTCCGCCTCGGTAGCGTTCGAGCATCGCCGACCGATCACGATCCCCAACTCGCCCTCGAAGACGACGCGCCCGTCGTAGGAAGCCGGCCGCCGGATGGCGCCGCCGGGCCCGAGAAACGAGCTGTTCGCTTTCAAGAGGTAGAGAGGATGCATCGGTCGATCATTCCCGAGCTTGGTCGCCAGCGCGTTGAAATTGTTCCAAAGCGCCAGCATCTTGGTCGGCTGACACGGCGGCAGCAACAGCGCCTTGTCAGCCTCGACGGTGACCCCCGAAGGGCGGCAGGTACCGAACATGTCACCATCATAGAGGCGGATGCGGTCATCCGCCGCCAGCGTCCCGAAACGCGTCTGGCCATCGACGTCGACACGCACCCAGAGAGTCATCTGCCGTCTCCTGCCGCAGGGCCGGCGCGGCCCCGAAAGAAAAGGCCGCAACCCGTTTTGGGCGGGCTGCGGTGAGTTCGACGAGGCCGGTCAGGGGGAGGGGCCTCGTCATCGGATCATCCGTCCCGGGTGGGGATCGGGGCGGCGAGGCTCAACGGCCGAGATTGACCCAGATCGCCTTCGGCTCGGTGTAATTCGAGAGGGCTGCCTCGCCCAGGTCCCGGGTGATGCCGGAGGCGCCGCCCTGGCCGCCCCAGGGCAGGCGCGTATTGGTATGGCCATAGGTATTGACCCAGACGGTGCCGGCGCGCAGGCGCTTGGCGATCGAATGGACCCGGCCGACGTCCCGGCTCCAGAGCGCGGCCGCCAGACTGTAGATGCTGGAGTTTGCGAGGCGGATGGCTTCCTCCTCGTCATCGAAGCGGATGACCGATGCGACCGGGCCGAAAATTTCCTCGCGCGCGATGGTCATGTCGTTGCCGACATTGGCGAAGACGGCGGGCGACAGGAAATAACCGCGGTCGCCGACCCGCGCGCCGCCGGTCAAGAGGCTGGCGCCCTCGCGCCGGCCCGCATCGACGAATCCCAGAATGGTGTTCATCTGCTTTTCCGAGATGACCGGTCCCATGTCGACCTCGGGATTGGCGACGTCGCCGATCTTGTACTTTTCGGCCCGCTTCACCATGGCATCGACGAAATCATCGTAGCGCGACCGGTGGACAAGGATGCGGGAGCCGGCCGAGCAGACCTGGCCGGCATTGAAGAAGACGCCCGAGGACGAGGCCCGCACGGCGGCTTCGATGTCCGCATCCTCAAAGATGATGTTGGGCGATTTGCCGCCGAGCTCCAGGCCGACCCGTGTCACATTGTCGGCCGCCGCCCGCATGATCTGGCGCCCGACTTCGGGCGAACCGGTAAACGAGATCTTGTTGATGCCGGGATGCGCTACCAGGGTGGCGCCCACGACCGAGCCCGGTCCTGGAATGATGTTGAGCACGCCGGGCGGTAGCCCCGCCTCAAGTGCCAGCGCACCCAGCGCCAGCACCGACAGGGGCGTCAGTTCGGCCGGCTTCAGCACGATGGTACAGCCGCAGGCGAGCGCCGGAGCGATCTTCCAGGCCGCGTTCATCAGCGGGAAGTTCCAGGGCACGATCGCCGCCACGACGCCGACCGGCTCGCGGATGGTATAGGTGAGGGCGTCGTCGCGTACGGGAATGACGTCGCCTTTGAGCTTGTCGGCCCAGCCCGCGTAATATTCGAAGCAGTCGATGACCGCCGGAAGATCCTGCCGCCGGGTGGCGCGGAGTGGCTTGCCGGCATCCAGGCTTTCGAGCGATACGAACTCCTCGAAACGATCGCGCAGCATCTGGGCGATGCGATAGAGGATCCGGCCGCGATCGATGCCGGGCATCGTTGCCCAGGGGCCGGTTTCGAATGCCCGGCGCGCGGCCATCACCGCGTCGTGAACATCGGTTCGTCCGGCCTCGGCGACAGTTGTAATAACCTCGCCGGTCGCCGGGTTTCGTGTCTCGAAACGCTTGCCCGTCTTCGCCGCGCGCCATTCGCCGTCGATCAGCAGTTCGACCGGCGGTAGCTTGGGCTCGTTTTTGAAGTCTTGTGCCAGGGTGCTCATGATTTGACATCCTCCCTTCGTGTTCTTGTGCGCGTTCTGGGGGCCATCGGTTCAGCCCCTGAACGCGACCAGCATCGTGGAGCCCAGCGAGGCCGGGCTGTCGGCGACATGGAAGCCCGCCTTGCGCATCGCCTCGAACTTGTCGGCGGCGGTCCCCTTGCCGCCCGAGATGATGGCACCGGCATGGCCCATGCGGCGGCCCGGCGGCGCGGTCGCCCCGGCGATGAAGCCGACGATCGGCTTCTTCGTCTTCGACTCGATGACGAACTCGGCCGCTTCCTCCTCGGCCGAACCGCCGATTTCGC
>JAQGIC010000122.1 GCA_028288725.1 Rhodospirillales bacterium
AAGGCGCTATCCCCGCAACGGGGGTGGTCGGTCTCGACATCCCGCCGACCCCCGCCCCGGCCCGCATCGCGGCTACGGCGGCGAGGGTCCGCCTCGTACAGCACAGCACGAGCGAGGACGCACGGGCCGCCAAGTTTCGCGCCCTGGTCGAGGCGGCGCAGCGGCGGGACATCGACGTGCGCAGCATGATCTTGCCGGACGCGGCGAACGACGCGCCGGGGGTGACGCTGCGCGCGTGCAGCTGCTTCCTGGTCGAGTTGGTGGCCAATGCCAGCCGCCTTCCTCTCGCGACCTGGAGGTCCCCATGATCGGCATCGTCAGGATCGCCCTTCGGCGGCCCTACACCTTCATCGTCATGGCGCTGCTGATCATGATCTTCGGCGTCGCGTCGGCCTTCCGCACGCCCACCGACATCTTCCCGAACATCAATATTCCGGTGGTCAGCGTCGTCTTCAGCTATACCGGCCTGCCGCCCGACGACATGGCGGGCCGCGTCGTCACGTTCTACGAGCGCTCGCTCACCACCAGCGTCAACGACATCGAGCACATCGAATCCCAGTCGATTCCGAACTACGGGATCATCAAGATCTTCTTCCAGCCGACCGTGAACATCAACGCGGCGCTGGCGCAGGTCTCCGCCATGTCGCAGACGGTGCTGAAGCAGATGCCGGCCGGCATCACGCCGCCGCTGATCCTGAGTTTCAACGCGTCGAGCGTGCCGATCCTGCAGCTGGCGCTTTCGAGCGACAAGCTCTCGGAAACGACCTTGTTCGATGACGCGAGCAGCTTCATCCGCCCGCAATTGGCCTCGGTCGCCGGCGCCGCGATCCCGCTGCCCTATGGCGGCAAGGTCCGGCAGGTCCAGGCCGATCTCAACCAGCAGGCGCTGCACAACTACGGCATCTCCGCGAACGACGTCGTCAACGCCCTGTCGATCCAGAACCTGATCACGCCGGTCGGGACCCAGAAGATCGGCCCGTTCGAATATACCGTGAATTTGAACGACTCGCCGAGCGAGATCGACGCCTTCAACAACCTGCCGATCAAGACCGTCAACGGCACGGTCATCTATATGCGCGACGTCGCCTATGTCCATGACGGCAACCCGCCGCAGACCAACGTCGTTCACGTCAACGGCAAGAACGCCGTCCTGCTGGGCGTCGTGAAGGCGGGAGCGGCATCGACGCTGGACATCATCTCCGGCATCAAGGCGCTGCTGCCGAGCGTTGCCAAGACCCTGCCGGCGAGCCTGAACCTGGCCGCGGTCGGCGATCAGTCCGTATTCGTGACGAGCGCCGTGTCCGGTGTCGTGCGCGAAGGCGTGATCGCGGCCGCTCTCACCGGTGCCATGATCCTGCTGTTCCTCGGCAGCTGGCGGTCGACCGTGATCATCACGATCTCGATCCCGCTCGCCATCCTGGCGTCGGTGACGGCGCTCTCGCTGCTCGGCGAGACGATCAACGTCATGACGCTCGGCGGATTGGCGCTCGCCGTCGGCATCCTGGTCGATGACGCGACCGTGACGATCGAGAACATCAATTGGCACCTGGAGCACGGCAAGGGGGTCGAGACGGCGATCCTGGACGGTGCCCAGCAGATCGTCGTGCCCGCGACCGTCTCGCTCCTATGCATCTGCATCGCCTTCGTGCCGATGTTCGGGCTGAACGGCGTCGCCGGCTACCTGTTCCGACCCCTGGCCGAGGCGGTGGTGTTCGCGCTGATCGCATCCTACGTTCTGTCGCGCACGCTCGTTCCCACCCTGGCGAACTACCTGCTCCAGCCGCATCAGCCGGGTACGGATCACGGGGCGGCGACCCCGTCCCGCAATCCCCTGGCGCGGTTCCAGCAAGGCTTCGAGCGCCGGTTCGAGGCCCTGCGCAACGCCTATAGCGGCTTGCTCGACCTCTGCCTAGACAACCGCAGGAAACTGATCGCCGGCTTCATCGGCTTCAGCCTGCTCTCCTTTGCGCTCGTCCCCTATCTGGGCCAGGACTTCTTCCCGAACGTCGATGGCGGCCAGATCAAGCTGCATGTGCGCGCGCCGACCGGCACGCGGATCGAGGAGACCACCAAGCTCGCCGACCGCATCGGCGTGGCGATCCAGCACATCATCCCGGCCGACCAACTGGATGGCGTCGTCGACAACATCGGCCTCAGCGTCAGCGGCATCAACATGGCCTATAACAATTCGGGCACGATCGGCGTCGGCGATGCCGACATCCTGATCAGTCTCAAGCCGAACCACGCGCCGACCGACGGCTACCTCAAGACGATGCGCGCGGTGCTGCCGCGTCAGTTCCCCGGTGCCACCTTCGCCTTTCTGCCGGCCGACATGGTCAGCCAGATTCTGAATTTCGGCGTGCCCGCGCCGATCGATCTGCAGGTGATCGGCAATGACATCCAGGCGGACCGGGCCTATGCCGACGCGCTGCTCGCCCGCATCAAACGGATCCCCGGCATCGCCGACGCGCGGATCCAGCAGGCGTTCCAGCAACCGACCCTGAATGTCGATTTCGACCGGTCGCTGGGAGGCCTGGTCGGCCTGAGCGAAAAAGACGCGGCGACGGCCATGCTGACCACGCTGGCCGGCAGCTCGCAGACCTCGCCGACCTATTGGTTGAACCCGCAGACCGGCGTCTCCTATCCGGTGTCGATCCAGACGCCGCAGCGCGATATCGACACGATGGGCGGCCTGCAGAACCTGCCGGTGAGTGCCGGTACCGGTTCGGGCGTGCAGCTGCTGGGCGGCCTCGCCACGATCCGGCGGACGCCGAGCAACGCCGTCGCCTCGCACTATAACGTCCGCCCGGTCATCGACATCTATGCGACGCCGCAGGGGCGCGATCTGGGCGGTGTCGCCGCCGACATCCGCACGGCGATGCAGGCGACGGCCCATGATGTGCCGAACGGCGCCACCGTCGTGCTGCGCGGCCAGGTGACGACCATGACCAGCGCCTATCAGCAGCTGTTCGTCGGCCTCGCCTTCGCCATCGTGCTGATCTATCTGCTGATCGTCGTCAACTTCCAGTCCTGGCTCGATCCGTTCGTGATCGTCGTGGCGCTGCCGACGGCGCTCGCCGGCATCGTGTGGATGCTGTTCGCCACCGGCACGACCCTCTCGGTCCCGGCACTGACCGGCGCCATCATGTGCATGGGCGTCGCCACCGCGAACAGCATTCTGGTGATCAGCTTCGCCCGCGAACGGCTGGCGGCCGGTGCCGACGGGCTGGTCGCCGCTCTCGATGCCGGCAGCACCCGCTTTCGCCCCGTGCTGATGACGGCGCTCGCGATGATCATCGGCATGGCGCCGATGGCGATCGAGCCCGGGCAGAACGCGCCGCTCGGCCGCGCGGTCATCGGCGGCCTGCTGTTCGCGACCTGCGCCACTCTGTTTCTCGTCCCGGCCCTGTTCAGCCTCGTGCACGGCCGCCGTCCCCACGATGCGGAGGCATCCGCCGCCCCCGCCTCGCCGGCCCCCCTTTGACGTTTTCCATCCGGAGCGACCGATGTCCGACCTTCCCTTGAAGAAACCGAACGCGCGCCGGCTGGTGCTGTGCGGCACGGCGGCCATCGCCGTCCTGGTCGCCATCGCCGCCAGCGGCATCGTCGACCGGGCGCGCGGCAAGCAGGCCCTGGTCCAATGGACCGATGCGCAGGCGACCCCGACCGTGGCGCTCGCCGGCTTCCAGCAAAGCGACGCGCCCCGAACCCTGGCCCTGCCCGGCACGATCCAGCCCATCAACAAGGCCGCGATCTACGCGCGGGTCAGCGGTTATCTCAAGACCTGGCAACAGGATATCGGCGCGAACGTCAAGGCGGGCCAGACGCTGGCCTCGATCGATACGCCCGACCTCGACCAGCAGCTCGATCAGGGGCGGGCCGATCTGGCCAGCGCCGAGGCCAACGAGCAGCTGGCGACACTTACGGCAAAGCGCTGGCATACCCTCGTGGCGTCGCAAGCCGTGGCCCAGCAGGCCTCCGACGAGAAAGCCGGCGACGCGCAGGCGAAGAAAGCCGTGGCGGATGCGGCACGGGCCAATGTGCGGCGCCTGGAGGCGTTGGAGAGTTTCAAGACCATCGCGGCGCCGTTCGACGGCGTGGTGACGGCACGCAACACCGATATCGGCGCGCTCATCAACGCCGGCAGCGGCGTGGGGCAGGAGCTGTTCGAGATCTCCGATCTGCACAAGCTGCGGATTTACGTGCAGATTCCGCAAGCGTTCTCCGCCGAACTCCGGCCGGGGCTGAAGGCGACGTTCGACGTGCCGCAATATCCCGGCCGCAGTTTCGACGCGACTTTGGTCACGATGTCGAACGCGATGAACGCGAGCTCGCGGAGCATGCTGGTCGAGCTCCAGGCCGACAATGCCAAGGGCGAACTCGCGGCCGGCACCTATTGCCAAGTCCATTTCCAGCTTCCGAACGGTGGGGCTCTCCGGCTGCCGGCCACGGCGCTCATCCCCGGCAATCACGGCACGTCGGTCGCCGTGCTCGGCACCGACAACAAGGCGATGCTGAAGCCGATCCAGCTCGGCCGCGACTTCGGCGACAGCGTCGAAGTGGTCGCCGGTCTTTCCGCCTCGGATCGGGTGATCGACAATCCGCCCGAGACCCTGGTGAGCGGCCAGCCGGTCCAGCTCGCCGCCGCCCCGGCAACGGGCGATCCCGCAACCGTCGCCCAGGCGACCCCAACGAAAGCGGACTGATCGATGTCGCTTCGCCCCCTGCTGATCGCCGCCGCCACCGCGGGCCTCACCGCCTGCAACCTGGCGCCGGATTATCATCCACCGCTGATCGACGTGCCGGCGGCCTATAAGGAGGCCGGGCCTTGGCAACCGGCGCACCCGTCGGACGAGCTGCCCCGCGGCGCCTGGTGGAACCGGTTCGGCGACGCGACGCTCGACAAGCTCGAGCCGCAGATCGACGCCGCCAATTCGGACCTGGCGGCGACGGTCGCGCGCTACGACCAGGCCCGCGGCTTCGCGGCCGAGGCCGAGGCCGGCCTCGATCCGCAAGCAGCACTCGGCGGCAGCCTCACGGCCAACCGGCAGTCGAAGACCCGTCCGTTGCGTGGCGCGACGCAGCCGAATTTCTATGGCGCGAACCAGCTCGCCGTCGCGGCCGGCTATGAGATCGATCTCTGGGGCAAGCTCCGGAACCAGGCGAAGGCCGGCACCGCCCTGGCGCAGGCGAGCGCCGCCGATCTCGCGACCATGCGGCTCAGCCTGCAATCGGAGCTGGCCACCGACTATCTGTCGCTACGCGGTCTCGATGCGGATGCCAAGCTGCTGGCGGGGACGGTCGATGCCTATCAGAGGGCGCTCGACCTGACCCGGACGCGTTTCGAGGGCAAGATCGCCTCGAGCATGGACGTTTCGCGCGCCCAAACCCAGCTCGATACCGCGCGGGCGCAGGTCTCGGACATCGCCTCCAAGCGGGCGCTCATGGAACATGCGATCGCGAGTCTGGTCGGCCAGCCCGCCAGCTCCTTCACGATCCCGACCGAGGTGCCGCCCTTCACCGTCCCGGACGTGCCCGCGGACGTGCCCTCCACCCTACTGCAGCGCCGGCCGGACATCGCCGCGGCCGAGCGCACCGTCGCCGCCGCCAACAGCGAGATCGGCGTCGCCCGGGCCGCTTTCTATCCGTCCCTCTCGCTCAACCTGCTGGGCGGATTTCAAAGCGCCGGCCTCAATCTGCTGAGCCTGCCCAACAGCTTCTGGACGATCGGCCCCGACGTCACGCTGCCGCTGCTGGACGGCGGCAAGCTCGATGCCCAGGAGGCCATCGCCTACGCCCAGTTCCGCGAGGCGGGTGCCAACTATCGCTCGACCGTGCTCGCCGCCTTCCAGGAGGTCGAAGACAATCTGGCGCTGCTGCATTGGCTGGGTCAGGAAGCCAGCGACGAGGCCTCCGGCGTGACCGCCGCCCAGCACACGCTCGACAGTGCGCTCACGCTCTATAAAGAGGGCGCGGCCAGCTATCTCGAGGTCGTGACGGCCCAGACGGCGCTGCTTCAGGCCCAACAGACCCTGCTCGACGTGCAGACGCGCCGCCTCGCTGCCGATGTCGGGCTCATCCGCGGCCTCGGCGGCGGCTGGGACGCCTCGAGCCTGCCGTCCGATGCGGCGGCCGTCGAACTGCCCGCGAACGGCTAGGGGGCAGATCAGACGGATCCGTCAGTCTGATCTACCCACAACGCATTATCTGGTGGTCCGATCCGAACGCTTGGGAAGCAGGCGTTCGAATCGGACCACCTATTGAGAGCTCACATCTAGAGCCGGATCCCGACATTCTTGGTCTGCACATAGCCGAGCAGCGCTTCCTGGCCCTTCTCGCGGCCGTAGCCGGAGCGCCTCGTGCCGCCGAACGGCGTCTCGACGCCACCCACCCACCATTCGTTGACATAGACCTGACCGGCGACGAGCCGGTCCGCGGTCCAATGCGCAAGCCGCAGGTCACGCGTGAAGATACCCGCGGCCAAACCGTAATCCGTGCCGTTTGCGATCGCGACCGCCTCTTCCGGCGTGTCGAACGGGATCACCACGACGACCGGACCGAAGAATTCCTCCTGCGCGATCATCATGTCGGGACGAACCCCGGCGAAGATCGTCGGCCGCATGAAATGGCCGGCATGGACGGCCATGCGGCTGCCGCCGGTGACGAGCGTCGCACCCTCGGCGACGCCGGTCTTGCACAGCGCTTCCACCTTTTCAAGCTGACGGAGGGAGATGAGCGGTCCCATGTCATGTCCGTCGACACCCGGACCGACGGAGCGCCGCTCCGCCTCCGCCTTCAGGCGTTCGAGGAAGGCATCATGGATCGAGCGATGGACGATGAGGCGCGAGGCGGCCGAGCAGATTTGGCCGGAATGGTGGAAGATGCCGCGTGCCGCGGCCTTGGCGGCGCGGTCGAGGTCGGCATCGCCATAAACGATACCCGCGGATTTGCCGCCGAGTTCCATCACGCAGGGCACGACGCGCTCGGCCGCCGCGCGCAGCACGCTCTTCCCGGTCGCGACCGAACCGGTGAAAACGATGTGATCGATATCCCTATGGGCGACGAGCGCCGCACCGGCGTCGCGCCCATAGCCGCAGAGAATATTGACCGCACCCCTGGGAACGCCGGCCTTCTCGCAGGCCTCCGCCAACAGGAACAGGCTGAGCGGGGAATCCTCGGGCGATTTCAGCACCACGGTATTGCCGGTAACGAGCGCGCAGGCGACCGAGCGCGCGCCGACGGGCAGGGGGCCGTTCCAGGGCACGATCTGTGCCGAGACGCCGAACGGCATGTGGATCGTATAATCGAGGAAATCCCGGCCGAGCGGGATCTGGCGGCCTTCAAGCTTGTCGGCGAGGCCGCCGTAGTAGGTGAGATAGCGAACCGTCAGCGATACCTCGGCAAGTCCGTTCGCCAAGGTCTTGCCGTTGTCGAGGCATTCGACGGTGGCGATCTCGTCACTCATCCGCTCGAGCTGCCGCGCGATGGCGAACATCAACTCGCCGCGCTCGGACGGACGCAGGTCGAGCAGGGCGCGGGCGTCGAAGGCGGCCCTCGCCGCGGCAACCGCGCGATCGACGTCGGCCGGCATCGCCCGCGCGACCTCGGCGATGATCTCCCCCGTCGCCGGGTTCTCCACGGCGATGCGGTCGCCGCCGGCGCCGTCGACCCAATCGCCGTCGATGAAATTGCGCCAATAGGGTCTGACCGAACCGATCATGGTCGCGTCCTCGTATGCTGAAGATGAATGGGCCGGGGGCGATCCATAAGATCTCGGCCCCCGATTGGCGAATGCGGTTTGCTGATGATCCAATACGGCGCGCGCATATCCGGGGACCGGAATACTTGGCCGGGAACTACCGGCCGCTTCGATCAGTGATGATCGACAATGCTCGAAATACCGAGGATGCATCACCCGATCCGCATTACTCATTTCACGCCGACGACAGCATCCCGCTACCATTGATCATTCGAAGATCAACGCTAAGGAGGCATCGCAGGATGCTGCCAGATTCTACGTTCTCCGCAGAGGATGAATGGCAGGCGCGCTGCGACCTCGCCGCCGTGTTCCGGATATTGGCGCGGCTCGGGATGAACGAGCAGATCGCCAACCACAACAGCGTGATGCTGCCGGGCAGCGGGCATCTGTTCCTGATCAATCCGCGCGGCCTGCATTTCCGCGAGCTGACCGCGAGCAAGCTGATCCTGTGCGATCTCGATGGGCAGGTGCTGAAGGGCCGGGGCGAGCTGCGCGAGGTCGCGTTCCACATCCACGCCAAGATCCATCTGCGCCACCCCCAGGCGCGCTGCATCCTGCATGTCCATCCGCAATATCTGACGGCCCTGTCCATGGTCAAGGGCGGCCAGCTCGCGCTCGCCCATCAGAACAGCCTGACCCTGTGCGACCGGATCGCCTATGACGACACCCATAACGGACCGGTGCTGAGCGACGACGAAGGCGAACGGGTCGCGCGGGTGCTGGGCGAGCGGACCATCCTGCTGATGGCCAATCACGGCGTGACCGTCGTCGGCCCGTCGATCCACGAGGCCTTCGACGAGCTCTATATGGCCGAGCGGACCTGCATGTATCAGATGACCGCCATGGCTGCCGGCCTGCCGCTCAATCTTCTCAACGACGACTTGCGCGACCGCTATACTGGGGCTTGGGGCGAGCGTTTCGACGCGCGCCAGCATCTCGACGCCTGGCGCCGCATGCTCGACCGCGAGGAGCCGGACTACGCGACCTGATGCTCGGCGAGGCATCCGGTAAAAACACAAACGACATGCAACAGGGACGATGATGATGAAGCGAAAGTTCGACCAGCGTTGGTTTGGCATCGCGACGGCGAGTGCCGTCGCCCTCCTCGCGACAAGCTGCCCCGCAGCGGCACAGCAACGCGGCGGCGACATCACCGTGGCCCAGCAGGCCCAGCCGCCCAGCCTCGACGCGATGACGACCTTCGCGCAGGCCGCGCGCAACATCACGATGCATGTGTTCGAGACGCTCTATACCCGCGGCGAGACCGGCGCCGTGATCCCCGAGCTCGCCGCCGACTCCTCGGCCTCGCCGGACGACAAGACCTTCACGTTCCACCTGCGCAAGGGCGTCAAGTTCCACAACGGCAAAGAGATGACCGGCGTCGACGTCAAGGCGTCGCTCGAGCGCTATGCCAGGATCGGTGCCTCGGCCCAGCTGCTGGCCACCATCTCCGGCATCGATCTGCCGGACCCCTATACGGTCGTGGTGCATCTGAGCCAGCCCGTGCCCGGCTTCCTCGACGAGATCAGCACGCCCCGCGCGCCGATGGTCGTGATCCCGGCCGAAGAGGCCGGCAAGGAGCCGAACAAGATCGCCCTGATCGGCACCGGCCCCTATCAGTTCGTCGAATACAAGCCCGACAGCTACGTCAAGCTGAAGCGCTTCGACGGCTATGTCCCGGACGCGCGCTTCCCCGATCGGGACGGGTTCGGCGGCAAGAAGACCCCCTATTTCGACACGGTGACCTTCCGCTTCATGCCGGAATCGGGCGCGCGCGCGGCCGCGCTGCAGACCGGCGAGGTCCAGGCGCTGGAACAGCTCGCCGTCACCGATGCCGACCGCCTGAAGTCCGACCCGAGCGTGAAGCTCTACGAGATGATGCCCTGGGCGTTCCAGGTGTTCTTCCTGAACGCCAACGACGGCCCGACCAAAAATGTCAAGTTCCGCCAGGCGGTGAATGCCGCCCTCGGCAACGAAGAGATCATGGCGATCGCGACCGACGGCCTGTTCCGCCTGACCCATGGCTGGCAGCATCCCGGCACCGAATATTTCGCGGGCGACGTCGGCAAGGACAAGTACAACCTCAACAATCCGGAGCTGGCGAAGCAGCTCTTGAAGGAGGCCGGCTACAAGGGCGAGCCGTTCACGCTCGTGACCGACAACAGCTTCAAGAACGACAATGACGCCTCGGTCGTGGCCAGCCAGCAGCTCCAGGCCGTCGGCATCAACGTCAAACTGCAGGTCGCCGATTGGCCGACCTCGATCGCCATGCGGCAGAAGCCGACCGGCTGGAACATGTTCCCGATCTTCATCGGCGTCGAACCCTGGGAAGGGCCGTACAGCACGACCACCTTCTTCACCGGCAAGGAGAATTGGCAGCAGCATCAGGACGAGGCGCTGGAAGCCGATGTGGCGAAGCTCAATTCCTCGCCGTCGCTCGATGACCGCAAGGCCGCCTTCGCGGCGTTCCAGCAGCGTGTGATCGATCAGGCCTATGCGATCAAGCTCGGCGATCTCGGTATCTATCAGGCCGCCCGGGCGAACGTCGCGAACTACAAGCCGTTCCGCATCCCGCGCATGTGGGACGTCTGGTACAAATAGTCGGAGAGGGAACAGGATAGGCCGATGGCGAGCCTCATCATCAGGCGTCTGGCGAGTGCGCTACCGGTATTGTTGCTCGTGTCGCTGATTTCGTTCGTGCTGATCTGGCTGGTGCCGGGTGACGCGGCGGCCGAACTCGCCGGCCCGAGCGCCAGCCCCGAGGAGCTCGCCCATATCCGCACCGATCTGGGCCTGGACCAGCCGGTCTGGATCCAGGCGCTGCATTGGTACCGCAACCTGCTCCACGGCGATCTCGGTCAGTCGCTCCTGCTCGGCCGCAGCGTCGCAGCCGCGATCCTCGAGCGTCTGCCGGTCACCCTGTCCCTCACCGGCTTCGCGTTGGTCATCACGCTGCTGTTCGGCATCGGCAGCGGCACGATCGCGGCCCTGAAGCGCAACAGCTGGATCGACCAGGCGGTCATGATGACCGCCCTGGTCGGCCTGTCCCTGCCGGATTTCTGGCTGGGCCTGGTCGCGATCTACGTGTTCTCGGTCGCCCTCGGCTGGTTCCCGACCGGCGGCTTCGTGGCGTTCGGCGACAGCCCCGTCGGCTGGCTGCAAACGACCACGCTGCCGGCGATCGCGCTCGCCCTGACCCAGACCGGGCTGCTCGCCCGCATGACGCGCTCCAGCCTGCTCGAAGTGTTGAGCCAGGACTACATCCGCACGGCCTGGGCCAAGGGTCTGCCCGGACGCATCGTCATTCTGAAGCACGCGCTGCTCAACATCGCGGTCCCGGTGCTGACCGTGCTGGGCATCAGCATCGGCATCCTGTTCAGCGGCGCGGTCGTCATCGAATCGGTCTTTGCCATTCCGGGCGTCGGCCGCCTGATCATCGACGCCGTGCTGCGCCGCGACCTGCCGGTGATCCAGGGCGGCATCCTCATCATCGGCGTATTCATGGTCACGGTGAATATCGCCGTCGATCTGCTTTATGCCGCCTTCGATCCGCGGGTGCGCCATGAGCACTGAAGACATCCTGGCCGATCCGGCCGTCGATGCCGCCCGGCCGCGGCCGACGCAAGGCTATCCGAGGCTGCGCCGGCTTCTGCGCCATCGCCTGTTCATGACCGGCGCCATCATCCTGGTGATCGTGCTGCTGGCGACCCTGGCGGCCGATCTGATCGCCCCCTATTCGCCGCTCAAGAATGATTTCCGCTATCGCCTGGGTGCGCCCAACGCCGTGCATCTGATGGGGACCGACAATTTCGGACGAGACGTGCTGAGCCGCGTGCTCTACGGCGGCCGCACCTCCCTCGCGATCGGGCTCATGGTCGTGCTGGCGTCGACTTTCTTCGGCACGCTGATCGGCGTGGCCGGAGGCTATTTCTCGCGGCTCGACAATCCGGTGATGCGCCTCATGGACGCGCTCATGGCCTTTCCGGGCGTGCTGCTGGCGATCGCGCTCGCCGCCGTGCTCGGCCCATCGGTCTTGGACGTCGTGATCGCGCTCACCGTCACCTACGCCCCGCGCACGGCACGCATCGTCCGCGCCGCCGTGCTGGTCGTCCGCCGCATGGAATATATCGACGCCGCGCGCGTCGCCGGTGCCGGCCATCTGCGCATCATCTGGCGCCATGTGCTGCCGAACAGCCTCGGTCCGCTCATCGTGCAGATGACCTTCATCTTCGCCGTTTCGATCCTGGCGGAAGCGGTCTTGAGCTTCGTCGGCGTCGGTCCGCCGCCGCCGACGCCCAGTTGGGGCAACATCATCGCCGATGGCCGCAGCTATATCCCCTCGGCGCCATGGATCTCGCTCTTTCCGGGTCTGGTCATCGCCATCACGGTGCTGGGCGTAAATCTGATGGGCGACGGGTTGCGCGACGTGCTCGATCCGCGCCTCAAGCTCGAGGGCCGTTGAGATGGCATCATCCCCCGTGCTCGAGATCGACGGCCTGACCACCAGCGTCGATGGGCTCAAGATTCTCGACGGCGTCTCGTTCTCGGTCGGCGACGGCGAGGTGGTCGGCGTGGTCGGCGAATCCGGGTCGGGCAAGAGCATGACCGCGCTTTCGTCGATGCGCCTGCTGCCCAACTCCGTCGCCGTGACGTCGGGACGGATCCTGTTCGAGGGCACCGACCTGCTCGGCCTGAGCGAGGCGGCGATGCGGCGCATCCGCGGCGATCGCATCGCCATGATCTTTCAGGAACCGATGAGTTCGCTCAACCCGGTCCTGACGGTCGGCGAACAGATCGTCGAGACCTTGACCTGGCATCGGGGCATGGCCCGGGCCGAGGCCCGGCGGCGGGCGGTCGAACTGCTCGACCTGGTCGAAATTCCGGCCGCGGCGAAGCGGATCAGCGACTATCCGCACCAATTGTCGGGCGGCATGCGTCAGCGGGTGATGATCGCCATCGCCCTTGCCTGCGAGCCCAAGCTGCTGATTGCCGACGAGCCGACGACGGCGCTCGACGTAACGGTCCAGGCGCAGGTCCTGGATCTGCTGCGCGGCTTGCGCCGCGAACTCGCCATGTCGGTCATGCTGATCACCCACGATCTGGGCGTCGTCGCCGAATTCGCCGACCGGGTCGTCGTGCTCTATGCCGGCCGGGTCGCCGAGACGGCCCCGGTCAAGGCACTGTTCCGCGCGCCGGCCCATCCCTATACACAAGGGCTGCTCGCATCGATCCCGCCGCTCGACGGGCCGCTCGCCCAGCCCCGGCCGATCCCGGGCAGCGTCCCGGCACTCGCCGACATGCCGGGCGGCTGCCGCTTCCATCCGCGTTGCGCCGTCGCGATCGATCGCTGTGCGGTGGTCCAGCCGCCATTCTTTCCGCTCGATCCCGGCCATGAGACGGCGTGCTGGCTTGCCGGTGCCGGAGGCGTTCCATGACCCACCCCGTCCTGCTCAAGGTCGAAGGGCTGACCAAGCATTTCGGCGGTCGCCCTGGATTGTTCAGAGCCCAGCGTCCCGTCCTTCGCGCGGTGGACGGCGTCGATCTGGTGGTGCATCGGGGCGAGACCCTGGGCATCGTCGGCGAAAGCGGTTGCGGCAAATCGACCATGGGACGCCTGCTCGTCCGCCTGCTCGACGCGACCGGCGGCAAGGTCGAGTTCGACGGCGTCGATCTTCTATCGCTCAAGGGGCGCGCGCTCACGGCGGTCCGGCGGGATCTGGGCATGGTGTTCCAGGACCCCTGGGCCTCGCTCGACGGGCGGATGACGGTCCGCGACATCATCGCCGAGCCGCTCGACATCCATCGCGCGGCGACGGGTGCGGACCGCCGGCGGCGGGTCGCGGAGCTGCTCGACGTGGTCGGCCTGCCCGCCTCGGCGGCGGACAAGCATCCGCATCAATTCTCCGGCGGCCAGCGCCAGCGCATCGGCATCGCCCGCGCGCTTAGCCTCCGCCCGCGCTTCATCGTGCTCGACGAGGCGGTCTCGGCGCTCGACGTCTCGGTCCAGGCCCAGATCCTCCAGCTGCTGGGCGATCTGCAGGCGGAATTCGGCCTCACCTTCCTGTTCATCTCGCACAACCTGGCCGTCGTGCGGAACATCGCCGATCGTGTCGCCGTAATGTATCTGGGTCGCATCGTCGAATCCGGTCCGACCCAGGCCCTGTTCGACGCACCCCGGCATCCCTACACCCAGGCGCTGCTGTCGGCCATTCCGGTGCCCGATCCGGAGCGGCCGCGCCGGCGGGTGGTGCTGAAGGGCGACGTGCCCAGCGCGCTGGCCCCGCCGGCCGGCTGCCGCTTCCATACCCGCTGCCCGATCGCGCAGGAAATCTGCCGGCAGACGCCGCCGGTCGTCACCGTCGGCCCCGATCACACGGCGGCCTGCCATTTCGCCGATTCACCCCTCACCGCCAGTTGACTAGGAAATAAGCATGCTGATCGTTTCGGAATCCGAGGCCCGCGCGCTGGTCGCCATGCCCGACGCGATCGAGACAGTCGCCCAGACCTTCGCGGCGCTCGATCGGGCGGAAGCCGCGAGCTATCCGGTGGTGCGCGAGAAGCTGGGCACCCACGCCGCCGTGTTCGGTGTCAAGACCGGCTACGACCGTGCCGCCGGATCGCTCGGCCTCAAGGCCGGCGGCTACTGGCCGCACAATGCCGAACGGGGCCTGACCAACCATCAATCGACCACGCTGCTGTTCGACCCGGAAACCGGCCGGGCGGCGGCGTTGGTCGGTGCAAACTATCTGACCGGCGTGCGCACCGGCGCGGCCGCCGCGCTCGCCACCCGCCATCTGGCACGGCCGGACGCGCGGGTGCTGGGATTCGTCGGGACCGGAACCCAGGCGCTCTACCAGCTCGACGCCATCCGCTGCGTGCGGCCGCTTGGCGAGATCGTCGCCTGGAACCGCACGCCGGCGCGCCTGGAAGCCTTCCTCCAAGCGGTCCGCGCCAGAGGCCTCGCCGCCCGGGCGGCGAGCCTGGAGGAGACCGTCCGCGCGGCCGACATTCTGGTCACGGCGACGCCCGGGCAGGAACCGCTGGTTCGGGCCGAATGGGTCCGTGCGGGGACGCATGTCAATGCCGTCGGCGCGGATACCGCGGGCAAGCAGGAGCTTGAGGCCGCACTGGTCGCCGGCGCCTCGGTCTATGTAGACAGCCTGGAGCAGGCCATCACGATCGGCGAGTGCCAGCATGCGGTGCGGCAGGGTCTGCTCGCATCCGACCGCATCCGGGGCACGCTCGGCGGCCTGGTGTCCGGTCGGCTGCCCGGCCGCGCGGCCGCCGACGAAATCACGCTGTTCGACAGTACCGGCATTGCGCTGCAGGATCTTGCGGTCGCGGCCCTGGCCGTCCGGCGGGCCGGCGAGCGCGGCAACGGGACCGTGGTCGAGTTCGGCTGACCCGCCGCGAACCGGGTCCTACCAGCCGTTGGTCCGGGTCCATTCGCCGACGATGGCGGCGCCCTCGACCAGATGATAGCGGTCATACATGGCCGCCGTCATGCACACATGGTTCGGCAGGACGCGGACCCGGGCGCCGACCGGCAAGTCATCGAACGGCAGATCGCCGTCCGCCGCCCGGACCAGGCCATGCTCCTGGTAGACCCGGACGACCTTGAGTTCATGGGCGAAGGGAGTGCCATCCTCGCGCGCCAGCAGGCCGAACCCGCAATCATGCGGCGCGTCGGCCGTGCTGCGGTCCTTGGACAGGGCCAAGCCGCCGGCGTCGATCAGCAGATGGCCGGCATCGCGCCGATGGCCGGTGACGGTCGCCAGCACCGAAACCGCGAGATCCTCGACGGCGCAGCTGCCGATCTGCGCCTGAAACAGATCGCCGAACATGTAGACGCCGGCCCGGAGCTCGGTCACCCCTTCGAGCTGCGCGGCATGAAGCGCGGTCGGTGTCGAACCGATGCTGACCACCGGCGCCCGGAACCCGGCCGCGCGCAGCCGCTCTGCGGCCCGGACCGCGCCCGAGCGCTCGGTTTCCGCGATACGGGCGACCGTCGCCAGGTCCCGCGCCGCGTAGGAATGGCCGGCATGGGTCATCACGCCGTCGAGCCGGCAATAGGGCGGCCGATCGAGCGTCCAGCCGATTTCGACCAGATCGGCGGCATCCGGCAGCAGGCCCGAGCGGCCCTCGCCGGTGTCGATCTCGATCAGGACCGCGAACGCGACCGCATGCGTGGCGGCGAAGGCCGCGACCTCGCGGGCCGCCTCGACCGAATCGAGGATCAGCGTGAGACGCGCGCCGGCCCGGACCAGGCGCGCCGCGCGCGGTAATTTGTCGGCGACGATGCCGACGGCATAGAGCAGGTCGACGAAGCCGCCCGCCAGGAAATATTCCGCCTCGTGCAGGGTCGAGACGGTGATGCCGCCGAACTCGTCCGCCGTGGCGCGCCGGGCGACGTCACAGGATTTCGCGGTCTTGAGATGGGGGCGCAGGTGAACCCCGAGCGAGCGGGCCCGCTCGCTCATCCGCTCGAGGTTGCGCTGGAGCCGGGTCGGGTCGAGCAGGAGGCATGGCGTCTCGAGCGCGGCGAGGCTCATGGCCGCGCCCCCGGGAACATCCGCGCGCGCGGGGTCCAGTCCTCGACCATATCGAGCGGCACGACCGGGCGCGGCAGCTTGGTGAAGGCGAAGCGCGACAGCAGCGGCGATGTCAGGCCGGGGGCATCGACCTCGATGATCTGCTCGGGCGCGAAGAATTCGTCGAAGGCGGCCCGGAAATGGCCGCGCGACTTCAGCACGACCGAGCGTGCGGCGCCGATATTGAGGCCGAAGAGTTCGAAGAAGGCGGGCTCATGGCACTGGTGGCGATGCGTGATGACGATCATCACCACGCCGTCGATGACCAGTGCCGCCGAAGGGCCGAGATCGAAAGCGCAGCCGGCGAGCTGCCCGCGCCGGCCGACGCCCTTGCCGTCCTTCAGCCGCAGGATCGTGGCACGGGCCTCGAACGGCTCCGAATAGGTGGCACTTTCCGCCCGATTGAACCGCGCCGTGAACGTCGCCCCTTCATTGAGCGAGTGGGCCTCGGCGGCCAGTTCCGGATCGGTCAGCACGCCCAGCAGCACATCGCGGGCGCCGGCTTCGATCAGCGCCTTCAGGAGGAATACTGTGTTGCCCCGGCCGCCGCCGCCCGGATTGTCGGCGACGTCCGCCAGCAGGACCGGCTGCCGATCGCGATCCTCCCCGACGGTCTTGGCCAGCCTCACCGCCTCGTCGAACGGCGTCAGGCGCGGCACGAACCGGGCGCGCTGGCGCCAGGCCAACCCGGCAAGCGCCTCGGCCGTCCGCGCGGCAAGGGCGGCGTCGCCGCGGGTGGTGACGAGCACGGTCAGACCGTTTTTCGGCGTATCGCCATAGGCGAAGCCGCCGACCACGGAAACATTGAGCAGACGGGGATCGGCCGCGGCGGCCGCTTCGGCCGCCTGGATCAGGTCGGCATAGGGCCCGGCCCCCGGCGCGGTCAGCAGCACGGTCGGCGGCGGGCAGATCGGCAGACGGATATGGGCGACCGTGGTCTTGACGCCGTCGAGCAGTTCGGCGAGCGCCGCGGCCGCATCGGCGCCGCGCTCCGCCATGTCGGTATGCGGGTTGCGGCGGTAGGAGATGATCGCATCGACCGCACCGACCATGCGCTCGGAGACGTTGGAATGCAGATCGATAGTCGCGACGACCGGTATGTCCGGCCCGACGATCTCGCGAACCAGCGTGAAGATCACACCGTCCGGATCGTCCTCCTCCGTCGTGATGGCCGCACCATGCTCGCAAATATAGACGCCATCGAGCGGCATCGCCGCCGCCAACTCCTGGCGGAACCGCCCGACCAGTTCGAGGAAGAAGCCATGGTCGACCGGGCCGCCGGACTCGGCATTGGCGAACAGGATCGGAACGGCCTGCCACGGACCCCGGGCATCCATAGTGCGGACGAAAGCGGGAATCTCCGGCGTCATCGCCGGTGCCGGCTTACGGGCTTCCGCTATAAGCGCATCGCCCGCCAGCATTGCCCGCGCGTAAAAATCCTCCCGCGTCGAGACCGGTGCGAACCGATTGCATTCGATGGCGAAGCCGAGAACGGCAATTCTTGGGACGCGCATGAGATCCGCCAGTTATTGAAGGAAACTGGATTAACTCTATGAAATTCATGCTGGCGCGTATAATTCCTTTTCCCGATTGCCCGATGATCTTAGCGTATAGGGTGATCGCCGGCGTCGCTCGCGGTTCGCCAGAAATGTTCCGCAGCCGGGGCGACGCGGGCGGAATTGCGGAAGATGCGGACCTCGAGCTCGATCGCCCATTCCTCGCCCCCGGCCCGCACCAGCGTCCCGGCGGCGAGATCCGCCTCGACATCCTGCTCGGACAGCCACGCGAGACCCCGGCCCTGACGCGCCATAATCTTCAGCACGCCGGCCAAATGGGATTCGAAGACCCGGACCAGATGAAGCGCGCCCTCGCGGCTGTGCAGCGACAGATCGATCACGCGCCCGAAGCCCGAGGAGAGCGTATAGGCCAGATAGCCGCTCGGCTGCTCGGCGCCGCGTCCCGGCAGGGGGTGCAGGGGACGGCCCATCTCGTCCGGCGCGGACACGGGCACCAGCCGATCGTGCCCGATCACGACCGATTTGAAGCCTTCCGCATCGAGCGGCAACGGCGTCGCGGGATGGACATAGGACAGCATGAAGTCGCTGGTGCCGCCGACCATCGCGGCGACGCAATCATCGAGCCGCGCGGTTTCGAGCCGCATGGCGACGACCCCCGCCAGTTCCTCCATCGAACGCAACCAGGCCGGAAAGAAGATCGTGGCGAGGCCATGGGTCGTGATGAAGCGCAGCACCTTGGGCGCCCGCTCGCGCAGCGCGCGAACCTCGTCCCTGGACCGGGCAAGGCGCCGCAGGATCTCTTCGGCCGCCGGCCGGAACAGCTCGCCTTCCGGCGTCAGTGAAATCGGCTGGCTGTTCCGGTCGAACAGCCGCGCGCCCAGCCAATCCTCGAGCGATTGGATGCGGCGGCTGACGGCGGGCTGGGTCGAATTCAGCAGTTCGGCCGACCGCGAGAAATTGCGCGTCTCCGCGACCATCAGAAAATCATCGAGCCAACGGATGTCGACCATCACGTCTCCAAAAAAGGGGCGCCGGCGCCCGGCATGTGATCGAACTATGCCAATATATTCGCAGGGGCTCGATATATTTTCAGGGGCTCGATCGATGCGCAAGGCAACGCGCGAGCGCTGTCCGGTTTCGGGAGACGACCTGAAGGCCGACCGTCTCCCGACGGCCCGGATCAGGCCTGCTTCAACAGCGATGGATCGATCGGCAGGGCGCGAATGCGTGTGCCCGTCGCCTTGAAGATGGCATTGCAGATGGCGGCCGAGGTCGGCGGCACGCCCGGTTCCCCGACGCCGCCCGGCGGGGCGTCGCTCGGCATGATATAGACGTGCGTTTCCGGCACCGAGTCGATGCGGGCGACCAGGTAGTCGGCAAAGTTCGTCTGCTCGACCTGGCCGTTCTTGAAGCTGAGCTCGCTATAGAGCGTGTTGCTGATGCCCATCACGGCGGCACCTTCGAACTGGGCGGTCACGCGGTCGGGGTTGATGATCCGGCCGGGATCGACGGCCATGTCGATCCGCGCGACCGACACGCTGCCGTCGGGCTGGATCGCGACCTGGGCGACCACCGCGACATAGCTGAGGAAGCTGCGGTGGACGGCGATGCCGCGGGCTTGCCGCGCCGGCAGAGGCGTGCCCCAGCCCGATTGCTTTGCCACCTCCCGGACCACGGCGGCGAACCGGCCGGTGTCGACCGGATACTCGTCCATCGACGCGCCGTAGTTCGGATAATCGACACCCATCGCCTTGAGATCGATATGCCGGGGCGGTCCGAGCAGGTCGAGGATGTAATCGACGGGATCCCGGCCGGCCGCCGCGGCAAGCTCGTCGACGAACGAACCGAGCGCGAAGCCGTGCGGGATGTTGTAGACCGAGCGGTACCAGCCGATCCGGACATGCGCTTCGGCCGCGCCGTTCTCGCAGCGGACGTTGGCGATGTCGTAAGGCATGTCGGTAACGCCCTGCCCCAACTCTCCGGCAGCCCCATAG
Organism: Rhodospirillales bacterium; assembly: GCA_028288725.1. Classification (GTDB taxonomy): domain Bacteria; phylum Pseudomonadota; class Alphaproteobacteria; order ATCC43930; family CGMCC-115725; genus Aliidongia. The sequence goes on from JAQGIC010000122.1 coordinate 19,862, forward strand.
GTGACGTTCGGCTTGAAGGTCGACGAGATCGACGGGAACGCGGTGCGGTGCAGCCAGGCGACCGTCTTGCCCTGGGCGTCGAGCCCGCCTTCCAGATGCTGGGCGCAGATCGCGTGGTAATAATCGTTGCGCAGATCGTCCTCGCGGCTCCAGGTCACCTTGACGGGCGCGCCGACCGCCTTGGACAGGAATGCGGCCTCGGCGACATAGTCGGGCTTAGACTTGCGGCCGAACCCGCCGCCGAGCAGCGTGATGTTGATCGTCACCGCGGATTCCGGCAGCCCCATCACTTCCGCGACGGTCGTTCGGGCCTGCTGCGGGTTCTGCGTGGCGGTCCAGACCTCGACGGCATCGTGCTTGAAGTGCGCGGTGGCCGAGAGCGGTTCCATCATCGCGTGACCGAGATGGGGCACGAAATAATCGGCCGAGATCCGTTTGGCGGCACCGTTCAGGGCGCCATCCACGTCGCCGCCGGTGCGGGCGACCTTGCCCGGCCGGCTCGCCGACTGCTCCAAGGCCTTCCGATATGCCGTCGTGTCGTAATCCGCGTTCGGCCCCAGGTCCCAATCGAGCTTCAGCTGCTGGCGTCCCTGCATCGCCGCCCAGGTATTCGTGGCGATGACGGCGATGCCGCCCAAAGGTTTGAAGCCGCTGGGGGGCGCCGCCGCCGGGATCTCGATGACCTGCAGCACGCCGGGTACGGCCCGTGCCGCCGTGGAATCGACGCTCTTGAGCGTCGCGCCATAGACCGGCGGATGCTCGATGGAGGCGTGCTTCATGCCGGGAACGACCATGTCGATGCCGTAGACGGCCTTGCCATGCACCATGTCGTCGAGATCGACGACGGGAAAGGATTTGCCGATATAGCGCCACTCGGCCTCGGCCTTCAGCTTCAGCGTATCGGGCGCCGGGATGGGCAGCCTGGCCGCGGCCGCCACGAGCGCGCCGTAGCCGAGGCGCCGGTTGCCCTCGGCGTGCGTCACGAACCCGGCTTCGGAGCGGCAGGTCGCGGGCGAGACCTTCCAGCGCTGGGCGGCGGCGGTCGTCAGCATCTGCCGGGCGGCGGCGCCGGCCTGGCGCAAGGGCATGAAAAACTGCCGGATGCTGCGCGAGCCATCGGTATTCTGGTCGCCGTACTTCTTGTCGCCCTGGGCCTGGACGATCTTGACCGCTTTCCAGTCGGCCTCGAGTTCGTCGGCGAGGATCATGGCGAGGCTGGTCTTGACGCCGGTCCCCATTTCCGAGCGATGCACGATCAGCGTGATTTCGCCCGACGGTGCGATCGAAACATAGACGTTCGGCTCGAACGCCGGCGCCGTCGGCTTCTCGGCCGCGAACGCCGCGGGAATGCCGCCGACGCGCAGGCCCAGGACGAGGCCGCCGGCGAGCGTGCCCTGCAGCACGCGGCGCCGGCTCAGATTGGCGATTTTCTCCATCATGCCGCCTCCGCCGCGGACTTGATGGCCGCCTTGATCCGCTGGTAGGTGCCGCACCGACAGATATTGCCGGCCATGGCGTCGGCGATCTGCTGGTCCGTCGGCTTCGGCGTCTGCTTCAACAGCGCCGCCGCCTGCATGATCTGGCCCGGCTGGCAGTAGCCGCATTGCGGGACGTTCGCATCCTTCCAGGCCTTCTGCACCGGATGGTCGCCGGCCTTGCCCAGACCTTCGATCGTGGTGATCTCCTTGCCCGAGGTTTCCTCTAGCGTCGTGATGCAGGAGCGGACCGCCTCGCCCCCGAGATGGACCGTGCATGCGCCGCAGGCGCCGATGCCACAGCCGAACTTGGTGCCGTGCAGGCCAAGCAGGTCGCGGACGGCCCAAAGCAGCGGCATTGTGGGATCCGCGTCGACCGTGTGGCGCGCGCCATTGATAAGTAGTTCCACCATACTCTCCTTTGCTTTCCGCCTATTTCAGCGTCGCGAGATAGGCGATGACATTGCCGCGCGCCGTCTCATCCGGGATGTTCACGAACATCTTGGTGCCGCGAACGACGCTTTGCGGATTGGCCAGGAACCGGTCGAGCGTGGCTGCGTCCCACGTCACGTGCGCGTTCTTCATCGCCGTCGAATAGCTGTAGTCCGGTGCCCCGCCGGAGGAGCGCCCGACGACACCGGCGAGCGAAGGCCCGACGCCGTTCTTGCCGGGTTCCGTGCTGTGACACGCGGCACAGCGGCTGAAGTCGTGCTGTCCTGCGGGGGCTTCCTCCGCCTGGGCACGCGCGGGAAGACCCGCCGCAGCGATCGCGCCGACGACGAGGGCCAGGTAACGACCAAGCATTGATCCGTCCATATGATTTAATTGCTCTGTACGCTTCTGCCGGGCATGGGTCCGGCGGGCGTGGCATCGATCGGAGGAGCGGGCAGCACAGTTGCCCGCTCCTCCCCTATCGTTTCGCGGAACTACGCCTCCACCGGACCGGAGCCGGCGCCGGCGCGTCCGATGACCGTTGCGATGGCGGCCATTTCCGTCGCGGAGAGCGACAGGCTGGCGGCGTCGAGCCAGCCGTCGACCTGGCTCGGCTTGCGCGCGCCCACGATCGCCCCGGTCACCCCCGGCCATGCCAGCGTCCAGGCGACCGCGACCGCCGCGACGCTGGTACCGCGCCGCGTGGCAATGCTCCGCATCACATCGGCGACCTCGAGATTGCGCGCGAGCGCCGCTCCCTTGAAATTCTCGTTGCGCGACCGCCAGTCGTTGGCCGGCAAGGCCGCCGCACGCTCAGGGGTGAAGGCACCGCTCAACAGGCCGGCCTGCATCGGGCTATAGACGATCACGCCGGTCCGATGCTTGGCGCACCACGGCAGCTCGGCGGTTCCGGCATCGCGCTTGATGGCGGAAAACGGCGGTTGCAGCGTATCGACATGCCCGAGCGCCTCGGCGGCGGCCAATTGCGCGGCATTGTGGTTCGAGAGCCCGACGGCTGCGACCTTGCCTTCGCGCTTCAGGTCGAGCAGCGTCTGCCAATAGACCTCGAGCGGGGTGCCGTCGTCGGCCGGCCAATGCATCTGGTAGAGATCGATATGGTCGAGCCTCAACCGGCGCAGGGAGTCCTCGAGCTCGCGGCGGATGCTGGCCGGCGCGCCGATGCGGCTCGGCATGGCGCTGCGGTCCGCCGGATCCGGAACGAGCCCGCATTTGGTGAAGACGTACGGGCGCTCGCTCTTCGGAATATCGGCAAGCGCCTCGGCGACGACCTCTTCCGAATGGCCGAGGCCATAGATCGCCGCCGTGTCGATCCAGTTGATGCCGCGCGCCACCGCGTGGCGGATGGCGGTGACCGAGTCCCGGTCGTCCTGGTTGCCCCAGCCGACGGCCCAGTCGCCGCCAACGGCCCAGGAACCAAAACCCACCCGGGTGATGTGCATGTCGGTCCGACCGAGCTGGTGGACCGGAAGCGAAGTGTCGCGTGACATTCTGCATTCCCGACGTCGTTGTGTGATCGACGGCAGACTTGCACGGCGCTATTATAGCGGTCCAACGCTATATTCTGCTCGAATTAAGCATAGTTTGTGATTAATAGGGCCGCTCCCCATGGATCTAAAACAGCTGGAATATTTCGTCATGGTGGCCGGCGAGCAGAATTTCACGCGCGCCGCCGAGCGCCTGCACATCGTCCAGTCGGGACTGTCCGCCTCGATCCGCGCCTTGGAGCAGGAACTGGGCGCAACCCTGTTCATTCGGACGACGAGACGCGTGAGCATGACCCCGACCGGCCGGGCCTTTCTGGTCGAGGCGCGCCGCGTACTCGCGGCGGCCGCCGATGCGCGCCTGCTCGTCGACCAGATGCAGGGGCTGCAGCGCGGCTCGCTTTCGATCGGCATGATCCAGGGCCTATCGCCGCTGTTCGACATCGCGGAAATGCTGGGTCGATTCCGGACCGCATATCCGCAGATCGAGATCCGCGTCACCTCCGGCGGGTCCTTGTCGCTGATCGAGGGCGTTCGAACCGGCGCGCTGGATCTCGCCTTCACTCAGTTCATCGGATCGATTCCGCCGGGGGCCACGGCCTGGATGCTGGCTTGCGAGCCGATGGTGGCGGTTTGCCCGCCGGGCCATTGGTTGGCCGGCCGGCGTGAAATCGCGCTGGCCGATCTCGTCGGCGAGACCTTCGTCGACCTGCATCCGGATTGGGGTACCCGGCAACTCATCGATCGAAGTTTCGGCGAGCAGCGGCTGGCGCGCCGGACCGGGTTCGAAGTGAACGATCTTTCGACCCAGTTGGATCTCGTGGCGCACGGCCTCGGCATCGCCTTGGTGCCAAAGGCGGTGATCGCCAACCGCATCGCCGAGCAGGCGCCTTACCTTGTCGGATTTGCCGAATTGGCCGAGCCGGAAATCTGCTGGGAGCTTGCCGTCGTGTTCGCGCACGACGAAAGGCGACAGCCCGGCAGCACCGTCACCCGGTCTTTTCTCGATCTTCTGCGCTCGACGGTGACGGTGCTGGACGAATCCGAAACCGACACCACACCTTTACAGTCAATGGTTCTCCAGGACTAACCAGGGAATCATGGGCCTTCGAGACACCACCTCCGCCAAAGCGCGGCAATTCAGCGCAAACTGTGCCGATATGTCGCATATTATTGGAGGAAATTAGGGATAGACGCCGAATTCGACGTAAAATGGCGGTCTATGTTCAATTATTAAAATTTGTTTGAGCATTTAAATACAAGTGTCATTAGCTTTTCATCCGAATGTCATCCTGCCCTCTTAGCGTCTCCTCCGAACCGCCGCCCGGCGGTCTCGTCAGACTCATCAAGAACGCAGCCGACCCCGAGAGTGGGGCTCGCCGTCGTCTTGCGTCTTCTCGCTAGGGGGTTCTCATCTTGCCGGCCACTCTGCAAAAGCATCGTCTTTCGATGTTAACGACGACGGCTGTCCTCGCGCTGCTTTATACAGAAGCGGCCGATGGCCAGACGGCATCGACCGAGACGATCACCGTCACCGGCGTCTCGCCGACCGATTCGGCGATCTATCAGGCGCCGACCAAGGCGCCGCTCGACGCCATTCAGCCCACGTCGGTGATCAGCCAGCAATTCATCCAGAACAACGTTCCGCTGTCCGCCAATTACGACAGCGTCATCAAGATTGCGCCCAGCGTCTCCACCACGTCGCCGAACGGACCGGGGCTGCAGGAAAGCACGATGATGAGCATCCGTGGCTTCCAGGATGGCCAGTACAACGTCACCTTCGACGGCATTCCCTGGGGCGATTCCAACGATTTCACCCACCACTCGACATCGTATTTCGCCGCCCATGACCTGGGCGACGTTTCGATCGATCGTGGTCCGGGCACGGCAGCGACCATCGGCTATGCGACCTTCGGCGGCACCGTCTCGATCAATTCGAAAGATCCGCTGAGCGAAATGACGCTGACGCCCTATGCGAGCTTCGGCAGTTTCAATACGCAGCTGTACGGCACCGAATTCGATACGGGCACGCTGACGAAATATGGCCAGACCGAGGCCTTCATCGACGCTCAAGGTTTGAACAGCGACGGCTATCTGACCAATAGCGGCCAGGAACGCGAAAACTTCTTTCTCAAGGTCAAGCACCGCATTGGCGCCAATACCGAGCTTACCTTCGTCGCCATGTATAATAACATCCGGCAAAATGTCGGCCTTGGCGCCACCTCGGCGCAGATCGCCAAATTTGGCCCGAATTTCATGCTGTCGTCGAACCCGAACAGCCAGAATTTCTACGGCTACAACAACGACCAGATTCACACCGACTTCGAATATCTCGGCCTCAAAACGAATTTCGGCGACGGCTGGTCGCTCGACAACAAGATATACTCGAACGCCTATTATCACCGCGGGTTGAACGGCCTGGATCCGAATGGCGAGACGCCCAATGGGACGGTCGTCAATGGCGTGTCCCTGCCCAACGGCGTGCCGGGCCAGCTGCTGCAGAACGACTATCGCGCCTTCGGCGACATCACCCGGCTGCAGAAGACCTTCAGCTTCGGCGATGCGCAGTTCGGCTTCTGGTACAATCACCAGATCAGCTCGCGCTCGCTGTTCGAGGTCGACGATACATCGCATTTCGACCTCAACACGCTCAGCAACGCCAACGGCAATCCGGTCGATTCCGAGATCCATCAGCATCTCGATACCTACCAGCCCTATGCGCAGTTCAACTGGAATCCTCTGCCGGGCCTCACCCTGTCGCCGGGCGTGAAATACAGCCTGTTCGTGCGCAGTATCGATGCCCAGACGAATTTGGGGACGCAGCTGCCGCTCAACACGACCAAGAACTATGACGCCGTGCTGCCGTCGTTCCTGGCCCATTACAGCATCACGCCGAATTGGGCGGCCTATGCTCAGGTCGCCGAGGGCTTCCTCGCGCCCAACGAGAATGTCCTGCAAATTCCGAACCCGGCCTTCAGCAACGTCAAGCCGCAACAGAGCTGGAACTATCAGGTCGGCACGAGCTATCAGACCTCGAAGCTCTCCGCTTCGATCGATGCTTATTACATCGATTTCTCGAACCTGATCGGCCATCAGACGATCGGTGGCATCACCGAATTCTTCAACCAGGGCGGCGTCACCTACAAGGGCCTCGAAGCCGAGGCGACCTACTATGTCGGCTCCGGCGTCAGCGTCTATGGCAACGGCAGCCTGAACAGCGCGAAGGACAAGGCGACCGGGCTCACGATCGCCGAGGCGCCCGCCGCCACCGCGGCCTTCGGCGCCATTTATGACCAGAATGGCTGGTACGGATCGGTGATCAACAAGTGGGTCGGCAGCCGGTACGGCAATGTCGGCAAGCAGGCCGGGCTCGATCCTTACAGCACGCTGGATCTCGCCGTCGGCTACAAACCGACCAGCATGCCGGCCGGTCTGCCGCCGGCGGACATCAAGATCGAGGTCAACAACCTGCTCGACAATACCAAGATCTACGACTTGGCCGGCACGACCCTCGGCCAGGGGACGAACCTGTGGTGGACGATGCCTGGTCGGAGCGTTTTCGTCTCGATCTCGGTCCCGCTCTAGCGGATACCCCTTACACCTTGTTATCGTCCCGCGCTCGAACCCTCCGGGGTTCGGACGCGGATCGAGGAGGGCCAAATGTGTCTGGGCTGACACAAATGGAAAAGCTTCAGACATCAAAACCGAGAGGGTGTTGCGGTAAGGTTTGAATATGACTTCCGCAGTACGACATCTCAACGTTGACGACCGGGACATTTTTCTCTCGTGACGGATTTCTTCCGGAAGCAAGCGCTTTTCACCTCTTCCAAGGCACCCGACGACGGTCCGTTCGGCCTTGTGATTCGGAACCGCCTGGTGCCGGACGAAGACGGTTTCAGCCTTCGGGAGCGCTTTCAGCGGTCTCTCGTTTCTCAAAACCGGAATTGGCGGCTGCGTTGAATTTCTTATCCTCGGATCTGACCAGACATCAATCGCGCCTCTCCGAGCATGGCTCTCGGCCAGGCGCCAGAGAGAGCGGACCGGATGCGTCCATCGCGTCTTTGGCAAAAGACATTCCGAAGCGCTATTCGAAGCGCGTCGTCATTTTCCGGTATGACAAGCTTGGTGACCTGATCATCATCTCGCCGCTGTTTCGGGCGATCAAGGATAGCAATCCGGATGCTCATGTGACGCTCGTTTGCTCGCAGTATAACAAGGATGTTCTTCGAAACTCTCCCTATATCGACAGCATCGTGGTCTACGATCGTTCCTGGTCTTTTTGGGAGAAAGGGCGGTTCGCGCTCGCCCTCCGCCGACTTCGACCGGACGCCACACTGGTCATGTCGCCCGACAAGGATGGCTTCATTCTGGGGTTCCTGTCGGGCGCCGCGCGCCGCGCCGGAATGATTCTGTCGTATCGGCGCTTCACCCGCCTGCTCGCCCCGCTTCTGCTTACCGAAGTCGAGCTGATCGGGCGCGACCTGTTGAATAAGGCGATCAATCCTCACCTCCACCAATCCCGCATCGCGCTGCGTCTGGCCGCCCGACTGGGACTGGGTGAAGCCCGTTCGCAGCACCTCGATATCGGGCTCGATCCGGCGGCGGTTGCCTGGACGGCCGCCTACACCCGGGCGCGGGGCAACGCCGCCGATGCTCCCATCCTGCTGCTGCATCTGGGCGACAGCTGGAGAAACTGCGGCCTGGATGAACCGGAGGTCTGCCGCCTTGCGGCCCAGCTCCGCAGGCAATTCCCCGACGCCATCCTGCTGATGACGGCAGGGCCGGCGGACACAAGTTATTTCAATGCTTTAGCCGCAGAATTCCCCGAGGCTCTGGCGGCCGGCCTGCCGCGGCCGATGCCGCCGGATCGCCATGCGAATATGATTCTCTTCTCCGGTCTCGCCTTCACCCAGTGGAGCGCGCTGATCAATGCCGCCTCGATCGTCATCACGCCGGATACCGGTGCGGTGCATTTGGCGTCGGCCCATAACGTGCCGGTCGCCGTCGTCTACCCCAGCAATCGGTTCAACCGGCTGGTGTCGATGTTCGGCCCGACCGGAGTCTCGTTCCGCGCGCTGTCCAAGGCCCTCAATCCGAATTTGGCCGGCGCCCTCCTGGTGTCGGTGGCCGAATTGCTTGCGGAAGGCCGTCATCCCCGCCCAGAGCCGACCTGACTTGCGCCGCCAACACCGGAGCCGCCGCACATGACATCGACACCATCGAACCGGAACCGTCTGAAGCCGGTGGCCGCCGCCGCCCGCCTGTGCGGCCTCGGCGCCTTTCTGGGGCTGGCAGCCTGCGCGCACGCCCCCTCGGAACAGGCGGAAGCGACGGGCGCCGACGGCGCAAACGATCCGGCCGAGCCGGTCAACCGCGTGATCTTCTCCGGCAACCAGTTCCTCGACCGCAATCTGCTGAAGCCGGTCGCCCAGGCCTATCTCGACTATATCCCCGACCCGGCGCAGCACGGCATCC
>JAQGIC010000062.1 GCA_028288725.1 Rhodospirillales bacterium
TCATCAGCACCAGCGCCGTCGAGGTCAGCATCCACGCCGTGTCCCCCGAATCAAGCTTCGGGGCCGCCTCCGCCGCCGCCGCCGCCACAGGCGCCGCATCCTGCGCCAGGGCCGGCGATGCCAGTGCGACGATTCCTGCCAGAAGCGCCAGACCGGAAAGACCGGCCCCACTTCCGGCCGTACCGAAATGCTTCATGCTGCGTGCTCCTTTATCCAATGTTTCCGACATGCCGATCATGGACTTCGACCGTTTCGGTTTAGAGGGCGCTGGCGCCGGTTTCGCCGGTACGGATGCGCACGGCATGGGCGATGTCCAGGACGAAGATCTTGCCGTCGCCGATCCGGCCGGTGTTGGCGGTGCGCTGAATCGTCTCGACCGCGCGTTCGGCCAAATCGTCGGGCACGGCCAGCTCGATCTTGAGCTTGGGCAGGAAACTCACCGAATATTCGGCGCCACGATAGATCTCGGTCTGTCCCTTCTGTCGCCCGAAGCCCTTCACTTCGCTTACCGTCAGTCCTTGAATTCCAAGGCTCATCAGCGCCTCGCGGACCTCGTCGAGCTTGAATGGCTTGATGACGGCAATGATGAATTTCATGGCTCTGGGGCTCCCTCCGGGCACTGCGACGGGCGCGTCGTGCCGGCACAGCGTGTGACGTTGCCGAAACCTGCTTCAAGATCCATGCCGCCCGGGCGAAGCGGCCCACAACCGGCGGGTTGCCCTCGGCCCCTCCGTCATACGCCCAAATAATAGGCAGCGGAGCATCTCGTGTGCGTTAGACAAAGCCGGTGCGTCTGGACAAGGCCGACGGGCCTGGGCAAGGTGCCGACCCATGGATATGAACCTCAACGCCGACATCGTCGTCGTGGGCGGGGGCTTGAGCGGCCTGCCGCTCGCCATCGCCACGGCATCGGCCGGTCTGCGCACCATCGTGATCGACCGGGAACGGCCCGCCGTCATGCTGGACGAGCCGTTCGACGGCCGCTCCTCCGCCATCGCCTATGGCTCGCAGCAGGTCCTGGCCGGCATCGGCGTCTGGGATCTGGTCGCAGCCGCCGCCGAACCGATCCGCGACATCCGCGTCGCCGATCAGGGCTCGTCCCTGTTCCTGCATTACGACCACGCCGACCTGGGCGACGATCCGCTGGGCTTCATCCTGGAAAACCGGGCGTTGCGGCGCGCGCTGTTCCGGCGGATGGAGGGGCTCGAGGATCTGGTCCACCTGGCGCCGGCCGCGGTCGATCGGATCGAGACGACCCGCAGCGGCGTCCTGGCCCACCTGGCCGACGGCCGGACGGTCAAGGCGCGCCTGGCCGTGGCGGCCGACGGCAAGAACTCCCGCCTGCGCGAACAGGCCGGCATCAAGACGCTGGGCTGGCAATATCGCCAGCATGCCATCACCGGCACGGTCGTGCATGACGAGCCGCATCATGGCGTCGCGGTCGAGCATTTCCTGCCGGCCGGGCCCTTCGCCATCCTGCCGATGACGGACGATGCCCCGGGCCGCCATCGCTCCTCGATCGTCTGGACCGAGCGCGCGGATCGGGCGCCGGCGATGATGGCGCTCGACGATGCCGGTTTCACCATCGAGCTGGCCCAGCGTTTCGGGCCGCACTTGGGCGCGGTCGCCCCCACGGGCCCGCGCGGGTGCTACCCGCTGGGCGTGCTCTATGCCGAGCGCATGATCGGCGACCGCCTGGCGCTCCTGGGCGAGGCCGCCCATGTCATCCACCCGATTGCCGGCCAGGGCCTGAATCTCGGCATCCGCGACGCGGCCGCGCTGGCCGAGCTGGTCGTCGATGCCTATCGGCTGGGCCTCGATCCGGGTGCCGCAACCGTGCTCGAGCGCTATCAGCGCTGGCGCCGGGTCGATACCGTCACGCTCGCCGCCGTGACCGACGGGCTGAACCGGCTGTTCTCGAACTCGGTGGCGCCGATCAAGCTGGCGCGCGACATCGGCCTGAAGCTGGTCGACAAGACGCCGCCGCTCAAAAAGCTGCTGATGCGCCACGCCATGGGCGTGGTCGGGGAGCTGCCGCGCCTGGTAAAAGGCGAACGGCTTTAAATTTTGCCCTCAGACGCCGGGCGGCCGCCTGAGCGGCCTCGGCTCGCGTCATACGGCGCGGGGCCGCAATGGCCCTGGCGATGGCGGTGTATTTGCTGCCTCTAGCGCTTGAGCCCTTGGACTTCCAACGCCGCCAGATAGGCGGCCCAGCGCGCGTCATGTTCCAGACCCAGCTCGCGTAGCAAGCGCCAGGTGAAGATGCCGGTGTCATGGCCGTCGTCGAACAGGATGCGCACGGCGTAATTGCCGACCGGTTCCAGTTCCGCGATGCCGACGCCGCTCTTGCCCGCGACGATGACCTTCTGGCCGGGGCCATGGCCCTGGACCTCGGCCGACGGGCTTTCGACCCTGAGATATTCCGCCGGCAGGCTGGCGCGGGTCCCGTCGTCGAACGCGACGTCGAGGCGTCGTTCGGCACGCTTCAGGGTCAGTTCGGTCGGCCAGATCTGTTGCATCACGCGGCGGGCGACTTGGGCTGATCGATCTGGCGGGCCTCGTCGACCAGCATGATCGGAATGCCGTCGCGGATCGGATAGGCCAGGCCGGCCTGATCGCTGATCAATTCCTGGGCATCCCGGTCATAGCGCAGCGGCGATTTGCTGAGCGGGCAGACCAGGATCTCCAGCAGCTTCGGGTCGATTTGCGGAATCATGTCGGCCATGGGCGGCATCTTTCTGATTAGTTGGCGAGCGGACGCTGGCCGTCGCCCTCGGGCGAGGGGTCGAGGATCGCCATCTCGATCAGCCCGGTCAACAGCCGGGCACGCTCGGCCGCGTCGCGCGCCTGCAGCAGGGTCTGCTTCTCGGCCGGCCCGAACGGGCAGATCATGGCGAGCGAGGTCACCAGCCGCTCGTCGGGCGTCTCCGACACCGTATTCCAATCGGCCTTGATGCCGTTGCGCTTGAAGAAGGTCCGGAGGCCGGTGATGAGCCGTGCCCGGTCGGCCGAGCCGTCCGGCGCCTCGCGGAAATCGCCGCGATAGGGCGACCAGTCCGGCGTCACCCGGCGATAGCCGCGCGGCGTCAGATGATCCTCGACCACGTCGAACCGGCAGATGCCGGTCAGCGTGATCAGATAGCGATGATCTTCCTCGGCGAAGCTGGTGATGCGGCCGACGCAGCCCGTCCGGTAGATCGGCGGCTCGGCACCGGTCGGCCGCTCGACCGACGGCTGGATGATGCCGATCAGCCGATCGCCGGCCAGCGCGTCCTCGATCATGGCCAGATAGCGCGGCTCGAACACGTTCAGCGGCAGGCGTCCGCGCGGCAGCAGCAGAACCCCCGTCAACGGGAAGATCGGCAGGCTGGCCGGAAGATCGTCGGGTCTGGTCTCGAAACCGCGCTCTGTCATGATCCAATAGATATAGGTCGATCCGGTCAGCTGAACAGGATCGACGACAGACGTTTGCGCGTCTGCACGGTCAACGGGTCCATCGGCCCCAGCGCCTCGAAGAATTTCAGCAGCTGCTTGCGGGCCGCCTGCTCGTTCCATTCGCGGTCGGCGCGGACGATCTGCAGCAGGTGGTCGATCGACGCCGCCTGCTCGCCGGCGGCGAACAGCGCGTTTGCCAGTTCCAGCCGGGCCTCGTGGTCGGCCGGGTCGGCGGCCAGGCGCGCCTCGAACTCCGCCGTGGCGCCATGGGCGGCGGCGGCGGCCTCGGCCAACTCGATCGCCGCCTTCACCGACACCACGTCGGCATGCTTGGCGCCATCGCCCGGCGGCACCTGAGCGATGATCTGCTTGGCATCCTCGATCGCACCCTGGGTGAGCGCGATGCGCGCCAGGCCGGCCAGCGCCGTCACATTGTCGGGCTGGTGATCCAGCACCTGGGCGAACACGTTCTGCGCCGTGGCCAGATCGCCCTCGGCCAGGGCCTGCTTCGCCATCTCGATCGCTTCATCGACCGGCGACGGCCCGGCCTTGCCGGCCAGGCGCTGGATGAAGGCCTTGATCTGGCTTTCCGGCTGCGCACCGACGAAACCGTCGACCGGGCGGCCGTCCTTGAAGGCATAGACCGCCGGGATCGATTGGACCCGCATCTGGGTCGGGATCTCCGGATGATCGTCGATGTTGAGCTTGACCAGCTTTACCGCACCGTTGGCGGCCTTGACGGCTTTCTCGATGATCGGGGTCAACTGCTTGCACGGGCCGCACCAGGGTGCCCAAAAATCGACGATGACCGGCACTTCCATCGACGCGTCGATCACGTCAGTCATGAAGGCTTCGGTCGTCGTATCCTTGATGAGATTGGCGGCGCTGGGCGCACTGCCGATGAGCTGTTCCACGGTGTTGGACCCTCTTTCCCGAAAGTGCCAACATAGATGGCGGTTCGGACCCGGAAGGACAAGCATCGTCCGCATGGCAGCCGCGCGGACCCCGGAAGGGCGGCCGCGCAAAATTGCGCTTGCATGACGACGAGCCATTCGTATTATCCGGCCCACCTTGGACGGCGGCACCGTCGTCCATCGGATGCGGGCGTAGCTCAGGGGTAGAGCACAACCTTGCCAAGGTTGGGGTCGAGGGTTCGAATCCCTTCGCCCGCTCCAAAATCTCTCCAGAGATTTCAAGCGGATAAAAACGGCCCTTCGGGGCCGTTTTTGCTTCCCCGACCCCGGCGCGAAAACCGTGGAAGCAGGGGGGAAGCGGCAGGAAGTAGATCGTAGACGGCTCGCGGTCACTTCGGGCCGCTTCTAGTGAGTTCGCAAGCCCCATGAATGGCTTATAGTCGGGTCGGGTGCATCTGCTTAGCCAAGGCCCGATGCCACCTCGGATTTGCTTCCCAGGCGCTTCCCTGATCTCATCGGTAACGTCAAAGGCGTCATCGTTCGGGCCTGGTGCCAGCTTGACGCATCGGCATAACCAGGCGCAGCGAGTCCGGCAGCCGCACGAAGCCATGCGCTGTGTAGAAGCTGGCTGCCGCCTCGTCTAGCGCATCGACGATCACCATGGATGAACCCACAGTGCTGGCGCTCTCGAATGCGCGCTGCAGCGCGTCGGCAAGCAGGATCGAACCTAGGCGCTGACCCTGCTGGTCCTTCACCACCGCCAACCGGCCGATCAGGGTGCAACTGACAAGCGGATAGCGCGGAACATGCTTCTTGGCCGCCTCTGGCACCTCCCCATGGGAGACCGCCATCGCGCACAGCGTGTAGTAGCCAAGCACACGCTCCGGCGCCGCCTCTCGGCTGAGTACGAAGACGGCATTCGCCTTTCGACGAACGTCCTGGCCGGCCTGGGTCTTGAGGTAGCGATCGAGACTCTCGGCCCCGCACGTGAAGCCGTTCCGCTCGTGCATATCGTTCAGGACCGCAATAAGAAGATCCGCTGACGTGCGTTCGGGCATTCACCGCACGACCCGACGCTGATGCTCTGCGAAAGCCCTCAGGAGCCGCTCATTCGGGGCTGGTGGGTTGACGAGCGTGTCGAAAAACATCGCACTGTCGCGCTCTGACAGCACGATGGTCTCGTGTGCCGCGATCGTTCGGCGCGCGGCCTCCGTCAGCGCCGCCATGCAGAAGTCAGTGAGCTTCCGCCGTTCAAGCTGCGCGGCGCGCTCAATTAGGGCCTTCGTCTGCTCATCGACGCGAAAGCCAAGTCTCGCTTCGCGAAGTCGATGTTCGCGTCTCGCCGCCGTGGTCATGCTTCACCTCTTGCAGAAATGTACGTCATTTGGACCCACATTTAAAGAGGACAGCAGCAATGATATGGCCATGCTGTTCTTCAACACCACGACACGGAATCCACACCAGCTTATTTAGGGCGGTGGACAAAGCGTAGCCGTCGGCGGTGCTATCTCCGTCCTCCCACCGGAAATTCCAAACTGTGGTGGCAGTCCGCCCCACTTTTGACGCCAGTCACCGCCTTATAGATCCGTGCCTCCGCCTCGCTGCCGCCGCGCGAGACGATGGCACCCCAGGCCGCGAGCGCGCTCAGCTTGCCGTTGTTGCCCGACGTCTTCGGACTGGGTGTCACGATTTCGACGCCCGCCTGTAGCAGGTCGGGCCAATCCTTGATGTATCTCGGATTACCGTCGGTCGGGACGGTATAGGTTCGGGCGGAGACCTCTGCGATCCTCGCGTCCGAGGCCTCAGTCCTTGCCGCCTGGCAACACCGACGCCAGCACCTGGCGGGCCGACTCCTTGAGCACGCTGCCCAGCTCCGGCTCGGTGCCCATCATGGTCATGAAATTCTTGGCGTCCTTCAGCGTGATGTGCGGCGGCAGGGGCGGGACGTTCGGATCGGTGTAGCATTCCAGGATCACCGGCCGGTCGGCCGCCAGCGCCTCGTCCCAGGCAGCGCCCAGCCGCTCCGGATCGTCGACGAAGATGCCCTTCAGGCCCAGCAGCTCGGCGTATTTGTGATAGGGCACATCCGGGATGCTCTGGGTCGACTCGGTCTTGCCGTCGCCCAGCTGGATGCGCTCCTCCCAGGTGACCTGATTGAGGTCGCGGTTGTTCAGCACCATCACGATCAGACGCGGGTTCGACCATTCCTTCCAATATTTGGAGATGGTGATCATCACGTTCATGCCGTTCATCTGCATGGCGCCGTCGCCGATGAAGGCGATGACCACCCGCTCTGGAAAGGCCATCTTCGCCGCCATGGCATATGGCGTGGCTGCACCCAGCGAGGCGAGGCTGCCGGACAGCGAGCCCATCATACCGCGCCGGATCTTGATGTCGCGGGCATACCAGTTGGCGACCGAGCCGCTGTCGCCGGTCATGATGCAATTCTCCGGCAGGCGCTTCGACAGTTCCCAGAACACGCGCTGCGGGTTGATCGGATCGGCCGGCTGCATGGCGCGCTTTTCCAGCGTCTTCCACCAGTCGGCGACGCCGGTCTCGATCCGCCTGCGCCAGTGGTCGGCCGATTTCTGTTCCAACAGCGGCAACAGCGCGCGCAGCGTCACCGCGCTGTCGCCGACCATGTTGACCTCCATCGGGTAACGCAGGCTGAGCCGCGTGCCGTCGATGTCGATCTGCACGCCGCGGGCCGCGCCCGGCTTCGGCAGGAACTCGCTGTAGGGGAAGCAGGAGCCGATCATCAGCAACGTGTCGCAGCCCTGCATCAGATCCCAACTGGGCTTCGTGCCGAGCAGCCCCAGCGATCCGGTCACCCAGGGCAGATCGTCCGGCAAGGCGGCCTTGCCCAGCAGCGCCTTGGCGCAGCCGGCCTGCAGGCGTTCGGCCACGGCGATCAGTTCGTCGGTGGCACCGAGCGCACCGGCGCCGACCAGGATCGCGACCTTCTTGCCGGCATTGAGCACGGCGGCGGCTTGGCTCAGCAAAGCGTCGTTTGGCAATTCGGCCGGGCCCGCATAGCCGGTCCCGGTATGGGTCGTGCCATGAACGATCGGCGGTTCCTCATAGGGCAGCACCTGCAGGTCGTTCGGAATGATCACGCAGGTGACGGTCTTACGGGTGTGGGCGATCCGGAATGCCCGGTCGATCAGGTGTCGAACCTGGCTCGGCACCATCGCGGTTGCGACGAAATCGCCGGCGACATCCTTGAACAGCGACTGAAGGTCGACCTCCTGCTGATAATGCGCGCCGATGCCGGTGCGGGCGGTCTGGCCGACGATGGCGACCACCGGCACGTGGTCCATCTTGGCATCGTAGAGACCGGTCAGCAGATGGATCGCACCGGGGCCGGAGGTCGCGTAGCACAGTCCAACCTCGCCGGTGAACTTGGCATGGGCCGACGCCATGAACGCTGCCATCTCCTCATGGCGCACCTGGATGTATTTGAGCGTTTCCTTGGCTTTCTCCAGCGAGACATCGAGCCCGCCGACGCCGTCGCCCGGATAGCCATAGACGCGTTTTACGCCCCATTCCTGAACGCGATGCCAAACGAAGTCGCTGACGGTCATGCTCATGGGGTGGCGCTCCTGGATTTGGAATTCGCAGCCCCAACACGGCACCGATGGTCGGGTTCCGGGTTGACCACGATCGGCGAGGCGCCGATCCGGACCGCGCATGAGGCGGCGCTCTATTGGATCGATATCAAACGGCCGGCGCTTTACCGGCTGGATCCTGCCACTCGCGAGCAGCGCAGCTGGGCGATGCCGAGCGAACTCGGCGCCTTCGCGCTCGTCGCCGATCCGCCTGATGCCGTGATCGCGTTGCGGACTGGATTGTTCCGGCGCGACTTCGCCTCGGGCGACGCTGGGCTATATCTTTGGTGTCGGGAGGCGGTCGTAGAAAACCGGGTGGTATTTGCTGAGAAGCGCCGCAGCGCCCGTTGCCGTTGCGGGATCGACGGTTACTCTGAGGAGTATATCTCCGCGGAGCAGGCCGTCGGTATATTGGCGGGCATCGGCCACTGATAATCCCTCAAGGCCCATCTGGTCGATCAGGTCGGGGGCTGCCGGGCTGGGCTTCGTCTCGATTGCTTCATACCGCAGCAGCTTGATGTCCTCCATGGGAACCCCGAGTTCGACGAGCCCGCGATAGGTCGATTCCGCATCGTCCGACGTATGGTAGAGGGAATGCAGAATAGCCATGGTCAAAATCCGCTAAAGAGGAGGAAGAGGCTCGCTTTCCCAATCCGAAACCACCCTCTCAAGTTCCTGACGCCCGTCATCGAAACCGCACGAGATCTTCCTTCAATAGCTCGGTGTTGATGGCGAATGCCGCGGCGGCGCCCTCGCCTGCAGCGACGATAGCGAGCTGGATGTGATGGGCGGCATCGCCGGCAACGAACACGCCGCGCACTCCCGTCTTGCCGTAGCCGGCGGTCCGCACCGTATGGTGCAGCACTTGGATTCCCAGGCTTTCGGCCAGATTGGATCCGATCCGGCCGCGAGAGGGAAAGAACAACGCCCGTGCCGCCAGAGGCTCGGCAGCGGTAAAGCGAACCTCCCGCAATTCTCCGTTGGCACCCTCGAGCGACTGGACGCGATCGTCGCGAATCTTGATGCCGTTTGATGCCAATCGGCGGCGCTGGGCAGCGCTTATCGCCCGGCGATCGTCGGTCAACATGATGATGTCGGACGACCAGCCGGTCAATTCCAGCGCAAGCGTGACCGCTTCCTTGCCGAGCCCATAGACCGCAATAGATTGCCCGCGATGTTTATAACCGTCGCAATAAGGGCAATGCCATACGCTCGTCCCATAGAATGCCTCGATCCCCGTGATCGGCGGCAGTTCATCGACGACGCCGGTAGCGATCAACAGCTTGCGCGCGTTGAGTTCGACACCGTCGCGTGTTTGCAGGCGAAATCCGAGGGCCTCGGACCTGACAGCGAGGACTTCGGTATTCTCGCGCATCTCGACCGTGTCGTAGGTGGCCAGTTCAAGGCGCCCCAGCCGCCGCAGGTCGCCCGGCGGAGAGCGATCGCGGGTCAGGAAGCCGCCCAGTTCGGACGAGTGGCGATTGCGCGGCCGGCTGGCGTCGCAGACGATGACCCGCCGGCAGGCCCGCGCGAGGATCAGGGCCGCCGAGAGGCCGGCCGGGCCGCCACCCACGATCGCCACGTCGTAAAGCATCTCATCGATCACGTCGAAATATCCGTTCGTGCCGCCATAGGCCCAAGGCGATCACAGCATCGGTCGGCCGCCGGTGACCGGGATGATGGCGCCAGTCATGTAGCTGGCCTCGTTCGAGGCCAGCAGCACGTAAGCCGCAGCCATTTCGGCCGGCTGTGCCGGACGTTTGAGCGGCGTATTTTCCCCGAACTTTGCAACGGCCTCGGCCGGCATGGTCGACGGGATCAGCGGTGTCCAGACCGGTCCCGGCGCCACGGCATTGACGCGGATGCCACGTTCGGCCAACAGCCCGGCGAGACCGGCGGTGAAATTGGCGATGGCGCCCTTGGTCGTGGCGTACGCCAGCAAATGGGGCGACGGATTCTTGGCGTTGATCGAGCTCGTGTTGATGATCGTGGCACCTGCCTGCATATGCGGCACCGCGGCCTGGCAGAGATGGAACATACCGTCGACGTTGGTCTGGAACGTTCGGCGCCATTCTTCCGGGGGAATATCCTCAAGCGTGTCGTAGCTGCGCTGGAAGGCGGCATTGTTCACCAGAATATCGATGCGGCCGAACGCTTGAATCGTTTGGGCGACGACGGCCTGGGCATGGTTGCGGTCGCCGATGTCGCCGGCGACCAGCACCGCCCGCTGCCCGGCGCCTTCCACCCAACGGGACGTCTCACGCGCGTCCCGCTCCTCGTCGAGATAGGCGATCACCACGTCGGCGCCCTCGCGGGCGAAGGCGATCGCGACGGCGCGGCCGATACCGGAATCGGCCCCGGTGATGATCGCGACCTGACCGACCAGCCTGCCGGCACCTCGGTAGCTTTCCTCACCATGATCTGGAGTTGGATCAAGTTCGGCCGTGCTGCCAGGCGACGATTGCTGTTGCTTCGGGATCGGCGGGTGCGGACCGCGCGTCCGGGGGTCTTCGTTCGCCATAGCCGCTCTCCTGTTGTGGACAAGCCCGAAACAGGACGGCCGAGAATTCGTTCCGATGCATCTGCGCCTCCGGCGACCGGGTCGCTTCGGCGACGCGACTGAGCCCGCAAGCGGCGGGGGCGAGCTCATCGTCGAGGATTTGATGGTTCTTCAGGACGGGCGGCCCGGGGATGTCCCGCATGATGAACCAGCCATCTTCCGGCGATAATCCACATCACGCCCGCTAACGGTTCGCCCGAACGGCTATCGCCGGCAATTTCTTGCGGCCGGTGACACCGCGATAGATGAACGGGGCTGCAGACGCGTGACTTTCCATAAGAGCAGCCGCCACCCGCTCGTGGAACGGCGAGAGCCCGCAGATCGGATCCGCCTCGGCCGCGTCGCCGGCGAGCGCCATGGCTTGACACCGGCAACCGCCCCAATCCTCCTCTCGGTGGTCGCAGGACCGGCAGGGTTCCCGCATCCACTCGGTGCTGCGGAACCGGTTGAACGCGTCGGAATGCTGCCAGGTCGCCTCGAGCGACGCGTCCTGCACCCGTGGGAAGACGAGGCCGGGCAGGCTTTCCGCCGCGTGGCAGGGCAGTATCTTGCCGGCTGGAGTTACGATCAGCAGCCGCTGCCCCCAGCCGCCCATGCAGGCTTTCGGCCGGGCCGCATAATAGTCGGGAACGACATAGTCGATCACCGGCCGTCCGTTGAGGCGCGTTCGGGCGGCATCGACCTCGGCCGTTGCGATCTCGAGCTGCTCCCGGCTCGGCAGCAGCGCCGACCGGTTCTCGAACGCCCAACCGTGGTACTGCACATGGGCGATCTCGATCCGGCCGGCACCGCTGTCGGCGCCGAACGCGATCATCTCGGGCAGGCGCTCCAGATTTTGGCGATGGACGACGAAGTTGAGGGTGAGGGCCAAGCCGGCCTCGCGCACCCAACGGGCCACGGCACGCTTCTTGTCATGTCCGCCCGCATAGCCGCCGATCCGGTCGGCCTCCGCCGGGTCGATGTCCTGAAAGCTCAACTGGACATGATCCAGGCCCGCTGCCGCAAGATCCCCGATCGCCTCGCGATCCAGCAGGACCCCGGAGGTGATTAGATTGGTGTAGAGCCCGGCGCCGACCGCGTGCCGCAGCAACGCCGGGAGATCATTGCGCACGGTCGGCTCGCCGCCGGATAGGTGAAGCTGCAACACGCCCAGTGCGGCCGCCTCGTCGAACACGCGTCGCCACGTCGATGTGTCCAGTTCCTGGCCGGCGCGGACGAGTTCCAGCGGGTTTGAACAATAGGGACAGCGCAGCGGACAGCGATGGGTCAGTTCGGCGACCAAGCCGAGTGGCGGGGCCGGCATCACAGCGTGACCACTCCCTTTTCCGACAGCTCGCGCAACAAGGCGGCGGCGTCCGCCGAGATGCGATCTGCCGGCGCCTCGAAGCGCCGTACCAGATCTGCGACGATGGCATCGAGCGAATGGCTGCCGTCAATCAGCCGCAGGATCGCCGTCGCCGGCTCGTCGGGCAGGAAAACCCGTTCAGGCGAGAGGACCACCCACGCGTTGCGGCGCTGATCGAACTGCAGGCGGACACCCGGCGCAAAGCGTGGAACGACGCTGCCGTCGATCGTCGTCATGATCGCCCGATAGCCGGAACGAACGCGTCGGGCGGTATCAGGCCGGGCTCGACATAGGCGAAGTGCAGGGCATCGAGCTGCGCCCACAGCACCTGGCATTTGAATCGAAGTGCCGCCAGCACCGCCTGCTGCCGTTCGGGCGTCGTTGCGTTTTCCAGCACATAGGAAAGCGCGAAATCGGCGTCTGCGGGCGCCTGGGTCAGGCGCGCCTCGAAATAGGCGAGGCCGGCCCGGTCGATGAAATCATAGTTCGCCAGCATGCCGCTCATCCGCTCCGCAATGATCGTCGGCGCGAATAGCTCGGTCAGCGAGGAGGCGACCGCTTCGAGGAGCGGACGGTCGCGGACGAAATGGACATAGGCATCGACCGCGAAGCGCGTGGCCGGAAGAATGCCGGCGGTGGATACGACATAATCCCGATCCAGGCCCAGCGCCGCGGTCAGATGCAGCCAGCGCTCGATGCCACCTTCACCCGTGCCGTCACCGTCGTGATCGACCAGACGGGTGCGCCACGTCCGTCGCAGTTCCGGCGTCGGCAGGCGGGCAAGCAGGTTCGCGTCCTTGGCCGGAATGCGGCTCTGGTAATAATAGCGGTTCAACGCCCAGGCCTGGACCTGTTCCCGCGTCAGGCGGCCGTCGTGCAGCAGGCGGTGGAACGGGTGGAGGTTGTGGTACCGGCGCGCGCCGATGTCCCGCAGGGCCTGCTCCAGCTGCCCGGGCGTCAGATTGCCGGCCGTCATAGCGTCACCTCCATGCCGTCGTAGGAAACTTCCCAGCCTGCCGCCTCGACCTCGGCCCGTTCGGAGGAATCGTCCAGCAGTGCGGGATTGGAATTGTTGAGATGGATGAGGATCTTGCGGCCAACGTCGATCGGCCGGAACGCGGCAAGCACGCCGTCCGATCCTGCGAGGCTCATGTGCCCCATCCGCCGGCCGGTCTTGGTACCGGCACCACTGCGGATCAGCTCGTCGTCTTGCCAGAGCGTCCCGTCGAAGAAGACGGCATCGACGCCCTGGAGCCGCCGGGCCAGCCCGTCGGTCATGGCGGCGCAGCTTGGGACGAAGGCGAGGCGGCGGCGGCCGTCGCCGACCAGGACGCCGATCACCTCCTCGGTTTCGCCGATCGGCGGCACGGCGCTCCTTTCCAGATAGAGCGGGGTCTTGCCCGGCACGGCAAAGCCTTCGATCGTCAGGCCGCAGGTTGCCAATGTGACAGGTTGGTCGAGCCTGAGGCTCTCCCGCCGGACCAGATCGGCCGCGAGCGCGTTGAAGATCGGATTGGCGGCGAGGACGGCCTGAACCGCGGCGGTCGCATGGATGGTGAACGGATGACGCTCGCGTAAGGTCAGTAGGCCGGCGATGGCATCGATGTCGCCATTGGTCAGGACGACGTCGCGAAGGGGCGACGAGCGGATGCCCTCATGGGGATGCAAGCGCGGGGTCGCCTCGATCTGCTGGCGGAGGTCGGGCGACGCATTCAGCAGGACCCAGTTGCGGCCGTCGCCGCTGACGGCAAGCGACGTCTGGGAGCGAGGCCGGGCCTTCGGATCGCCCGCTCGCGCCCGCTCGCACCCGGGCGAGTGCGCGTTCCATTGCGGGAAGCCGCCGCCGGCCGCGGCACCCAGCACGATCGAGATCATCGTACCGGCTCGCACGGGTCAGCGGCGTAGCCCGCCATCAACGCAGCGTCGCGCTGACGTAGCTGTTGATTTCCGCACCGACCGTGATTTCGACGATCCTCGGGGTGTTCCAAGCCATTTGTGCCTCCGGGGTTGGCAGTGCCTGGCCGTTGCGCATCGGCAGCGGCCATGCAGTCCCAACCAGCCGCCCTATGTCGGGTTCCATCCTGGCGGCTGCTTCAGCGCGTCGCAGTTTTTTGGTCGGCGGCACTGACGCGCCAGACCACGTTGCCGACGTCGTCGGCGATCAGCAGGGAGCCGGTCTTGTCCAAGGCCAGCCCGACCGGACGTCCCCGTGCCTTGTTGTCCTTGTCGAGAAACCCGGTCACGACATCCTGGGCCATGCCGCTCGGATGGCCGCCCGCGAAGGGGATGAAGACGATCTTGTATCCGTTCAGGTGCTGGCGGTTCCAGCTGCCATGCTCGCCGACGAAAGCACCGCCGCGGTACCGATCGGGCAGGCCGCTGGCCGTATCGAAGACCAGCCCGAGGGGGGCAACGTGCGAACTGAGCGCATAGTCGGGGACGATGGCCTGGGCCACGAGGTCCGGTCGCTGCGGCATGACCCGGGGGTCGACATGCTGGCCATAGTAGCTATAGGGCCAGCCATAGAACCCGCCGTCCTTGACCGAGGTCAGATAGTCCGGCACCAGGTTGGGACCGAGTTCGTCGCGCTCGTTGACCACGGCCCAAAGCGCGCCGCTTTCCGGTTCCCAGCTGAGCCCGTTAGGATTGCGCAATCCGGCGGCGAAGATCCGCGAGCGGCCGGTGGCCCGGTCCACTTCCCAAATCGAGGCGCGGTCCTTTTCCGCCTCCATGCCGTTCTCGGTGATGTTGCTGTTCGAGCCGATCCCAACATAGAGCAGGGAGCCGTTCTTGCTGGCCACGAGGCTCTTGGTCCAATGATGGTCGATCGGACCGCCCGGCAATTTCGTCAGGACGGTGCCCGGGGCGGTAATCTTGGTATCGCCATCCTGATAGGGATACCGGACGATCGCATCGGTATCGGCGACATAGAGGTCGTTGCCGACGAGCGCCACGCCGAAAGGCGAATCGAGATGGTCGAGGAAGACGCCCTGTACGGCCGGTGCGCCGTTGCCGGCAGCGCGCAGCAGGGTGATCCGGTTGCTGCTGCCGGGCGTGCCGCCCGAGGTCGCCCAGGATTCGATCCAGCCCATGATCAGATCCTTGGGCCGCTTGATCGGCTGAGCGACCGGAGCACGGGACTCGACCACCAGCACGTCACCGTTGGGCAGGACGTAGAGCGAGCGTGGGTGCTGCAGGCCCGTGGCCAGCGCCTCGACCTGCATGCCAGCCGCAGCGGCCGGCTTTTCGCCCGGCTTCCAGCCGACGACGGAGGCGATGTGCATCGGCGGAAACAGATATTGCGTGATCTCCGGCAGGGCCGGATGCGCGCCGATCTGGGTGGAGGGATCGGCGTCATCGTCGCCGCCGCATCCGGCCAGCGACAATACAGATGCGCACAGCAGCGCGAGTTTGAACGTCCGGCGGATCGGCTTGGTCGTGTGTTTGGCGGACATTATTCGGCCACTCCTACCCGCTCGCGATAGGCCGGAGACCAGCCTATCCAGCCGGTGAACGGCAGGATCAGGACAACCACCACCGACAGGATCAACCCGGTCGGGACGACCGACGTCCAGGCATCGCGGCTGTGGACGAGCGTGTTGAAGAGCGACAGCACCAGCACGAGCGCAATACCCAGTGCGTGCAGCCAGGGGTTTTGCGCCCGGACCGACGCGTGGCGGAGGGCGTCGATCAGATTGGCGATCGCGGCTAGTACGCCCATGACAATACCGACCGTCAGCAACCAGGCCGAGAAGTCCGCCCACATCATTTCGGCGGTCCGCCAATAGGCAATATCGGTCAGCAAGGCACCGACGAAGCAGGCGATTGGGAAAGGGACCAACATCGGAAGGATCGGACGTCTGGCGATCCTGACTGTCGATCCCGGATTGTCGTATTGCATCCGATCCTCCTTCTCGTCGATCTACGCGTTCGCGCCCCAACCGATCCGACGACCCGTGGTTCCGCTATAGGCAGCGGCGGAATA
Source organism: Rhodospirillales bacterium (assembly GCA_028288725.1). Classification (GTDB taxonomy): domain Bacteria; phylum Pseudomonadota; class Alphaproteobacteria; order ATCC43930; family CGMCC-115725; genus Aliidongia. Next base: position 15,848 of record JAQGIC010000062.1, read on the forward strand.
GCGCGGCATCTCCAACCAGACCTACGGTGCTCAATGCCAGAACGGTGGGACCCCGACGAAACTCCCCCAGGCGGAGGCAAGCTCGTGGCGCTGCCGCTTGCATCGTTTCCGGGACCCGTCACGGAGCAGCCGGGCGGCGTCCACCGGATCCGGCCGGGCCGGCTTGCCTTCGACCGCGTTTCCTGGCGCGAGGTGACGGCGGCTTGTGCAGCCTGTACGCCCAGGTCTTGTCCGGATCCTTGCGGGCGATGGCGCAGGGTTTCCAGCACCAGGTCATCCCAGTCCCGGGCATCCCCAAGGATGCGTCCGAGGCGACGCAGGGCGTCATTCTCCTTTGGGTGATCTCCCGCTTCAGCAAAGGCTTGAAGAGGACCAACTGGGCGCGCAGCCGGCGAAGCGATACCGCTGTCGAGGCACAAACCGCAAAGCGGGGGATGGTTCACGGCACCGGTGGAACGGGACGCAGCGCCGCCACTTATTAGGCCGGACCCTTTTCATCTGGAGATGGTCGATGAGAAAGTCAGCCGAGAGCCGTGGCCGCTGGTCGGCCAAAGTCACAGAGCACAGCGACGCGCTCGATGTGCGCCAAGGCATCTTCCGCAGCCACGATCCGAAGCGGATTGCGGCTTCGCTCAAGCGGTCGGCCGAGCATAGCCATCGTCGCAAGGCGAGCCCGTTCCAGTCGGCGATGTCGATGCTGAACTTTTACGTAAACCGCGGCGGCAAGAACCTGCCGGCGACGCAGAAGCAGACGCTGGAGAAGGCGAAGGACGAATTGCGCAAACAGTTCGGCCGCACGGCGCGGTGATCCACTGACTGCGATGATGGAGTTCCGAATGCCCTCCGACGCCACCGAAATTTCAGTGCCGCCCATTCCCGTGCCGCAAGATCCCCACCCGCGCGACTTGGCGAACTGCATTCGCGCGCTGGCGATGGATGCGGTGCAGGCGGCGAAGAGCGGCCACCCGGGCATGCCGATGGGCATGGCCGATATCGCCGCTGTCCTGTTCTCCGAATTCCTGCGCTTCGATGCCGATGATCCGCACTGGATCGATCGCGACCGTTTCCTGATTTCGAACGGCCATGGCTCGATGCTGCTCTACGGCCTGCTTTACCTGACCGGCTACAAGGACATGCCGATCGAACAGATCCGCCGCTTCCGTCAGATCGACAGCAAGACGCCGGGTCATCCGGAATATCGGCACGCCGACGGGATCGAAACCACGACCGGGCCGCTCGGGCAAGGCTTGGCGAATTCGGTAGGCCTGGCCTTGGCCGAGCGCATCATGAATGCCACGTTCGGTGACGCGCTGGTCGACCACTACACCTATGTGTTCATGGGCGACGGCTGCCTGATGGAAGGGATCAGCCAGGAGGCGATTTCGCTCGCGGGACACCTGAAGCTCGGCAAGCTGATCGCTTTCTTCGACGACAACTCGATTTCGATCGACGGGGCGACCAGTCTCGCCGAGTCCGACGATCAGATGGCGCGTTTCCGCGCCAGCCATTGGCACGTCCTGCAGATCGACGGCCATGACACCGACGCGATCCGTGCTGCGATCGTCGAGGCGCAGGCGATCAAGGACCGGCCGTCGATGATTTCGTGCCGGACGGTGATCGGCTTCGGCCTGCCCACGAAAGCCGGCACCCAGAAGGCGCACAGCGACGCCCCCGGCGAGGAGGAGATCGCGGGTGCCCGCAAGCGCCTCGGCTGGACCGCGCCGCCGTTCGAAATTCCACAGAACCTGCTCGATGCCTGGCGAACGATCGGCGCCAAGGGTCGGCAAGGCCGGCTGGCCTGGGCCCAGCGCGTCAAAGCCGCGCCCGACGGTCTGCGGCAGGATTTCGAACGCCGCATCCGCGGCGAGCTACCCGACGGCTGGAGACAGGCGATCGCGGCGGCGAAGCGGGAATTTCTGGACGGCGACAAGGATCTGGCCACCCGGCAAGCGAGCGGCGCGGTCTTGAACCATCTGTTCGATGCCATCCCGGAGTTGCTGGGCGGCTCGGCCGATCTGACGCCGTCGAACAACACGAAGGCCAAGAACCAGATCGAGATCCGGCCCGGCGAATATCGCGGTTCCTATATCCATTATGGCGTTCGCGAGCACGGCATGGCCGCGGCGATGAACGGCATCGCGCTGCACGGGGGGCTCATCCCCTATGGCGGGACGTTCCTGACCTTCTCCGACTATTGTCGTCCGGCGATCCGGCTGGCGGCGATGATGGAGATCCGCACCATCTTCGTCATGACCCATGATTCGATCGGCCTGGGCGAAGACGGGCCGACCCATCAGCCGATCGAGCATTTGGCCGCCCTGCGTGCCATTCCGCATCTGGCGGTCTTCCGGCCGGGCGACCCGATCGAGACGGCCGAATGCTGGGAGGCGATCCTCGATGCGCCCCGACGGGCTGCCCTCCTTGCGCTTTCGCGCCAGCCGATGCCGCTGCTGCGCCGAGAGCCGGGCGGTGAAAACCTCAGTGCCAAAGGCGGCTACGTCCTGCTCGAGGCGGAGGGCGGTGCCCGGAAACTGACCTTGATGGCGACCGGCTCGGAATTGCACCTGGCGGTCGCCGCCCGCGAGATCCTGCAGCAGGATGGCGTGTCGACCGCGGTCGTGTCCATGCCCTGTCGGCTGTTGTTCGAGCAGCAGGATGCTGCCTATCGGCGATCTGTCCTTGGCGAAACGACGGCGCGCGTCGCTGTCGAAGCGGGGGTGGAGGTATCCTAGGACCGCTATCTAGGCTTCGATGGTCGCTTCGTCGGAATGCATGAGTTCGGCGCATCCGGCAAGATCGGCGATGTCTATGCGAAATTCGGCATCACGATCGACGCCGTGGTCGAGGCGGCACGCCAGGCCGTCCAGGTGGTTCATGGCTAGCAAGCTCGACCTTGCCGGAGGGAATGCTAATCTGCAGGTCCATGTTGAGCAGGCTCTTCCGCACCTTTCACCAGGAACAGCGAGGAATTGGCGATGAGCTTCGGACATAATGGCGATGACGACCTCCACGAAGCCCTCCGCTTCGCGCTTTTGGTCGTCGACCGCCATGCAAACCTCGTTGTCGGGCTTGCCGACACCTCCGCCAAAAAGGGCATGCACAGATCGGAAGCTCAATTTCGCGAACATGCGAGCATGATTCGGAAGCATGCGGAAATCATTCGCACATGCATGCCGTGGCTGGAAGGCACGACCCTCAACTAATCGTCTAGGCGCGCTCATAAGTCCCGACCAAGCACCCCTTCGCGAGCAGGTTTCCAATCATCGCGTCGAGGGCAGCGCTTCGCCCGTCGATGCTATTGGGCTCCGGAGCGTCGGAGAGCGCGAACACCTGAAATGCGTACCGATGCGGGCCATGGCCCGGCGGCGGATCAGGCGGCAGATAGGCCCGGCGAAAGAACGAATTCCGGCCCAGCTCAAAGCGGCTCCACATCTGAACGGGGTCGGAGATCTCACCCTCGGCAAGCCCTGTGCTGCCGTCGCGCTGATCGATGACGATCGCATGGACCAGCGGTTTCGGCGTCGGGCTATCGGCATCCTCGATGATGACCAGAATCGCCCCCGTATCATCCGGGACACCGGACCATCCGATCGGCGGCGATACCCGATCCCCGTCTTCGGTGAAGCGGAACGGAATCGGGCTCCCGTCTGGAAACGCGACGCTGGTCACGACCAGCGTCGCCGGTGCGGTCAGGCGCGGGTCGTTGATCATCAGTTCGTCCAGATCCTGACGGACGCCGTGCAGGAGGCGACCGAGCCTCGTGGGCAGATGTTGAAGCATGGTGCGGGCCCTCCCTGGGCCTATGGCTTGAGCACGACCTTCACGCAGCCATCCTTCTTGTCCCGGAACGTCTTGTAGAGCTCCGGCCCTTGATCGAGCGGCGCGTGATGCGTGATGACGAACGATGGGTCGATCTCCCCGTTCTCGACCCGCTCCAAGAGCGACGGCAGGTATTTCTGCACCGGCGTCTGGGCCATCCGGAACGTCAGGCCGCGGTTGATGGCGGAGCCCATCGGAATGTTGTCGAGCAACCCGCCATAGACCCCGACGATCGACACGGTGCCGAAGTTCCGGCAGCAATGGATCGCTTGGCGCAGCACATGCGGGCGATCGGTCCCCATGAAGGTCGCGACCTTCACCCGATCCAGCACGCTGTCGAAGCTGGCCGTCGCATCCGCCTCGGTTCCGACGGCGTCGATACAGGCGTCGGCGCCGCGGCCGTTGGTCAGGTCCTGAATGCGGTCGTAGATGTCCTCATGCTTGAAATCGAGCGTCAGGGCCCGGGCCTCCTCGGCCATGGCCAAGCGCTCCGGCACCGTGTCGATCGCGATGACCCGCTCGGCGCCGAGCAGAAAGGCGCTGCGGATCGCGAACAGGCCGACCGGACCGCAGCCCCAGATGGCAATGGTGTCGCCCGGCTGAATGTTGCAATTGTCGGCGGCCATATAGCCGGTCGGGAAGATGTCCGACAGGAACAGCACTTGGTCGTCGGTCAGGTGGCTCGGCACCTTGATCGGGCCGACGTCGGCGTAGGGGACGCGCAGATATTCTGCCTGGCCGCCGGCGTACCCGCCCAGCATGTGGGAATAGCCGAACAAGCCGGCAGGGGAATGGCCCCAGAATTTTTCGGCGATCTTATGGTTGGGGTTGCTCCGCTCGCAGCCCGAAAAGAAGCCGCGCTGGCAGAAGAAGCATTCGCCGCAGGCGATGGTGAACGGCACGACCACGCGATCACCGACCTTGAGTGCCTTGTTCTCCGCGCCGACCTCGACGACTTCGCCCATGGTCTCGTGGCCGATCACGTCGCCATGTTCCATGGTCGGGATCATGCCGTCGTAGATGTGCAGATCCGAGCCGCAGATGGCGCAGGAGGTCACCCTGATGATGGCGTCGCGCGGATGCTGGATCTGGGGATCGGGGACGGTGTCGTAGCGCATGTCGTGTTTGCCGTGCCAACACAGAGCCTTCATCGCGGGGTCCTCCAAATCGGTGTGAAAGCCCGCAGCAAGGCATGGCGTGAGATCGAAGGCACGGCGACGGTCTGAAACCCGGCAGCCCGCGAGACCGTTCCGCAGCGACGGCACGAAGGTCCGCTCGATCGACTTGTTGGAACAAATCCCTCAACCAGGAGACCATCATGGCGACGGGCAAACCCCTGGCGCTGGTGACTGGCGCCTCGACCGGCATCGGCTTCGAACTGGCGAAATGTGCGCGCGGGACGGCTTCGATTTGACGCCGCCGGCAACCGCGCCGGCAACCGGATTGCCGCCGATAGCGCCAAGCGCCGCACCGCCGGCCGAGCGGCCGTGGTTCGACGGCTCAGCGTGTTTTGCCGCCGTCGCGCTACGGATCGCTATGCACTGGTGATGGGAGCCTCTCGATTGGGATTTTATCGGAACTGCTCCTCGCGAGAGCTGTTTTGAACGATCCCCGATGGCTTCGAGGTGCACATCGATTCTGGAAGAGGAGCGCATTTTGGTCGATCGGGTGTGGAACGACCAATTCTCCACTCATCTCTTGGAGACCAGAATGATCGTTAGTGAATGCATGAGCCGAGACGTGCGGGTCTGCTCGCCCGATGACACGATCCGTCAAGCCGCCGCCGCGATGCGCGGGATCGATGCGGGCCTGCTGCCGGTCGGCGAGAACGACCGGCTGGTCGGCATGATCACCGACCGGGATATCGCGCTGCGCGCCGTCGCGGACGGTAAAGGAAACGACACGCCCATTCGCGATGTCATGACGCTGGACGTGCAATATTGCTTCGAAGACGACGATCTTGACGATGCCGCGCTCAAGATGAGCGATCTCCAGGTGCGCCGTCTGCCTGTGCTCGACCGGGATAAGCGGCTCGTCGGAATCGTGTCACTCGGCGATATCTCCAAATCCGGCGATGGACGCGCCGAAGTGGCGTTGGGTGGTATCTCGCGCTATGGCGGGGAACATCGCACCTGATACGCCGGTCGTGCGGAAGTGCGACAGCACGTGCCGATTGCAAGCGATAGGACCCCCTTGTCGATCGTAACGCCACCCCGACATCCGTATTGGATGCATCCCATCGGCACTGAGGTCCGCCCCTCGTTGATGGAGATGAAGATGGAACCCGACGTGAACCGCCTCGACGAAATCAGGAAGACGCTTGACGCGCTCCACCATCAGGCCACCGAACTGTCGAGCCTCGTGGAAGAGAGCGACGATTTGCCCGAGGAAATCGGGGAAACGATCGATGAAGTGGTCGGCGTGATCTCGGACGCGCGCCAAATCGTGGCAAGCGCATCGACTGAGGCAGAACTCGACATCGACGACGAAGATCTTTCAGCCCGATATTAAGCCCGGGTTGCCCCGCCGGGTTTGAAGCCTGGTGGGCGATCTCCCGGCTCGGATAGCGTAGTGGGATTAGCGCTTCCCCGTCCGGGGAGCCCCGGCCGGGATGCTTGGCTCCTTGGTATTCAGGATCGAATACCGAGTTCGAACAGGCCCGCGTGGAGATCGGCCGGCTCGCCGAAAACGCGGAAGGCGCCGGCCCGAACCAGCTCGTCGTCGCCGTACCCGCCCGAGAGCAGACCCACGCCCAGGGCCCCGGCCCGTCGGGCGGCGAGCATGTCCCAGATGCTATCGCCGACGACGAAACATGCGCTGGTTGGCATTTTCAGCCGGCGGGCCGCTTCGATGAACAAATCCGGGTTCGGTTTCGCGAAAGCCACCTGATCGCGGGTCACGATCGTCAAGCGGTCCATCGGCTGGCCCAGCGTCTCGATCATGGGCAATGCGGTCTCGCCGCGTCCGCTCGTCGCGACCGCCCAGGCGATGCCGGTGTCCGTCAGATGGGCCAGCAGCGCCTCGGCACCTGGCAAAGGCCGGATGCTGCCCAGCCGCCGCATGAAGGCCTGGGCATGGCCACGGCTCAGACGCGCACGCAGCTCATCGTCGAGTTCGAGCCCCGATTCCCGCGTCAATGCCCGTGAAAACAGCCCGCCGCTCATGCCGATGCGCCGATGGATGCGCCAGATCGGCACCTCGATGCCTTCCGCATCCAGTGCCTCGGCCCACGACAGGACATGCTGATAGACGCTGTCCATCAACGTACCATCCAAATCGAACAGAAAGGCGGCGTCTTCGGTCATGGGGCTCTCCATCGGGTGGACGCGTCGTCCGTCGGCACGAGCGGCGGACTCTGCAAAATAGTCGCGACACCCCGAACTCATCGCGATTCCGCCTCCACCGGCATCACTTCGTCGGCAGAACGGCGAATCAACCCGCCGAGCCGTCGCTTGGTTCACTCGCGCGGCCATCGTCGCCGTGGGCCGCGATCCCGCAGCTGATCGCAGGAGCGCCTATCGGCGAAAATCCCGATTGACGTTGAAGGGGCGCTGGAACCGGCCTCCTCCCGCAAGTCTTGGAATATCGGCACCTGAGGCCACGCACGAAGGAAAGGATCGGATCATGACGGATAAGAGCGTCACCAAGGTCGAGGCGGGCTACGCGCCGCTTGGGCCCCAGGGACAGCGTTACCTGGCGAATGGCCGGACGCTTTCGATGCGTCTTTGGGAGCACGAGCCCGCGGGCGAAGAGAAGCCACAAGTGCAGCGTGCTTATGAGACTGCTGGCTATGTCATTGCCGGCCGAGCAGAGCTTCGGATCGAGGGCCAGACCGTCATGCTCGAACCCGGCTCCTCGTGGATCGTGCCGAAGGAAGCACGCCACAGCTACCGCATCCTGGAAGACTTCACTGCGGTCGAAGCGACGACGCCGCCGGCGGAGGTACACGACCGGGACGCCGTTTCACAGGCGCTGAGCCCACCGGCCGGCGCCGGGCTGCGTGGCTGATGGCAGGCTCGACGGGACCGCCGGAGAAAGTGCTGCAGCGCGCCGACAATCCGGTCGGCCGCGCTATCGTCCGCTGGACCAAGCAGATCGGGAACATGGGCTTCGTCCGAGCCCCTCAGACATGAGCGCCGACGTTCGAAGGCGGGAGGATCGGCGTTGAAGTTTAGTGCCGATGCGGCATCAACTCGACCTTCATCCAGCCAGGCTGCCGTTCATCGAACGCCTTATAGGCGGCGATGACATCGGTCAGCGGTTCGCGCTTGGTCAGGATTTCGGTCGGCTTGATCTCGCCGCTGCGCACAATTTCGATCAGTTCGCCCAGATAGCGGCGATGGTTGCAGTTACCCATCTTGATCGTCAGGTTCTTGTTCATCGCCTTCCCGATCGGGAAGCTGGCGACCGAGGGCGGATAGACGCCGATGATCGACAGCGTGCCGGCCTTGGCTAAGCTTTCGACGGCCCATTCCAGCGCCTGGGCCGGTGCATCCCCCGGATGCCAGCCGGCCGCCGCGGCTTGCTCCGGCAGTTTCGTGTCCGCATGCGGCGTCAGTACGGACGGCTCCGCTGCATATTCCTTGGGTGTGACGGCATCGACGCCGACGGCATCGATGGCGGTCGACGCCGATGCCGCCGGTCAGGCGGCGGATGACCGCGACGGGGTCCTCCTTGGAGAAATCCACGATCTCGGCGCCCTGCCGCCGCGCCATCTCCAGGCGATCGGGAACATAGTCTACGCCGAGGACGCGGCCGGCGCCGCGCAGCTTGGCGCTGGCGATGGCGAATTGCCCGACCGGGCCGCAGCCGAAGACGGCGACCGTATCGCCGGGTCCGATTTCGGCAAGCTCCGCCGCGAAACAGCCGGTTGGAAAGATGTCCGAGATCAGGATCGCTTCCTCGTCCGAAATCTCGTCCGGCAGCCGGACCAGACCGACATGGGCGAAGGGGATGCGTGCCTTTTCCGCCTGCAGCCCATGGAAGGGGCCGCTCGCTTCCGGACCGCCGAAGAACGCGGTCCCCGCGGCGATGCCGTGCGGATTGGCATTGTCGCACTGGGCATGATAGCCGGCCCGGCAATAGGAACAGGTGCCACAGGCGATCGTCGATGGGATGAGCACCCGGTCGCCGATCGAGAGATTGCGTACATCCTCGCCCAGTTGCTCGATGACCCCGACGCACCAGGGCCGCCATCGTATTCATGGTACGGGCGCCGCTTGGGGTATTTTGATGCCCTCTTTGGCCGCCTCGCAGGCGGCGTCGTTGAATTGACAGTCAAGAACGGCTTTCTTTGAATGGCCCTGTGGTCCTGAGGACCTCGCTATCGCGGAGCAAGTCAAGCACCCCGCTCTTGAGGAAGGCGACTGTCGCATCGTCCACCAGGCGCCCGTGCCTGATCTTTTCGTGGACGGACGCGATTACGATCTGAGGCCGAAGGACCAATCGCGCCGCGATCGCGGTCAGGACCTCGTTCAGGTGAGCCTGTGCTCGGACTCCACCCGTAAATGCCGGCGACGAGGTCAGCGTGAGGACCGGCTTTCCCGTGAGCGTGGCAGCCCCATAGGGTCGGGAGGCCCAATCGAGCGCGTTTTTCAGCACACCGGAAATGCTGTGATTGTATTCCGGCGACGAAATCACGACGCCATCGGCATCATCAATGGCCGCTCGAAGGGCCACGACGGCTGGTGGTGGGATAGCCGTGTCGAGGTCTTGATTGTAAATCGGGACATCGTCCAAAGGAAATATTTCAAAAGAAACGCCATCGGGAACGCTTTCACCGATCGCCCTGAGGACCGCGACACTGTAGGAGTCGCGGCGAACACTGCCGCCTATGCCGAGTAGTTTGTAGGATTTCATTACTTCAACTCCGAGGGACTTTTGTGAACGCGGCAAGAACATGGATGGCACTGGTACCTTCCTTACAGCCGACGAGTTACCACCTGGATGCTGGAGCCTTCGCCTGCGGTCTCGCCGGAACCAGGTGGTGCAGAGCGCTGCCATTGGTGCCCTGGTCTTCGACGTGGCTATCCTGGTGTCGCGGCTCAGCGAAGCTCCCCTGCCACGATAGGTTCGGACGCGAGGTTCATCGATTCGGAGGCGACTGGCGCGCGCCGTGCGGAAACATGCCGGCTCCGTCCTGCGCCAATCCCCGCGAACATGCCCGCCGCCCCGACGATCAGGAAGAAGGCACCGACGGCGTCGTATCCGCCCGTCCAGGCGTGAAGTAAGCCCACGAGGAGCGGCCCCGCGGCGCCCAGCCCATAGCCGACGCCCTGCACCATGCTCGAAAGCTGGGCCGCGACATGGGCATCGCTGGATCGAAGCACGATCAATGTCAGGGCGACGGACGTCAGCGCCCCTTGTCCGATCCCCTGCAGGATGGCCCAGCCCCAGATCGTCGAGAGGGGTGCAAAGAGGCAACCCGTGAAGCCGGTCACGGCCATCAGCATCACTGCCGCGTTGATGAATCTCTGATCTCGGGCCCGCGCTGCAATGCCGGGCGCAACCAGGCAGGCGAGCATCTGGCACAGTACGGAGACCGAGACGATGACTCCGGCCGTGCCGAGCGGTAGGCCGCGGGCATGCAGGATGGGCGCGAGCCAACCGAACACGCTGAAGGACAGCATCGACTGGAGAATCATGAATAGCGTTACGCACCAGGCGAGGGGGCATCGGTAAAGGCCGGAAATCACAACCCCAGCGAAGCGGGCCTCCCGTTTCAGGCGAGGCGCCTGCGGTGCCCAGACCAATGCGGCCGCCAGCGCCGGGATCGCCCACAAGGCGAGGGCCCTGGACCATGACCCGCCCGCGCTTGCCTGAAGCGGCACCGTCAGCCCGGCGGCGGCGGCCGCGCCACCGCACAAAGCCATTGTATAGAGGCCGGACATCAGACCTGTGCGATGTGGGTAATCCCGCTTGATCAGGCCGGGGAGCAGGACGTTGACGATCGCGATGGCCGCGCCCGCCATCCCCGTCCCCACTGCCAGCGCAGGGATGACCGCAAGGCCGCGCAGGGCGGTTCCGATTGCCAACACAATCATCAGGCCGAGGATCGACCGTTCTGCGCCGAACCGCCGGGCAAGCGCGGGCGCGGCGGGGGCGAACGCGCCGACGCAAAGAACCGGCAACGTCGTCATCAGGCTGATCCCGGCCGACGACAGGTGGGTCGTCTGAACCACGCTCGGCAGGACGGCGCTCAGGCTGGAGAAGAGCGGCCGAAGGTTGAACGCGATGAGAACCAGCGTCCCACCGAATAGAATTTGTCTGGCTTTGCCGTGAGGCTGAACGATGGGTGGCGGTGGAAAGCTCTCGATCTCGGCATCAATGCGTTCGTCGGCGAGCATCATCGCATCCGGGCGGGACAGGGAACTGTTTAGCTGGCGGTCGTCGGGCTCGGCTTCGCTGCCGGCGGGCGTCGTCATCAATTGAGCAGCCGTTCGAGGGTGAGGAGGATCGGAGACATTAAAGCGCGCACCGTCTCGTCCGCGCGCGCCGTTTCGTCGCGCGGCAAGTCTGCGCCGGCGCCAGCCGAAAAGAAGTCCATTCGCGGCCATGGGTCATGATCTATTGACGCACGAACCACGGTTCTTTCTCGATTTCCAGCGGCAGGATGATGCGCACGACGCAGTTGTACCAAGCGATGGTCAACAGCAGCTCCAGCTGTTGTCGGGGCCCGAGGAACGATGTTGCGGCCCAGGTGGCGTCGCTGACGCGCCCGTCCAGCGTCATCTCCTTCGCCAGCCGGATGACCGAGCGTTCCTCGGCATTGAAGCAATCGGCCGTCTCGAACGCGCGCAGCTGTTCGAGCTGTTCGCGTCGGACACCCGCCTGCAATGCTGCGTTCCAATGATGGTCGACCTCGTAGGACGCGTTCGCCTCGAGCCCGACGGTCACCACGGCCAACTCGCGGAACACCCGGGGGAACGTGGTTTTTTTCCGCAGCGCCGTCGCCATTCCAAGCACGGCCTCGGCGAGGTCCGGGGCATTCGCGAGCGCGAGGAAGATGTTTTCCGGGTTCGCCCCGCGCTCCTGGACCAAACGGTCATACAGATCGGTCCGGCCGTCCGGCATGGTCTCTCGGCTGACGTAGGAAATGCGGGCCATGTCTCACACTAGCTCCTTGCTGGATATGCTCTCAGGCCGCCGCGGCGATGGCCTGAGAGGCCCTCAACTCATCCGTAGATAGGCCTCGAGGGATGGTTCCGGTCCGCCGGGCGGCGGGCTGGTGCGGGCGACTCCTTCAAACGGAGACGCATTTGTCAGCCAGTTTTGGCGCGGCGGCAGCCCCCAGGATTCCGTGACCCGCGAGACGCCGCTCAGATCGTAGACGAGCGGTCCGTCATCGCGATCTCCGTAATAGATCGGCGGCGGCAGGAGCTCGACGCGGTGGCCATCCGGATCGAGCAGATAGACATAGTACGAGTGCCCAAGACTGTGCCGCCCCGGTCCGAACTCGACATTGTCGCCGTAGCCGAGGCTGCCGGCGACATCGCAGGCCCTGATGATGTCGTTGATGCCGCTGACGATATAGCCGAAATGGTGCAGCGCCGGGCCGGGTCGCCGGATGAAGACCACGTCGTATAGCGTGTCCTTGACATGCAGGAAGACGCCGATGGGTACGTCGCCGATCATCATGTAGTCGCCGATCCGAAAGCCGAATTCGGCGTAGAAGCTGGCCGCCTTCTCGACGTCCGGCACGGTGACCTGGTAGTGGTCGAAGCGCAACGCACCGCCGCCGTGCAGCGCCTCGAATTTCTGATCGACGCGTTCAACGCGCGACATCGAGGCGCACAGTTCCAACGGCGTTCCGCTGCTGTCGAAAGTGTGCAGCGTGCGTGACTGATAAGGTGCCTCGACGAACTCCGCGGGCAGCCCCCGGCCGGCGAAGAAGGATTTCGCCTTGTCCAGATCCTCCTCGTCATAGGTTCGTAGGCCGGTCCTGATGCAAGCCGGCGTACCGCTGGTTCGCTTGAGGACCAGGCTGTGATGAGAGCGTTCCTCGACACCCCGGAGATAGAGCGTGTCACGCTCTTCGTCGCTCACTACCAAGCCGAGAACCTGCGTGTAGAACTCGCGGCTGCGCGACAGATCGCGCACGCTGTAGGTCAGGTGGCTGGCGCGGGTGACGCGAAACGGTGGCGGCCATGACGTCTTTGGTATGTGAACCATTGGGTCTCCTGTGTTTCGTCCCTACTTTGAATTGGTGCCGGATCTTAGGTCGGGAGACGATCCGCGACGAAGGGTCGGCGAGATGCCCTTGTCCTCGGCGGCCCCGACGATGCCGATCACCTCGGCATCGAATATTTCCTACCTGCCCGGCTTCTCCTGTGCGATCGGGTTGCGGAGCGACCCGACGCCTTCGATTGCGCATTCGCAGACGTCGCCCGGCTTCATCCAGAGCTGTGGCGTTCGCGCGAAACCCACGCCGGATGGGGTGCCCATGACGATCACATCGCCGATCTCCAGCGTCATGCACTCGGACAGGATCGCGATCGTCGTGGCGACGTCGAAGATCATGTCGGCCGTGTCGGCGTCCTGGACGAGCGTGCCATTGAGGCGGGTCGTCACGCGCAGGCCTTTGGCGCCGAGGGGCAACTCGTCGGCGGAAACGAACTCCGGCCCGAAGCTGCCGGTGCCGTCGAAATTCTTGCCGATCGTCCATTGCGACGACTTGAACTGATAGTCCCTGACGGAGCCGTCGTTGAAGACGGAATAGCCAGCGACGGAGGAGAGCGCGTCCTCAACGGCGGCCCGGCGGGTCCGTCTCCCGATGATCACCGCAAGCTCGACCTCGTAGTCGAACTGCTCGGATTGGGCAGGCCGGATCATGTCGGCGCCATGCGCGACGAGCGAACTGGGCGTCCGGAGGAAGATCGCCGGATAGTCCGGCTTGGCGAAGCCGCCCTCCGCCGCATGATCCGTATAGTTCAGACCGAGGCAGACGATCTTGCCCGGCGTGGGGAGGACGGGCAGATACTGCGCCGAAGCGGCCGAGATGCCTGCGCCCTGCGCCGTCGCCGCGAGCGCCGCCTCGAGGCGGGCCCGAGCCTCCGGACCGGCGGCGAGGAAGCCCGCCAGATCGCCGGAAAATCCGGCCGCCGCGGTGGAAACCGGGTAATACGCGTCGCCGCGCCGGGCGCACAGCGTGGCGGTTCCGGACAGGGACAATGTGGCCAGCCTCACGACAAAGCGCCTTTCTCCGGGCGCGGCCCGGTTTCGATGATGCGGCTGCCGGCGCTCATGCCGCGCCTCCCGTTGCGACATAGGGTTCGATCGGTCCGCTGATCCGCCCCCGTTCCACGGGGACGCAGGCGTCCGGGAAGTCCTGCTGGAAAATGGCGCCGCGATCCTCCGCGGCGCAGAGGAAGTGGTCGAGCCGGGCCATCGCCCCGGTGGGCAGGTCATGGAGCACGATCACGGCGTGCTCGATCTCGAAGCACAGCCGCAGGGCGCGCTCCACCCAGCCTTCCGGGTAAGCCCAGTCTTCCGGCACCACGTTCCACAGCACGCAGGTATAGCGGCCTTGGACGAGCGTGCGGAGAGCCTCGTCGTTGAGCAGCCGCTGGTCGAGATGCCCACCCCCTCCGCCGCCGAGCGGACGGAAGAAACGACGCTCATGCGCGAGTTCGCCGATCAGTTCCTGCGTCCGCGCGATCTCGCCCGACGCCATGTCCGCCTCGGCGCTCATCCCCAGCGGTACGAGATGGTTGTAGGTGTGGTTGCCGATCCAGTGTCCTTCGGCATGGGCGCGCTCGACCAGCGCGCGCCGATCCCGCAACTTGTCGCCGAGGACGAAGAAGGTGGAGCGGATGTCGTGCCGACGCAGCGTGTCCAATACATGCGGCGTGACGTCCGGGTCCGGGCCGTTGTCGAACGACATGGTGATGATCGGCATCCTTAGTCCCTAATATCGTTCGCGCAGAAGCTGGCGATACGCCGCCTGCTGTCCCGCGTGCCGGGCCGACGATCGGGAAGGGCCACTGCCGAGCCCGGTCGCGACAGGACGGACGATAGGCGAGATGGCGACGCTGGATTATCCTGAAAAAATTGAAGATATTATTCGCGAAACATCGGCAATGAGCACGCCATGGCCACTTCCCTGCCCAGCACGATGCTGAACAACGCGAACATTCTTTCGCTGCGCTGCTTCGTTGCGGTGGTGGAAACGCAGAGCTTCTCGTCGGCCGCGCGCCAGCTTCGTCTGGCACCGTCCTCGGTCACCAAGCACGTCCGCCTCATCGAGACGGCGGTCGACGTGGCCTTGGTGCATCGGACCACGCGCAGGGTCAGCGTCACCGATGCCGGCGAGCGTTTTTACGAGCGGTGTCTCACGATCCTGGCGCATGTCGACGAGGCCGCTCTCGGCATGGTCGCGGAAAAGCAACTGCGCGGGCATCTGCGCGTCACCGCCCCGCCGTCCTTCGCGGCGGCGGTTCTCGCTCCGCGCATCCACGAGTTCCTGGCGACCTATCCAGAGCTGTCACTCGACATCGCTGTGTCGAGCGCAACCCCGGATCTGATGCGCAACCGTGTCGACGTGGCGATCACGCTGCATGAGGAGCCTCAATCGAAGTTGGCGCATTTCCGGCTCGGGCCGTGTCCGCTTCTCTTTTGCGCATCGCCCGACTATCTCGCACGGCGCGGGGTGCCCCGGCAGCCGCAGGATCTCATCGGCCACGATTGCCTTTCGAGCCGCTTCTCCGACCTGGCGGAAGGGTGGATGATAGGGCGCGACGGGGCTTGGTACGCCCTGGACCTGCGCTTCAAGCTGCTCTCGGACAATGGGGACGTGCTCCGCCGCGCCTGCCTGGCCGGGGCCGGGATCGGCAATTTCTACCGCTTCCATGTGCAGGAGGACATCAGGTCGGGCCGTCTGGTTCCCGTGCTCCGGGATTATGACTCGAAGCCCCAGAGCATGTTCGCCATCATTCCGCACCGCGAGATCGTGAGGCCGCAGGCGAAGGCGTTCATCGCCTTCGTAAGCGGGCTTGCGGCCGAGCTTGATCCTACGATGGGCTGAGAGTCGTCCATGCCCGGCAGGTGTTCGGGCGGAGCGGGCGTCGGACGTGCAGCAGCATCGGCGTGGCGCGACGGGTCGTGCGATATCGGCCGGGACGGCCTGACGACACCGGCCTGCAGCCCCGACCGGTTCAGGGTGAGGGAGCTGTGATGAAGCGTCCGACCGGGCTGTCGAGCTGGTCGGGTTCACCGACGGCCTGACGCGATTCAACGGTATAATAGTATCTCGTTGCCGGCTGCAGCCCGTGCAAATGAACCCGGAAGACCATGGTCGGGAACGCGCTGTTCCACCGTGTGGGTGAGCGCGCCGAAAGCGTGAGCTGGTCGGGAGCGGTGCCATAATGGACGATGCCGTAGCGCTCCCGCGTGCCGCTGACGCTCGTCGCGGTCCAGCGGATGAAGGCGGTCGTGTCTGTCGCCGATTCGAGCTCGGGCGGCTCGACGATCCGCTCCGGTCCGGCAAACGACGATATCGCGGGCGGAGCGGGCGGGCGCGAGAGGGCGAAGTAGACCGCCGCCGGGACGAAGCACGCCGCAGCAAGCGGCAGGATGAGATGGCGGGACCTCATCGCTGCCGTGCCGCGGGGCAGAATGGCGCGACGATGCCGATGAAGCGGTCCGACAAGGCGTGTCGCATCTCAGCTCGGCGGTGGGGTCGTCGGCTTGCGCTGGATTGCCGGGCGCGCCGTCGGCGTTGCCGAGACGAAGCCGTCGTTGAGCGTTCCAAGGAAGGCAACGATATCGTTCTCCTCCGCGTCGGTCAGCTTGAGGTGGCCGATCACCATGTTCATGTTGTTGGGATCTTCCGGCCTCGGCCAGCACGTCACCTTCTCGATCGTGCCGACCCGGCATTGGCCGGACGGCACGTTTTGCGCGTAGAGGTCGCGCGTGTTGTAGAAATGCACGACCTCCTTGAGACTGTGGAGATAGCCGTTATGCATGAAGGCCTTCACAAAGTTGGGATAGGGCACCTTGGCGGTGTCCCGAAGGGTCGATGTCTGGAACTTGCCTTCGAAATAGGGCTCGAGCTGGCCCCAGCTCAAGTTGGGCGGGGGCCCGTAATAGCCGCCGAGGAACAGGCCGACACCGGTGTCGGTGAACCCGATGCCGAGTGGATTGCCGGTGAAGCCCCACTGGTCCGGCGTATTCTCGGAATACCACGGGAGGACCGGATTCCGCGGCAGGCCGAGATTGTTGTAGGTGAAGTCGGTAAACATCGGCGCGACGTTGGTTGCGGCGCCTGTGTCCGCGGCGCCTGAGCCGCCGGTGTTCGATCGGCCGTCGAGGTGGCATGTGTTGCATTGCGCCTTGCCGCGGAACAGGTCGTAGCCCCGCGCCTCGGCAGCGGTGAGCGTGCCGTTGCCCGAGAGGAAGAGATCGAACTTCGACGTAAAGGCGCTGACGGCAGGCGAGATTTCGTAGGCGGCGATCGCCTGGCCGAACTCGTCGAAGGCCTGATTGGCCCGGGTCCTGTCGATCGACGACAGCGCGAGCGGCGTCGCAGAGCCGCCGAGCGAGGCGGCACCTTTGGGCGTGCTGCAGATGGTCGCGACATTGCCCGGCCAGGCGATGTCGAGCGTCCCGCGGCCCCAGACCTGTTCGAAGAACGCCTTGTAGGAGCCGGTAGAAAGCTTCCACACCACGCAGGCGGTGTCGGGATTGGCCATCTCCTCGGGATCCACCGGTGGATCCTGGGCCTGCTCGGCGGCCGAGTTCATCAGCCTGTAACCGGTCGCGCGGCCATCCCAGAAGTTCCCGCCGTAGAAGTCGCCCTGGGTCGGGTTGTACTGGAGCGGCGGGAAATATGGAGAATAGACGTAGCTCTGCGGGTTGCGCTTGGCCATCCGGTTGTTGGGATAGGCGCCGTGGACGGTGATCGGCACCGACCCCGGATTGGCCCCGCCCGTGAAGACGCTGAGGATCGAGGCGCCATTGCCGTAGCCCGCGGCCGGGTCATGGCAGAAGCTGCAGGCGAGATTGCTGTTGACCGAGAGGCGCGGGTCGAAAATCTCGAGTTTGCCCAACGTCTCGATCTGGTGGAACGGGTCGAGCGTGTTCGACCGGGCGGCGGCGAGCGCCTCGTTGAACAGTCCGGCCTCTTCGGCCCGGATGCGCTTGAAGTCGGGATCGTTGGCGATAAGGCACTGCAGGTCGACGCGGTTTCCCGTGAGGATGCAGGCGAGATCGGCCGGTGGGATCACGTAGGATTGCGGCACAGAGACCTGGGCCCGCACGCCCGCGGCTGGAACGGCGGCAAGGGCGCTTGCGACAATGCAGCGGAAGATCAGCCGATTCTCTCGTAGGGTACACTTCATGACGGACTCCTTTCCGATGGCATCGGGTCCGGTCGCGCGCAAGCATTCGCTCGCCGGCCAACCGCTGCGACAGGGCATCAACAAGCGGGCGACCAGGGCGCCGCCCGAACTCGTCAGCGATCGAAAGGTGCCTCCGGAACTCGTCGAATCATCCGCGGTACTACAGACCTGGCCGACCCGCTTGGGGTCAGCCCCAGTGGCACTACTGCGTGGCGCGTCCTATCGCCGCCAGCGGAGGTAAGTACCGCTCCACCATATCTCTGTCACAGAGGTTGGTCAGTGCCCTGTCCGTGACAAAATAATAGCAACGAGACACGCTCATGATGTCGATGCGGCGGTCGCCGATGAGGTGGCGAGCCGCCGCCTGCCTTGTGAGCGTCGTTGGGAGCGGCGAGATCCGCGCCCAAGGCGTCGGCGCTGGATCGGGAACGGTCCGGTGCCTGCTCTTATTGCCGCCGGAAAAAATCCAGCAGTTCGGCGATGACTTCGTCCGGGCGCTCTTCCTGCAGCGTATGGCCGCAATCGAGCGCGCGGCCTTCGACGTGGGTTGCCTTCTCGCGCCAGGTTTCCGGCACGTCATAGAGCTTGCCGACGGTGCCCTTGGCGCCCCAGAGCGCCAGTAGCGGTGCGGTTATACGGGCGTCGGCATCGGCGGCGTCATGCTCCAGATCGATCGTGGCGGCGGCGCGGTAATCCTCGCAGATCGCGTGGCGCGTTCGCGGGTCGCTGTAGCAGCGCAGATATTCGGCGAAGGCCTCGGGCTCGGTGGCACCCGGAATCTTGTTCTGCCCGTCGATATGCGTGCGCAGGAAGAACTCCGGATCGGCGCCGATCATCCGCTCGGGCAGCGGCGCCGGCTGGATCAGGAAGAACCACCAGAAATATCGGGTGGCGAATTCCTGGTCGGTCCGGGCGTACATGGTCGCCGTCGGCGCGATATCGAACAGGGCGAGGCGGCTGACCGCGTCCGGATGGTCCAGCGCCAGCCGGTGGGCGACCCGGCCGCCGCGATCATGGCCGGCGATGGCGAAGCGCCGAAACCCCAAGGCCGCCATCAGGGCGACCTGATCCCGGGCCATCGTGCGCTTGGCATAGGCGATGTGACGCGCGCCGCCGTCCGGCTTGGCGCTGTCGCCATAACCCCGCAGATCGGCCGCGACGATGGTGAAATGCCGGGCCAGCGCCGGCGCCACCTTGCGCCAGGTCACATGGGTTTGCGGATGGCCGTGGAGCAGCAGCAACGGCGGACCCTTGCCGCCGACCGCCGCGCGGATGGTCAAACCGGGACCGACGGTGACATCGATCAGGCCGAACCCGTCGAGGAAGGGCGCGTCGCCCCGCTGCACAATCGCCAACGCATCGCTCATCACTCTCTCCCAGGCAGGCTTGCGCGCGCCGATAGCCTGGTTCAATCGGCACGGCGGTCAAGCCCTTCCGATTCTTATGCACAAATATCTTGTACACGAGATTCTCGTGTATAAAGTGCTTGGAACGGGAGGGCCGATGGACCGCGTGGAGAATTGCATTTCGTTTCTGACCGGCAAGGCGGCGCAGCAGATCGCGCGGCGCACGCGGGAGAAACTGTCGCCCTGGGGCGTGACGCCGCCGCAGTACGCCGTGTTGCGCGTGCTGTGGGAACAAGATGGTCAGCCGGGGGCCGCGGTCGGCCAGCGCCTAGTGATCGACAGCGCCACCATCACCGGCGTGATCGATCGGCTGGAAGGCACGGGGCTGCTCGAGCGCCGGGCCGATGGCGGCGATCGCCGGGTGCATCGCCTGTTCCTGACCGAGCGGGGCCGTGCGCTGCGGGCGCCGCTCGATGCGGTGATGGATCGGCTCAATGCCGAGGTCGCGGCCGAACTGGCCGGCGCGGCGCCGGCCCTGTGGGATGGGCTTCGCCGCCTGGGCGAGGCTCGGAAATAGAGGAGGCGGCATGTTCGATACCAAGATCGCGATCGTGGTGCGCGAGGATCTGGCGACCTGGCAGAAGCTGAACGTGACCGCGTTCCTGACCAGCGGCATCGTCGGCGCCCACCAGGGCCTGCTGGGCGAGGCTTACGAGGACGCGGCCGGCAACCGCTACAATCCGCTGATGATCCAGCCGATGATCGTGCTGAGCGCCGACGCGCCGACGATCGCCACGATCTATCGACGCGCGATGGAGCGCGGTGCCGCCCTGTCGCTCTATATCCACGATATGTTCTCCACCGGCCATGACGCGGCCAACCGGGCGGCGGTCAGGCAATATGCGCCGGGCGCGATGAATGTGGTCGGGCTGGCGCTGCGCGAGGACAAGAAGCTCGTCGACAAGATCACCAAGGGCGCGACGATGCACGCGTGAGCAGGGCGATCTGCAGAAAAGGCGGGGCCGGCCCGGAAGGGCTCGTGCGTTGATAAGGCTCCAGTCCGCGCGTCCAAGGAGATTTCCCATGCCGCTCGTTCGCATCGATCTTCCCGCCGGCAAGTCGGCCGAATACCGTTCCACCGTCGGCGACGTGGTCTATGTCGCCATGACCGAGACCATGAACGTGCCTCGGGACGACCGCTTCCAAATCATCGCCGAACATGCGCCGTCCGATCTGGTGATCGATCCGACCTATCTCGGCATCAACCGGTCGAAGGACGCGATCATCATCCAGGTCACGCTCAACGAAGGCCGCACGGTCGACCTGAAGCAGGCGTTCTACAAGGCGGTGGCCGACGGGCTGCACAAGCGGTTGGGATTGCGCCGCGAAGACGTGTTCATCGGCCTGGTCGAGGTGAAGAAGGAAAACTGGTCCTTCGGCAACGGCGAGGCCCAATACGCCTAAAGCCTGATCCGATCAAACCAACTCGGTTTGATCGGGGAATCAGTCTCTAAATATTTGATTTAGAGGGCGATTCAGACATGAGGCCGGTCCGACCTCATGTCATCGCGCTCTAGTAGATAAACTCAGACGGATTCTTCCGTCTGAGTTTACCACAAGTCATTAATCTGGTGGACCGATCCGCCTGACGCTTGGGAAGCAAGCACCAGGATCGGACCACTGGTTCGCCGGTTCTGCTATCGTCGCGCCAGGCTGGTCGAAGCAGGAAGGGCGCGTATGGGCAGATATCTGGTGACCGGCGGTTGCGGCTTCATCGGCTCGCACCTGGTCGAAAGCCTGGAGCGGGACGGCCATGAGATCCGCGTCCTCGACGATCTGTCGACCGGCAAGCGCGAGAATATCGCGCCGTCGGTCGAGTTGCTGATCGGCGATGTCGCCGATGCGTCTCTGGTGCGCCGGGCGATGGCCGGGGTCGACGGCTGCTTCCATCTGGCCGCGATCGCCTCGGTCGAGCGCAGCAATCTCGATTGGCTGGGCACCCATGCCGTCAACCTGACCGGCGCCATCGCCGTGTTCGACGCGGCCCGGCGTCCGGGCATCCCGGGTATTCCGGTCGTTTATGCTTCGTCCGCCGCCGTGTTCGGCGACGAGCCGACCATGCCGCTGACCGAGCAGGCGCCGGTCCGTCCGCTGTCGGCGTATGGCGCCGACAAGCTCGGCTGCGAGCTGCATGCGCGGGTCGCCGGCATGGTCCATGGCGTGCCGACCGCCGGCATGCGGTTCTTCAATGTCTATGGGCCGCGCCAGGATCCGAAATCGCCCTATTCCGGCGTGATCTCGATCTTCTGCGATCGGCTGGGGGCCCATCGGCCGATCACCATCTTCGGCGACGGCCTGCAGACGCGCGATTTCGTCTATGTCGCCGATGTCGTCGCCAGCCTGCGGGCCGCCATGGCCGGCCTGACCACGGTCAAGACCTCGATCTACAATGTCTGCACCGGCCGTTCGACCTCGGTCGTCGATCTGGCGCAGATCATCGCCGGCCTGTGCGGGATCGCGGCGGACATCACCTTCGCTCCGCCACGCGCCGCCGAGATCCGCACGTCGCTCGGCTCGCCCGCGCGGCTCAAGGCCGAACTCGGCATCGAATGCCGCACGGATATCGCCGACGGTCTCCGCGCGACGCTCGCCAGCCTGAATTATTTGATTTAGAGCCTGATCCGATCAAGCCGGCTCGGCTTGATCGGTGAATCAGTCTCTAAATATTTGAATTAGAGTGCGATTCAGATATGAGGCCGAGCAGGCCTCATATCATCGCGCTCTAGCGCAGCGGGACCGGCGCCGCCGGCAGCAGGCGCATGAAGCTCGCGATGCTGGCCGCCCCGGCGAAGCCGGCGCCGAGCGCCAGCGCCAAGGCGGCGCCGTCGGTCGCGGAAATACCGAAGCAGAGTGCGACCAGCGCCGCCCCGGTGCTTTGGCCCAACAGCCGCGCGGTCGCGACGATGCCGCTGGCGCCGCCGCTGCGGCCGGCGGGCGCGCTCGCCATGAGTGCCTTCAGGTTGGGCGACTGGAAAAAGCCGAAGCCGCAGCCGCAGATCGCCATGCGCCAGCCGATCTCGAACACGGTCGGCTCCGCCGGCAGCAGCGCCAGCAGCGCCATGCCCAGGCACAGCACCGCCAGACCGAAGCCGCCCAGGATCGCCGGGGAATAGCGGTCCGACAGGCGCCCGGCGATCGGCACGACGATCGCCACCACGACCGGCCAGGGCGTCATCAGAAAGCCGGTCTCGACCTGGGTCCGGCCCAGGGCACCCTCGAAATAGAACGGCAGGGAGACGAAGGCCAGACCCTGCGCCGCGAACGAGCAGACCGAGGTGACGGCCGAGAGCGCGAATACCGGCCGGCGGAACAGATCTACCGGCAGCATCGGCGCCGGATGGGCCGCCTGCCGGCGCAGCAGGAACAGGCCGAACAGGCCGGCGCCCAGGAATTCCGACACGATCAGCGTCGGGGAAGCCTGATGGCCGGCCTCGCCGATCGCGACGATCAGCAGGCCGAAGGTGCCGGCGTTCAGGGCCGCGCTCAAATAGTCGAAGCGATAGGTTGCGCGGTCGGAATGGGGCAGGGCCGGGATGGCGATGGCCAGGCCGATCAGGCCCAACGGCACGTTGACCGCGAACAACCATTGCCAGGTGGCGACCGACAGGATGGCCGATGCCACCGTCGGCCCGATCGCGAAGCAGACGGCGACGACCAGCGCATTGAAGCCCACGCCCCGGCCCAGCCGGTTCGCCGGATAGATGAAGCGGATCAGCGCGGTATTGACGCTCATGATGCCGCTGGCGCCGAAGCCTTGGAACACGCGGGCGACGGCGAGGGTCGGCAGCGACCAGGAGGCGGCGCAGACCAGCGAGGCGACGGTGAACAGCGCCAGGCCGGCGATATAGATCCGCCGATAGCCGAGGATGTCGCCGAGCGAGGCGAGCGGCAGCAGCGAAACCATCAGCGCCAGCTGATAGGCGTTCACCACCCAGATCGAATCGGCCGGGCTCGCCTGCAGGTCGCCGGCGATGGTCGGCAGCGCGGTGTTGGCGATCGCCGTATCGAGCGTCGCCATCCCGACGGCGAGCACCAGCGTCGCGACGGCCCAGCCGCGCCGGCCGGGCGGCAGGCCGTCGGTGACGATCGGTGTTGCCGCCGGCGTCTCATCCAGTTCGTCCATCAATCACCGTTCGCGAAAGTTGCGAATGCATTGATCCATGGGCCAATGCCGATGACGAGATCGAAAAACGCAAGGCTGGGGGCGGGTTAGTCCTGGCCTTGGATCGCCTGCCAGACCTTTTCCGGCGTGGCCGGCATGTCGAAATGCCGGATGCCATAGGGCTCGAGCGCGTCGACCAGCGCGTTCATCACCGCCGGCAGGGCCCCGGCGCAGCCGGCCTCGCCGCAGCCCTTGGCGCCCAGCGGGTTGGTCGTAGCCGGCACCGGATGGCTGGCGAACCGGAACGGCGGCGCGTGGATCGCGCGCGGCATGGCGTAATCCATGAACGAGCCGGTCAGCAACTGGCCCTGGGCATCATAGACCGTGTGTTCCAAGAGCGCTTGGCCGATGCCCTGCAGCACGCCGCCATGCAGCTGGCCCTCGACCAGCAGCGGATTGATCACGGTGCCGAAGTCATTGACCATGGCATAGGCCACGACCTCGACCACGCCGGTTTCAGGGTCGACCTCGACCTCGGCGACATGGCAGCCGTTCGGAAAGGCCGAGGGCGGATTGTTGGAAACATGCGAGACGTCGAGCGTCGCCGGCAGCTCCGCCGGAGCATTGCCCGCGGCCGTCAGCGTGCGGACCCGGCGCGCCAGCTCGATCACGCCGATACGGCGGTCGGTGCCGACGATGCCGAAGGCGCCATCGACGAATTCGATATCGACCGCTGCCGCCTCCAGCACCACGGCCGCCGCCTCGCGGCCCTTCTCGATCACCTGTTCGGCCGCCTCGATCAGGGCGGTACCGCTGGCGATGGTCGAGCGCGAGCCGCCGGTGCCGCCGCCGGCGACCAGCTGATCGCTGTCGCCCTGCAGCAGGCGGATGCGGTCGAACGGCAGGCCCAGATGGTCGACCAGAACTTGCGCGAAGGTCGCCGCATGGCCCTGGCCATAGTCGAGCGTGCCGGTCACCATGGTGACCGTGCCGTCTTCCTCGAAGCGCAAGCCGCCCATTTCCTTGGACGGCGGCGCGTTGACCTCGAGATAGCTGCCGATGCCGCGCCCGCGCAGCCTGCCGCGCGCGCCGCTGTCGGCCTTGCGCGCCGCGAACCCGTCCCAATCCGCCAGATCGAGCGCCTGATCCATCAGGGCGCCGAACTCGCCGGAATCATACGCCATGCCCGACGGCGCCTGGTAGGGCATCGCGTCCGGCGCGATGTGATTGCGCCGGCGCAGCTCGACCCGGTCGATGCCCATCTCGGCCGCGGCCGTGTCGATCAGCCGCTCCATATAGTAATTGCCCTCGGGCCGGCCGGCGCCGCGGTAGGGACCGACGACCGAGGTGTTGGTGTAGACCATCTTCGACGACACCTCGACCAGCGGCGTGCGATAGACGCCCAGCACGTTCTTGACCGCGTTCATGGTCACCGGCACCGGCAGGCCCGGATAGGCGCCGGTATTGCCGTATCCGGTCAGGCGCACGGCCAGGAACCGGCCCTCGGCATCGAGCGCCAGCTCGGCCATCATTTCATGGGCGCGGCCGTGATTGTCCGACAGGAAACTTTCCGAGCGCGCGTCGGTCCATTTGACCGGACGGCCGAGCAGGCGGGCGGCATGCAGCAGGCAGACATATTCCGGATAGACGCCGGCCTTCATGCCGAACGAACCGCCGACCTGGCCCGTCAGGATCTGGACCTTGCCCGGTTCCACATTCAGCACGTCGGCCGCCAGCGCGTTGCGCAGGCCGAACACGCCCTGGCAGCCGACATGCAGGATCCAGCGGCCGTCCCGGTGCTGCGCGATCGCCGAGCGCGGCTCCATCGCGTTGACGACGATCCGGTTGCTGACGAGATCGAGCCGGGTGACATGGGCCGCGGCGGCAAAGGCGACCGCCACCGCATCCGCATCGCCATAGTGGAAATCCAGCGCCAGATTGCCGGGCACGTCGGAATGGACCTGCGGGGCGTCCGGCTCGAGGGCTGCGCGCGCCTCGGTGACTGCCGGCAGCGGCTCGATATCGAGCCCGACAAGTTCGGCCGCGTCCCGGGCCTGGAGCGCGGTTTCGGCCACGACATAGGCGACCGCCTCGCCGGCGAAGCGGATACGCTCGGTCGGCAGCGCCGGCCGGCGCGGCGCCAGCATCGGCCTGCCGTGCCGATCGGGCGGGATGACCGGGCATTTGATGCCGCCAAAGCCGGCCGCCGCGAGATCGGCGCCGGTATAGACCGCCAGCACGCCCGGCATGGCCAGCGCCTCGGCCGCATCGATGCCGTTCAGAATGCCATGGGCATGGGGGCTGCGCACCATGGCGGCATAGACCTGGCCCGCCAGGTTGACGTCGTCGGTATAGCGCCCCTGGCCGCGCAGCAGCGTCGGATCTTCGGTGCGTCGGACCGGTTGGCCGATGCCGAACGTGGGAATCAAGGAATCGCTATCGGGGGCCATGGAGCAGCCTTCAATGTTGGGTGGGGGCGCCGGGTTGGCGCAGCGGATGGGCGCGGGCGAAGTCATCGAGGGACAGGCAGGTCTCCACGATGCGGCTGACCGTCGGCAGATCGCTGAATTCGACCTTGAAGCCGCGGGCGCCGGCGGCCTGGCTGATCAGGCACAGGTCGGCGATCGTGGGCGCGTCGCCATGGCAGAACCGGCCGGTCGCCGGATCGCCCGCCAGCTTCGCCTCGCCGGCCACCAGCCCCTCGCGGAACCAGTGCTTGACCCAGGCGGTGCGTGCCGCCTCGTCCTGGCCCATCGCTTCGGCCAGATAGCGCCGGACGCGCGGCACGATCAGCGGGTGATGGTCCGCGGCCCAGACCAGCGAGAGCGCACGCACCCGGGCGCGGCCCCGGGCATCGGCCGGCAGTAGGGCCGGGGTCGGATAGGTCTCTTCCAGATATTCCAGGATGGCGAGCGACTGGGTCAGCGGCGGCCCGCCGTCGATCACGACCGACGGCACGGCGGCCTGCGGATTGAGCGCCAGATAATCCGGCGTGTATTGCACGCCGGCATCGATGTCGATCATCTCCTCCTCGAAGGCCAGGCCCTTGAGGTTGAAGGCGACGCGCACCCGGAACGAGGCGGCCGAGCGCCAGAAGCCATACATCTTGATCATCGGCCGTCTCTCCCCGGCCGTCTTCGCGGATCCGCGTCGGCCCACGCCTAAGCTGCAGCGTTTCGGGGAATACGTCGAGGGGCGGGCGCATCCGCCGCCGCGACAAAATGGCCGGGATCGAGGATCACGCCGACGGCCAGGCCTTGAGCGTCATGCCGACGACGGCGTAAAGCGCCTCGCGGCTGGCGCCGGACGAGGCCTGGATCGCCATGCCGTGGGCCACGGTCATGACATAGCGCGCGAGATCCGCCGGCGAGCAGTCGGCCGGCAGGTCGCCGGCGGCGCGCGCGTCCTCGAGCCGGCGGCCGAGCGCGATCTCGCCCGCGACCCGGCGGCCGGCCAATTCCTGCTTGATCGGTTCGGCCTCTTCCGAGCAGGCGAGCGCGCCGTTCACGCCCATGCAGCCGGGCGGGTGGACCTGATCGGTCTGGGCGTCGGCAAAGCCGTGGAGCAGCTTGTCGACCACCTTGCGCGCCGTCGGCTCGTTCAAGGCCGAGCGGGTGAAGGCCATGCAGGTGTCATCGTAACGGTCGAGCGCCTTGCGGAACAGCTCTTCCTTATTGCCGAACGCGGCATAGAGGCTTGGACGCGTCACACCCATCGCGTCGGTCAAGTCGGACAGCGACGTGCCCTCGTATCCTTTGCGCCAGAACAGATCCAGCGCCTGGTCGAGGGCCTCGTCGATATCGAATTCCCGCGGGCGTCCCATCGCCGTCCATGCCTCCCTTATGTTTTCTACCGATCGATATGTAATACGCTTGACAAGATACGTCCAGGGGCGCAACAATATGTTACCGATCGGTAGTCTATCGATCGCGGCCGCCCCCAATGTGAACCGGACCCACCGTCAGCGCGTCCGGCACGGGGCAAAATTTTTATACCGAACGATAGGAAACGCGGGTTGACGACGACCTGTCGCACCCCCACCTTCCCGAACTATACCGATCGGTAGCTTATTCCGCTCCCATCCTAGACCTCCCGTCCCTTGCCCGCCTCGATCGAGGGGGCGTTCCAGGAATCCGCCGCCATGCGTCTTCGTTCCGCCGCTCAAGCCTCCGCCATTCTGCTCAGCGCCGCGCTCCTCGCGGGCTGCGGCAAGGAAGCCCAGTCGCAAACCGCGGCCCCGGTGCCGCCCGCTCAGGTCCAGGTGACCGGCGTGGTGATCAGGGATCTGCGCCAGTGGGACGACGTTACCGGCCATCTCGAAGCGATCGATCAGGTCGGCGTCCGGCCGCGCGTCGGCGGCTTCATCGACGAGGTCCGTTTCAAGGAGGGTGCCAAGGTCAAGAAGGGCGAGGTGCTGTTCCAGATCGATCCGCGGCCGTTCCAGGCCGAGGTCGACCGGCTGGCGGCCGAGGTCGAGCGGGCCAAGGCCCACTCCATCCTGGCCCTGGCCGATGGCGAGCGCGGCCAGCGGCTGATCGCCCAGAACGCGGTCGCCCGCAGCGAATTCGAGCGGCTGCAGGCCGAAGCGGCCTCGGCCAAGGCCGATGTCGCGGCCGCACAGGCGGCACTGCGCACGGCCCAGCTCAATCTGGAATTCACCCGCGTGATCTCGCCGATCGACGGCCGGGTCTCCAAGGCGGTCATCACCCGCGGCAATCTGGTGACGGTGGCGGATCTGCTGACCACGGTCGTGTCCGACGGCAGGATCTACGCCGCATTCAATACCGACGAGCAGACCTATCTGAAATACGCCAGCGCCCAGCGCGACCAGGCAGCACCCGTCGAGCTCGGCCTGATGACCGAGGAAGGCTTCCCACACCAGGGCACGCTGCAGTTCCTCGACAATGTGCTCGATCCCAAGAGCGGCACGATCAACGGCCGCGCCGTATTCGAGGATCCCGACGGCAAGCTGACGCCGGGTCTGTTCGCCCGCATCCGCCTGTTGAGCACCGCCACGGAAAAGGTGGCGCTGGCACCGGAAAAGGCGCTGGGCACCGATCTGGGCAAGCGCTACGTGCTGGTCGTCGACGCCAAGAACGCGGTCGAATACCGCCCGGTCGCGCTCGGGCCCTCGGTCGGCGACATGCGCGTCATCCGCTCCGGTCTGGCGCAAGGCGACCGGGTCGTGGTCAGCGGCCTGCAGAAGGTGAAGTCGGGCGACACGGTCGATCCGGTGGCGGTCCAGCCGCCGCAGGTCGCCGAACTGTTCCAGCCCGGCTCGAACTGAACACCCGGCTCGAACTGAACAAAAGCGTATCGCTGAAAGCTTAAGCCATGAATTTCTCCAAATTTTTCGTGGACCGGCCGCGCTTTGCCGCGGTGCTGTCCCTGATCATCTTCATCGGCGGCATGGTGGCCCTGCCGCAGCTGCCGATCGGCGAATATCCGGAAGTGGTGCCGCCGACCGTCATCGTGCGCACGACCTATGCCGGCGCCGATCCGGCGGTCATCGCCGAAACCGTGGCCTCGCCGCTGGAACAGGCGATCAACGGCGTCGAAGGCATGCTGTATCAGTCGTCCCAGGCGACCTCGGACGGCGCCATGACGCTGACCATCACCTTCGCGCTCGGGACCGACGGCGACAAGGCCCAGGTCCTGGTGCAGAACCGCGTCGCCCAGGTGCTGGCGCGGCTGCCGCCGGAGGTCCAGCGCATCGGCGTGACCACGACCAAGGCATCGCCCAGCCTGATCATGGTCGTGCATCTGACCTCGCCGAACGACCGCTATGACATGACCTATCTGGCGAGCTACGCGCAGCTCCATGTCAAGGACCCACTGGCGCGTGCCTATGGCGTCGGCGACGTGCAGATGTATGGCGCCGGCCCCTATTCGATGCGCGTCTGGCTCGATCCGGAAAAGCTCGCGGCCCGCAGCATGACTGCCGGCGACGTGGTCGGCGCATTGCGCGAACAGAACGTCCAGGTCGCGGCCGGCCAGGTCGGCGCCCCCCCGACCGACGGCATGGCCTCGTTCCAGCTGTCGATCAACACGCAAGGCCGCCTCACGACCGAAGAGCAGTTCGGCGATATCGTGGTCCGCGCCGGATCCCAGGGCGAGATCACCCATCTGCGCGACATCGCACGGGTCGAACTCGGCTCCGACAGCTACGCGCTGCGCTCGCTGCTCGACAATAAATCGGCGATCGCGCTGCCGATTTTCCAGCGGCCGGGCTCCAACGCCCTGCAGATGGCGGCGGGCGTCCATGTCGTCATGGAAAAGCTGAAGAAGGATTTCCCCGAAGGCGTCGATTACCAGATCGCCTACGACACGACCGGCTTCGTGACCGAATCGATCCATGCCGTCGTCCATACCCTGTTCGAGGCGATCATCCTGGTCGTGCTCGTGGTCGTGCTGTTCCTCCAGGGCTGGCGCGCCTCGATCATCCCGCTGATCGCGGTGCCGGTCTCGCTGGTCGGCACCTTCGCCATCATGCTGCTGATGGGCTTCGGCCTGAACGCGCTGACGCTGTTCGGTCTGGTGCTGGCGATCGGCATCGTGGTCGATGACGCGATCGTGGTGGTCGAGAATGTCGAACGCAACATCGCGTTGGGTCTGGCGCCGGCCGCCGCCGCCCGCAAGGCCATGACCGAGGTGACCGGCCCGATCGTGTCGACCGCCCTCGTGCTCTGCGCCGTGTTCGTGCCGACCGCGTTCATCAGCGGGTTGACCGGCCTGTTCTATCGCCAGTTCGCCCTTACCATCGCGATCTCGACGGTGATCTCGGCGTTCAATTCGCTCACGCTCTCGCCGGCGCTGGCGGCCGTGCTGCTGAAGTCGCATCACGCCCCCAAGGACCGGTTCGAACGCCTGATGGAGGCCAGCCTCGGCTGGGTGTTCCGGCCGTTCAACCGGGTGTTCAACCGAGCCTCGACCGGCTATGTCGGCGGCGTGTCCCGCCTGCTCGGCCGCTCTGGCGTGGCCCTGTTCATCTATGCGGGATTGCTGGGCCTGACCGCCTTCGGCTTCGCCAAGACGCCGACCGGCTTCGTGCCGCAGCAGGACAAACTCTATCTGGTCTCGGCCGTGCAGCTGCCCGATGCCGCCACGATCGACCGGACCGACGCGGTCATCCGGCGCATGGGCGACATCGCGCTCCATACGCCGGGCATCGTCCACGCGGTCTCATTCCCGGGCCTGTCGATCAATGGTTTCGTCAACAGCCCCAATTCCGGCATCGTGTTCGCCGTGCTGGATAATTTCGACAACCGACGCGATCCGTCCTTGTCGGCCGGTGCCTTGGCGAAGAAGCTGAGCCAGGAATTCTCGGTCATCACCGATGCTCAGGTCCTGGTCTTCCCGCCGCCCTCGGT
The DNA here is from genome assembly GCA_028288725.1 of Rhodospirillales bacterium. GTDB lineage: Bacteria > Pseudomonadota > Alphaproteobacteria > ATCC43930 > CGMCC-115725 > Aliidongia. The sequence goes on from JAQGIC010000062.1 coordinate 46,881, forward strand.
CCAGGGCCTCGGCACGATCGGCGGCTTCCGCATGCAGGTCGAGGATCATGCGGGCCTCGGTCCCGACGCGCTCTACAAGGCGACCCAGGCCGTGATTACCAAGGCGCGGGCCAACCCGGCGCTGGCCGGCATCTACTCGACCTACCAGATCGGTGTGCCGAAGATTCATGCCGACGTTAATCGTGAAAAGGCCCGTGCCCAGGGCGTGTCGCTGACCGACCTGTTCGAGACCATGCAGGTCTATCTGGGCTCGCTCTACGTCAACGATTTCAACCGCTTCGGCCGAACCTACCAAGTCAATGTCCAGGCCGATCAGCGCTTCCGCCTGCAGCCCGACGACGTGTTGAAGCTGAAGACCCGGAATGCGGCCGGCCAGATGATCCCCTTGGGGGCCTTCGTCACGGTCGATGCCACGACGGGTCCCGAATCGACCAACCATTACAACGGCGACCTGACGGCCGAGATCAACGGTGGCCCGGCGCCCGGTTACTCGACGGGCCAGGCCCAGGCCGCGATCGAGGCCATCGCCACCCAGGAACTGCCGAACGGCATGAGCTTCGAATGGACCGAGCTCACCTACCAGCAGATTCTGGCCGGCGACACGGCGATCTATGTCTTCCCGATCTGCGTGCTGCTGGCCTTCCTGGTCCTGGTCGCCCAGTACGAAAGCTGGAGCCTGCCGCTGGTCGTGATCCTGATCGTGCCGATGTGCCTGCTTTCGGCCCTGGCCGGCGTGCAGCTGACCCAGGGCGACAATAATGTCTTCACCCAGATCGGCCTGATCGTGCTGGTCGGCCTCGCCTGCAAGAACGCGATCCTGATCGTCGAGTTCGCCCGGGAACGCGAGGCCGAGGGCGACACGACGCTCCATGCCGTGCTCGAGGCCTGCCGCCTGCGGCTGCGTCCGATCCTGATGACCTCGATCGCCTTCATCATGGGCGTGGCACCGCTGGTCTTCTCCGAGGGGGCCGGTTCGGAAATGCGCCGCGCCATGGGCATCGCCGTCTTCTCCGGCATGCTCGGCGTGACCCTGTTCGGTCTGGTGCTGACCCCGGTGTTCTACTGGACGATCCGGCGTCTCGCCCCGGGTACGGCGCGGCCGAAGCCGATCGAACCGGTCGCCCTCAACCATCCTACCCAAGCGTGAGACAAGCCATGAACATGCTTCGGCTGGCGCTCCTCGCCGGCGTTTCGCTCGCCGCGGCCGCCTGCGCCGTCGGTCCTGACTATCACCCGCCGGAAACGGCACCGGTCACGGTGCTCAATGCCGATCCGCAATCCTTCGCGGCGGCGGCGCCCGACGCCGACTGGTGGAAGGGGTTCGAGGATCCGGTGCTGGAGGGCCTGGTCGCGCGCTCGCTCGCCGGCAATCTCGACCTGCGCGCCTCGGTCGATCGGGTCAAACAGGCGCGCGCCCTGTTCGACGATCGGCGGCTCGACCAGTTCCCGCGCGTGACCAGCGGGGGCGGCTATACCCGCAGCTATGAACAGGTGCCCGGCTTCGGCACCAAGCGGACCAATGTGCAGAGCGCCGATATCGGCTTCGATGCGGCTTGGGAAATCGACCTGTTCGGGCATGTCCAGCGCAGCGTCGAGGCGGCGGATGCCGATGCCGGCGCGACCGAGGCCGATGCCCAAGACGTCAAGGTCACCGTCGCCGCCGAGGTCGCGCGCAATTACTTCGAACTGCGCGGCGCCCAGCAGCGCCGGACCGTGGCCGAAGCGAATGCGGCTGCCCAGCGCGAGACGCTGAAGCTGACCCAGACGCGGCTCGATATCGGCCGGGGCGACCCGACCGACGTCGAGAGCGCCAAGGCGCGGTTGAGCGCGATCGAGGCGACCATCCCGACCTTCGTGACGACGGAAACCCGGGCGAACTATCGCCTGGCCGTGCTGGTCGGCGAGCGGCCGGGCACGCTCGATGCGCTGCTCGTGCCCTTGAAGGCCCCGCCGCCGCCCATGGTGAAGGCGCTGCCGATCGGCGATGCCAGCCAATTCCTGCGCCGGCGTCCGGACGTGCAGGCGGCCGAGCGTCGTCTGGCGGGCGAGACCGCCCGCGTCGGCGTCGCCACGGCGGATCTGTTCCCGCGCGTGACGGTGACCGGCTTCGTCGGCCTGCTGTCGGGCGACGTGTCGAAGCTGTTCACCAAGGGCGCCCAGGCCTATTCGGTGGCGCCCTCGGTCAGCTGGCCGGCGCTCGATCTGGGCGGTGCCCATGCGAGATTGCGGGCGCAGGAGGCGAAGTCGGACGAGAGCCTGGCCAACTACGACCAGACCGTGCTGCGCGCGATCGAGGATCTGGAAACGGCCCTGGTGTCCTATCACCAGCAGCAGACCCAGATCGGCAGCCTCGCGGATCAGGTCACCGCCGCCCGCCGCGCGGCCGAGCTGGCCCGGATCCGCTACAAGGAGGGCACGGCCGATTTCCTGACCCTGCTCGACGCGCAGCGCACGCAATTGACCGCCGAAGATGCCCTCGCCGCGGCAGAGACCGGTGCCAATACCGACATCGTCGCCATCTACAAGGCGCTCGGCGGCAGCTGGGCCTAGATCAGGAGTTCGATCCCATGTCCTTTACCCTTTACGACGCATCGATCCCGGTGTTCCTGCGCGGCTTCGGCCAACTCTCGGCGATCCTCGACAAAGCGGTCGCCTATGCCGAGGCGAAGAAGATCGACCCGGCGGTGTTGATCAACGCCCGCCTGGCGCCCGACATGTATCCGCTCGCGCGGCAGATCCAGACCGCCAGCGACGCGGCGAAATTCGCCGGTGCGCGTCTGGCCGGCGTCGAGGCGCCCAGCTTCCCGGACAATGAGACGACGTTCGACGAGCTGCAGCAGCGCATCGCCAAGACCGTCGCGTTCCTGAACGGCATCGAGCCGTCGGCGATCGCCGGCCAGGAAGGCCGCGAGATCGTGTTGAAGCGCGCGACCGGCGACGTCCGTCTGACCGGTGCCGCCTATCTGCAGGGCCTGGCGCTGCCGAACTTCTATTTCCACCTGGTCACGGCCTACGACATCCTGCGCCACAATGGGGTGGAGCTCGCCAAGTCGGACTATCTCGGCAAGCCATAGAGCCTGGCTTCAGCGCTCCGTCACGAGCCTAGAGCCTGATCCGATCAAACCGGCTCGGTTTGATCGGTGAATCAGTCTCCAAATAAGGGCGATATTCGTTGATCGTGCCACGGATGCACCCTCACCCCGACCCTGTCGCACAAGTGGGCGAGGGAGAAAACGAGCCCTCCTCCGCAAGGCGGGGGAGGGTTGGGGGGCTTGCCGCGGGGATCGCCAAGCAGAAGCTGCTTAGCTGGGGACGGTCTGCCGTCGTGCTTCGTCGGCCAGCGCGTGCAGATCGCGGGCCGACGCCGGCGCCACCAGACTATAGCCCAGACCCTGATCGGACCAGGCGAAGCCGCTGACGGCGCCGTGGGATTGTTCGGCGAGCGGCGTGTCGCGGTCGATCTCCATCGGCCGGACCAGCATGGCGAGCCGCGTGCCCTTGTCGTCGTCATAGAGGAACAGCGCGGCGGGCCCATGCGGCGTCGGCACCATCCGGCCGCCCATGAAGCGATAGCCGGAGGCGGCCAGATCCGGCACGGCAACCGGCCGGTCGAGCCGTTGCGAGACCCAATCGATCAGTTCGCCGCGGTCGGTCGCACGCAACTCCACCGGCCTGATATGGTCCGGCGCATAGACCGCATAGCTCTCGGCCGCTTCCCGGCCCAGGGACGCGATGCCGGCGGCGGGCGCCTCGGCGCCATGGGGCAGCGCCCAGCCGCCGAGACCGCCCAAGCCCAGCAGCAAGACCGCGGCGGCGGCCGACCGCCAGGATGAGGCGCGCGGCGCGCGGCGCGCCTCGATCAGGTTGGCGAGATTCAATTCGGCCGGGATCGGCTCCTCGGCATAGCCGGCGAGGGCCGTGCGCAGGTGCGCGCGCTGTTCGGCATAGCCGGCGATCCGTTCCGCCTCGCTCGGGTGCCGCGCCAGATAATCCTCGACCTGGTCCAGGCGGGCCGGATCGAGCCGGCCATCGACATAGCCATGCAGATCCTCTTCGGTGATCGGGCGAGGGGTATTCATTTCACTCTCCGCAGGGTCGGGCGCTGGACGGGCACGGCCAGGTCCGGTGCCATTGCACCGGACGGGTCCGGTGCCATCGCACGCGACAGTTTCTCCCGGGCGCGCGACAGGCGGGACATCACGGTGCCGACCGGAATATCCAGCACCCGCGCCGCCTCGGCATAGGACAGGTCTTCGACCGAGACCAGCAGCAGCACGCTGCGCTGATCCTCCGGCAGGGTTGCGAGCGCGCGCAGCAGCTCCCGATGCTTCAGTCCGTCCTCCTGGGTCGGCGGCCGGGCCGTGACGCTCTCGTCGGCCTGGTCCAAGGCCACGTACGCGCCGCGCCGGGCGGCCTGGCGCAGACGGCTGATCGCCAGATTATGCAGGATGGTGAACAGCCAGGTCCGGGCGTCGCCATCGGCGCGGCGCTGGTGCCAGCGGGTGATGGCCCGCTCCAGGCAATCCTGCAGCAGATCGTCGGCGGCGGCCCGGTCGCGCAGCAGCGAGCGCGCATAGCGCCTGAGCGCCGGGATCAGCGGTTCGATCAGCAGCATCATGTCTTTCATGGCGCGTCACCCATCCGCTGCGTGTGACGAAGGCCGCCCGGCGGGGCGGCCCAATCCCGCCGGGCGGCCCCCACTACTTGGCCTGAACCTGGACCGCCGCCCCCACCTGGGCGGGCGTGCCGGATGCAATCACCAGATAGCGCCGTTCGGCCTTCACGTCACCCTGCACGACCTGCCGGATCGGACCGATCGCGTCGACGATCGCGGCACCCGCCGGGTTGGTCATGAAGGCCTGTAGCGGCTGCAGTTTGCCGCCGCCATCGGATTTGTCGGCCAGCGCCAACACGTAGGGCTGCTTCGGCTGCAGCCCCGACACCGCGGCTTGCAGCACCTGGGTCAGGCCTTGGTCGAACAGCGATACGCTGGTGGGCGCGTCGGCCGGCGCCCTGCCCTTGCCCGTGGGGACCAATGTCAGATGGGCCGCCTGGCCGGCGACGCCCAGCGGCACCAGGTTCTGCGTGCCGTCGCCCTCGGGCACGGCGTTCGGGACGTAAGCCACGGCCTGCGGCGCCTGGCCGATCGGCACGGTCGCGACCAGCTTGTTGCTGGCCGTGTCGATGACCGCGAAGGCATCGGCGTTTTCCAGCCCGACATAGACGCGGCTGCCGTCGCCCGACGGCCAGATGCCGTGCGGCAGCTTGCCCACGGGAATCGTCGCGACTTGGCTGAAATCGTCGGTCTTGAACACCTTGACCTCGTTCAGCCCACCGATCGTGACATAGGCGAAACTGCCCTGGGCGTTATGGACGAAGTTGACATGGTTGGTGATCGGGCCGGTGTCGAACGAGGCGAGGATGTTGAACGGCGGCTTGGCGTTGAACGCCTCGGTCCGGCCGACATCCTTGAGAGTGAACCAGACTTGGGCGCCGTCCGGCGTCGCCGCGATGTTCGGGCAGAACGGGCTGTCCTGCTTCACCCGCGCCACGATCTGATGGTCCGCGACCGTGACCACGTCGGTCTCGGGATTGAACGAGGAACAGATATAGCCGTACTTGCCGTCGGGCGAGAAGATCTGCATGCCCGGGCCGGGCGGCGTGACGATGCGGGTCTTTTCCTCATAGCTCGTGCCGTCCAGCACGGCGATGTAATTCTCGCCGCGCACCGTGACCCAGACCTCCTTGCCGTCGGGCGTGAAGAACGCCTCGTGCGGCGAGCGGCCGACATAGGTCGTGTGCTTGACCGCATTGGTCGCCGTGTCGATGAAAGTGACCGAGTTCGAACCGATCGAGACCACGGCCAGCGTGTGATGGTCGGGCGAGAAGCCCATGCCATGGACCAGCACCTGGCCCTTGTAGAGCGGGCTGAAATTGCCTGGAGACGGGTCGCCCAGCCTGATCACGCCCAGAAGCTTGTTGTCGACCGGATCGACGACCGAGACGGTGTTGGAAAACTGCTCGGCCGCATAGACCCGGTCGTGATGGCTGATCGCCACGTCCGGATCGGCCGCGGATCCCGGCGCCTGACCGGCAAAAGCCGACGAGAGGGATGTGGCGGCGAGCAGGGTCGCTGAGAAGAAGGCGTGTTTCACGGCGATGATCCTTGATTAATGCTTTTTCGGGGCGGGCTGATCGGGCGACGCGACGGAGGGCGGCAGCGGCTGACCGAGGGCCAGATGCATGGCCGCGATCTCCTGCTGCTGCTCGACGATGATTTCCTGGGCGATGCGGCGCAGCTGCTCGTTATGGCCGTAGCGCAATTCGGCCTGGGCCATGTCGATGGCGCCCTGGTGATGGGGCACCATGGTGGCGACGAAATCCTGGTCGACGTCGCCCGTAGGCTTGGCCGACATGCCGTCCATCATCTTGTCCATCGCGGCCGAATTCTCGGCCAGGAACGGCTTCTCGCCCGCATCGGCCGCGAGCGCCGGCGCGGTGCCCATCAGGACGAGGGCGAGGAGCGCTTTCAGGGGGAAGAGCTGCATGATGCCTCCACGACGGCATCAAGCGCCGTCATGGGGTGGACGCCGGCCGGGAGGGATTATTCCAGAGCCTATCGAAAACTTTCCGGCCTCTGGACGCCATGGCAATGCAGGCATATGTTATGGCATATGCCGAGGAGATCGCGATGGTTCCCGAGCGCCATGTCAAATTGTTCAAGAACGGCCGCAATCAAGCGGTCAGGATCCCTCGCGAGTTCGAGCTTCCAGGCGAGGATGCCGTCATGCGCAAGGAAGGCAATCGGCTGATCATCGAGCCGGCGGCGCCGAAGTCGCTCTTGGCGCTCTTGGCGACACTCGCTCCGCTCGACGAGGAGTTTCCGTCGATCGAGGATCTGCCCCCCGATCCTGTTGAGCTCTGAATGCGCTATCTGCTGGACACGAATATCATTTCCGACCTTGTCCGCAATCCATATGGCCGCATCGCGGAGCAGATCAGGAAGGTTGGGGAGGGACTGGTTTGCACCAGCATCATTGTTGCGGCGGAATTGCGATACGGAACAACGAGAAAGGCCTCGCTCAAGCTCACGACCCAGCTTGAAACTGTATTGAGCGGCTTTGATATTTTACCGTTCGAGGCACCGGCAGACACGCTTTACGGTCTTATCCGTACCCGTCTGGAAGCGGTCGGACAGCCCATCGGCGGCAACGATATGTTCATCGCCGCCCAGGCTCTGGCGCTCGGCTATACGGTCGTGACCGACAACGAGCGCGAGTTCGGTCGGATCGAGGGCCTGAGCCACGAGAATTGGCTCAGGCCTGCTTGATCTGCTTCCGGTCAGATATGGATCGCGTGGCCCAGCGCCTTCAGCGCGCCCTCGTGGAACGCTTCGCCGAGCGTCGGATGGGCGTGGATCGTGCCGGCCAGATCTTCCAGCATCGCGCCCATTTCCAGCGCCAGCGCGAATTCGCCCGATAGCTCCGACACGTGCGAGCCCACGGCCTGGATGCCGATGACCCGATGGTCGGACTTGCGCGCGACGACGCGGACGAAGCCGCCTTCCTTGTCGCCTTCGAGCGTCAGCGCGCGGCCGTTCGCCATATAGGGGAACTGGCCGACCAGGATCTCGAGCCCTTGAGCCTCGGCCTCGGCCGGCGAGAGCCCGATGCTGACGATTTCCGGTTGGGTGAAGCAGACGGCCGGAATGCCGGCCGGCTGGAAATGCCGGCGATGGCCGGCGATGATCTCGGCCACCATCTCGCCCTGGGCCGAGGCCTTGTGCGCCAGCATCGGCTCGCCGACGAGATCGCCGATCGCCCAGACGTCGCGCATCGAGGTGCGGCACTGATCGTCCACTTTGACGAAGCGCCCGTCGAGATCGACGGCCATGGTCTCGATGCCCCAGCCCTCCGTGCGCGGCTTGCGCCCGACCGTGACCAGGATCTTGTCGGCGGCGAGGGTGAATTCCCGGCCGTCCTTGCCCTTGACCCTGAGCGCGCCCGACGCGTCCAGGCCCTCGGCACTCGCCTCCAGATGCAGCGTCACGCCGGCGTTGCCCAGCCACTGCCGGACCGGGGCGGCCAGCGCGTCGTCATAGAGCGGCAGGATGCGGTCGCGCGCCTCCAGCACGGTCACGGCCACGCCCAGCTTGGCGAAGGCCGAACCCAGCTCCAGGCCGATATAGCCGGCGCCGATCACGACCAGGCTCCGGGGCAGCGTGTCCAGCGACAAGGCCTCGGTCGACGAGATGACTTTGCCGCCGAACGGCAGCATCGGCAGTTCGACCGGCTCCGAACCCTGGGCCAGGATGACATGGTCGGCCTTGATCGTGACCGGACCCTCGGCCGTGGCGACCGAACAGGTCTTGCCGTCGGAGAAAGTGGCCCAGCCGGCGACGGTTTTGACCTTGGCCTTCTTCAGCAGGGCGCCGACGCCGCTGTTCAGCTTGGCGGTGATGCCGTCCTTCCAGCGAACGGTCTCGGCGAAATCGATCGAGGGCTTGGCCGCGAGATGGATGCCGAGCGCGCCCTCGGCGTCGCTGGCGGCGACCATGCCGTCGAATTTCTCCGCGACATGGATCAGCGCCTTCGACGGAATGCAGCCGCGGATCAGGCAGGTGCCGCCCAGCTTGTCGCCCTCGACCAGGATGGTGTCGAGACCGAGCTGGCCGGCCCGGATGGCGGCGACATAGCCGCCCGGCCCGCCGCCCACGACGAGCACATGCGTCTTCAAAGTCTCGGTCATGTTCGGGTCAGTCCATGAACAGGGTGGCGGGCTGCTCCAGCAGGCCGCGGATACGCTGGATGAATTCGGCCGCGTCCCAGCCGTCGACCACCCGGTGATCGAACGAGGCTGACAGGTTCATGATCTTGCGGATCACGATCTGACCGTCGCGCACGACCGGCCGCTCGATCATCTTGTTGACGCCGACGATCGCCACTTCCGGCCGGTTGATGACCGGCGTGCTGGCCAGGCCGCCCATGGCGCCCAGGCTGGTGATGGTGATGGTCGAGCCCGACAGCTCCTCGCGGGTCGCCTTGCCGTCGCGGGCGGCCGCGGCCAGACGGGCGATCTCGCTTGCCGCCCCCCAGATGTCCAGCGCCTCGGCATGGGCGATGACGGGGACGACCAGGCCGGTCGGCGTCTGGGTCGCGATGCCCATCTGCACGCCGGCATGGCGATGGACGATACCGGCATCGTCGTCGTAGCGCGCGTTGATCTGGGGATAGTCCGGCAGCGCCTTGGTCATCGCCTTGATCAGGAACGGCAGGATCGTGAGCTTCGGCCGATCCGCCTTCTTGGTGGCGTTCAGATGCTGGCGCAATTCTTCCAGCGCCGTCACGTCCACTTCTTCGATATAGGAAAAATGCGGGATGCGGCGCTTGGCCTCCTGCATCTTCTCGGCGATCTTTCGGCGCAGGCCGATGACCTTGACCTCTTCGACGCCCTCGCGTTTCGCGTCGCGGGTCGGGGCGCCGGCGGGTTTGGCGGTACTGCCGCCCGACGCCACGAACGCATCCAGATCGGCATGGCCGATCCGGCCGGCGGGGCCCGTGCCGGGCACGAACTGCAGATCGATGCCCAGGCCCCAGGCGCGCTTGCGCACGGCCGGCGGGGCCAGCGGCTTGTCGCCGGCGTCGCGGGTGGCGAAAGCGGGCTTGGCGGCCTCGCGCGCAACCGGGGTCGGCGCGGCGACGGCCGGCCTCGGTTCGGGTTTGGGCTCGGGCGCCTTGGCGACGACGGGGGCAGGCGTGGGCGCCGGTGCCGGTACGGGCTTCGCCGCACCCGGCTTGGCATTGCCGGCACCGTCGACCTCGATCTCGATCAGGACCGAGCCGACCGGTCGCATCTCGCCGGCCTCGCCGTTGAGCGCGGTAATCTTGCCTGAGACGGGCGACGGGATCTCGACCACGGCCTTGTCGGTCATGATATCGACCAGATGCTGGTCTTCCTTGACCAGGTCGCCGACCTTGACGTGCCAGGCGGCGATCTCGGCTTCGGCGGTGCCTTCGCCCACGTCGGGCAGCTTGAAGAAATACTGTCCCATTTAGGCCTCCATCGCCTGCCGCAGCGCCTCGGCGACGCGTTTCGGACCGGGGAAATATTCCCATTCGAACGCATGCGGATAGGGCGTATCCCAGCCGGTGACGCGGGCGATCGGCGCCTCCAGGTGGTGGAAGCAATGTTCCTGGACCAGCGCCGACAATTCGCCGCCGAAGCCGCCGGTGCGCGTCGCCTCGTGCACGATGACGCAGCGGCCGGTCTTCCTGACCGACGCCACGATCGTCTCGATGTCGAGCGGATTGAGCGTGCGCAGATCGATCACTTCGGCATCGACCCCCGCCTCCTCGGCCGCGGCCAGCGCCACATGCACCATGGTGCCATAGGCCAGCAGGGTAACGGCGTCGCCCGGGCGGACGATCGCGGCCTTGCCCAGATCGATGCGGTAATAGCCTTCCGGCACCTCGCTCGCCGGATGCTTGGCCCAGGGCGTGACCGGCCGGTCGTGGTGCCCGTCGAACGGGCCGTTATAGATGCGTTTCGGCTCGAAGAAGATAACCGGATCGTCATCCTCGATCGCCGCGATCAGCAGGCCCTTGGCATCATAGGGCGTGGACGGAATCACGGTCTTCAATCCGGCGACATGGGTGAAGATCGCTTCCGGGCTCTGGCTGTGGGTCTGGCCGCCGAAGATGCCACCGCCGTAGGGCGAGCGGACGGTCAAGGGTGCGGTAAATTCGCCGCCCGAGCGGTAGCGCAGGCGCGCCGCCTCGGAAATCAGCTGGTCGGTCGCCGGATAGATATAGTCGGCGAACTGGATCTCGACGACGGGCCGCAAGCCATAGGCGCCCATGCCGACCGCGGTCGCGATGATGCCGGCTTCGGCGATCGGCGAGTCGAACACGCGCCGCTTGCCGTATTTCTGCTGCAGGCCTTCGGTGCAGCGGAACACGCCGCCGAAGAAGCCCACGTCCTCACCGAACACCAGGACGTCGGGATCGCGCTCCAGCATCACGTCCATGGCGGACCGGAGCGCTTGGATCATGTTCATGGCCACCATGGCTCAGATTCCCAACTGCTGGCGTTGCTGCCGCAGATGCCACGGCATTTCCTTGAAGACGTCGTCGAACATGGTGCTGGCGCTGACCGTCGGGCCGGTGCCGAGCGTGCCGTAGCTTTCGGCCTCCTTGCCGGCGGTGCGGACGATCTCGGTCAATTCCAGGATCTGGGCGTCATGCTCGGCGTCCGACCAGACGCCGAGGCCCGTCAGATGCCGCTTCAGCCGTTCGACCGGATCGCCCAGCGGCCAGCATTTGCCCTCGCCCGCCGGGCGATAGCGATCCGGATCGTCGCTGGTCGAATGGGCGGATGCCCGGTAGGTGAACAGTTCGATCACCGTCGGGCCGAGGTTGGCGCGGGCCCGTTCGGCCGCCCATTGGGTCGCGGCATAGACCGCCAGGAAATCATTGCCGTCGACGCGCAGGCCCGGCAGGCCGAATCCCACCGCGCGGGCGGCGAAGGTCGTGAGTTCGCCGCCGGCGAAGCCCTGGAAGCTGGAGATCGCCCACTGGTTATTCACGATGTTCAGCAGCACGGGCGCGCGATAGACCGCGCCGAAGGTCAGCGCGTGATGGAAATCGCCCTCCGAAGTCGAGCCGTCGCCGATCCAGGCCGCCGCGATATGCCGGTCGCCCTTGTAGGCCGACGCCATGGCCCAGCCGACCGCCTGCGGGAACTGGGTCCCGAGATTGCCGGAGATCGAGAAGAAGCCCGCTTCCTTCGATGAATACATCACCGGCAGCTGGCGCCCTTTGAGCCGGTCGCGCGAGTTCGAATAGATCTGGCACATCATGTCGACCAGCGACCAGTCGCGGGCGATCAGCAGGCCCTGCTGGCGATATGTCGGGAAACACATGTCGCCGCGGTCGAGCGCCATGGCCTGGGCGACGGCGACCGCCTCCTCGCCGGTGCAGGTCATGTAGAAGGAGGTCTTGCCGGTGCGCTGGGCGCGCTGCATGCGATCGTCATAGGCGCGCGTCAGCAGCATGTAGCGCAAGCCCCGCTTCAGCGTCTCCGGATCCAACTTCGGATTCCACGGGCCGACCGCCTTGCCGTCATCGTCCAGCACGCGGATCAGGTCATAGACCAGGTGATGGGTATCGCGCGCCTGGGCATGGGTGTCGGGGCGTGGTGCCGATCCGGCCGCGGGCAGCTTCATATCGCTGAAATCGGGCGCATCGCCCGGGCGCAGCTTGGGTTCCGGAATATGCAGCTCCAGCGGCAATTCATTCTTCATCGACATCCCTCCCCAAGGATACGCCCGGCACAATCGCGCACCGAAACCGTCGCGCACCGCATCCGCGAAAGCGGAAATTCTACCCTAAGCCGCGCAGCCGAACGTTCTTTTGTCGCTCGGTCTGACCTAAGAAATCGGAGAATCATTCTGGAAGAACCGGTATATTTCAGAATATAATTCTTGTGCGATGCAGCGCGGAAAATCGGGGTGCGGGCCAGTGGACAAGCGCGAGATCGACGAGACCGACCGGAAGATCCTGCGCATACTGCGCGAGGATGCGCGGCTGACCACGGCGCAACTGGCCGATGCGGTCGGCCTGTCGACCACGCCGTGCTGGAACCGGGTGAAGCGGCTGGAACGCGACGGCTTCATCGAAAGCTATGTCGCCGTGCTGAACCAGGAAAAGCTGGGCTATCCCGACATCGCGATCGTCGAAATCACGCTCGACCATCACGACGAGGAGACGCTCGACCATTTCGGCAGGCTGCTGACGGCGTACCCGGAGGTGCTGGAGGCCTATCTGACGACCGGCGAGTACGATTATCTGATCAAGGTCGCGGTCGAGGGCACGTCGGGCTACGAGAGGTTCCTGCGCGAACGGCTCTATCGGCTGCCGGGCATCCGCCACAGCCGGACGTCGTTCACGCTGCGCTGCCTGAAGCGGATGGTCTCGGTGCTGCCGTAACCGTCAAGCCCGGTGATGACGATTTGGGACGGGCCATTCACCTGCTCCGCACGGGTTGGATCGGTCGTCCCATGATGCGGCCGGATCGTCCCCTCCTGCGATGCGGCAGGGCCGATCTGCTCCGATACCGCCCCCGACGCGCCCCGGCCCTGCAGTCCAGCCCGGTTGTCGTCGGATCGAAACTGGGGCATGTGAGCAGTCTTGATAGTGACGAGGCAGTGGGAATGGCTCCGTATAAGCCGCAGAATTTCGGTGACCGCTTGAACACGGCGGCGAGTGCGAAAAAGGCGGCGCTCGCCAAGTTCGAAGCGAAAACCGCAGTATTGGCGACCGTCTCCGCCGAAAAGCAGGCCGAGCGCCTGGCCGCCGCCGCAGCCCGCGAGGCGCGCGCCGCCGAACGGGAATTGGCGAAGCAGGCGAAGGCCGTCCAGGACGCCCAGGCCAAGGCCGAGCGTCAGGCCGCCCAGGCCGAAGCCAAGCTGGCCGAAGAAGCTCGCCTCGCCCAGGAATCGGTCCAGGAAGCCAATCTGGAGATCGAGCGCAAGGCCGCGCGCGACGCCCGCTACGCCGCGCGCAAGGCCCGCAAGTAGCCGAAGCCTGAGGCGCTACGCCGCCCGGACCCGGGCGACGAACTGCTCGATCTCGTGACGCAGCCGGTCGCTTTCGCGCGTCAGCGTCGTCGCCTTGCCTAGCACGCCCGCGGCGGTGCGGCCGGTCTCGCCGACCGCGTCCGCGACCTGGGTCGCGTCCCCGGACACGGTCGCCGTATCGGAGGCCGCCTGGGCCACGTTGCGGGCGATCTCGTGCGTCGCGGCCTGCTGCTGCTCGACGGCGTCGGCAATGGCGGTCGAAATCTCGTCGACCCGCGCGATCGTTTCGACGATGCCGCGCACCGCGCCGACCGTGCTCTGCGTTTCCGCCTGCATCGCTTGGATCTGCTTGGTGATCTCCTGGGTCGCGTTCGCGGTCTGGATCGCCAGATTCTTGACCTCGTTGGCGACGACGGCGAAGCCCTTGCCGGCGTCGCCGGCGCGCGCCGCCTCGATCGTCGCATTCAAGGCCAGGAGGTTGGTCTGGCTGGCGATTTCGCTGATCAGGCGGACGATGCCGCCGACCGTGTCTGCCAGATGGGACAGGCTTTCGACCGACGTGCTGGCGCCCTGGGCGGCGGCGCTGGCGTCGGCCGCGATGCGGCTGGCATCGGCGACCCGCCGGGAGATCTCGCCGAACGAGGCGGACAGCTCTTCCGATGCGGCCGCGACCGCCTGGACGCTGCCGGTGGCGCTGTCGCCGGCCTGGGCGACCCCGCTCGCCTGCAGGGTCGCCTGTTCGGCGACGACGCTCAAGCCTTCGGCCGTATCGCGCAATTCCATCGCCGCCGAGGCCACGGTTTCGACCACCGTCTTGACCGTCGCTTCGAACGACGAGGCGAGCGTGCCCAGCAATTGCCGCCGGTCGGCCTCGCCGCGTTCCCGTGCGATCTCGGTTTCCAGCCGCAGCCGGCGCCGCTCCTGGGCATTCTCCTGGAAGATCTTGACGGTCTGGGCCATGTCGCCGATTTCGTCCGTCCGGGCCTGCTCCGGCACTTCGCCGTCCAGATCGCCGTCGGCCAGACGGCGCATGTTCTGGCCGAGGCGGCTCAGCGCACCGGTTATTCTGCGGCCGACCAGCCAGCTGATCACGCCGGCGACCAGCGCCAGCACTATGACGATACCGGCCAATTGCCAGGCGAATGCCGCGAAATCGCGTTGAAAATCATCCAGGTAGATGCCGGTGCCGATGATCAGGCCCCAGGGCTCGAATTCCTTGATGAAGCCCAGCTTGGGCACGGGCTGGTCGCTGCCGGCCTTGGGCCAGAGATAGTCCAGCGAACCCTGGTGATCGCGCCGGGCCAGATCGATCATGGCGGCAAAGATCTTCAGGCCGCTCGGATCGGCGAAACCGATCATGTTCTTGCCTTCGAGCTCCGGCTTGACGCCGTGGGCGACCATGGCGCCCGCCATGTCGATGATGAAGGTATATTCAGTCCCGTCATAGCGGATGGCGTCGTTGATCTCGCGCAGGCGCTTCAGCCCGTCTTCCTTGCTGAGCGTGCCGGCCTTGACCTGTTTGTCGAGCGCCGTGGCCATCGAATGCTCGGTCTCGACGATCGCCCGGACCTTGGACAGCCGGTCCTGCAGCATCGAGCCCCGCACGATCCACAGCGCCGCCGCCAGCATGATCGCCAGGGACAGGGCGCCCAGAATGCTTTGCAGGCCCAACTTGCGACCGATGGTCAATCTTCCGAGTTGCACGACGCACCTCCCGCGCGAAAAGTCATTATTCTACTATTTAGGCGCGATACAGCACGCCGGACCATCAGGGTGACCCGAATTCTTTAACGATACGCTTAAACAGGGCCATCAACTTGCCGGGATCAGAAGGTTATTCTTCGACCTCACGATGCTTAATTTCGCGCGCGAAGACGCTTCGGCAGTCCCCGCGTTAGTCACTCCTTTATATTGGCGCGGCGATGATCCAGGTTTCGAGCGCGGCCGCCCCATCCAGGATAAGATCAGACCATGCCGGTACATATTCTTCTGCTCGACGACAGCAAGGTTGCGCGCATGGCGGCCCGCCGGATCATCTCCGAGGCGGTGCCGGACGCGGTCGTGATCGACACGGGCGAGATCCCGCGCGTGTTCGAACTGATCGCCGAGACGGCGTTCGACCTGGTGCTGATCGATTACAACATGCCCGAAGAGGACGGCCTCAGCCTGGCGGCCCGGCTGGCCCTGGCCCATCCGACCCTGCGCATGGCGCTGCTGACGGCCAATATCCAGGAATCGGTGGTTCAGCGCGCCCACGCGCTGGGCCTCGTGTTGCTGCCTAAGCCGCTTCGCCCCGACGCGATCCGCGACATCCTGAAATGACGGAGGCGGCCGTGGTCGAACTTTCCGAGCTTGAAAAGGACGCCATCACCGAGATCATGAACGTCGGCGTCGGTCGTGCCGCCGCCTCCATGAGCCTGATGGTCAAGGAAGAGATCCAGCTGTCGGTGCCGTCGGCCGAACTGCTGTACGGCGCCGCCGCGCGCGCACGGCTGGCGCGATCGTCCGACCGGATGGTCGCCGTGCGCGAGGAGTTCAAGGGCCTGCTGTGCGGTTCCGCCGCCCTGCTGTTTCCGCAGGAAAAGAGCCTGGATCTGGTCCGCATGGTGCTGGACGAGAACCTGACCGCCGAAGAAGTGACCGAACTGGAGCAGGAAGCCCTGGTCGAGATCGGCAACATCATCCTGAACGGCTGCCTGTCGAGCGTGGCCGACGCGCTGGTCGGCGAGATCGAGACCTCCATCCCGGTGCTGATGCATGCGGATCTTTCGACCATCCTGCCGCAGTCGGAAGGCATCGAGCCGGTTCTGCTGGTCCTGACCATCGATTTCACCATCCGGTCCCGCGACATCCAGGGCCATATCGTGTTCCTGATGGACATGCAGGCGGCCAGCACCTTCCAACAGCTGATCAACAACTACATCGCATCGGTTATCTGAGACGCGGGGCATGGCTGCCGGGATTTCCGATCTCACCCCCCTGATCGATCTGGTCGACCTGGGTGTCGTGCTGATCGACCACGGCCGGCGCATCGTCGCCTGGAACGACTGGCTGGTGCTCCGGTCGGGCCTGCCCGCCGACGCGGTCCGCGGGCGCAGGCTGACGGACCTGTTCCCGGCTCTCGCCGGCTCCCGGCTCGAGAGCGTGGTCGATGCCGCGCTGAAGTCGGGCCAGGCCGCGGTGCTGTCGCGCCAGCTCAATCCCTCGCTGCTGCCGCTCCGGAACGCCGCGGGCCAACCGATCGTCCAGGCCGTGGTCGTGCGCCCCGTCCTGCTCGGCGCCGAGAACCTATGCCTGATCCAGGTGCGTGACGAGACGGCTGCTGCGACGCGCGAGCGGCTGCTGCGCGAGAACCAGCGGCAATTGTCCGAAGCGCGCGAGGTCGCCGACCGGGCCAACCGGTCGAAAAGCGAGTTTCTGGCCAATATGAGCCATGAGATCCGCACACCGATGAATGCGGTGATCGGGTTGACCCATCTGTTGCTGTCGGGAACCGCTTCGTCGCTGCAACGCGACTATCTCGACAAGATCCGCCATGCCGCCGGCTCGCTGTTGGGGATCATCAACGAGATTCTGGATTTCTCGAAGATCGAGGCCGGCCACCTGGTGCTGGAGCAGACGCCGATCGAACTCGATCAATTGATCGCGCTCGTCATCGACCTCGCCGCCGTGCGCGCCGGCGAGCAGGGGCTTGAACTGCTGGTCGAAACCCGGCCCGACGTGCCCCGCAGCGTGGTCGGCGACAGCGTGCGGCTCAGCCAGGTGCTGAACAACCTGTTGAGCAATGCCACCAAATTCACCAACACCGGCGAGATTCTGCTGACGGTCGAGCGCGTGCCCACGCCGGACGATATCGTCCGCCTGCGCTTCGGCGTCGAGGATACCGGCATCGGGCTCGATGCCGCCGAGCAGGGGCGGTTGTTCCGGCCCTTCGTGCAGGCCGACGGGTCGACCACGCGCCGGTTCGGCGGCACCGGCCTGGGTCTCGCGATCAGCAAGCGCCTGGTCACTCTGATGGGCGGCGAAATCGGCGTCGAAAGCGTGCCCGGGCGTGGCAGCCTGTTCTGGTTCACCGCCGATTTCGGCCGCCTCGACGCGGCCGAACCCGCCGTCCGCGCGAAATCCGGGGCTCGCGCGCTGGTCGCGATCGCCCATCCGACCGCGCGACGGCTGATGCTCGCGGCTCTCGAAGCGCTCGGCCTCGCGGTCGCCGGCGTCGAGGACGGCTTCTCCGCGGTCGAGGGCCTGATCGAGGCCGCGGGGGCCGGGCGGCCCTATGATCTGCTGGTCATCGATGGGCTGGCGGCGCGGATCGATGGGTTGGAGGCGGCGGATTGGGTCCGCCGCCGGCCGGAAATCGGCGCAACCAAAATCCTGGCGCTGGCCGGCGTGCGCGAGCGCGAGCGGTATCAACAGGCGCTCGCCACCGGGCTGATCGACGGGTTGCTGGTCAAGCCGGTCGATCGCGCGGCGCTCGGCATGCTCGTCACCCAGGCGCTGACCCGGCGCGCGATGCCGGTGGCGGCACCGGTGCTGGCAGAGCCATCGACACCCTCGGCGCGCGGCCGGGTGTTGCTGGTCGAAGACAACGAGATCAATCAGTTGGTTGCGGGCGAGGTGCTGCGCCGGGCGGGTTTCACGGTAGAGATCGCCGGCAATGGCGTCGAGGCCCTGGCCGCGGTGACGCGCGACGGCGCCGATTTCATCGCCGTCCTGATGGATCTGCAGATGCCGGTCATGGATGGTTACGAGGCGACGCGGCGGATTCGCGCCCATGGTGCCGGCAGCCTGCCGATCATCGCGGTGACCGCTCATGCGCTCGCCGACGAACGGCAGAAATGTCTCGATGCCGGGATGGACGGCTTCCTGTCGAAGCCATTCGATCCGGTCGATCTGATCGCCATCGTCGAACAGCGGCGACTGGATGCGGCCGTGCCGTAAGCCGGGCTGCCCGATCTGATCGCGGCGCTCGTCATCGCCTGGGGCGGGCCGTGGCTACTTGACGAAACCCAGCGCGCGGGGAACCGCCAGCGTCATTTCCGGCACGAAGGCCAGCACCAGCAGGCAGGCCAGCATCAGCAGCAGATATTTCGCGATCGGCCGCGCGGTCTGCTCGATCGGCACATTGCCGACCGCGCAGCTGGTATAGAGCCCGAGGCCCAGCGGCGGGGCGAACAGGCCGATGCCCATGGCGATGATCAGCACGATGCCGTAATGCAGCGGGTCGAAGCCGAACTGCTGGGCAACGGGTAGCAACAGCGGCCCGAAGATGATCAGCGCCGGCGCGCCCTCGAGCGCCGCCCCCATGATGATCAGGAGCGCGATCGACACCAGCATGAAGACCCAGCCGCCGCCATTGCCGTGGGCGAGCGCGATCAGCACATGGGCCAGGCCCTGGGGCACCTGATCGATGGTCAGCACGAAGGCGACGGTCTGCGAGGCGGCGACGACGAACAGGATCATGCCGCTCAAGGTCGCGGCACCGACGAACAGCTTGGCGGTCTTGGCCAAGGTCAGCTCGCGGAACACCAGCGCCCCGACGGCGATGGCATAGAACACGGCGAAGGCGGCGACCTCGGTCGCGGTCGCGAAGCCGGAACGATAGCCGCCGAAGATGATGACGATCACGCCCAGGCTGACGATGCCGCTGCCGATCAATTGCAGCAGCGTGCGGCCCGACGGCTCCAGCGGCGCCGGCTTCGCCTTCGACGACATCACGAACACGCCGCCGATCAGCGCCAAGGCCATGAAGCCCGCCGGCACCAGCCCGGCCGCGAACAGCCCGCCGATCGAGATATTGGCGACATAGCCCAGGATGATCATGTTGATGCAGGGCGGGATCGTCTCGGCCATGATCGCGCTGGCCGCCAGCAATGCCACACCGTCGGCCGGGTCCTGGCCGGACCGGCGCATCGCCGGGATCATCACCGTGCCGACGGCTGTGACGTCGGCCAGTTTCGAGCCGGAAATGCCCGAGAACAGCACCATGCTCAAGACGGTGACGATACCGAGACCGCCCGGCCGCTCGCCGACCATGCGGCGCAGCAGCTCGATGAGCCGCACCGACATGCCGTTCACTTCCATGGCGAGGCCGGTCAGCACGAAGAACGGGATCGCCAGCAGCACGAAATTATCGATGCCGGCCGCGGCCTGCTGGGCGAATACCGCCAGCGGGATATCGCCGTCGGTCGCGAGAAACGTGAGCGCGCACAGGCAGAGCGCGAAGGCGATCGGCACGCCGCCGGCAAGGCACAGCGCGAAACTGATCAGCAGCACGCTGAGCGGGCTGGGCGCGAAGTCCGGCAGGGCCAGTTCCCAGGCGAGCAGCACTGCCACGAGCAGGATCAGGCCGCCCAACGCCAGCGCGCGCGGCCGGGCCGGCGCCTCGATCAGGTGGCCGGCGGCGAACAGGCTCATCGCCGCCCCGCCGATCACCATCGGATAGATGAACAGATTCTGCGGCAAGCCGTAGGATGTCACCTGCTCCGCGGCCGTGCGGCTGTAGTCCCAGGCATAGAAGGTCAGGGCGACCGCGACCGCGAACACGACCCAGAGCCCGGCCGCCTCGACCAGCGCTCGGCGATCGGGGCCGAGCCGGGCCAGGAGCGCCTGGATGCCGACATGCCGCCGCTCGGCGAGCGCCGCCGCCCCGCCCAGGAACGCCAGCAGGACGAGCAGGCCGCGCGCCACCTCGTCGCCCCATTGCAGCGGGTCGTGGAAGGCATAGCGATAGATCACCGACAGGCAGACCACGATCAGGTCGGCCAACAGGGTCAGCGCCGCCGCCGCCTCGACCGTCCGGCGCAGGATCAGAATGCCGGATTGCGCGATCCGTGCCGCCAGATGCTGCGGCACGACGGGCAGGGTCCGCATATCGGTTCCGAGCGCCATCGGGTGTCAGGCCTGACCGATGGCGTCGAGGATCGGCCTGGTGTTGGGATATTGCTTGGCGAACTCGTCCCACAGCGGCAGGACCAGGGCGCGATAGGCCGCACGATCGGCCTCGACGGTCGCGACGCCGTTGTTCTTCAGCGTGGCGAAGGCGGCGCTCTCGATCTCGGCCGCCTTGCCGCGCTGATATCTGGTGGCCTCGGCGGCGGCTTCCTTGAACGGGCCCTGCAGTTCGGCCGGGATCTTCTTCAGCGCGCGCTGACTGACGATCGCTGTCTGCGGGTTGTAGATATGCCTGGTCAGCGTGATCTGCTTGGCGATCTCGTACCATTTCAGCGCCAGGACCGTCGGCGCGTCATGCTCGGCGCCGTCGATCACGCCGGTCTGCAGGCCGGTATAGACCTCGCCCAGCGACATGGGCGTGGGGGCGGCGCCCATCGCCTTCAGCGTGGCGACGAAATTCGGCACCGGCAGCACGCGGATCTTCATGCCCTTCAATTCGGCCGGCCCCGGCGCCGGCGCGCGGGCCGTGACGTTGCGGCCGCCGAAGCTGACGCCCCAGGCCAGCACCTCCACCCCGGCCTTGTCGGCAAAGATCCGGTTCAGGTGCTCTCCGGCCATGCCGTCGAGCTTGGTGCCGCTCGCTTCCAGCGACGGGAACAGGAAACCCAGGTCCAGCACGCCGACCTCGGGCGCCACCGTCGCCCAGATCGACGAGCCCGAGATCATCATGTCGACGATGCCCAGCTTCACCTGGCCGACGATGTCGGATTCCTTGCCCAGCTGATTGTCCGGGAAATAATTCACGGTGATCTGGTCGCCGACCTTGGCCTTGAGGTTCTTGGTGAACTGGTCGTACCAGACCCAATGGGCCGAATTCGGATCGGACGGCAGCGACGACGACATGCGCAGCGCCACCGGTGCCGCAAGCGCCCGGCGCGACAGCAGGGGCATGGCGAGACTGGTGCCGGCCAGAGCGGCGGCGCCGAGAGCGAAGCCGCGACGCGAAAAGCGCTGATCGTTCATAGGATCCCTCCCCAGGGCCGTCCCGCTCACAGGCGAAACTTGTATGGTTATCGTACAAATACACCACCACAGACCGGGAAAGGCGTCAACAGAGACGACTCGGGCGCCTAACCGCCGTAGCGGTTGGCCTCTTGCCCCTTGATGCCCAGCTCGAGCGCGAACAGGCCGCCCGCTTTCGGCGCATCGCCCGCTTCCTGCCAGTTGTTGCCGCCGAGCGAGGTGACATAACCGGTGGTCAGGTCCGGTCCACCGAAGGCGAGCTTGGTCACGCGCTTGACCGGCATCGGCACGATCCGATCGACCCGGCCGGCCGGCGTGAAGCGCACCAATTCGCCGCCGGTGATGCCGGCCATCCAATAGAAACCCGCGGCATCGACCGCCCCGCCGTCCGGCCGCCCGGCCAGATCGCGCGTGTCGAAGAACACCCGGCGCTCGCCCATCGTGCCCTGGTCCGGGTCATAGTCGGCGACCCAGATGGTGCGGATCTTGGCGGTCGAATCCGAAAAATAGAATTTGGTCCCGTCCGGGCTGAACGCCATGCCGTTGATGGTCCAGAACCCTTGCATCATGCGGGTGCAGCGGCCGTCGGGGTCGAGGCGATAGACGGCACCCGTCGGCTGGATACCGTGCTTGTGCATGCGCATGGTGCCGGCCCAGAACCGGCCCCGGGTGTCGACCGCGCCGTCGTTGAAGCGGTTGCACGGCTCGTCCGCCTCGGGCGTGGCCAGCCGCTCGATCGCGCCGGTCGAGGGATCGAAAAAGGCGAAGCCGCTCTTCAGCGCCAGCACCACGCCGCCGCTCTCGCGCAACTGGACGCAGGCGACGGGTTCGCCTAGATCCCAATGCTGGTCCTTGCCGCTCGCCGGGTCGAAGCGATGCAGCAGGCCGCCGTCGATATCGACCCACCACAGCACCTGTTCGCGTTCGCACCAGACGGGTCCCTCGCCGGTCACGGCATGGGCATCGACGACGAGGCGGGCGGCGGGTGCGGTCATGGCGTTCAGTCCCAGCAAACGGAATGGTGACCCCAGAAATAACAGCACTGGACGAGCGATGGCAATTTGCCATGTTATCAGACAAGATACATTTCCCGTTCCGTGTGCTGGAACAAATGGTGAGGCCATGGCCAGAAGCCCGACTGAATTTTCCCCGGTGACTCTGCCCTTGAGCCGCACCGCCCAACTGGTCGAACATCTGGGCACCGACATCCGGGCCGGCCGCTATAAGCCGACCGAGCGCCTGCCGACCGAGCAGGAGCTGATGGCCCGGTTCGACGTCAGCCGGACCGTAGTGCGCGAGGCGGTCGCCAGCCTCAAGGCCGAGGGGCTGGTCGTGACCCGGCAGGGCTCCGGTGCGTTCGTGGCGCAGAACCCGACCGGCAAACCGTTCCGCATCGTCCAGGACGATCTGACCTCGATCACCGAGGTGTTGAACGTGCTGCAGCTTCGGCTCGCGGTCGAGGTCGAGGTCGCCGGCGATGCCGCCATCAAGCGCGATCAGCTGAGGCTCGACGACATGGCCCGCTGCCTCGAGCAGATCGACGCGGCGGTCAGGGCCGGCGATGCCGCGATCGAGGCCGATTACGAATTCCACCTCTCGATCGCGCGGGCGACCGGCAATCCCTATTTCGAGCGCTTCATGCGCTTCCTCGGCACCGTGCTGATTCCGCGCCAAACCGTGCGGGCCGGGATCGAGGACCCGCGCGCCCAGCGCGCCTATCTGGACCAGGTCCAGGCCGAACACCGCGCGATCTATCAGGCGATCCGGGACGCCGATCCGATCGCCGCCCGCGCGGCCGCCCGCGCCCATCTGGAAGCCGGCCGAGAGCGCTACCGCACCATTTCGCGCGAAGCGGTCTGAGCGTCTTATCCTACCGGAGTTGAATTTGAGCGAAATTACAGGCCAGACAAGGCTTTACGCGATCATGGGCGAGCCGATCGCGCAGGTCCGCGCGCCCATGGTGTTCAACCGGCTGTTCGCGGAGGCCGGGCTGGACGCGCGCATGGTGGCATTTCAGGTCGGACCGGAACATCTGAAGATGGCGCTGGACGGGCTGTATCACCTGGCCAACCTCGACGGGCTGATCGTGACCGTGCCGCACAAGATCGCGATCCTGCCGCTGTTGGCCGAGC
Organism: Rhodospirillales bacterium; assembly: GCA_028288725.1. Taxonomy (GTDB): domain Bacteria; phylum Pseudomonadota; class Alphaproteobacteria; order ATCC43930; family CGMCC-115725; genus Aliidongia. Next base: position 70,506 of record JAQGIC010000062.1, read on the forward strand.
TGGCGCCGATGGCAGCGCGGTCGGGCGCGGTCAACATCATCAAGCGCCGGCCGCAAGGCGGCTGGATCGGCGAGATGGTCGACGGCCTGGGCTTCGCCGAGGGATTGCGGAGCGCCGGACACGACGTCGCCGGCCGGCGCGTGCTGATCGTGGGCGCCGGCGGGGCCGGCGTCGCGATCGCCTTCGCGCTGGCCCTGCACGGCTGTGGTGAAATCAGCGTATACGATGTCGACCGGCGCCGCGCCGCGGCCCTGGTCGATCGGCTGCAGGCCGACGGGCGCGCCGCCACGATCGCCGCGTCGCCGGATCCGGCCGGCTTCCCGGTCGCGATCAACGCCACGCCGGTCGGCATGAAGCCGGATGATCCGCTGCCGTTCGATGTGACCCGGGTCGATGCCGGGGCGCTGGTTGCCGAGGTGATCATGAAGCCGCGCGAGACGCGGCTGATCGAGCTGGCGCGGGCGCAAGGCAATCCGACGGTGCTGGGCGAACGGATGCTGGACTATCAGGCGCCGTTCGTGCTGGATTTCTTCGGGATTCGAAGACATTAGCCCTCTACCGCCATTTGCGGGAGAGGGAGGGTGCCCAACCGGTCACGGTTGGGAAGGGTGAGCAACTGTCTTTCTCAGGCGATTTGGGCTGCCATTTGACGCCGTCGCGCATGAGGGCGTTGAGGGGCGTGGCCTCATGTCATCGCGCTCTCTAGGCCGCCGTCGGCTTGGGCAATTTCTCGGCGATGCCCAGCATCGCCTCGCGCCGGGTCATCTCCGCCCAGATCTCCCCCGGCGTGATATCCATGTGCGCCCAGAGCACGGCGAGATTATAGAGCAGGTCGACGCTCTCCAGCACCACGCCCTCGCGATTGCCGACGGCGGCGTCGATCGCGACCTCGATCGCTTCCTCGCCCAGCTTCTGGGCGATCTTGGCCGTACCGGTCGCCATCAGCTTGGCGGTGCGCGACGACCCGGCGGGAGCGCCCTTGCGGGCGATCACGGCGGCATACAGCCGATCGATCGGATCGCTCATCGCCTACCCCCTGTGGAAATCATGCCGCACAATAGGTCGTGCTGCCGAAGCACGCCGCAAGATGGATCAATCGGGCAATTGGTCTAGACATCCGGCGCGGCGGCGCCATCGCGCACATAAAGCCGTCCCGAATTGTGCTAGGCAGAAAGCGGAAACCCCTCCGGAAGGCGCCCCGCCCATGACCGCTCCCACCGCTGCCTACGACCTCGCCATCGTCGGTGCCGGCATCATCGGGCTGGGCCATGCGCTGGCGGCGGCGCGTTGGGGGTTGAAGATCATCGTCATCGATCGCGATGCCCAGGCGAACGGGGCCTCGATCCGCAATTTCGGCTTCATCACCGTCACGGGTCAGGCGGCCGGCGACATGTGGCGCCGGGCGCGCCGGGCGCGCGACGTCTGGGACGAGATCGTCGGACCCGCCGGCATTCCGGTCGTTCATCGCGGCACGGCGATCCTCGCGCGCAGCGACGAGGCGCTGGCCGTCGCCCGGGAATTCGCCGGCGGCGAGATGGGCGAGGGCTGTCAGGTCCTGCCGCCGTCGGCGCTCGACGAAAAAATGCCGGTCGCGCGCCGCGACGGGGTCCGGGGCTTCCTGTGGAGCCCGCACGAGCTTCGGGTCGAGCCGCGCACGGCGGTGCCGGCGGTGGCCACCTGGTTGGAAGCCGTCCATGGCGTGACGTTCCTGCGCGGCGCCGCGGTGACCGAGGTGGCGCCGCCCCGGGTCGAGACCAGCCGCGGCCCGGTCCGCGCGAACAAGGTCGTCGTCTGCCCGGGCCCCGATCTGGTGACCCTGTTTCCGGAAACGATCGCCAAATATCGCCCGACCCTGTGCAAGCTGCACATGCTGCGCCTGGCCCCGCAGGGGCCGGGCTGGACGCTGGGCGCCTCGATGATGATGGACCTGAGCTTCGGCCGCTATCTGGGCTTCGACGGCTGTCCCAGCGTCGCAGCACTCAGGGCGCGGATCGCGCGGCTGGAACCGGAAACGCTGGCGAACGGCATCCATCTGATCGTCGTGCAGAGCGCCGACGGCTCGCTCGTGGTCGGCGATTCCCATCACTACGCGCCGACGCCCGACCCGTTCGCGCCCGACGCGGTCGATCAACTGATCCTGCGCCACGCCAAGGAAACCCTGGATCTGGCCGACGATCGCATCGTCGAGCGCTGGACCGGCATCTATCCTTCGTCGGCGAACGACGTCCCCGCCTTCTTCGACACGCCGCTGCCGGACGTCCGGGTCGCGATGGTGACGAGCGGCGCCGGCATGAGCACGGGCTTCGCCTTGGCCGAGGAAGTGATTGCCGATCTGTACGCGTAGATTGTACGGATAGGGGATGAACCTCGACGAAGCCTTCTATCGTTTGATCCTGGCGCTGGTCTGCGGCGCGCTCATCGGCATCGAACGACAATGGCGCCAGAAGATGGCGGGTCTGCGCACCAACGTGCTGGTCGCGATCGGTGCCGCGGCTTTCGTGCTGTTCGCCTATCGGGTGACCCCCATCGGCGACGCCACGCGCATGGCCGGCCAGGTCGTGACCGGCATCGGTTTCCTCGGCGCCGGCGTGATCATGCACGAGGGCGTCAATGTCCATGGGCTGAACACCGCCGCGACGCTCTGGTGCTCGGCCGCGGTCGGCATGTTCGCCGGCGCCGGCCTGCTGGCCGAGGCCGCGATCTTCGCCGTCTTCGTCACGCTGACCAACCTGGTCATGCGCCCGATCGTGACGCTCATCAACCGCTTTACCGGACCGGCGGCCGAGATCGAGCAGCATTACGTGATCAAGGTCGTGGCCGCCAAGGCCGACGAGGCGCGGCTGCGCGCCGGCCTGCTGGAGGCGCTCGAGGCCGGGCACCTGGGCCTGCAGCAGTTGAAGAGCATCGGCCTCGACGAAGGCGAGATCGAGATCACGGCGACGATCGTCGCCCCCCATCGCGAAGACGCCAAGCTGGAGGCGATCGTCAGCCGCGCCAGCCTGCAACCCTCGGTCAGCGCCGCCAAATGGCAGGTGGCGCCGAGCGAGCGGACACCGTCGGACTAGAGCGCGATGATATGAGGCCTGCTCGGTCTCATATCTGAATCGCGCTCTAAATCAAATATTTAGAGACTGATTCACCGATCAAACCGAGCTGGTTTGATCGGATCAGGCTCTAAGGTTGTTCGCCCCGGGCCATCCGACCCTCGATCGCATCCAGGACCGGCAGCAGGTCGGCCACGCTGTCGATGACGTAATGCGCACCTGAAAGCGTCAGCGCGCGGGCCGCGGTCGCACGACGCTCGGCGAATTCCGCCGGCGCCAGGGCCGCGGTCTCGGCCGCCGACAGGCCGAAGCCGTTGCCGCTGACCGACAATCCCACGGTCCAGGTGCCGGCATTCAGCCCTTCCTCGATGCCGGGCACCGTGTCATCGACCTTGATGACGGAGGCCGGCGCCCAGATGCCGAGGTCGGTGAAGCAGCGATACATCATCAGCGGGCCGGGCCGGCCTTCGCTCAGATCGCCGGCGCAGACCAGATTGTCGGGCACATAGCCGGCCTCGGCCGCGATCGGCGCCAGCACGTCCATGATCGGCCGGTTGTAGCCGGTGGTCGATCCGATCTTGAGACCGCGGGCGCGCAATGCCGCGACCGTGTCGAGCGCGCCGGGGATGAGGTCGGCGAACCGCGGCACGACCTCGGCATTCAACGGCGTGAACACTTCATAGATCCGATCCGCGTCCGCGTCGGCGAAGGTGCTGCCATGGGCCGCCTGCCAGCGCGCGGCCACGGCCGGCTGCCGGCCGACCGCCTGGATATGCTGCCACTTCGGCAGGCCCATGGGCGCCCGCGCCTCGGCGATCGAGATTTCGACGCCGAAGCGTTTGAAGACCTCGACGAACACGCCCATCGGCGCCCGGCTGCCGTGGTCGACGATGGTGCCGGCCCAGTCGAACACGACCGCCTGGATCTTGCCGCCGTAAGGTCGGACCATAGAAATTCCCCTTTTATGCCCTCAGGCGCCGGGCGCACGCCTGCGCGGGCTTGGCTCGCTTCGCGGGGCCCAATGGCCCTGATATCAGCACCGATCGGTTCGCACCAGTTCATGAGCCGGTTGTCGCCGCAGTTTAGCGCGGCGCGACCTTGGTCGGAATGCGCGACAGGCCGATCAGCACCGCGAGCGTGGTCAGGATCAGCAGGATGGTCAGAGCCGAACCCTCGAACACGTCGCCCCGGTCGGTCAGCGAGAAGATCCCGACCGGCAGGGTGACCCAGCCGGGCGGATAGATCATCACGGTGGCACCCAGTTCGCCCATCGAGAGCGCGAAGCTGAGGCTGAAGGCGGCGATCAGATGCGGCAGGATCAGCGGGATCGTGACATGGCGCAGCCGATAGGCCGGGCGGGCGCCCAGGCTTTCGGCGATCTGCTCGAAATCGGGCGACATGCGGGCGAGGCCGGCCGAGACATTGCCGTAGGTAAAGGCCGAAATCAGGATCATGTGCGCGATGAACACGATGGTGCTGGTGCCGTTCAACAGGATCGGCGGCCGGCTGAACGCGACCAGCAACCCCAGGCCGACCGAAACGGACGGCACGGCGCTCGGGATGAAGAACAGGAGATCGAGGATCCGGCGCAGCAGGCCGGTGTGGGCGCGCAACGCCAGCGCCGCCCAGGTGCCGAGCAACAGTGCCAGGGCGCTGGCGACCACGCCGGTCACCACGCTGGTCCACAGCGCCTCGCCCGAGGCGCCGGAGACGGCGTCCAGATAGTGCTCTCCCGTCGGCATCGACGGCAGCACGTCGTTCCATTGCCCGGCGAAGCTGGCGGCCAGGATGATGGCGAGCGGTGCCACATAGACGGCAGCGATCAGCGCCGCGGCGAAGCTCCAGCATAGCCAGCGGCCGGACCTAGACCACACCAGCATTGCGACCTCCGACCCGGGCGATCACCGCGCGATAGACCAGATAGAGCGACAGCGACAGGGCCACGTTGATGACGGCGATGACGCAGGCGGCGGTATAGTCGAACTCCTGGATCGCCTTGTCATAGACCAGGAGCGGCAGGGTGATGACGCCCTTGGCGCCGATGAACAGCACGATGCCGAACTCGTTGACCGTCAGCAGCAGGCACAGGCTGCCGCCGGCCAGCAGCGCCGGCATGGCGGCCGGCAGGATGATCTGGCGCACGATGCGGGGCGCCCGCGCGCCCAGGCTGCTCGCGACCTCGATCTGGGATGCTTCGATCAGCGAAAAGGCGGCCATCAGCGGGCGCAGCACGAAGGGCGTATAGACCGTGATCTCGGCCAGAATCACGCCCCAGGGCGAATAGAGAAAATCGACCGGCGGCGTCTCGAAGCCGAACAGCTCGACCAGCGCGCCGTTCACCACCCCGGCCGAGCCGTAGATGAAGGTGAAGGCCAAGGCCGCCAGAAAGGTCGGCAGCGCGATGAACGTGTCGATGAAGCGGGCGATCTCCTTGGCACCCGGAAACGGCACGAAGGACAGCACCAGCGCGATCGCGAAGCCCAGCATCAGACAGCCGGCGCTGGCGGCGACCGCGATCCAGGCCGTGTGCCACAGCGCGCCCAGGAACAGGCCCGAACGGAACACGGCGGCGAAATGGTCGAGCGAGACAGTGGTGCCGTCGCCGGTCAACGCCTGAGTCGCGATCAGCGACAGCGGATAGAAGAACAGCCCCGTCAGGACGAGGAGCGGCGGGAGAATCCATAGCCGGCCGCCGGCGGCGGCCAATGGACGGGCGAGTGCGGCCTCACTCATGCGCGATCAGCGTGGCGTCGACCTGGGCGAAGCCCAGGTCGAACGGGGCGCCCTGGGCCGGCGGCTCGCGCAGCGGCGCCGATACCAGGCGCAGCACCGTCCCGGCGCAATCGAGCGTCAGGACGTGATGGTCGCCCTGCCATTGCACGTGGGTGACGGCCGCGCCCAGGCGGTTGCCATGGTGCGGTTCGGCCAGCCGCAGGTCGTGCGGCCGGATGCACAGCAGGCACTCCGCCCCGGCCGCCAGCGTGGGGTGGGCCGGCACGGTCAAACCCACATCGCCGAAGCGCACGCGGACCAGGCCGACCTCGGCCGGCCCCTCGATCCGGACCGGCAGCAGGTTCGCCCGGCCCAGGAACTCGGCGGTGAAGCGGTTCGGCGGCCGGCTATAGAGCCCGTGCGACGGCCCGAACGAGCAGAGCCGACCATCCTTCATGATGGCGATGCGGTCGGCCAGCGTCAGCGCTTCGGTCTGGTCGTGGGTGACATAGAGCACGGTCAGGTTCGGCAGATCGCGGTGCAGCTTCGCCAATTCCTCGACCATCGAGCGGCGGATCTGGGCGTCGAGCGCCGACAGGGGCTCATCCAGCAGCAGCACGCGCGGCTGCACCGCCAGGGCGCGGGCGATCGCGACCCGCTGCTGCTGACCGCCGGACAATTCGCGCGGAAACCGGCCGACATAGGCGGCCATGCCGACCAGGCGCAGGCATTCCTTGACCCGGTCGGCGATCAGCCCGGTTTCGGTCTTTTGCGCGCGGAGACCGAAGGCGACATTGTCCTCGATCTTCATATGCGGGAACAGCGCGTAATTCTGCACGACCATGCCGATGCCCCGGGCATAGGGGGGCAGGTCGGTGACGTCGGTCTCGCCGATGCGGACCCGACCGGAGGTCGGCCGAACGAAACCCGCGACCGCACGCAGCGCCGTGGTCTTGCCCGATCCGGACGGACCGATCAACGCCATGATCTCGCCGCGCTGGATCTGCAGCGAGAAATCGCTCAGCACCACCGTGCCGCGATAGGCGACGGTGATGCCTTCGAACGAAATACCCTCGCCGCCCGTCATGGACGGCGAGGGGGATTTCGAACCGGCCAAACCCATGGGGCCTAGCTGCCGGTGACCTGATGCCACTTGGCGACGTCGGCCTGCAGATCGGTCAGGACCTGCGCCCAATCCGGCGTCCAGACTTCGACGCCTTCCATCAGCTTATGCAGGTTCTTGAACGCCTCGTCGGTCGGCGTCACGTCCTTGCGCACCGGCAGGCCCTGGGCGACCGAGGTGACCGTCGCCTGTGCCTCTTTCGTCAGCAGAAAATCGATCAGTTTCTTGCCGGCGTCGGCGTTGGGCGCGCCCTTGACCAGGCCGACATAGTAGGGCAGCGCGAAGGTGGTGCGCTTGCCGTCCGGGCCGGCCGGCCAGAACACGCGGATGTTCGGGTCCTGCGCCATCTGCGAGATGTTCATCTGCAGATCGCCGTTGGCGACATGCAACTCGCCCTTGTTCACGAGCGCGGTCAGCTTGCCGGTCGAGGCGGACGGGCCGACGTTGTTCTCCTGCAGCTTCTGCAGGAACGAGAAGCCGGCATCCTTGCTGCCGAAGGCATGGAACACTTCGATCATCACGGCGGTGCCGTCGCCGGCCTGGCCGGGGGTCGAGTACTGGATCTTGCCCTTGAATTTCGGGTCGAGCAGATCGGTGAAGAACACCGGCGGCGTCTTCAGCACGGCGCTGTCGTAGATGAAGTCCATGTAATTGTTGACCAGCGCCAGATAGAGCCCCTTCGGGTCCTTCTGCTCGGTCGCGATCTGATCGGCGCCTGCCGGGGTATAGGGCTGCAGCAGCCCGTCGACCGCGGCCTTCTGGATGAAGGGCGGCAGGGTCACCAGCACGTCGGCCTGCGGATTGGTCGCTTCCTTGGCGACGCGCTCGACCACACCGCCGGAACCGGCCTCGACATATTGAACCTTGACGCCGGTCGCCTTGGTATAGGCGGCGAACTGAGTCTCGTACCAGCTGGCCTTGCCGTCGTGCAGGCCGTCGGCGCTATAGACGGTGACGACGTCGCCGGCGGCCCGGGCCGGCCCCGCGCCAAGAACCGCGAGCCCCAAACCGACGACGGCGAGTTTCTTGATCAACATGTTCGGTCCTCCCAACAAAAGTGCGGGCACCTTAATCGCCCGAGATGACGACGGTGTTACAGGCAGGGACGGAAGTGGCGCGCGGTCTCAAGCGATCACCGGCCCTGTGTCGCCGGCTGGACGTAAACGGTTTCATGCAATTAGCTTGCCGCGGTATCCCCGGCGCCCACCGGTCGGCGCAAACGCGCGAACCGTTCCGATCTTTGCAGCCTGACGCATCCGTGCCAGCCAGGCATTTCATGTCGCTCGATGACACTGCGAGCCTGGTTCGTAGCGACGGCAGCGCGGCGCGCGATCTTCTCGATGATGCCGCCCAATCGGACACAGCGCTGACCGTGCAGTTCAACGATCGCATGACGATCTGGACGCGCCCCGCCTAAGGCTAAGATCCGATCCCCTGGGCTATCCGGGCCTGATAGTCGACGGCGTCGCTGAAATTTGTGGCAACGCGGAGCGCGCGGGCAATCGCCTCCGGGTTTGCGGCCTTGCCGACGGCTGCGGCGAAGATAAGGATGGCGCGGCGGGCATCGCCGTTGACGGCGAGAGAGAGGGCGTCGATGGATGTCGCCTTGCCGGACGGCACCGCGGTGCTGGTCGCGCCGGCCCGCTGCTCGGCGGCAAAGCGGCGGATCGCCGTCGCATCCTCCGCCGTCGGAACTTCCACCTCCACACGGACGAAGGCGCGCTTCTCACGATGTCGACGTACGCGGAGGGTTGCATCAACGACAAGCCGGGTCATGTACGGTCCCTAAACGGGTGAAGCGTTTCCGGAAACGCGAGCCCCCGTGTTTCCGGAAACACAGATGGAGCCAGTCTTGGAGATTTGGCAATGCGCGGTCTCATCGCGCGCCCCCAGACCTGCCCGGCACGCGCAGCCGCTCCAGTTGACGCCGCGGGCGGCACTCCCCTATGGTCGGAGCCATGGCGATGACGGTGATATACGGCGCGTTTCCCGCGCGAATTATCCGCCCGGCTCCTTGATCGCAAGGGGTCGGGATCGTTCGTCTGCGCCGGCGCGCCCGCGGCCAGCGTCTTCTTATTCTGGCCGTTTTCGAGGCGCTTCGTTCCCCCTGGGGTCGGTGCCCGCGGCCGCAGCTCCCGGATGACCATTGCCATGTCCGTCGATTACCGACCGACCGTCTTTCTGCCGCAGACCGATTTCCCGATGAAGGCCGAGTTGCCGAAGCGCGAGCCGGCGCTGCTCGGGCGCTGGCAGGAAACCGGCCTCTACGAACAACTGCGCGCCAAGTCCGAGGGCCGCGAGAAATTCGTGCTGCATGACGGTCCGCCCTATGCCAACGGCAATCTGCATATGGGCCACGCGCTCAACAAGATCCTGAAGGACATCGTGGTCAGGACCCAGCAGATGCTGGGCAAGGATTCGGTCTATGTCCCCGGCTGGGACTGCCACGGCCTGCCGATCGAATGGAAGATCGAGGAGAAATACCGGGCGGCCAAGCAGAACAAGGACGATGTGCCGATCGACGAGTTCCGCCGCGAATGCCGGGCCTTCGCCGAACATTGGGTCGATGTGCAGCGGGACGAATTCAAGCGCCTGGGCGTGATGGGCGATTGGGACGATCCGTACCTGACCATGGCCTATCCGGCCGAGGCGCAGATCGTGCGCGAGATCGGCAAGTTCCTGATGAACGGCGGCTTGTTCCAGGGGGCCCGGCCGATCATGTGGTCGGTGGTCGAGCAGACGGCCCTGGCCGAGGCCGAGGTCGAATATCACGACCATACCTCGCGCACGATCCATGTCCGCTTCAAGGTCGTGGCCCCGTCCGTGCCGGCGCTCGACGGCGCCTCGGTCGTGATCTGGACCACGACGCCCTGGACCATGCCGGCCAACCGGGCGATCGCGTTCGGCGCGGCGTTCGACTATGCGGTGGTCCGGGTCGATGCGGTCGCCGACGGCAGCGAGGCCGTGGTCGGGGAAAAGCTGGTGCTGGGCGAAGCGCTGATCGACCAGGTCGCCAAGGAGGTCGGCATCGCCGCCTGGACCGTGCTGGCCAGGTTCAAGGGCGCGGAACTCGCCGGTACGCTCGGGGCCCATCCGCTCAGGGGCCAGGGCTATGATTTCGACGTGCCGCTATTGCCGGGCGACTTCGTCACGACCGATGCCGGCACCGGCTTCGTCCATATCGCGCCCAGCCATGGCGAGGACGATTTCCAGCTGGGCCAGGCCCACGGCATCGAAGTGCCGCAGACCGTGGCGAACGACGGCAGCTATTACGACCATGTGCCGCTGTTCGCCGGCAAGCGGGTCTATACGCCCTATGGCAAGCCGGGCGACGCCAATCCGGCGGTGATCGAGGCGATCGAGGCCGCCGGCGGGCTGCTGAAGGCCGGCACGCTGGTGCATTCTTATCCGCATTCCTGGCGCTCCAAGGCGCCGCTCATTTTCCGCACCACGCCGCAATGGTTCATCTCGATGGAGACGAACGATCTCAGGCAGACGGCGCTGCAGGCGATCGAGGATACGCGGTGGGTCCCGGCCGCCGGCCAGAACCGCATCCGCGCGATGATCGAAACGCGGCCCGACTGGTGCATCTCGCGCCAGCGCGCCTGGGGCGTGCCGATCGCGGTCTTCGTCGACAAGCGCACGCGCCAGCCGTTGCGCGACCAGGGCGTGATCGACCGGATCGCCGCCGCGGTCGAGCGCGAGGGCGCCGACGTCTGGTTCACCGCACCCGCATCCCAATTTCTCGGCAACGGCTACAATGCCGAGGATTACGAGAAGGTCACCGACATCGTCGATGTCTGGTTCGACTCGGGCTCGACCCACTCGTTCGTGCTGGAGCAGCGACCGGATCTGAAATGGCCGGCCTCGCTCTATCTGGAAGGCTCCGACCAGCATCGCGGCTGGTTCCATTCCTCGCTCCTGGAGAGCTGCGGCACGCGCGGCCGCGCGCCCTACGATGCGGTGCTGACCCATGGCTTCGTGCTCGACGAGCAGGGCCGCAAGATGTCGAAGTCGCTGGGCAACATCACCGCCCCCCAGGACGTGATCGACCAGTCCGGCGCCGATATCCTCAGGCTCTGGGTCGTGGCGTCGGACTATTACGAGGATCTCCGCATCGGCAAGGAGATCCTGAAGTATCAGGCGGACGTCTATCGGCGCCTGCGCAATACGCTGCGCTATCTCCTGGGCGCGCTCGAGGGTTTCGCGCCCGCCGAGCGGGTCGAGCCGGCCGGGATGCCGGATCTGGAGCGATGGGTGCTGCATCGCCTGAAGGAACTCGACGGCGTGATGCGCGAGAGCACCGAGGCGTTCGATTTCCACCGGATGTATACCGAGCTGCATCAATTCTGCTCGGTCGATCTGTCGGCGTTCTATTTCGACATCCGCAAGGACGCGCTCTATTGCGACCGGCCGGACGATCCGCGCCGGCGTGCCGTGCGCACGGTGATGGATATCGTGTTCGACAGCCTGGCCAAGTGGCTGGCGCCGATCCTGTGCTTCACCGCCGAGGAAGCGTGGCTCGCCCGCCACGGCGACGCGGCCGACGTCAGCGTGCATCTGGAGGTGTTTCCGACCCTGCCCGACGCCTGGATCGCCCCCGATCTGGCCCAGCGCTGGTCGACCATCCGCGATCTGCGCCGGGTCGTGACCGGCGCCATCGAGCTGGAACGGGCCGCCAAGCGCATCGGCTCCAGCCTGCAGGCGAGCGTTACGCTCTACGCCGACACGGCGGTCGAGGCGGCGCTGGCCGGCCATGATCTGGCCGAGATCTGCATCGTGTCCGAGGCGACCCTCAGCCTGGATGCCGCCCCAGCGGGCGCCTTCGCCATGGCCGACGTGCCGGGCATCGCGGTCACGGTCGGCCTGGCGTCGGGCGAGAAATGTCAGCGCTGCTGGCGGGTTCTGCCGGAAGTGACGACGATCGCGGCCCATCCGGATCTGTGCGGCCGCTGCGCCGACGCGGTCGATCATCACCATGGCTGAGCCCGAATTTATGCGGGCCCCATTCATAAGTAACGCCGCGGCTCGGCGACGGCTTGCTGCCGGCGCCGGAGTCGCGTACATAGGCGCGTCCTTCAGGTTGGGATCGGCATGAAACGAACGGCATATCTTGGCACGACACTCGCCCTCCTCGTGATGGGTCTGAGTGGTTGCAGCGACACGCGCAAGGCGCTCGGCATCGACAAAGCCCCGCCCGACGAATTCACCGTCGTCTCGGGCGCGCCCTTGACGATGCCACCGGACTTCAATCTGCGCCCGCCGCGCAGCCCCTCGGACAAGCCGCCGTCCGAGACGGCCGCGCAGGCCGGTCGTCAGACGGTGTTCCGCGTTGCTGATTCGAAGGCCCAGCCCGGCGCGGCCGCCGCGCCGAAGATCGGCAGCAACGGCAAGCCGCTCAGCGCCGGCGAACAGGCGCTGATCTCCAAGGCCGGCGCCGGCGGCGCCGATCCGTCGATCCGTCAGCAGGTCGACAAGGATACCAGCCAGCTCAACGCCGACAGCAGCGGCGGCTTCGTCGACAGCCTGCTGTTCTGGCGCGAACCTGCGACCCCGGGCGAGGCGGTCGATGCCCAGCGCGAGGCGCAGCGTCTGCGCGAGAACTCGGCGCTCGGCAAGGCACCCTCGGCCGGCGATACGCCGCAGATCCAGCGCACGCAACGTGCCTGGCTCGAAGGAATCTTCTAAACAGCCACGTTCACGATCAGTGCGGATCGACCGGAGGGGGCAATCTCTTCCGGTCGCGCACAGCCGGAAGGCAGGTCCCGATGCGCCGTACCGCCGCCCGATTGCTCACGACGGCTGCGGCCGTCGTTCTGTTCGGATCCGTTCTCGGAACGGCCTCGGCCGCCCCGCTGTTCGGCGAAAGCGAATTCACGCTGCCGAACGGGCTCGAAGTGGTGGTCGTGCCGAACCATCGCGCGCCCAACGTCACTCAGATGGTCTGGTACAAGGTCGGCGCCGCGGATGAAGAGCGCGGCTGGTCCGGCGTCGCGCATTTCCTCGAACATCTGATGTTCAAGGGCACCAAGACCCTGAAGCCCAAGGAATTCTCGGAACTCGTGGCGCGCAACGGCGGCCAGGAGAACGCGTTCACCAGCTGGGACTATACCGCCTATTACCAGACCGTCGCGATCGACAGCCTGCCGCTGGTCATGCGGCTCGAATCCGATCGGATGCATAATCTGGTCATCACCGACGAGCAGCTGCTACCCGAACGCAAGGTCATTCTGGAAGAATGGCGCATGCGCATCGGCAATGTACCGTCGTCCCAGCTCGACGAGCAGGTCGAGGCGGCGCTCTACCTCAACCACCCCTACCGGATCCCGGTGCTGGGCTGGAGCGAGGAGATGGCAAAGCTGGATCTGCCGCACGAACGGCGCTTCTACGACACCTGGTACGCGCCCAACAACGCGATCCTGATCGTCGCCGGCGACGTCACGGTCGACCAGGTCAGGAAGCTCGCCACGCAATATTACGGCAAGATTCCGCGCAAAGCCTTACCGGAGCGGCTGCGTCCGACCGAGCCGATGCGCGAGGCCAATGCCACGGTCGAACTCATGAGCAACCGGGTGCGCAACCCGATCTGGAGCCGCGTCTATCTGGCGCCCAGCTATCACGGCGGCGACACCAAATACGCCTATGCGCTGGAAGTGCTGGCCGAAGTGCTGGGCGGCGGCGCCAACAGCCGGCTGCATAAATCCCTGGTGCTCGACCAGCAGATCGCGACCGGCGCCGGCGCCGGCTACGATCCGCAGCGGCTCGATCTCGGCAAATTCAGCTATTACGTCAGCCCGCGCGTCGGCACGACGATCGATGCCGCGGCCGAGGCGGCCCAGGCCGTCGTCGCCAAGGTGCTGAGCGACGGCATCACCGCCGAAGAGGTCGACCGCGCCAAGAGCCGGCTGCAGAACGAAGTGCTCTACGCCAACGACAGCCTGTCCCAGCCGGGCAACGCCATCGGCCGGGCGCTCACCACCGGCTCGACGCTGGCCGATCTCGACGCCTGGCCCGACCGGATCGGTGCCGTCACCGTGGACGAGGTCAACGCCGCCGCCCATGCCGTGCTGGACGGCAAGACCTCGGTCACCGCCCGTCTGCTGCCGGCAAAGCCGGGCACTCCCGGGGCCGACAAGCCCGTGCCGACGCAGATGCTGCCGGAGCAAATTCGATGAGCCGCCGTCTCGTCCTCCTCGGCCTGGCGCTGGGGGCCCTCATGGCCCGGCCGGCCGGCGCCGTCACGGTCGAAAAGGTCACGAGCCCCGGCGGCATCGAGGCCTGGCTGGTCGAGGATCACGTCCAGAAGGTCATCAGCCTCAGCTACGCCTTCCATACCGGCGCCGCCGAGGATCCGGCCGACAAGAGCGGCCTGACCGAATTCGTTGCCTCGACGCTGGACGAGGGGGCGGGCGATCTCGATTCCCGGGCATTCCAGGGCAGGCTCGAGGATCTGTCCTCGTCCATCTCGTTCGAGCCGGCGCAGGATTTCTTCGAAGGCCATGTCCGCACCGTCTCGCCGCATCGCGACGAGGTGTTCGACCTCTTGCGCCTGTCGCTGACCCAGCCGCGCTTCGACGAGCCGGCCGTCGCCCGGGTGCGCGACCAGATCACCAAGGCGATCGCGGCCCGCGCCGAAGAGCCGAACGCGCTCGCGGCCAAGATCTGGTGGCGCTCGAATTTCCCGGGCCAGCCCTACGGCCGGCCGCTGCTGGGCGCCGCCAAGACCGTGGGCACCATCACGATCGACGATCTCAGATCCTATGTGCAGACCCGGTTCGGCCGCGACCAGCTGAAGATCGCGGTGGTCGGCGATCTGACCCCGGACGAGCTGAAGCCGCTGCTCGACAAGACCTTCGGCACCCTGCCGGCGACCGTGACGGAGCCGCCGGGGCCGGCCGATGGGACGCCGGCCGATGGCGGCAAGCTGCTGCTGGTCAAGAAGCCGGTGCCGCAGTCGATCATCCTGTTCGGCCAGGCGGCGCTGCCGATCGCCGACAAGGATTATTACACCTTCCTGGTGCTGAACAACGTGCTGGGCGGCGGCACTTTCTCGACCCGGCTCGAGCATGCGGTGCGCGAGGAAAAGGGTCTGGCCTATTCGATCGGCACCGGTCTGTCGAACTATGACCATGCCGCCCTGCTGTTCGGCCAGGCCGGCACCCAGAACGCCAAGGCCAGCGAGACGATCGCCATCATCCGCCAGGAATGGGCGCGCTTCGCGGCCGACGGTCCGACCGCCAAGGAATTGAAGGACGCCAAGACCTATCTCGAGGGCGCCTATGCGCTCGGCCTGGATTCGACACTGTCGATCGCCGAGAGGCTGCTGTTCTTCCAGACCCACGGCCTGCCCAGCGACTATTTCGACCGGCGCAAGGGCCTGATCGAAAAGGTCACGCTCGCCGATGCCAAGCGCGTCGCGAAGCTGGTGCTCGACCCGGCCAAGCTCGCCTTCGTCGTGGTCGGCGATCCCGAGGGCGTGACGCCGGACCAGGTGGTCGATCCGACCGATTGACCCCGGCGCTCAGTCGAGCAGCCCGCGGCGGTCCAGCAAGCGCGTGAGCGCCGCCGTGTCGGCGGCGATCGCGTCGGCGCCCGCCGCGGCCAGGGTATCGGCCTGCCCGGGCGGGCAATGGCCGCCGCCGCAGAAGCCGATCGCCAACATGCCGGCCGCCTTGGCGGCTTCGACGCCGGGGACGCTATCCTCGACGACCAGGCAGTGCTCCGGCCGCACCGCCCGGCGGGCGGCCGCGTGCAGGAACAGGTCCGGCGCGGGCTTGCCGCGGGCAACGTCGACCGCGCTGAACACCCGGTCCCCGAACAGCGGTGCATAGCCGCCGAGCGAAAGCGCCAGCGTCAGCCGATCGGGCGGGCTCGACGAGGCGACGCAGCGGTCGATCTTCACCCGCGCCGCCAGGGCGGGCATGCCGGCGACCGGCTCAAGCTCGGTCCGGAACGTCTCGAACAGACGCGACTGCACCTGATCGGCATAGTCGCTGGGCAGCGGCCGGTCCCATAGCGCCGCCAGCATGGCCTGATTGTCCTTGCGGCTGCGGCCGATGGCGCGCCGGCAGAATTCCTCGTGCGAAATCGGATGGCCGAGCCGGTGCAGTACCGCGACCTCGACCCGGCAGGCGAGCACTTCGCTATCGACGAGAACGCCATCGCAATCGAAGATGATGAGGGTGGTTGGCGTCGTAGCCACGATATATAGTGTTCCTTCGTGAAAGAGCTCCTTCGTTCTAGCAAGCCCAACAGCCGAGCGCCATGTCGAACCCGATCCGCCAGCTTCCGACCGTGCTCGTCAACCGCATCGCCGCGGGCGAGGTGGTCGAGCGCCCGGCCTCCGCCGTCAAGGAACTGGTCGAGAACGCGATCGACGCCGGTGCCAGCCATATCGAGATCAGCCTGCGCGAGGGCGGCCAGAGCCTGATCGTGGTCAGCGACGACGGCATTGGCATGAGCCCGGACGGGCTGATGCTGGCGGTCGACCGCCATTGCACGTCGAAGCTGCCCGATGACGATCTGATGGCGATCGCGACGCTGGGCTTCCGCGGCGAGGCGCTGCCCTCGATCGGCGCCGTCGCGCGGCTGACCCTGACCAGCCGGGCGCGCGGTGCCGCCGAGGCCTGGAGCCTGGCGGTCGACGGCGGCGACAAGGGCCGGCCGGCCCCGGCCGCGTTCGGCCAGGGCACGCGGGTCGAGGTGCGCGACCTGTTCTATGCGACACCGGCCCGGCTGAAGTTCATGAAGACGCCGCGGACCGAGCGCGACCAGGCGGTCGACATGGTCAAGCGCCTGGCCATGGCCCATCCCGAAATCGCCTTTACCGTGCTGGCCGACGACGACCGGGCCATGCTGCGCCTCGGGGCCGCCCCATTGGCCGATCCGGTCGAGGAACGTCTGTCGCGGCTCTCCGCCGTGCTCGGCCGCGATTTCGCCGATAATGCGCTGCCGATCGAGGCCGCGCGCGAGGGCATTCGCCTGACCGGTTTCGCGGGATTGCCGACGCTCAACCGGGCGACCTCGCGCGAGCAATATCTGTTCGTCAACGGCCGGCCGGTGCGCGACAAGCTGCTGACCGGGGCGGTGCGCGGCGCGTACCAGGATTTCCTGGCCGGCGACCGCCATCCGATGGTGGCCTTGTTCGTCGATCTGCCGTCGGGCGAGGTCGACGTCAATGTCCATCCGGCCAAGGCCGAGGTGCGGTTCCGCGATCCGGCGCTGGTGCGCGGGCTGATCGTCGGCGCGCTGAAGCACACGCTGAATGCCGCCGGCCATCGCGCCTCCACCACGGTGGCCAACGCGACGATCGACGCGCTGCGTCCCGGTGCCGCCCTGCCGGCCCATGGCGGCGGGGGCTGGAACGGCTCCTACGGCAGCTATCGCCCGTCGCCGATGCCGCTCGGCCTGGCCGAGGCCGTGGCCGCCGCCTATGCCCCGGCACCGAACCTGTTCGAGGATGGCCTGCCTGCCGCGGCTCCGCCCGGTGCCGACAGCTTTCCGGTGCCGGAGCAATTCCCGCTCGGCGCCGCCCGGGCCCAGTTGCACGACACTTACATCGTCGCCCAGACCGCCCAGGGCATCGTCATCGTCGATCAGCACGCCGCCCATGAACGGCTGGTCTACGAACGGATGAAGGAAGCGCTCGCCGCGAGCGGCGTGAAGCGTCAGGCGCTGCTGCTGCCCGAAGTGGTCGAACTCGACGAGGCCTCGGCCGATCGGTTGGGCGGCCGGGCCGAGGAACTGGCCGAGCTCGGCCTGATACTGGAGCCGTTCGGCGCCGGCGCGGTCGTGGTGCGCGAGGTCCCGGCGCTGCTCGGCGATTGCGACGTGAAGGGTCTGGTGCGCGATCTGGCCGAGGAACTGGCCGAATTCGGCGCCGCCCTGTCGCTCAAGGAACGGCTCGAAGCGGTCTGCGGCACGCTCGCCTGCCACGGCAGCGTCCGCGCCGGCCGGCGGCTCAATCCGGCGGAGATGAACGCGCTCCTGCGCCAGATGGAGGCGACACCCCATTCCGGCCAATGCAACCACGGCCGCCCGACCTATGTCGAGTTGAAGCTGGGCGACATCGAACGGCTGTTCGGCCGGCGCTGATCCATGGCCCGTCGACGGCGCCGCATTCCCAACATGCGATTTGGCGGATGCGTCAGACATGAGGCCAAGCCGGCCTCATGTCATCGCGCATCAATGGGCCGGGGACCCCGAGGCATGGCGCGTGGCGTCGCGCGAGGCCAGCTTCGAGACCTGCCCAAAGAGGTCCTGAGGCGCGCGCAACGCCAAATCCGAGAGCGAGAGAATGCCGACCATCCGCTTCTGGCGGTTCAGCACCGGCATGTGATGGATCTGCTTTTCCCCCATGCGCTGCACGGCTTCGTCGAGACTCTCGTCGTCGAAGCACCAGGTGACGCCCTTCGTCATCACGGCCCTCGCCCTGGTGGACCGCGGGTCGGCACCCTCGGCGACGGCACGGCAGGCGAGATCGCGATCGGTGATCATGCCGATCAGGCGATCATGCTCGCCGATGGGCAGACACCCGATGTTCTTGTCCCGCATCGTCCGCGCCGCCTCTAAAAGCGAGATGTCCGGAGCGATCCATTCGGCATGGGACGTCATGGCTTCTCGAATCAGCATGTTTTCCTCCTGCGTCAAGCGGCTCCGGATCCGTCGCTTTTTGTTCGTCGCGGCGCCGGCGCGGCCGTTCTGCGATCGGCAGGACGGTCCTATGCCCGACGCCGAACGCCCAGCCTCCGCGAGGCCATGCGATCGTCCGGAAACCTGATTTGAGAGTGGAATGCGCTTCGGCAAGAGGGGAGCAACACACCCCATAAAGCCAGATGCCATCGCCACGATACTCCCATCGATGTGGCGCGGCCAACTCGGAATGCGGCGGTTCGGAATGCGGCGGTTGCGGCCAGGAAGATTCGACGATGCGTCGCCGGATCCGGCCCTGGCGTGATCGATCTGACACGAATCTGCCATCGGGTCTTCGTGACAATTTGCGCCGCGCTGCGTTAGCAGCGAAGCGAAATGCCGCGGGAGAAGCCGGTTGCCGACTGCCGAAACGCGAGGGGCGCGTCGCTCCACCGCCGCCGCGGTCCTGATTCTGGGCTGTGGCCTGCTGGGCGGCTGCCTCGGGCTCAGTCCCAGCCGCCTCGACAACGATCAGCTAGGCTATTCCCAGGCCTTGGGCGATGCGGACAAGCGACAGACCCTGCTGAACGTCGTGCGCCTGCGCTATGGCGATTCGCCGACTTTCCTGCAGGCGACGCAGGTGATCTCGGCCTACCAGCTGCAGCAGAACGCGACCGGCGGGTTCGAACTGCTTCCGGCCGCCAGCGCCGGCACGTTCCTCACCGGCGGTGCCACGGCACAATTGCAGCAGAGCCCGACCTTTACGTTTCAGCCGCTGACCGGCGAGCAGTTCGCCCAAAGCTTCATCCATCCGCTGCCGCCGGCCGACCTGCTGTCGCTCGCGATCGGCGGCCTGCCGATCGACGTGCTGTTCCGCCTGGGCGTGCAATCGATCAACGGGCTGAACAATGCCTCCGCCTTGAGCGACGTGAATGCATCCGGGTCCGCCGAGTTTTTCTTGCTGCTCTATGATCTGCGCAGACTGCAGATCGCCGGCCTGCTCAGCATCACGCTGCAGCACGAGCCGGTCCCGGCCAAGGGCGACCAGCAGCATGCCGATCCGGGCCGCGTCTATCTCTCCTTGGCGCCCGCGACCGATCCGGGCCAGGCGGCGATCGCCGCCGAGGTCCGCCACCTGATCGGCGTGCCCGCGACCGCGAGCCAGATCGAGGTGATCTACGGCCGCTTCGCCGCGAAGGGGCAGGTCGCGATCTTCACCCGATCGATGCTGGGGGCGCTGGAGCAGCTCGCGATCCAGACCGATGTGCCGGGATCGGACGTGACGGGAGGCCGCACGCAATCGACGGTCGGCAATATCGGCGTGGAACACCGGCCGGTCGTGGTCATCCAATCCGGCGCGGCAGCACCACCCGACGCCTTCACGGCGGTGCCGTACCATCAGACCTGGTTCTGGATCGCCAACGACGATTTCGACAGCAAGCTCGCCTATACCGTGCTCCAGCTATTGCTGGCGCTGTCCCGGGCACCGAGCGCGCCGGGCACCATCGTGACCATCCCGGCGCATTAGGCGGCGCCGGCGTAGCGCATCAGGATCAAGCGCGCGGCGCCGTAGCGCCGCTCGTCCTCGATGGCGAACCCGTCGGGGGCGGCGAATTCCTCCTTGGCGCCGACCTCGAGCACGACGATGGCGCCCGCCGCGATCCAGCCGGCCGCGACCAGGTTCTTCAAGGTCGGCGGCGCGATGTTCTTGCCGTAGGGCGGGTCGAGGAACACCAGCGAGCAGGGCTGCGGCGCCCTGGCCGGGGCGACCGCGTCGCCGCGCAGGATGGTGACGCGCGATCCTTCCTTCAGCGCCGCGACATTGATCTTGATCGTCTCGAGCGCGACCGGCGCCAGCTCCAGGAACGTGACATGGCCGGCCCCGCGCGACAGCGCTTCCAGGCCGATGGCACCGGTGCCGGCGAAGGCATCCAGCACGCGGGCGCCGGCGATCGGCGAGCCGGCGGCAGCCCAGCGGCCGTGCTCCAGGATGTTGAACAGCGATTCGCGCGCCCGGTCGCTGGTCGGGCGGACCTTGTCGCCCTCGGGAACGGCGATCGGCCGCCCGCGGTGACTACCGCCGACGATCCGCATTGCGCGGGCCTCCCGGCTTCTTCGGCGCATCGCCCGACCGGGACGGCGCGCGTTCTGTGCGGGCGCCGGCCGGCTTGGGTCCGGCCGGACGTGGGGCCGGCCGGCCGGGCGGGCGGTCCGCCGATCTGTCGGCCGATCGTTCCGGCGCCGCCCGCGGGCCTGCGGGCTTGGCGCCGGTTCTGGCGACGGGCTTGCCATAGGCCGGCCGGCCCTCGGCCGATCGCTCGTCCGCGGGCGCCGGCGGACGGCCGCGCTTCGGTGCCGGCTCGACCGCGCGATGGGGTTTCGGAATCCGGACTTTGCCCTTGGGCGCCGCCGGCTCGTCCTTCAGCGTCAGGGTCCGGCGCGCGGCCCCCTTGTCCTTGGCGGCGCCCAGGCCCAGCTGGTCGCGCAGCACGCGGCGCGGCACTTCCTCGATCGCGCCGCGCGGCAGCAGGCCCAGCTGGAACGGCCCGTAGGACAGGCGCAGCAGCCGGGTCACGACATAGCCCAGATGCTCGAACACCTTGCGGATCTCGCGGTTCTTGCCCTCGGTCAGCGCCACCGTCACCCAGGCGTTGGAGCCCTTCTGGCGCTCGAACTCGACCTCGATCTTGCCATAGCGCACGCCGTCGATGACCACGCCGTCGGTCAGCGCCAGGAAGCGCTCCGGCTCGACCGTGCCATGGACGCGGACCTTGTAGCGCCGGACCCAGCCGGTCGAGGGCAGCTCCAGCTTGCGCGCCAGCTCGCCGTCGTTGGTCAGCAGCAGCAGCCCTTCGGAATTCAGATCCAGGCGGCCCACGGAAATGACCCGGCCCAGTTCCGGCGGCAGCGTGTCGAACAGGGTCTCGCGGCCCTTCTCGTCGCGGTGCGAGGTCACCAGGCCGGCCGGCTTGTGGTAGCGCCACAGCTTGGACGGCGCCGGCTCCTTCAGCGGCTTGCCGTCGACCATCACGATCGAGCCGGGCGTGACGACGAAGGCCGGCGTCAGCAGGACCTTGCCATCGACTGCGACGCGGCCTTCCTCGATCCAGCGCTCGGCATCGCGCCTGGAGCACAGGCCGGCGCGCGCCAGCACCTTGGCGATCCGGTCGCCCTTGGGTCCGCCGGCGTCGGGACCGGTGTCGTCGCTCATGTCTATCGTCCTTGGGCCGCCGCGACGAAGGCGCGCATCAGCGCCTCGTCGGCCGGGCCGATCTCGAATTCGGGGTGCCATTGCACGCCGATGCAGAAGCGCCGGCCCGGCAGCTCGATGCCTTCGATCACGCCGTCGGGCGCGACCGCGTCCACTACCACGCCGGGGCCGACGGTCTTGACCGCCTGATGATGGGCCGAATTGACCGCGAAGCGGGCTGTCGCCACGATGTCGTGCAGGATCGTGCCGGGCGTGATCGTCACGTCATGGCCGGGCTCGTTGCGCGGGTTGGGCTGCTCATGGGCCAGCGGATCCGCGATCTCGTCCGGGATATGCTGGACCAGCGTGCCGCCCAACGCCACGTTCAGCAGTTGCTGGCCGCCGCAGATGCCCAGCACCGGCTTGTCGGCCGCCAGCGCCGCGCGCGTGATCGCCAGTTCGAACGCGGTGCGCCGGTCCTTGGTCGTGACGCTGTCATGGCGGCTTTCGGCGCCGAACAGTGCTGGATCGACATCGAACGCGCCGCCGGTCACGATCAGACCGTCGATCAGCTCGAGATACCGGGCCGCCTGCTCCGGCTCGTGCGGCAGCAGGATCGGCAGGCCGCCGGCGCGCACGACCGCCCCGCAGTAATTCTCGCGGATCGCGTACCAGGGAAATTTGGAGTAGCCACCGGGCTTCTCCGAATCGAGAGTAAGGCCGATGATTACGGGGCGGGACATGGGCGATCCTTATGGTCGAAGCCCGACCATAAGCGTCCCCGGAAACGCGCGCAACGCCAGGGAACGCATGGGTATGGGGCGTATAGGGGCCAGGGAGACCAAAGAACCGACCTTGATGGATCGGGCGCTCGACCAGGCGCGGGCGGCCGCGGTCGCGGGCGAAGTGCCGGTCGGCGCCGTGCTGGTCGAGGCCGCGACCGGCCGCATTCTGGCCCTGACGCGCAACCGGATCGAGGAATTGAAGGACCCGACCGCCCATGCCGAGATCCTGGCGATCCGCGCCGGCTCGGCCGCGCTGGGCAGTCCGCGCTTGGCCGGCTGCGACCTTTACGTGACGCTGGAGCCTTGTCCGATGTGCGCCGCCGCGATCGCCTTCGCCCGGCTGCGCCGGGTCTATTACGGCGCCGGCGATCCCAAGGGCGGGGCGGTCGATCACGGCGTCCGTCTGTTCGACCAGCCGACCTGCCATCACCGGCCGGAGGTCTATGGCGGTATCGGCGAGACCGAGGCGGCCGGTTTGTTGCGCGAGTTCTTCCGGGCCCGCCGCTAGAGCCTGATCCGATCAAGCCGGCTCGGCTTGATCGGTGAATCAGTCTCTAAACATATGATTTAGAAGGCAATTCAGATGTGAGGCCGAGCAGGCCTCATATCATCGCGCGCTAGCCCTGCGCGTGCGGCAGGGCGCCCTGCAGTCGGGTACCCTGGACGGGATGCTTGCGCATACAAATATGACCGCTGTCCCGTTCCGCCAGGCAGCCCTCCCCATGTCCGAGCCCACGACCGTCGAAGTTCCGCTGACCCAACGCGCCGTGCTCGTCATGGCCGGCGCCTGTGGGTTCGGTGCCGCCAACATCTATTACAATCAGCCGATGCTGGCCGATATCGTGCGCGATCTGGGCAGCCCGGCCGCCGCCGGCGTGGTCCCGACCGTGACCCAGGTCGGCTATGCGCTGGGCCTGTTGCTGCTGTCGCCGCTCGGCGACCGGTTCGATCGCAAGACCCTGATCCTGGGCAAGCTGGTCGGCCTCATCCTGGCGCTGGGCCTGGCCGCGATCTCGACCAATCTCGTCACCCTGGCCGTGGCCAGCCTCGCGATCGGCGTGCTGACCACCTTCATCCAGCAGATCGTGCCGATGGCGGCCCATCTGGCGGCCCCGGCCAAGCGCGGCCAGGTCGTGGGCACGGTCATGAGCGGCCTGCTGATCGGCATCCTGGGCGGCCGGGTGCTGTCGGGCATCGTCGCCGAGCATCTGGGCTGGCGCGAGATGTTCGCAATCGCCGCCGGCATGATGATCGTGCTGTGGGGCGTGCTGTTCGTCCTGCTGCCGCGCACCGCGCCGACCTCGGGCCTGGGTTATCCGGCGCTGATGCGGTCGCTCTGGCACCTGTTCCGGGCCGAGCGCGTGCTGCGCGAGGCCTCGGCGGTCGGCGGGCTGATGTTCGCCGCCTTCAGCGCCTTCTGGGCGACCTTGACGCTCTATCTGGCCAGTCCCGTCTATCATCTGGGGCCGGAGGCCGCGGGCCTGTTCGGGCTGGTCGGCATCGCCGGCGCGCTGGCCGCCCCCCTGGCCGGCCGTCTGGCCGATCGCGGCGGGCCCCGCCGGACGGTCGGCATCGCCATCGTCGTCGCCTTCGCGGCCTATGCCGTGTTCGCCGTCGCCGGCCAGTCGCTCTGGGGCCTGGTCGCCGGCGTGCTGCTGCTCGATCTGGGCGTTCAGGGCGCCATGGTCTCCAACCAGTCGCGCATCTACGCGCTCCGCCCGGAATCGCGCAGCCGCGTCAACACGGTCTATATGGTGATCTATTTCGCCGGCGGCTCGACCGGCTCGGCCTTGGGCGCGCTCGCCTGGAATTACGGCGGCTGGCTCGCGGTCTCGGGCGTCGGCTTGGGCCTGGCCCTGCTGGCCTTCGCGATCCATGCCTTGAGCCCGCGCGACGCGGTCGCGAATGCCGCGGCCTAATCGCTTGCCAGCGGCCGGTCGTCCGAAGGACATTGCGATACGATCATTCGAGGGGATGAGCAGAGTGGGACGTGGCGCGCTTCTGATTCTGGGTCTCGGCCTGTTGTTGGCCGGACCGGCCCGCGCCGATGCGCGACACTGGGACATGCCGACCGAATATCCCCATGATTCCATGCCGGGCGCCGGGGTCGACCGCTTTGCCGCGGAATTGAACGAGCGCAGCCACGGCGCGATCGTGGTTACGCCCAGCTACGATGCGGCGCTGGGCTTCAAGGGCATCGCCCTGTTGCGCGCGATCGAGGGCGGCACGCTGCCGCTCGGCGACAGTTTCGCCGGGCCGCTGGGCGAAATGGCACCGATCTTCCTGCTGTCGTCGCTGCCCTTCGTCGCGACCTCGTTCGAGGATGCGCTGCGGCTCTATCGTGTCGCCAGGCCCGCCTATGAGGCGGCATTCGCCCAGCATCATCAGCGCCTGCTCTATGCCACGCCCTGGCCGCCGACCGGCCTCTGGGCGAAGCATCCGGTGCTGACGCCGGCCGATCTCGCCGGCCTGTCGCTGCGCGCCTATGACGAGACCAGCCGGCAGGTTATGACGGCGAGCGGTGCCGAGGCCGTCTACCTCTCCTTTGCCGATGCCATGCCGCGCCTCAAGGACGGCTCGCTCCAGGGCGTGCTGTCGTCGGGCGACGGCGGTGCCGGCCGCAAGCTGTGGGATTATCTGCCCAGCTTCACCGCGATCAACTATGCCGTCCCGCTCAGCCTCGCCAGCATCAACGAAGATGCGTACCTGGCTTTGCCGGTCGAACAGCGTCAGGCGGTCGAGGCGGCCGCGCACGCGACCGAAATCGCGCAATGGCAATTGGTCCGCGTCCGGCTCGAGGCGAATTACGCGACCATGCGCGCCAACCATGTCGAGATCGCCCAGGCGCCGGGGCCGGCGTTGAAGGATCTGCTGGCGAAATCCGCCGATGGCGCGATCACCGCCTGGAAGGCCCAGATCGGCCGGGACGGCGCTGCGGTGCTCGCCGCCTACCAGACCCAGCATTAGAGCCTGATCCGATCAAACCGGCTCGGTTTGATCGGTGCATCAGTCTCCAAGCATTTAGGGAAACTGGTCGTCCGGCCAGGCCTGATCGCTTTCCCAGAAGCCGATCGGGTTGTTGGTCGTGCCGTGCCAGCCCGCGGCATAGCGATAGGTCGTCAGATCGACGACGAACTCTTGCTGGTCGGCCCAGGCCGGATTGGCCCAGTTCGGATGACAGGCGATGACCTGGATCGCCTTGCCCGTGCCGGGCTTGCCGTCGGGTCCGGGCGTCGTGTCGTCGACGATCCGCCAGGCGTTCTTGAGCGAACTGACCAGCACCGCGCGGTCGGGCAGGTCCTCGGCGCGCAATTGGCCGTGGTCGACCACCATCAGGCTGGTTTCCAGACCGGCGTAGGACCCGACACCCAAGCTGTGATCGCCGCTGACCAGGAAAGTCGGGGCGCCGTCATGGAGCTGCTGCCGTTCGATATCGGCCAACGGCACGTCGAAGCTCCGGTCGACGACGACCGCGCCCGTCGCATCCATCAGGCGCAGATGCGCGTTCTTCAGCGGCGCCTTGGCGAGGATCTTGCGCAGCGGGTCGCCTTCGGACAGGACCAGATCCAGATCGGTGGTCTGCTGCCACATCTCGGCCCTGAGCGTCGGCGTAATCCGGCTGTCCTCCAGGAGCTGCACCGATCCTGCGATGCCGTTCACGGCTGGGTCGAGCGCCAGGCTCCTGTGAATCGCGTAGCCGTCGGGCGCGGCCGGCTCGCCCGCCCGGGCCGGGGCGGCGAGCGCCAGGGCGAGCAGGCAGAGCGCCGTGCGGATCGAGGCCACGGGCGCGATCAGTGCTTGCCGCCCTGCTCGCGGGCGACGGCGCGCCAGCCGATGTCGCGCCGGCAGAAGCCCTCGGGCCATTGGATCTTATCGACCGCCAGATAGGCCCGGGCCTGGGCCTCGGCAACCGAGGCGCCGAGCGCGGTCACGACCAGAACCCGGCCGCCGTCGGCGACGATCTTATCGGCCCTCCACGCGGTGCCGGCATGGAAGACTTCCACCGTGGGCGCCGCCGTCGCGGCGGCGTCGAGCCCGGCGATCGCGGTGCCCTTGCGCGGCGTTTCGGGGTAACCCTCCGCCGCCATGACCACGCCCAACGCCGCCTCCGGGCGCCAGTCGAGCGTGGTCCGGTCGAGCGTGCCTTCGCGGGATGCGATCAGCGCCGGCAACACGTCCGACTTCAGCCGGCGCAGCAGCACCTCGCATTCCGGATCGCCGAAGCGGACGTTGTATTCGATCAGCTGCGGCCCGGTGGCGGTCAGCATCAGTCCGGCGAACAGCACACCCCTGAACGGCTTGCCCTCGGCCGCCATGCCGGCAAGCGTCGGGCGGATGATGCGGTCCATCACGTCGCGCTCCAGCGCGGGCGTCAGCGCCGGGGCCGGGGAATAGGCGCCCATGCCGCCGGTGTTGGGGCCGGTATCGCCGTCGCCGACCGCCTTGTGATCCTGGGCGGACGCGAGCGGAATGGCGGTCTTGCCGTCGACCAGCGCGAAGAAGCTCACTTCCTCGCCGGCCAGATATTCCTCGATCACGATCTCGATGCCGGCATCGCCGAAGCGACGGTCGAGCATCATGGCGTCGACCGCTTCCAGCGCCTCGTCCAGCTTCATGGCGACGACCACGCCCTTGCCGGCAGCGAGCCCGTCGGCCTTGACCACGATCGGCGCGCCGCGCCGGCGGATCTCGGCCTTGGCCGCGTCCGGATCGGTCGTGCGCAGATAAGACCCGGTCGGCACGCCGTATTTGGCGCAGAGATCCTTGGTGAAACCTTTCGATCCTTCGAGCTCGGCCGCGGCCTTGGACGGCCCAAAGCATTTGAAGCCATGGGCCTCCAGATGATCGACCAGGCCGGCGACCAGCGGCGCTTCCGGTCCGACCACGACGAAATCGATGCGTTCGGCGCGGGCCAGCGCCAGCAGGCCGTCGAGGTCGGTAACGCCGACGGGGCGGCAATCGGCCAGATCCTGGATGCCGGCGTTGCCGGGCGCACAGATCAGCGCGTCGCACAGCGGCGAGGCCTTCATCGCCCAGCAGAGCGCATGTTCGCGCGCGCCGGACCCCACGACCAGAATTCGCATCGCCACCCTCGTCCTGAAATCACATGTGTCTTGAAAGCACTGTCGCCCGTCGGCCGGCTTTCATATCATAGCCCATGGTTTCGGATATCCCCCCCTCGCAGCCCGGCGCCCCTGCGCCCGGCACAAGTCCCTCGAATGTCCCGGTCTATTCGGTCGGCGAGATTTCCGGCGCGCTGAAACGGACGATCGAGCAGGCCTACGGCTATGTCCGCGTGCGCGGCGAGATCAGCGGCTGCAAGCGCCATGGCTCGGGCCATATCTATCTGGCGCTGAAGGACATGGATGCCGTGATCGACGCCGTGTGCTGGCGCGGCTCCACGGGCCGGCTGAAGGTCGATCCGGCCGACGGCATCGAGGTGATCGCGACCGGTCGCCTCACCACCTTCCCCGGCCGTTCGAAGTATCAGATGGTGATCGAGCAGATGGAGCTCGCCGGGGAAGGCGCGCTGCTGAAGCTGCTGGAAGACCGCAAGCGCAAGCTCATGGCCGAAGGCCTGTTCGCGGCGGAGCGCAAGCGGGCGCTGCCTTATCTGCCGACGGTCATCGGCGTCGTGACCTCGCCGACCGGCGCCGTCATCCGCGACATCCTGCATCGCCTCAACGAGCGCTTTCCGCGCCATGTGCTGCTGTGGCCGGTCGCGGTTCAGGGCGAGACGGCGGCCGAGCAGGTCGCGCGCGCCATCGACGGCTTCAACCGGATCGAACCGGGCGGCCCGATCCCGCGCCCGGATCTGATCATCGTGGCGCGCGGTGGCGGCAGCCTCGAAGACCTGATGGCCTTCAACGAGGAGATCGTCGTCCGCGCGGCGGCGGCGAGCACAATTCCGCTCATCTCCGCGGTCGGGCACGAGACCGACACGACCTTGATCGATTTCGCCAGCGATCGGCGCGCGCCGACGCCGACCGCGGCTGCCGAAATGGCCGTGCCGGTGCGGCTCGACCTCCTGACCGAGGTGCGCGGCCTGGGCGGCCGGCTCGATGCGGCCTCGATCCGCCTGGTCGAGGACCGGCGCCTGCGGCTCGACGGGCTTGCGCGGGGCCTGCCCGATCCGGTCCGCCTGATAGAGGCGGCGGAACAGCGGCTCGACGACCGGGCCGAGCGGCTGAAGCTGTCGATCGGCGCGCTACTGCGCGACCGGGCGGCGCGCATCGCGACCGCGGCGGCGCAGCTGAAGCATCCGCGCCAGCAGATCGCCGAGCATGAGCGGCATCTGGCCGGAACCGCGCTCCGCCTGCGGCCGGCGCTCGACCGGGCCCTGGAGCGCGCCGCCGAACGGGTGGGATTGGTCGGCGACCGGCTCCGTGCCGTGCCGATGCTGCCGGCGATCGATCGGCGGGCACAGGATGTGGCGGCGCTCGGACTCCGGCTCGACGCCGCTGCCCGGCGCGACACGGCGGCGCGGGGCGAACGGCTCAACCGAATGACCCAGGTGCTGGAGTCGCTGTCGCCGTTCAAGGTGCTGGAGCGCGGCTATGCCGTGGTGGAGGATCGCGCCGGTCAGCCGCTCGATGCCCGTGCGATCGAGCCCGGGATGGCGCTGACGTTGCGCTTCCATGACGCGACCGTCGCGGCCCGGGCCGAGGCCCGCGCCGCCGGCCTGGACGATCAACCGCCGCCGGCGCCGAAGCCGGCGAAGAAAACCAAGCCCGAGCCGGAAGCGCGGCAGCCGAGTTTGTTCTAATCAGATTGATGAGTTGTGGTCCTGCCCACTCGAGCCTGATCCGACCGAACCGAGCCGGTTCGATCGGATCAGGCTCTAGGAGCGCCGCTCCATCGCCTTCTCCGGCTCGGCGATCACGGTGAAGCCGAATTGCCCGTACAGCCCGTGGGCGTCGCGGGTGAACAGGCTCCAGCGTCGTAGATCCTGCAGGTCGGGATGCGCCAGGATGGCGCCGACCAGGAATTTCGACAGGCCTCGGCCGCGATGGCTCGCCAGGACCCAGACATCGGACAGATTGGCGAAGGTGGCGTAATCGGTGACGACGCGGGCCCAGCCGACCAGCATGCCGTCGGGCGCATAGATGCCGAACGGCAGGGAATGGGCGAAGGCGCGCGCGACCTTGTCGAAGCTGCGCCCCTCGGCCCAATAGCTCTCGGTCGAGAGCGTGCGATGGATCAGGTCCAGATCCAGACGCGCCGGATCGGTGCTGATGGTGAAGTCGTCGCGGGTGAGCTCAAAGATCGGGATCATGGAAACCTCGTTAGTCCGGCCAGCGCCGGTGCAGCCAGAACCAATGGCCGGGCCGCGCCCGGATCCAGCCTTCCAGCATGTGGTTGATCATCGTCATCAGGGCCAGCGTATCGGCGGCCCTGTCGCCGCTCGCCGGCAAGTCATGGGGCGGAAACACCGTGACCTGGAAGCGCGATCCGGGCAGCCGCTCGACCCGGGCCGGCAGCACCGTGCAGTCGTAGCGCAGCGCCAGCTCGGCGATCGCCGGGGCGGTCATGGCATCGCGGCCGAAGAAGGGCACGGCGATGCCGTCGTTCATCTTCTGGTCGACCAGCATGCACAGCGACTGGCCGGCCTTGATCGCGCCCAGGATCTTGCGGGCGCCCTGCGGGCCCTTTGGAATCGGGTCGGCACCCAGGTCGCGGCGCAGCTGGGTCATCATGCGGTCGACCAAAGGATTGTTCGCGGCGCGATAGATCGCGGCCAGCTTCAGGCCGTAGAGCGCGGCGGCGAGGGCCGCGACCTCCCAATTGCCGAAATGGCCGGAATAGAAGATCAGCGGCTTGCCCCGCGCGATCGCGGCATCGACATGCTCCAGTCCGGTCGCCTGGATCGCCGCGCCGGGGGCGAAGGCATCCATGGTCTTCAGATGCGGAAACTCGCCGACGACCCGACCCAGATTGTCCCACATCTCCAGGATCGCCCGATCCCGCGCCGCCGCGTCCAGTTCGGGCAGGGCACGGGCCAGGTTGCGCCGCGCGCGCCGGGTGATGCCAAGGCGCGGCCCGATCATGCGCGCGATCCAGCCGCCCAACGCCGAGGCGCGGGGGCGCGAGAGCGTCCCGAACAGGCGCATGGCGAGGCCGGCGAAAGCCGCTTCGATACGTTGGCCGGTGCGGATGTGCTCGTCGGTCATCCGGCCCCCAGCAGCGGTCGGATCAGCCGCCGGATCAGCGCTTCGTCGTCCGGGCGGTCCCAGGCGAGCCGGACCGCCAGGGTCTCGACCCGGGCGCGCAGCCCGGCAGGCAGGCGGACCCAGTCCTTGGTCGTCGTGACGGCGACGGCACCGGCCTGGTCCGCTTCGCGCAGCAGATCGGCCATTTCCCCGGGCCGGTAGGGATGATGATCGGGAAAGCCGATCCCGGCGATCAGCTCGACGCCGAGGGCGGTCAGGCTGTCGAAGAATTTCTGCGGCCGGCCGATGCCGGCGAAAGCGACGATTCGGCGGCCGCGCCAGGGCCCGGCATCGCCGCTCGGCACCAGCCGCGCATGGGCCACGGGCAGGTCGCGGGCCAGATCGGCACCGAGATCGTCCCGGTCGTCGCCGATCAGCACGACCGCCTGGGCGCGGGCCAGGCCGCGCGCGCGGGGTTCGCGCAACGGCCCGGCCGGCATGACGCGGCCATTGCCGAAGCCATAGCCGGCATCGACCACCATCAGCGCCAGATCCTTGACCAGCGACGGGTTCTGCAGGCCGTCGTCCATCAGGATCAGCCCGGCGCCGGCGGCGGCGGCGGCACGGCCGCCGGCCGGCCGGTCATGGGCGACCCAGGTCGGCGCCGCGGCGGCCAGCAGCAGCGCCTCGTCGCCGACGGCGCGGAAATCCTGGGTCGCGGGATCGACGCGGACCGGGCCCGACAAGGCACCGCCATAGCCGCGCGTCAGGATATGCGGGTGATGGCCGTCGGCGCTCAGCATTCGAGCCAGCTCCAGGGTCACCGGCGTCTTGCCGGCGCCGCCCGCCACCAGATTGCCGACGCAGAGCACGGGCACGGAAGCCTGCGCCGGCCGGGCCAGCGCCCGGCGCAGCGCGCCGGCCGCGGCGAAAACCTGCGCGGCCGGTTCGAGCGCCAGCGCTTGCCAGCCGCGCCGGCGCCAGAAGTCAGGCGCTTGCATGGCGCGGTTCGGCCGGCTGCAAGGGGACGATCAGCGGTTCCAGCCGGGCCATGACGCCATCGACGACGCCGCTCTGCGCCTCGGCTGCCGTCCGGGCGGCGAGGCCCATCGCCGTGCGGCGCGCGGGCTTGTCCAGCAGGGCGGCAACGGTCGCGGCCAGGCTGGCGGCGTCCGCAACCTCCAGGGCCGCGCCGGCCGCATGGAGGACGGCCGCGTTGGCCGCGCAATTGACCATGTCCGGCCCATGCAGGATGGCGGCGCCCAGCAGGGCCGGCTCGATCGGGTTATGGCCGCCGAGCGTGCCGGGCGGCAGCAGGGAGCCTGCGACCAGCACGATGCCGCCCAGCCGATAGAACAGCCCCATCTCGCCGAGCGTGTCGGCCAGATAGACTGCCGTCGCGGGCTGGATCGGTTCGCCGGCCGAGCGGCTGGCCACGCTCAACCCCCGGGCCGCGAGCAGCGCCGCGATCGCGGGCGCGCGGCTCGGATGCCGCGGAGCGAGCAGGGTCAGGAGGTCCGGGTGCCTGGCCGCCAGAATGCCATGGGCCTCGGCCACGATCGTTTCCTCGCCCTCATGGGTCTGGGCGGCGAGCCAGACCGGCCGGTCGCCGATCGCTCGGGCCAGCGCCGCCAGCTCCGCCGGGTCGGCCGGCAGGGGGGCGGCCGAGGATTTGAGGTCGCCGACCGTCACGGCCGCGCGCGCGCCCAGCCGGTTGAGCCGGGCCGCCTGGGCCGCATCCTGGGCCAGTACCAGATCGAAACAGCCGAGCAGATGGCCGATCATGCCCGGAAAGCGCTGCCAGCCGCGCATCGACCGTTCGGACATCTTGGCATTCAGCAGCACCATCGGCACGCCACGTCGACGGGTTCCGGCGACCAGATTGGGCCAGAGCTCCGATTCGACCCAGATGGCCAGATCCGGCCGCCAATGGCTCAGAAATCCCTCGACCGCGTCCGGGTGATCGATCGGTACGTAGTGATGGAAGGCCCGGGCCGGCAGGCGCTGCGCCAGGAGCGAGGCCGAGGTGACGGTGCCGGAGGTCACCAGCACCTCCGCCGTCGGCAACCGGTCGAGCAGCCGGTCGATCAGCGGCAGCAGCGACAGCGACTCGCCGACGCTCGCCGCATGAGCCCAGATCAGCGGCCCGGCCGGGCGCGGCTTCGCCGCGCGGCCGAAACGTTCGTCGCGCCGGGCCGGATCCTCCTTGCCGCGCCGGGCGCGGCGGGCGAGGAACAGTTTGACGACCGGCAGAGCCGCGCGGGTCGCCAGCCGGTACGCGGCAAGCCAGCTCACGGCAAAGGCGCCCGGACGGCCGGCGCGGGGTCGATCGGGGCGTGGCCGCAGCGCCGGTCCGCCTCGGCGGTGAGCGCGTTCATCCGATCTTCCAGCAGCAGGCGCAGGCGCTCCTGCTCGGTCGCGTCCGCGTCCGACGGCACCAGGACCGGCTCGCCCCACAGGAACAGGCCGCGGCTGAACGGCAGGGCCAGATGAAACCGGTCCCAGCTGCCGAGCAGACGGCGCTGCGTGGTGGCGTAGCTCAACGGGATGATCGGCACCCGGCCCAGGCGCGCGGCCGCGATCACGCCGGCGCTCGCCCGCATGCAAGGGCCGCGCGGTCCGTCGGGCGTGAATCCCACGTTCTGGCCGCCGTTCAATGCCCGCACGATGGCGCGCAACGCGCTCGATCCGCCCTTGGACTTCGACCCGACAATCGTTCCGAGACCGAAATGACGAATGGCATCCGCGATGATGCGGCCATCGGTATGACCCGAGATCAGCATGTTCATGGCGGCGTCGCGCGGCCAGGCCATCGGCGCCATCAGCAGACGGCCATGCCAGAACGCGAGAATGAACGGCTTGCCCTCGCGCCAATATTCCGCCGGCACCTCGCCGGCCTCGGTCGTGAACCGGCTCGTGGCATGGACCAGGCGAATATAGGCGGCGACCAACCGGCAGAGCAGCTGCCGGGTCCGATCCGCCCGAAGGATCCGTTTGGTCCAGCCCATGGCGTCAGCCGTGAACCTCCACCAGCACGCCGTCGACGTCCGGGTCGGCGAATTGCAGGTCCCAGAGGCGGGCATAGCTGCCCCGGCGCAGCAGCAGTTCCTGGTGGCGGCCCGCCTCGACGACGCGGCCGTGCTCGATGACATAGATCAGATCGGCGTCGCTGATGGTCGACAGGCGATGGGCGATGACCACCGAGGTCCGGCCGGTCATCAGCACCTTGAGCGCATCCTGCACCTGACGCTCCGATTCGGTATCGAGCGCCGAGGTCGCCTCGTCCAGCAGCAGGATCGGCGCGTTCTTCAGCATGGCGCGCGCGATCGACAGGCGCTGGCGTTGGCCGCCCGACAGGCGGGTGCCCAGTTCGCCCACGACCGTGTCGTAGCCCATCGGCAGGTCGACGATGAAATCATGGGCGGCGGCGGCCTTGGCGGCGGCCACGATCTCCGCCTCGTCGGCGCCGGGCTTGCCATAGGCGATATTGGCGCGAACCGTGTCGTCGAACAGGCTGACTTCCTGGCTGACTAGGCCGATGGCGCCGCGCAGCGAGACGAGGGTTGCCTCGCGGATATCCTGTCCGTCGATGGTCAGCCGGCCGCCGGTGACGTCGTAGAAGCGCGGGATGAGGTTGAGCACGGTCGATTTGCCGGCGCCGGACGGGCCGACCAGTGCCACCTTGCAGCCGGCGGGGATGTTCAGATCGATCGCGTTCAGTACCGCGTCGCCGGTGCGATAGGCGAAGCTGACCTGTTCCAGCTTGATGCCGCCCTTGGTCACCCGCAGCGGCCGGGCGTCCGGCCGATCCTGGATCGCCGGCTCGATATCGATGATCTCGAAGATGCGCTGGGCGGCGGCCATGCCTTCCTGGACCTGCACATTGAGGCCGCTCAATTGCTTGAACGGCTGATAGGCCAGCATCAGGGCGGTGACGAAGGACAGGAAATCGCCGGCGGTGCGTATGCCGTGGGTCACCTGCCAGCCGCCATAGAGAATGACCAGCGCGATGCCGACGCCGCCCAGGCTCTCCATCAGCGGCGACGAGGCGGCGCGCACGCGGGACGCGCGGACGAACAGCCGGTAGATCCGTTCGGTCAGCGCCGTGGCGCGCGCGGTCTCGTGCGCCTCCATGCCA
Source organism: Rhodospirillales bacterium (assembly GCA_028288725.1). GTDB lineage: Bacteria > Pseudomonadota > Alphaproteobacteria > ATCC43930 > CGMCC-115725 > Aliidongia. The sequence continues at coordinate 105,279 of JAQGIC010000062.1, forward strand.
TAGGCCTTCACATGGCGGGCACCCTGAAACACCTGGCTCAAGAGCGCGTTGAAATGGCCCATCTCGTCCTGGAAATTCAGCGAGACCTTGCGCATGCGCCGGCTCATCCGCCGCACCGGGGCGATGGCGAACGGAAAGACGAAGAAGGCGACGATGCCCAGGAGCCAGTCCTGGTAGAACATCGTCGCCAGCAGGCCGATCAGGGTCAGCGCCTGCTGGCCCAATACGGTGAAGACCTGGGTCGAGGCGAAGCGCAGCTGATTGGCGTCGGTCGTGAAGCGCGAGATCAGCTGACCGCTCGGCGTCGCCTGGAACAGGGCCAGGTCCGCATGGACCAGACGGCTGAACAGCCGATTCTGGATATCGGCGACCACGCGCTGGCCGACCGTGGTCATCAGCACGGTCTGGAAATAGCTGGAGATGCCCTTGACGACCGCCAGAACCATGGCGGCGCCGGCGATCAGGTACAGGGTCGAATAGGCGGCCCCCTCCTTGAAGGCATCGTCCAGCACATATTTAACCAGCAGGGCATTGGCCGAGGTGGCGAGCGCCGCGACGGCGCCGCACACGACCGAAACGGCAAGCTTACCCCAATGATGCCGCGCGAAGTCGCGGATCAGCCGGCGCATCAGGCGCACGCTGCCCGGGCCCCGGTCCGGTGTCGGGCGGGCGGGCGGTTCTAGCTCTCGGGTCTTGGCCTTGTCGGCGGCCGGGTCGGTCAAGGATGCGCCTTTTCATCGAGGGGGCAGCGCGCTTGTAGCGCCCCGACCGGCCCGCTGGCAATCACGACCCGACGCGGGCGGCTTTGCAGCCGCCGCGACTCGGGTCGTCCCTGATTCTATCCGAAACGATGCAGATTCGACAGGAACTGCTGTGCCGAGGTCGCCCAGGAGAATTCGAGCGCCCGGGCGCGGCAGGCCTCGGGGTCGATGTCGAGGCAGGCCAGCGCCGCCTTGCGCAGGTCCCAATCCAGCACGCCGACGCCGGAATCCTCTATGAGATCGATCGGGCCCGGCACCGGCAAGGCCGCGATCGGCACGCCCGACGCCAGCGCTTCCAGCATGACCAGGCCGAATGTGTCGGTCTTGCTCGGGAACACGAACACGTCGCTCATGGCGTAGAAATTGGCCAGGTCCTCGCCCTCCTGCCGCCCGACGAAGCGGACGTCGGGATAGCGCCGCCGCAGCGCGTCCCGCTCCGGCCCGTCGCCGACCACCAGCTTGGTGCCGGGCAGATCCAGGTCCAGAAAGGCCGGCAGGTTCTTCTCGACCGCGACGCGGCCGACATAGGTGAAGATCGGCCGCGCCCAATCGGTCGCCGGCTTGGACAGCAGCGGCCGGAACTGGGTCAGATCGACGCCCCGGGTCCAGCGCGACAATTGGGTGAAGCCGTGATCGGCCAGTTCCTGCCGGATCGAATCGGTCGCGACCATGACCGAGGCGGCCGGCGCGTGGAACCAGCGCAGCAGCTCATAGGTCCATTTCGGCGGGATGCCGAAGCGCGCCTCGATATAATCGGGGAATTTGGTGTGGAACGAGGTGGTGAAGGGCAGGTCGTGGCGCCGGCAATAGCGGCGCGCGGCCAGGCCCAGCGGCCCCTCGGTCACGATATGGATCGAGTCGGGCTGCGCCTGGCTCAAGATCCGCTCCAGCTCGAAGCCCGGCACCAGGGCCAGGCGGATCTCGTGATAGGTCGGGCAGGGGACGGTGGTGAACTGCTGCGGCGTCACCATCAGCACTTCATGGCCGACCAGTTCCAGCTCGCGCGTCAATTCCAACAGCGTGCGCACCACGCCGTTGGTCTGCGGCAACCAGGCATCGGTGACGATCGCGATGCGCATGGGCGTCTCCAGGGACCGGGCCTCAGGCGACCGGCATGGCGGGTCTGAGCGCGCGGGTCAGCGGATCGAAGGCCCGGAGCTCCATCCAATGGACGATCTCCAGCTTGCCATCGAAATGCTCGACCAGTGCCGTACAGCTTTCGACCCAGTCGCCGTCGTTGCAATAGAGCACGCCGTCGATCAGCTTCATCTCGGCCTTATGGATATGGCCGCACACGATGCCGTCGACGCCGCGGCGCCGGGCTTCCTCGGCGACCGCCGTCTCGTAATTGCCGACGAACTCGACCGCGTTCTTGACCTTGCCCTTGAGGTAGGCCGACAGCGACCAATAGCCGTAGCCGAGCCGGCGGCGGATCAGGTTGAACACGACGTTCAGGCCCAGCACGGTCGAATAGGCCCAGTCGCCCAGGTGCGCCAGCCATTTGGCGTATTTGACCACGCCGTCGAACTGGTCGCCGTGGATGACCAGCAGCCGCTTGCCGTCGGCGGTCACGTGGATCGCCTCGTCCTGCAGCTGGATGCCGCCCAGCTGCAGGGCCGCGCCCGAGAAGTCGCGCAGGCATTCGTCGTGATTGCCGGGGATGTAGACGACCTTGGTGCCCTTGCGCACCTTGCGCAGGATCTTCTGGATCACGTCATTGTGGCTCTGGGCCCAGAACCACGACTTCTTCATCCGCCATCCGTCGAAGATGTCGCCGACCAGATACAGATATTCGGATTCGCTGGCGCGCAGGAAATCGAGCAGGAATTCCGCCTGGCACCCGCGCGTGCCCAGATGCACGTCGGAGATCCAGATTGCGCGGTATTCTCTATCCGGGCCGAGGTAAGTCATGGTCCGTCGCGCTCCGCGCCTCAGGTAATTTCCTGGGAGCAGAAGATAGTGATTCTACATTTAGTGTCAAGCAGTAATCGTTAACTACTAAATGTAATATTGCCGAGACATCAAGTTCATATTGTTGTCACAAAGTATTCACAATAGAATTACTGAAGACGGGCGCGTTACGCGCCCGCGACCGTCATGCCGTCGATCCGGACGGTGGGCGCATTGGTCCCGCCGCGGAACACCAGATCATCGGCCGGCGTCAGGTTCCGGAACATCTCGATCAGATTGCCGGCGACGGTGATCTCGTTGACCGGAAAGGCAATTTCGCCCTTCTCGATCCAGAAGCCCGAAGCCCCGCGGCTATAGTCGCCGGTTACGCCGTTGACGCCCTGACCCATCAGGGAGGTGATGTAGAGCCCGCTTTCGATATCGGCAATCAGGTCCTTCTGGCTCACCGTGCCGGCCGCCATGTAGAGATTGGTCGTCGACGGGCCCGGCGGGCCGGAGGTGCCGCGCGACGCATGGCCGGTCGTCTTCAGGCCCAATTGCCGGGCCGAGCGCAGATCGAGCAGCCAGGTCGTCAGCACGCCATCCTCGATCAGCGCGCGACGCTGGTTGGCGATGCCCTCGCCGTCGAACGGCTTGGAGCGATGGCCGCGCGGGCGATGCGGATCGTCGATGATGTCGACCGCGGCCGGGAAGATGCGCTGGCCGAGCTTTTCTTTCAGGAAACTCGTTTTGCGCGCGATCGACGGACCGGAAATGGCGCCGGCCAGATGGCCGACCAGCCCCGACGCGACGCGCGGGTCATAGACGACCGGCACCTTGGCCGTCGGCATCTTGCGGGCGCCGACCCGGCGGATGGCGCGCTCGCCGGCGCGCTGGCCGACCTCGTCGGGATCGTCCAGGTCGGCCCCGTAGACCGCGCTGGAATAATCATATTCGCCTTCCATGCCGTCGCCGGTGCCGGCGATGACCGAGACGCTGACGCCATGGCCCGACCCGGCATAGCCGCCGGCGAAACCATTGGATGCGGCGAGCGCCACCCGGCTGTAGCTCCAGCTCGCCTCCGCCCCGTTCGAATTGGTGACGCCGCCGACGGCGCGCGCGGTCGCTTCGGCGCGCGCGGCCCGGTCGATCAGCACGGATGTCGCCGGCTCGTCCGGATCGACCATGTCCAGCTCGGGCCAGGTCCGAGCGATCTGGTCCGGATCGGCGATGCCGCAGAACTCGTCCTCGGGCACGACCCGGGCCATGGCGACGGCGCGTTCGACCAGGGCATCGAGCGCGCTCCGGGTCCGGTCGTTCGACGACACGATCGCCTGGCGCCGGCCGATCAGCACGCGCAGGCCCAGGTCATAGCCCTCCGACCGTTCCAGCTTTTCGATCTGGCCCAGGCGCTGGGCATGGGCGATCGAAACGCCTTCGAACAGCACGCCGTCGGCGTGATCCGCGCCGGCGCGCTTGGCGCGCGCAATCAGGTCGGTCAACAGATCGAGAGCTTGGGCGGTCGGCGTCATCGGGCATCCTCAGGACAAATCTACAGGTCTTGGGCGACATTCTAGGCCGGCAGGCGGGCCGGCGGCCAGCCCCAGGGTGACGTGGGGCCGATCAGATCCGCTTCCGCTTCGCCCTCGGCTGGTGTAGACGGCAGAGAAGGGCGTTTGTTGCATGTGAAAATGCCCGAGCCATAGCACCGACTGCCGCGAAGGGTCCCACCGGTGAACCAGAAGACTTCCGAACCCTTGTCCGACATTGCCATCGCCCGCGCGGCGCGGCCCGCGCCGATCGAGGAGATCGCGGCGCAGCTCAATATTCCCCCGGCGGCGGTCTATCGCTACGGCCCGCACAAGGCGAAGCTGGCGATGGATTTCGTCGGCACGGCGCGCGCGGCCAAGCGCGGCAAACTGATCCTGGTGACGGCGATCAGCCCGACCCCGGCCGGCGAGGGCAAGACCACGACGACGGTCGGTTTGGGCGACGCCCTGAAGCGCATCGGCCAGCGCGTGGCGATCTGCCTGCGCGAACCCTCGCTCGGGCCCTGTTTCGGCGCCAAAGGGGGTGCTGCCGGCGGCGGCTATGCCCAGGTCGTGCCGATGGACGAGATCAACCTGCATTTCACCGGCGATTTCCACGCGATCGGGGCGGCCAACAATCTGCTGGCCGCGATGATCGACAACCATATCTATTGGGGCAACCTGCTCGACCTCGATCCGCGCCGCATCAGCTGGAAGCGCGCGATGGACCTGAACGACCGGGCGCTCAGGCAGATCGTGGTCGGCCTCGGCAACAATGGCGCCGCGCGCGAAGACGGCTTCGACATCACCGTGGCCAGCGAGATCATGGCGATCTTCTGCCTGGCGACCTCGCTCGACGATCTGAAGGAGCGGCTCGGCCGCATCGTGATCGGCGAGACGCGCAGCCGCAGGCGGGTGCTGGCATCGGAACTGAACGCCCATGGCGCGCTGACCGCGCTGCTGAAGGACGCATTTCAGCCCAATCTGGTCCAGTCGATCGAGCATACGCCGGCCTTCGTCCATGGCGGGCCGTTCGCCAACATCGCCCATGGCTGCAACACGGTGCTGGCGACCCAGACCGCGCTGGGGCTGGCGGACTATGTCGTGACCGAGGCCGGCTTCGGCGCCGACCTGGGTGCGGAGAAATTCCTCGACATCAAGTGCCGCATGGCGGGCCTCGCCCCCTCGGCCGCGGTCGTGGTCGCGACCATCCGGGCGCTCAAGATGCATGGCGGTGTCGCGAAGACCGATCTCGGTGCCGAAAATGTCGCGGCCGTGCGGGCGGGGGGCGCGAACCTGAAGCGCCATGTCGCCAACCTGCAGAAATTCGGCCTGCCGGTCGTGGTCGCCCTCAATCACTTCACGTCCGATACCGAGGCCGAGGCCGAGGCGGTGCGCGCGATCGGCGCCGAACTGGGCGTCGCGGTCGAGGTCTGCCGCCATTGGGCCGACGGCAGCGCCGGCGCCACGGGCCTGGCCGAAGAGGTGGTGCGGCTGGCCGAAAGCGGTGCCGCCCGGTTCAAGCCGCTCTATCCGAACGACATGCCGCTCGCCCGGAAGATCGAGACCATCGCGCGCGAGATCTATGGCGCCAAGGACATCGCGATCGTGCCGGCCGCGGCCAAGAAGCTGGTGGCGCTCGAGGCCGACGGCTTCGGCTATCTGCCGGTCTGCATGGCCAAGACCCAATACAGCTTCTCGACCGATCCCGACCTGCGCGGCGCGCCCGAGGGCCATACCATCCCGGTGCGCGACATCCGGCTCTCGGCCGGCGCCGGCTTCGTCGTCGTGCTGTGCGGCGACATCATGACGATGCCGGGATTACCCAGGCGTCCGGCGGCGGAGCTGATCGGGGTGGATGCGAAGGGCGAGATCACGGGGTTGAGCTGAGAGCCTTTCATTTGTAAGGAAAATTCCTTACATTTCTCTTCGACAAAGGAGGAGATCATGGGTGTTCCGAAACTCGTGGTCAGCAAGGTGACCAGCAAGGCACAGACGACGGTGCCCCAGGAAGTTCGCGCCGTACTGGGTATCGAACCTGGTGACACGCTCGGTTATCGGATCGAGAATGGCCGGGTCAGCCTCACGCGGGTCCAGCCCTCCGCGGAGGCGTGGCTTGCCGCGAACAGGGAAGCGTTGCTGGAGATGGCAGCCTGGGACCGCGAGAATGAGATTTTCGCACCGGACCAGCGGCTGTTCTGATGCAGTACGACGTTCACCGCAACCCGCGGAGGGGATCGACGGCACCTTACCTCCTCGATATTCAACAGGACCTTCTGCGCGATCTCGACACGCGTGTCGTCATTCCGCTGGTCCCGTCCGATCGGTTCAAGCGCCTGTCGGCAACGCTCCATCCCGTGTTTCAAATCGACGGTCGCCTGCATGTCTTGCTGACCCACAGACTTGCAGCCATCCATCGCCGGGATCTGGGCGAGACGGTTGTCAATCTAGCCGTCCGATCGGTCGAAATCGGTGCCGCTGTCGATATCTTGCGTTCAGGTGTCTAGCCTCACTTCCAGATCGGCTTGCCCGAGCCCGGCAGCCCATAGCTCGCCCATTTCTCGGTGACCCGGTCGATGATGTCGTCGGCCATGCGGATCTTGGTGCCCCATTCGCGGTGGGTTTCGGGCGGCCATTTGTTGGTCGCGTCCAGGCCGATCTTGCCGCCGAGGCCGCTTTCGGGCGAGGCGAAGTCCATATAGTCGATCGGTGTGCCCTCGATCACGGTGATGTCGCGCGCCGGGTCCATTCGCGTGGAAATGGCCCACATCACGTCCTTCCACTCGCGCGCGTCGATGTCGTCGTCCACCACGATGACGAATTTCGTGTACATGAACTGGCGCAAGAACGACCAGACGCCCATCATCACCCGCTTGGCATGGCCGGGGTAGGCCTTCTTCATCGAGACCACGGCGATGCGGTAGGAACAGCCCTCGGGCGGCAGCCAGAAATCGACGATCTCGGGGAATTGCTGGGTCAGGAGCGGGATGAACACCTCGTTCAGCGCCTCGCCCAGCACCGAAGGCTCGTCGGGCGGCCGGCCGGTGAAGGTCGAGAGATAGATCGGCTTCCGGCGCATGGTGATGGCCGAGACGCGGAACACCGGGAACGGCTCGACATTGTTGTAATAGCCGGTGTGGTCGCCGTACGGTCCCTCATCGCCGAACTCGTCGAGCATGACATGGCCCTCGATCACGATCTCGGCCTGGGCCGGGACCTTCAAGGGGATCGAGACGCAATCGACCAGGTCGACCTTCTTGCCGCGCAGCAGGCCGGCGAACTGATATTCCGACAGCGTGTCCGGCACCGGCGTCACGGCCGCCAGGATCGTGCCGGGATCGGCGCCGATCACGGCGGCCGCCGGCAGCGGTTCGCGTTTTTCGGCACCCCAGCGGCGATAATGCTGGGCCCCGCCGCGATGCTTCAGCCAGCGCATCAGCGTGGTGTTCTTTGACGTCACCTGCATGCGGTAGATGCCCAGGTTGAACGCGTCCTCGCGCCCGGCACCGGGGCCCTTGGTCACGATCAGCGGCCAGGTGATGAGCGGCGCCGGCTCGCCGGGCCAGCAGCCCTGGATCGGCAGGGCACCCAGATCGATGTCGTCGCCGCGCAGGATCACTTCCTGGCACGGTGCCGAGCTGACCGTCCGCGGCTTCATCGCCAGCACGGTCTTCAACAGCGGCAACAGTTCGAGCGCCTCGCGCCAGCCGCCGGGCGGCTCCGGCTGCTTCAGGAACGCGAGGGTTTCGCCCACTTCGCGCAGCTGGTGCGGCTCGCGGTCCATGCCCCAGGCGACGCGCTCGACCGTGCCGAACAGATTGACCAGCACCGGCATGGGCGAGCGCGTGCCGTCCGCCATGGTGACATGCTCGAACAGCACGGCCGGGCCCTTTTCGGCCAGCAGCCGGGTCTGGATCTCGGTCATCTCCAGCGCGGTCGAAACCGGCGTCGATACGCGCACCAGCCGTCCGGCGGCCTCGAGCCGGTCGATGAAGTCGCGCAGGCTGGCATAGGGCATCCGGAAAGCCTCGGTCGTGACGGGAAAACCGACTATAACGTGAACAGGCGCCCGAGCCAGAGCAAGGCAGGGCTGAACAGAGCCATCTTGCAGTGCGGCATAGGCTGGCGCATGCTCCGGCCTCTTCTCCCCAGGCATTTTAATGAGGCACCAGATGGCGTTCTGGGTTGTCGGCGGTGAATATACCGGCACGGATTTCAAGTCGATCGCACCGGGCAAGGTGCTGGAGCGGCATGGCCCGTTCGAGGATTACAAGCACGCCCATGATATCTGGGCGTCGCGCGCCTGGGCGACGGTCGATGACTGCCAATCGCGTTTCCGCATCGTCGAGGGCGATGCCACGGGACCCGGCACCGGTCCGGCCCTGGCCGAAGGCCAGCCGGCAAAGGCTTAGGGCAACAGCTTCCAGACGATGCCTTCGCGGCTCTCGCGGTCTTCCAGCTCCAGGCTGGTCGGCACGTCGTAGCGCGCGACCAGGGCCAGCCCATGGGTCGGCTTGTAGGTGCGGCCGGGGTCGCCCATCAGCACCTCGATGCCGCGGCCGGCATGGATGCGCAGCCAGGCGGTCAACCGCTCGGCCAGCGGCTTCTCATAGCACATGTCGCCGACCAGGATGATGTCGACCGCCGGATCGCGATCGATCATATCCTCGCGGAACAGCTCGATCTCAACGCCGTTCAGTCGGGCGTTCAGCCCAATGGCGGCGCAGGCGACCGGGTCGATCTCAGCGGCGCGAACCAGGCGCGCGCCGGCCAGCATCGCCGCGATGCCGACCAGGCCCGAGCCCGCGCCGAAATCCAGGATGCGCCGATTGGCCCAGCGTTCGCGCGGGCTGTCCAGCACGTGGCGTGCGAGCGCCTGGCCGCCGGCCCAGGCAAAGGCCCAGAACGGCGGCGGCACGTTGGCCTGCTCCAGCGCCGTCTCGCTCGCCTCCCAGATCGGCGTGATCTCGGTCGCCAGATGCAGCTTCAGCTCCGGCAGCAGCGAGGGGCTGGCGATCGCGGTGTTCCTCAGAATGAAATCGTAGGCCTGGTCGCTGCTGAGCGGCGTCAATGGACCGACGCCAGCAGGCAGCCGATCAGGATGATCAGGCCCGCGTCGCGGTTCGACTTGAACTTGGCCAGGCAATCGGCCTGATCGTCCATTTTCCAGGTCGCGATCTGCCAGCCGAAATGACCGGCGAGCACGGCCAAGGCCAGAAAGCTCGGCCAGCCGGCCCCGGCGATCCAGAAGGCGAAGCCGATGCCGGCGAGCGTCACCAGCGCGAAGCCCGAGATCCACTGCTTGCTGCGCGCGCCAAAGCGCAGCGCGGTCGATTTGACGCCGATCTCGATATCGTCCGCCTTGTCCTGATGCGCATAGATCGTATCGTAATGCAGGGTCCAGGCGACGCCGGCCAGGTAGAGCAGCACGGCCGGCCAACCGACGCGACCGGTCACGGCGGTCCAGGCGACCATGGCGCCCCAGTTGAAATTGAGCCCCAGGAACAGCTGCGGCCAATAGGTGATGCGCTTCATGAACGGATAGGCCGCGACGATCGCCAGGATCGAGACGCCCAAGCCGACGGCGAGCCCGTTCATGCTCAACAGCACGGCGGCGCCGATCGCCAGCTGCAGCACCAGAAACACCACGGCCTGCCAGACCGCGACCCGGCCGGACGGGATCGGCCGGCCGCGCGTGCGCTCGACCGCGCCGTCGTATTTCCGATCGACGATATCGTTCAGCGTGCAGCCGGCACCGCGCATGACCACGGCGCCCAGCCAGAACAGGAAGAACAGGCCGAGATCGGGCCGGTCGGGTGCCGCCAGCGCCAGGCTCCACCAGCCGGGCAGCAGCAGCAGCCACCAGCCGATCGGCCGATCCAGCCGGGCCAACTGGGCGTAGGGCAGCGCCCAGCCCGGCAGGACCCGGTCGAGCCAGCCGCCGGTGCGGATATCGGTGAAACCGCCCATCATCATGCGCATGGGCTAGCTCTAGCGCGGATATGCGGCGCCGGATAGGTCCCGGCGCCGCATGGCACCTCAGGCGGCGCTGTTCTTGAGCGCGGCCAGCCGCTCGCTCAGGCTTTGCGGCTGGGTCGGCTTGCCCTGGGCGCCGGCGAGTGCCGCCGCGATGTTCGGATCGTCGGTCTCGGGCGTGGTCGGCTTTAGGAGCGCCGCCTTGGAATTCTGCGCCTCGGCCGCCTGGCGATCCTTTTCGGCGGCGTCATGCATCGCCTTGAGCGCGATATTGACGCTGGATCCGCTCGACCCCAGGCCGGCGGCGCTGCGCGCCATATCGGCCCGTTCGGTCGCGGCATCCTTGGCCAGGCGCGCGCGCTCCATGTCGCGCTGGGCGCGTTCCAGGTCGCCGCGGGCGCCTTTGAGCTTCTCGCCCAGCGTCGAATAGGCGTCCTCCAGCTGCGCCACGAAATCATGGGCGTCGGCGGCGTCCTTCTTGCCCTGCTCGACCTCGGGCGTCATCTGCTCCAACAGGCCGATCAGCGTGCCCAGGCTCTTTTCCAGCGACGCCTTGCGCGCCGGGTCGGTCGTGGCCTCGATCTGGGCCTGCAGGCTGTCGGCCGCGGTCATGCGCTGATGCAGCAGCACGTTCGCGGTATCCAATGATTTCTGGGTCTCGGTGAAGCGGGCGCGCGCCTTGGCCACATTCAGCCCCAGCTCGTCCAGCTTGGCTTCCATGGTCTTGAGCTCGGCCTCGGACGCCCCGGTCGGGTCCCATTTCACATAGAGTTCGATGCTGCTCTGCACGGCCTGGTCGGCCTTGACGCCGAGCAGGCTCTTGAAGAAGGAAAGGCCCATTTGAAATCTCCCGTATGAGGGTGGCCCGCCGGATCAGGCGAGCGTGAGCGCGGCCGGATTGAGATCGATGCCGGCATGGAGATCGACCCATGCCTGGTCCCGATCCTCGACGACCCCGAGCATCAGATACTCGGTCTGCGGCGCCGGATCGGCGAGGCCGGTCGGGCGCGCATAGAGCATGGCGCGGGTACTCATCGAGAATTTGTCGTTCAGCGTCGTGACGGTGGTATCGAACTGGATCGGCTCGATCCGCCCGGTGCCGGGCGACCAGGCCCGGTCATAGAGCTGGCCGTCGAGCGTCTGGAACTGCGGCCAGCCGACCAGGCCCTGGTCCTCGTTCAGCCAGACGTCCCAGGTCGCCTCGTCCGGCGGGCTCTCGCGGTCGATCAGCGTGAAGAAGCGGCATTCCTCGACCGCACCCGCGGCCGAGACGGCCAGCTGGAGGAACGCGCCGCTCTCGCCCAGATGCAGCCGGGTCAGCGATACCCCGCCCGATTGCAGCGACGAGACGGCGGTCACCACCAGCCTGTCGCCGCCGGTCGGGTCTGCGACCTTGGTGGCGCCGGCGGCCAGAACGAAAGGCGTCGGATCCGGCTCCATGACCATGCCCACGCGGAACAGGCTATGGTGATAGGGGGCACCCGACAGCTTGTATTTGATCAGGTTGGCGAGCGCCTGGAACGAGGACATCGCTGACAAGCTCCGATAAGGGTTCAGGCCAGGCGCGAGCGGCGGAACAGCATCAGCCCGCCGCCGAGGACCAGCATGCCGAGCAGGAAATACAGCACCGGATGGCCGGTGCTGGGCGCGGGGGCCGCGACCGCATGCTCGGATGCCAGCGCCAGGTCGGGCTTGGCGTCGGGCGGCATATAGTTCGGGTCGCGCGGCTGGCCCTCCAGCGTCTGGGTCCGGGCGTCGAGTGCCGCCAGCTTCTGCTTCAGCTCCGCATCGTCGGCCGACAGGCGATCGGCCTCGCGGCGCCAATCCTGATATCCCTGGTCCTGCTGGTGATTGTAGAACCAGGCGGCATGGCTCGCATTGCTGACCGAATCGAGCATGAACCACAGGAACAGCGCGTCCCACATGCCGAACGAGGAGTAGGAGCGATAGGCATAGCCCGGCGGTCCCCAGCCCATGCCGCCGTACCAGGCGCTGCGGCTCGAATACCAGCCGTCGTAGCTGCTGTAATGGCCGGCATAGCCGCGGAAGGCCGGCGCGACCGGGGCGACCGGCGGGTTGGAGCGGGCATAGGCCGCGCGCTCCTGCTGGGCCGAATAATTCTTGAGCGCGCTGCCGGAGGTCTGGCGCGACAGGGCGGCATCGCTGCCGGACTGGGCGCGGGGCGTGGCCACGCTGGGTGCCGCGGTCGATTGACCGGGCAGGGCATAGCCCTTGGACGAGGTGCCGGCGCCACTGGGCGCCGACGGCGCCATCGGGGCTGGTGCTGCCGGGGCCGGCGCGGCCGGGCGGCTATAGCCGTTGCTGGTGCGGGGCGCCGACGAGGCTGTGGCCTTGGCGTCGGCGGCTGCCGGGTTCAGGACCAGAAAGGCCGACATCATCAGGATGACGACCGCATTCACCCATGTGCGCATAAGCGGAGCGAAGCCTCTTGTTCGGATTGCCGGCCGCGGAGCGAGTGCTGCCGAGATATAGCGACGCGGGCACCGGACGCAAGGCCTGATCGGCACGCTTCATCGGCGTGCTTCCCCGGCGGCCCCGGTCGATGCTATGCCGCTCGCCATGGATGATGCAGATCAGGATATCGCCGCCCGCCTGTTCGTGGCCGCGCCCTTGGCGGCCGGTCTGGCCGTGCCGCTCGATGCCGATCAGGCGCATTATCTGCGCGCCGTGCTGCGGCTCGGCCCCGGCGGGATCTTGAGCCTGTTCAACGGCACCCAGGGCGAATGGCGCGGCCGGATCGTCGAACTGGGCAAGAACAAGGGCCTGGTGGCGCTGGAGGCGCAGACGCGGCTGCAGGATGTCCCGCGCGATCTGTGGCTCGCCTTCGCCCCGGTCAAGCGGGCGCGCATCGACTATATCGCCGAAAAGGCGACCGAACTGGGCGTGACCCGCCTGCTGCCGATCCTGACGCGCCGGACCAATGTCGGCCGGGTCAATGTGGACCGGCTGCAGGCGAATGCGCGCGAAGCGGCGGAGCAGACCGAGCGTCTGGGCGTCCCCATCGTCGAGGCGCCGCAGCCGCTCGACCGGTTCCTCGATGCCTTTCCGGCCGGCCGCCGGCTGATGGTGTGCGACGAGACCGGCACGGCCCCTTCGATCGCGGCCGTGCTGGCCGATCCGGCCGCCGCCGCGGCCGACTGGGCCATCCTGATCGGGCCCGAGGGCGGCTTCGCGCCCGAAGAGCTTGACCGGCTGCGCAAATTCGCCTTCGTTACCGCCGTCGGCCTCGGTCCCCGGGTTCTGCGTGCCGATACGGCGGCGCTGGCGTCGCTCGCCGTGTTTCAGGCGCTCGCCGGCGATTGGAATACCCGGCGCGGCGCTCTTCCATCGGCCGCCGCCGTCCCCATCTGATCCATTCCCGCCCGTGCCGACGGGTCGTATCTTTCGTCTGAGGCCCCGACGTCCATGTCCGCTCCCCCGAGTACGCGCGGCGCCACGATCGCCAGCAAAAGCCAGCTGGTCGAGTATATCGCCGAGGGTTCGAAGCCCGAGGCCGCCTGGCGCATCGGCACCGAACACGAGAAATTCGTGTTCCGTCTGGCCGATCACTATCCCGTCGGCTACGACGGTCCGCAGGGGATCCGCGCGCTGCTGGAAGGCATGCAGCGGTTCGGCTGGGAGCCGGTCTACGAGAACGACCAGCCGGTGGCGCTGCTGCAGGGCCTGTGTTCGATCACGCTCGAACCCGGCGGCCAGTTCGAACTGTCGGGCGCGCCGCTCGAGACCATTCATGAGACCTGTTCCGAGGTGAACGGCCATCTGCGCCAGGTGCGCGAGGTGGCGGGCGAGCTCGGCATCGGCATGATCGGCCTGGGATTCGAGCCGAAATGGACGCGGGCCGACATGCAGTTCATGCCCAAGGCGCGCAGCGACATCATGCGGCACTATATGCCCAAGGTCGGCAGCATGGGCCTCGACATGATGCACCGGACCTGCACGGTCCAGGTCAATCTCGACTTCTCGTCCGAAGCCGACATGGTGAAGAAGTTCCGCACCAGCCTGGCGCTGCAGCCGGTCGCGACGGCCCTGTTCGCCAACTCGCCCTTTTCGGAGGGCAAGCCGAACGGCTTCCTCTCCTATCGCAGCCACGTCTGGACCGACACGGACAACGACCGCTCGGGCATGCTGCCCTTCGTGTTCGAGGACGGCTTCGGCTTCGAGCGCTATGTCGACTACCTGCTCGATGTGCCGATGTATTTCGTCTATCGCGACGGCAAATACATCGATGCCGCCGGGCAGTCGTTCCGCGATTTCATCGCCGGCCGGCTGCCGGCGCTGCCGGGGGAACTCCCGCATATGGGCGACTGGTCGGATCATCTGACCACGGCCTTTCCCGAGGTGCGCCTGAAGAAATTCCTGGAAATGCGCGGCGCCGACGGCGGTCCCTGGCGCCGGCTGTGCGCGCTCCCGGCCTTATGGGTCGGCCTGCTCTACGATGCCCAAGCGCTCGATGCGGCGGCCCAGCTGGTCAAGGATTGGACGGTCGAGGAGATCACCCAGCTGCGGGCGTCCGTGCCGCGCCGGGGCCTGGCCGTGCCGTTCCGCGGCCGGACGCTCCGCGAAGTGGCGCTCGACATGCTGGCGATCGCGCGCGACGGCCTGCATCGCCGCGCCCGGCGCAACAATGTCGGCGACGACGAAGGCTTCTTCCTGGACACGCTGTTCCAGATCGCCGGCTCCGGCCGCACGCCGGCCGAGGAGCTGCTGTCGGACTACGAGACCAAATGGAACCGCTCGGTCGATCCGGTCTTTACGGATTATGCCTATTGATAGGCCCGTTCTGATCTGACAGGGGACGCCATGGCGGCCGCTCGGACGATTATCCTGATGCTGTTCGCCGTGGCCATCGCCGTTGCGGATGCCGCGGCAGAGACGCCGCTCCTGACCGGGGCGGCCGCATACGGCGACTGGCGGGGCGATGCGCCCGGCGTCGGGCGCCTGATTCGCCCCGAGGATGCGCCGCCGCCCTATGCCAACGGATCGGCGAGCAACCCGCCGGACGTCGTTGCCCGCCCGAACGGTGCGACCCTCAAGGTGCCACCGGGCTTCGCGGTCACCGAATTCACGCACGGCCTGACCAATCCGCGCCAGATCCGGGTGGCGCCCAACGGCGATATCTTCGTGGCGGAAACGGAGGTCGACCGGATCCGGGTGCTTCGCGCCGCCGACGGTGCCGCGACGCCGGCGGTCGACCAGGTATTTGCAAAGGGCCTGGACCAGCCGTTCGGCATGGCCTTCTATCCACCGGGCCCGGCGCCGGCCTACCTCTATGTTGCCAACGGGAATTCGATCGTCCGCTTCCCCTATCGGGCGGGTGACCTGGCGCCGCCCGGCAAGCCGGAGGTCATGGTGAAGAGCCTGACCCGATCGAGCGGCGGTCATTCGACGCGCGATATCGCGTTCTCGGCCGACGAGCAGCGCATGTATGTCTCCGTCGGTTCCGGCTCGAACGATGCCGAGGGGATGGGCGCGCTCACGGAGGCGACGCCCGCCGCTTGGGATGCGGCTCGGGGGCCCGGCGCCGCCTGGGGCAGCGAAGAGAACCGCGCCGCCGTGCTGATGTTCTCGCCCAACGGCATCGTGCCTCAGCTCTATGCGACGGGACTGCGCAATTGCGTGACGCTGGTGCTGGAGCCGCGCAGCGATACGCCCTGGTGTGCCACGAACGAGCGCGACGGGTTGGGCGACAATCTGCCGGCCGACTATGTGACGTCGGTGCATGAGCAACGCTTTTATGGCTGGCCCTGGTACTATATCGGCGCGCATGAGGATCCGCGGCACAAGGGCGAACGGCCCGATCTCGCCGCCCGCGTGACCGTGCCCGACGTGCTGCTGCAGCCGCATTCGGCGCCGCTGGGCCTGGTGTTCTACGATCCGCCGCCGGGCGCCAAGGCCGCCTTTCCCGCGGAATTTCGCGGCAATGCCTTCGTGGCATTGCACGGTTCGTGGAACCGGTCGAAGCGGACCGGCTACAAGCTGGTGCGCCTGCCGCTGAAGAACGGCGTCCCCGATGGCAGCACCCGGGACTTCCTGACCGGCTTCGTGGTCGACGACGACAGGGTCTGGGGCCGGCCGGTCGGCGTGGCGGTCGCCCATGACGGGGCGCTGCTGATGACCGAGGACGGCAACGGTACGATCTGGCGGATCGCCCCGACCGGGCGCTAACGCGCTAATCGCCCAGCGCGTGCAGCACCAGTTCGCGCCGATGCGGCCGGCGGCGGTGCTCGAAGACATAGATGCCTTGCCAGGTGCCGAGCACCATCCGGCCGCGCTCGAACGGGACCTGGAGCTGGGTCTGGGTCAGCGCCGCGCGCACATGGGCCGGCATGTCGTCCGGGCCTTCGGCGGTATGGCGATAGAGCGGATCGCCCTCCGGCACCAGCCGGCGGAAAAAGGCGATGAGGTCGCGCTGCACGTCCGGGTCGGCATTCTCCTGGATCAGGAGCGAGGCCGAGGTATGGCGGCAGAACACCGTCAACAGCCCGTCGTTCAGGCCGGCGCCGGCCAGCCACAGGGCGATCCGGTCGGTGACGTCGATCAGGTCGCCGCCGCCGGTTTCGACGGTGAGCCGGGCCTGAGCCTGTCTCACGGGGTCCCGGTCCGGTCCACGACCCGGACGAAATCCATCCAGCGCCCGTCCGGGCCCTGGCAGGTTTGGGCGGTCGCCGGATCGGTCAGGATCACGCCGCCGAAGCGCCATAGCTTGCGCCAGATATCGATCTCGCCCAGGCCGCGGTCATGGATGCGCGCCTGCAGCCGTCGTTCGACATAGCGCTGGCCGACGGTCTGGTACAGCGCGAAACCGGCGACCGCGCTGGCGATGCCCGCATACGGGCCCAGGAACCACCAGATGGCGACGATGACGATGACGATCGCATAGGCCCAGCGATTGCCGTCGGCTTCCAGGCCGAGCGGGAAATCCATGTGCGACAGCTTCGCGCAATTGACCGTGACGCGGATCCGCGCCGTCTCGTGCAGCGCGCGCAGCCGCAACAGCATGTCGCGCTCGTCCGGTCCCGACGGCTGGGGCGCCGGCACGGACGCGCTTTCGGGCGGCGGCGGCGGAATGGGGTGAAGCATGCTCATGGTCGCCTCTCCAACCATGTTTCGACCGGCGCGGCAAGCGACATCGCTAGACGGGCTTGGGCGCCGATGGATTTGAGAGCGCGGTCAGCACATGGTCGCGCCAGGCGCCGTCGATATAGAGATAGTCGCGCGCGATGCCCTCCGGCGCGAAGCCCAGCCGGCGGGCCAACCCGGCGCTGCGCTCGTTCGACGGCATGTAGTTCAGCATGATCCGGTGCAGCTTCAAGGCCTCGAACACATGGCGGATCGCCGCCTCCAGCGCCTCGCGCATCAGCCCGCGGCCCTCCAGCCGATAGTCGAGCGCATAGCCCAGATAGCAGGCCTGGAACGGTCCGCGGAAGATCTGGGTGAAATTCACCACGCCCAGGACCGGGCCGCCCAGGTTCCGTTCGGGGAACAGCATGAACCGGAGCGCCGTCCCGGCGCGCTCGTCGGCGGCGAATTGCTCGAGCCGGCGGCGCCAGGCGGCGACCGACAGCTCCTCGCTGCCGCGCGGGCCGGACCAGCGCGCGACATGATCCCAATTCTCGCGCTGATAGGCCACGACCCGGGGGGCGGCTTCCAAGGGGGCGAGCGTCAGGGTCAGGCGCGGCGTCTCGATCCGGGCCAGCGGTTCGAGCGTGGCCGACACATTCATGAAACGCGGCCGAGCCGGGCCACGGACCAGCGTTTCGGCCGGGCCCAGCCCTGCTCCGGCGGCATGCCCGACAGCGACATCCAGCGCGAGCGGTGCCACGCAGTGGCCGACACCTCGATGCGCACCAACCCGCCGGTCGGCGGACCGTCCAGGCCGAGCGCCGCCCAGGGCAGCAGGCTTTCCGACGTGATGCGCGGCTGATCGGCGCCGAAATAGCTGGTGATCGCGCCCGAGACCGGGCGGCATTGCGGTGCCGGATCCGCCGGCACCGCGGCGATGCCGGCGCACAGCAGCGCCGTCATCGGCGGGTGGTCCTTCACCTTGGTCTTGGGCGGGATGAAATAGAGCGTGAAATGCTTGGTGCCGCCGCCCGCGTCGACGCCCAGCTCGACCCGATAGGCCTCGGCCAGCGGAAAGGCGCCGTCATAGGCCAACAGGTCCAGATCGTAATAATCCTGGCCGATGGTGGCGAGCGCCAGGCCGTCGCGATTCCAGGCGAGATAGGCCTCGCCGAACGGCACCTCGCCCGGTGCCGCGATCAGCGCCGGCAGCAGGGCCGCCTGCTTCGGCCAATCCACCAGCGTCCGATCGCCGACCGCGACCTCGGCATAGGGGATCGAGATCTCCCGGCGGTCGCTTTGACGCGCCAGGTCCGGGCCGGCCGCGGCATGCAGCGCCGGCAGTTGGTGGTTGATCGCCGAAACGGCGCTCAACAGCCGTTCGTAGGGGCGGTTGTCGATGTCGACCAGGCCGAAATCATAATCCTCGCCATCCGCCCGGCCGCCCTTCGGATGGTCGGCATATTGGAACCAGTGCATCCCGATCAGATCGGGAATATGGACGAACTGGCCGATCGCGGCCGCCGCACCCTTGGCGCGCTCGGCCTGGGTCTCGACCGTCATCAGATGGCCGTTGTTCTTGTTGCCGGTCCGGTTCTCGTTCGCGGCATAGAACCATTCGGACACCAGCACCGGCTTGCCGCCGGTCAGCTGATGCAGCCCGTCGAAAAAATAGCGCGCGACCCAGCCGTCCTGGCTGTCGACGTTGTAGTTGGTCGCGATCGCATCGACATGGCGGGCCTCGGCGCGAATCGCGACCGGGTCGTAATAGATCGGCAGCCGGTCGCCGAAGATCAGCGCCTGGGGGTCGGCGGCGCGGATCGATTGCTCGACCAGCGCGTAATAGCGTTCGGCCAGGATACCGGTCCAGGCGCGCACCGCCTGGATGCCGTTGCCGCCGGGCCGGAGCCTGGTAATGGCCTCGGTCCGGAGCAGGCCCGGCCAGTCGGCGACGTCGGGCGGCGGCTGGAAATCCGCAGCGAAGCGCTGCCAATCGCCGCCGTAGAATTGCTCGAGTGCCGCCACCCAGCGCTGCTTGGTGAAGTTCGACGCCGGCGCCTTGCCGTAGAACACGAACAGCGCGCCGTTCCACCAGCCGACCTCGTTATCGGTGAAATAGCCGATGCGATAGGGACTGTCCTTATAGGGACGGACCAGGGTGACCGCTTGGCGACGCATGTCCCGCTCGGTCGCCGGATCGAACGGATCGAACCAATGGAAACGGCTGAGGCGCCCCAGCTCCAGGTCGGGGATCTGCGGCAGCTTCAACTGATCGGGCGGCAGCGACCAGCCGCCGGCCGAATTGAAGCCCCAGGACCGCACCCGGGTCGTGGCCTCGTCGACCCAGGCCTCGATCGTCGGCGCGAAGGCGGTCCAGCTGTACCAGATCCGATCGTCGGCGACCCGCTGCGGCGCACCGCCGTCCAGCACATTGACGCCGGCCGAGAAGAACCGGTCGCCGCAGGGCGTCACCAGCCAGGCCGTGCCCTGGTCGCGCGCGACGCTCCAGCGGCCGGTCGGCGCCTGGTCCAGATCGCATGCGCCGGCGAAGGCCGGACCGGCGAGGGTCAGGCCGAGGCCGCAGATGGCGGCAAAGGTATGGGCCGCAAGGTTCGAAAGCGGTCGCATCACACTCTACTGATGGGGCGGGTGCGATTCAGGACGCCGTGCCGCCGACGGTCAGTCCATCCATGCGCAGGGTCGGCTGGCCGACGCCGACCGGGACGCCCTGGCCGTCCTTGCCGCAGGTGCCGACGCCGTCGTCCAGCTTCATGTCGTTGCCGATCATGGTGATCTTGTTGAGCGCCTCCGGCCCGTTGCCGATCAAGGTGGCGCCCTTGACCGGACGGGTGATCCTGCCGTCCTCGATCAGATAGGCCTCCGATGCCGAGAACACGAACTTGCCGTTGGTGATATCGACCTGGCCGCCACCGAAATTGGCGGCATAGAGACCGCGCTTGACCGACTTCAGGATCTCGTCCGGCGAATGGCTGCCGTTCAGCATCACCGTGTTGGTCATGCGCGGCATCGGATGATGGGCATAGCTCTGGCGCCGGCCGTTGCCGGTCGCCGGCACGCCCATCAGGCGCGCGTTCATGCGATCCTGCATATAGCCCTTCAGGATGCCGTCCTCGATCAGCACCGTCCGGCTCGACGGCGTGCCCTCGTCGTCGACGGTGATCGAGCCGCGCCGGTTCGGGATGGTGCCGTCATCCACCACGGTCACCCCCGCCGACGCCACGCGCTCGCCGACCCGGCCTGAAAAGATCGACAGGCCCTTGCGGTTGAAATCGCCTTCCAGCCCGTGGCCGACCGCCTCATGCAGCATGATGCCGGGCCAGCCGGCGCCCAGCACCACGGTCATTTCGCCGGCCGGGGCCGGGATCGAGTCCAGATTGACCAGCGCGCCGCGCAGTGCCTCGTCGACCTGGGCCCGCCATTGGCCGGGATCGAGATAGAGATCATAGGCGGTGCGCCCGCCGGCGCCGCACGACCCGGTCTCCATCCGATCGCCGTCGCCGACCACGACCGAGACATTGAGCCGGACCAAGGGCCGGATGTCGCCGACGCGTACGCCGTCGGCGCGCAGGATCTGCACGGCGCTCCATTCGCCCATCAGCGAACACATGACCTGGCGCACACGGGGATCGCGGGCCCGGGCATAGGCGTCGATCTCGGCCAGAAGCTTGACCTTGGTCTCGAACGGCACGGCCGAAAGCGGGTTGAGGTCGGTGTAGAGCGCCTGGTTGGTGCCGCGCGGCGGCTCGGCCTGGGTGCCGCCGCGGCCGGTCCTGACCGCGCCGACCGTGTCGCCGGCCCGCTTGATCGCCGCCTCGCTCAGTTCGCCGGAATGGGCATAGCCGGTCGAATCGCCCGAGATGGCGCGCAGGCCGAAGCCCTGGGCCGTGTCGAAGCTGGCGCTCTTCAGCTTGCCGTCGTCGAACGACAGCGCCTCGGACTGGCTGTATTCCAGGAAAAGCTCGCCGTCATCCATGCCGTCGAGCGCGGTACCGACCAGCTGTTCGACGCGGGCGGGGTCCATGCCGGTGCGCTCGAAAAACAACGAATCGGTCGCGGTGAGGTCGGTCATGGACGGCAACTCCGGGGCAGGCGCACGAATGAGTGACAAAAAGCCATGATAGAGCGATGGTTCTTCCTCGGGAACTGTGGAAATGCCGCGCCCCTGCCGTATCGATGCCACACTCTCGTAAAAGCAAGGCTCGTGCGACAGTTCTGGGTGTTGTGAGCCGCGGGGGAGTTGCGGTAGGGTGCCGGCCATTCCTTGAATTGGTCTCATCCCACGTGAGTTCAAATGCCTGTCGGAACGATATCGGCGGGCGGTTTGTCGGGGTTGATGGCCGGAGCACCTATTTGGCAGGCAGGAAGAATATGAAGCGAACCGTCGGGCGGGTACTCCTGAGTTTCGCGGCACTGGTCGCCCTCGCGCTTTTCTCGGGCGCGGCGTTGGCTGACCAGCCGCATGATTGGCAGATCGGGTTCCAGGATATGGTGACCCCGGTCGGCGACAAGCTGGAGTCGCTGCACACCCTGCTGATGTGGATCATCACCACGATCACCTTGTTCGTGGCGGCACTGTTGCTCTACGTCGCCTATCGCTTCCGGGCATCGAAGAATCCGGTCGCCTCCAAGACCTCGCACAACACGCTGGTCGAGATCGCCTGGACGGTCATTCCGATCCTGATCCTGGTCGTGATCGCCTTCCCGTCGTTCAAGCTGCTCTATTTCCAGGAGCGCGTGCCGGAATCGCCGATCACGCTCAAGGTCACGGGCTTGCAATGGTATTGGCACTATGCCTATCCGGACAACGGCGACTTCGGCTTCGACAGCTACGGCATCGACGAGAAGGATCTGAAGCCCGGCCAGCTGCGTCTGCTGGACGTGGACAACGAGGTCGTGCTGCCGGTCAACACGAACGTCCGCGTACAGATCGCCGGCAACGACGTGATGCACAGCTGGTTCGTGCCCTCGCTCGCCGTCCAGAAATATGCCGTCGTCGGCCATCTGAACGAGGTCTGGGTGAACGTCGAGAAGGAAGGCACCTACTACGGCGAGTGCAACCAGATCTGCGGCGTGAACCATTCCGACATGCCGATCAAGATCCGGGTCGTCTCCAAGGACGAGTTCGCCAAGTGGCTCGAGACGGCGAAGCAGAAGTTCGCCCGCGAGGACAACGGCCCGGCCACCACGCAAATGGCGGCGGCCCGCTAGGGCGCAAGGTTAACCAGACTAAGGAAATCCCGGGCGCGCGGCTTTGAAGCGCAGCGCCCGGGACGACCCCCGACAAGACGAGAGGACCGAAGGGCAAGACCATGGCTGAAGCAACCCACGCTCACGACGACCACGGGCATCACCACCCGACCTTCGTCCAGCGCTGGCTGATGTCCACCAATCACAAGGACATTGGCACGCTCTACCTGATCTTCTCGATCGTCGCCGGCCTGATCGGCGGCGGTTTTTCCGTGCTGATGCGCATCAATCTGCAGCATCCGGGCGCACCGCTGTTCCACGACGATCACCAGCTCTACAACGTGATCGCCACCGCGCACGGCCTGATCATGGTGTTCTTCGTGGTCATGCCCGCGATGATCGGCGGCTTCGGCAACTGGTTCGTGCCGCTGATGATCGGCGCGCCGGACATGGCGTTCCCGCGGTTGAACAACATCAGCTTCTGGCTGCTGATCCCGTCCTTCGCGCTGCTGTTGGGCTCCGCCTTCGTCGACGGCGGCGCCGGCACCGGCTGGACGATCTACCCGCCGCTGTCGGGACCCAAGGGCCATCCGGGCGCGGCCGTCGATATGGCGATCTTCTCGCTGCATCTGGCCGGCGCCTCGTCGATCCTGGGTGCCATCAACTTCATCACCACGATCATGAACATGCGCGCGCCGGGCATGACCTTGCACAAGATGCCGCTGTTCGCCTGGTCGGTGCTGGTGACCGCGTTCCTGCTGCTGCTGTCGCTGCCGGTCCTGGGCGGCGCCATCACCATGCTGCTGACCGACCGCAATTTCGGCACGACCTTCTTCGACCCGGAGGGCGGCGGCGACCCGATCCTGTTCCTGCATCTGTTCTGGTTCTTCGGGCATCCCGAGGTCTACATCATGATCCTGCCGGGCTTCGGCATGATCAGCCACATCATCTCGACCTTCTCCAAGAAGCCGATCTTCGGCTATCTCGGCATGGCCTACGCCATGGTCGGCATCGGTGTGGTCGGATTCGTCGTCTGGGCGCATCACATGTATACGGTCGGCCTGGACCCGGACACGCGCGCCTATTTCACGGCGGCGACCATGGTCATCGCGGTGCCGACCGGCATCAAGATCTTCTCGTGGATCGCGACCATGTGGGGCGGTTCGATCGAGTTCAAGACGCCGATGCTGTTCGCCGTGGGCTTCATCTTCCTGTTCACGCTCGGCGGCGTCACCGGCGTCGTGCTGTCGAACGCCGGCCTCGATGTGGCGCTGCACAACACCTATTACGTCATCGCGCATTTCCACTATGTGCTGAGCCTCGGCGCCGTGTTCGCGATGTTCGCCGGCTTCTACTACTGGTTCGGCAAGATGTCGGGCCGGCAGTATCCGGAATGGGCCGGCAAGCTGCATTTCTGGCTGACCTTCATCGGCGTGAACCTGACGTTCTTCCCGATGCATTTCCTGGGTCTGGCCGGCATGCCGCGCCGCTATGTCGATTATCCGGAAGCCTTCGCGGGCTGGAACTTCGTCGCCTCGATCGGCGCCTACATCTCCTATGGCGCCACCCTGTTCTTCGTCGGGATCGTGCTCTACACGCTCGCCGCCGGGAAGAAGGTCGCGGCCAATCCGTGGGGCGAAGGCGCCACCACGCTCGAATGGACGGTGTCGTCGCCGCCGCCGTTCCACACGTTCGACGAGCTGCCGGTCATCAAGTGACCCCGGCTTGAACGCTCGCTCCGGCCGCCAAGCCCGCTTGGCGGCCGGACGATCTGGTGGCCCGATCCTGCTTGATTTCCAAGCGTTAGATGAATCGGCCCACCAGATTAATGAGTTGTGGTAAAATCGGACGGACTGGTCAGTCTGATTTTGTCCACTAGGGAATTGTGAGTTTGACTGACGTGACCACAGCCGAATTCGCCGCCGGCACTGCTCCGTTGAGCGCTGCCAGCGTCGGCGATTACTGGGCCCTGCTGAAGCCGCGGGTGATGTCGCTCGTCGTCTTCACCGGCTTTGCCGGCCTCTGGGTGGCGCCGGGCCATATTCACCCTCTGCTGGCGGCCGTCGCGATCCTGTGCATCGCCGTCGGTGCCGGCGCCTCCGGCGCCATCAACATGTGGTACGACCGCGATATCGACGCGGTGATGAACCGGACCCTGGGCCGGCCGCTGCCGGCCGGTCGGATGCAGCCGAACGAGGCGCTCGCCTTCGGCGTCATACTGGCCTCGGGCTCGGTCATCCTGATGGGGCTCGCGGTCAATGTCGTGGCCGGCGCGCTGCTGGCCGGCACGATCGGCTTCTACGTCTTCATCTACACCATGTGGCTGAAGCGCCGGACGCCGCAGAACATCGTGATCGGCGGGGCGGCCGGCGCCTTTCCGCCCATGGTCGGCTGGGCCGCCGTCACCGGCGATATCGGCTGGCCGTCGGTGGCGCTGTTCGCGCTGATCTTCTTCTGGACGCCGCCGCATTTCTGGGCGCTGGCGCTGTTCCGCTCGGGCGACTACCAGAAGGCCGGCGTGCCGATGATGCCCGTCGTCGCCGGTCCGCGCGAAACCAAAAAGCAGATGCTCGTCTATACGGTCGTGCTCTGGCCGATCGCGGTGGCACCCTATTTCATGGGCATCGCCGGCGCCGCCTATCTGGCGCTGGCGGCGGTCCTGTCGCTCTGCTTCACCGGTTTCTCGGTCGCGGTCTGGTTCGACCGGACCGACAAATGGCCGAAGCGGATGTTCGCGTTCTCGATCCTGTATCTTTCCCTGCTGTTCGCGCTCCTGATCCTGGATCGGGCGCCCGGCGGGCTTTTGGGCTGATGGGCGCCATGTCGGTTTCGATGGAAGAATTCCTGAAGCGGCGCAAGGCGCGCAACTGGGCGATCCTCGCGGTGCTGGTCGGGCTCTGCGTGCTGTTCTACGCGATCACGATCGTCCGGCTGACCCATTAGGCCGATGACCCGCCCGTCGCCCCGCAACCTTCGAACCCTGGCGCTGCTGGTCACCGTGATCGCGGCGATGACCGGGCTCGCCTTCGCCTCGGCGCCGCTCTATCGCGTGTTCTGCCAGGCGACGGGGTTCGACGGCACGACCCAGCGGGCGGCGGCGGCGCCGGGCTCGGTCGGCGGCAAGCTCTATAC
This sequence comes from Rhodospirillales bacterium, assembly GCA_028288725.1. GTDB lineage: Bacteria > Pseudomonadota > Alphaproteobacteria > ATCC43930 > CGMCC-115725 > Aliidongia. Next base: position 130,858 of record JAQGIC010000062.1, read on the forward strand.
CGTGCGGTTCAACGCCGATATCGCCCCGGATCTGCCCTGGAAGTTCCAGCCGGTGCAGCCGTACGTGCGCGTGCATCCGGGCGAGCAGACCCTCGTTGCCTTCCGGGCGACCAACAAGTCGAACCACCCGATCACCGGCACGGCCAGCTTCAACGTGACGCCGCTGGTCGTGGGCGCCTATTTCGACAAGATCGAATGCTTCTGCTTCACCGAACAGACCCTGCAGCCGGGCGAGAGCGCCGACCTGCCGGTGACGTTTTTCGTGTCGCCGGAGATCCTAAAAGACAAGAACACGCGTGATATCGACGCGATTACCTTGTCTTACACGTTTTTTCAGGCCAAAAATCCGGCCAAGCCGACGGCCGAGAGCCGGTCCGGTACGGCCGATGCGGCACCGGTTCAGGTCGGTGCGCTGGTCCCGACCGCCTCAACGCCTTCACTTCGTCCCGTGAAAGAGTCTTCCCGATGAGCGAAACCACCGCCGGTCATCCCAAGCACCAGTTCCATCTGGTCGCTCCCAGCATCTGGCCCCTGTTCTCGTCCCTGTCGGCCGGCACCATGGCCGCCGGCGCCGTGCTCGGCATGCACGGCCACGGCTGGGTCGTGGCCGAGGTCGGCTTCGCCCTCGTGCTGTGCTGCATGTTCATGTGGTGGCGCGACGTCATCAAGGAGGCGGTGGTCGAAAAGCACCACACCCCGATCGTCCAGCTCGGCCTGCGCTACGGCATGACGCTGTTCATCTCGTCGGAAGTGATGTTCTTCGTCGCCTTCTTCTGGGCCTTCTTCGCTTCCAGCCTCTATCCGGTCGGCGGCGTCTGGCCGCCCAAGGGCATCACGCCGTTCGACCCGTTCCATCTGCCGTTCCTGAACACGCTGATCCTGCTGCTGTCGGGCACGACCGTGACCTGGGCGCATCATTCGCTGATCGAGGGCGACCGCAAGGGCCTGCTGCAGGGCCTGGGCATCACGGTGCTGCTGGGCCTGACCTTCACCTGCCTGCAGGCGATCGAATACGGCGACGCGCTGTTCACCTTCAACGGCAACATCTTCGGGGCCACCTTCTTCATGGCGACCGGTTTCCACGGTTTCCATGTCATCGTCGGCACGATCTTCCTCGCCGTGTGCTGGGTTCGCGCCTACAAGGGCCAGTTCAAGCCGGACCATCATTTCGGCTTCGAAGCGGCGGCCTGGTACTGGCATTTCGTCGACGTGGTCTGGCTGTTCCTGTTCCTGGGCGTCTATGTCTGGGGCGGTCACGGCATCGTGCCGCCCGCGGAATAAGGCCTCAAGACAGGCGCCGGTCGGAGCCGATCCGACCGCGTGCTTCAGTCCATGGCGGCGCCCGGCTGTCGGCATGCGAATGCCGAGGACGGCGCCGCCATTTTTCATGGGCCCATCCGCAAAGGGCTTCCGAGTTCCAGAATGCCGACAGCGACCCAGTTCCTGAAGACCCGGTTCCGTTTCACCCTCTGGCCGACGCTGTTCACCATCCCGGCCATCCTGCTGACGCTCTGGCTCGGTACCTGGCAGCTGCAGCGGCTCGCCTGGAAGACCGCGCTGATCGCGGACCGCCAGGCGGCGTTCCAGGCGCCGCCGGTGGCGCTGCCCGACGGGCTTGAGACGGCCCGGGCGCTCGAATTCCACCGGGTCGGGGCCGAAGGCCGTTTCCTGCACGACAAGGAACTCTATATCGGCGCCTTCTCGACGCGCGACGTCGAGGGCTATCAGGTCGTCACCCCCTTTCGTCTCAGCGACGGCAGGATCCTGCTGGTCAACCGCGGCTGGGTTCCGGAAGCGCGCAAGGATCCGGCCAACCGGCCCGACGGCCAGATCCAGGGCCCGACCCAGGTCGACGGCATCCTGCGCGTGCCCTTCGTGCCCAAAAGCATGTTCTCGAGCCTGGTGCCGACGCCGATCAACCGGCCGAACGAGAATTTCTGGTTCTATGTCGATATCCCCGGCATGGTCGCCAAGGACGGGCTCGATCCGGCCCAGGTCCTGCCGTTCTACGTCGAGGCCGGCCCGCAACGGAATCCGGGCGGATTTCCGGTCGGTGGCCAGACTCGCATCGAGCTGCCGAACGACCACCTGCAATATGCCATCACCTGGTACAGCTTCGCGGTCATCCTGGCCGTGATCTACCTGGTCTATCACTATCGCAAACCCGATCAGCCGAAGGCCTAGTCGATGACGCCCTATCAGCAGCTCGAAGCCCGCTTCGCTCGTCGCGGCACGCTCAACGAGGCCTTGTCGGTCCTGAACTGGGACTATAGTTCGATGATGCCGGCCGGCGGCGCCCAGGCCCGGGCCGAACAGATGTCGACGCTGGAAGTCATGGCGCATGAAATCCTGACCGCGGCCGAACTGCCCGACCTGCTCGATCAGGCGCAGGGCCAGAACGAGCTCAGCGACTGGCAGCGCGCCAACCTGAAGGAAATGCGCCGCGATTGGCTGCATGCGACCGCCGTGCCGGCCAGCCTGGTCGAGACCCTGTCCAAGGCCAGCGTCGAATGCGAGATGGCCTGGCGCGACGCCCGGCCGGCCAATGATTTCGCCGGCATCCTGCCCAAGCTGCGGACGGTGCTGGAACTGACGCGCGAAGTGGCCGCGGCCAAGGCGGCCAAGCTCGACAAGCCGCTCTATGACGCGCTGCTCGACGCCTATGAGCCCGACGGCTCGGCCGCGGAGATCGACCGGCAGTTCGCGGCACTCTCGGCCTTCCTGCCGGCGGCGATCACCGCGGCGATCGAGCGGCAGCAGTCACGGCCGGCACCGATCCAGCCGCAGGGCCCGTTCCCGATCGAGCGGCAAAAGCTGGTCGGCCTGAAATTCATGGCGGCGCTCGGCTTCGATTTCGACCATGGCCGCCTCGACGTCTCGGCCCATCCGTTCTGCGGCGGCACGCCCGACGACGTGCGCATTACGACCCGCTATCGCGAGGATGATTTCGCCCGCGCCATGATGGGCGTGCTGCACGAGACCGGACACGCGCTCTACGAGCGCGGGCTGCCGGCCGATTGGCGCCGGCAACCGGTCGGCCGCGCCCGCGGCATGAGCCTGCACGAGAGCCAGTCGCTGCTGATGGAGATGCAGGCCTGCCGGTCGCGCGAGTTCCTCGAATTCGCCGCCCCGCTGCTCAGCGACACGTTCGGCGGCTCGGGTCCGGCCTGGGATGCCGACAATCTCTATCGCCTGAACACCCGGGTTTCGCGCAGCCTGATCCGGGTCGATGCCGACGAGGCGACGTACCCGGCCCATGTCATCCTGCGCTACCGGTTGGAGCGCGCGATGATCGAGGACCGGCTGCAGCTGGCCGATCTGCCCGGCGCCTGGAACGACGGCATGCGCGAGCTGGTCGGCATCGCGCCGCCCGACGACCGCGACGGCTGCCTGCAGGATATCCACTGGTACTGCGGCCTCTGGGGCTATTTCCCGACCTATACCTTGGGCGCCATGACCGCGGCCCAGCTGTTCCAGGCCGCGACGGCTCAGGACGCATCGATCCGGCCGGGCCTGGCCAAGGGCGATTTCGCGCCGCTGCTGGGCTGGCTGCGCCGGAATGTCCATGGCCGGGCATCCTCGGTCCCGGCCGCGGAACTGCTGACCGACGCGACCGGCAAGCCGCTCGACGCCGAGGCGTTCCAGCGGCATCTGCAGACGCGCTACCTGTCCGAGTAGGGGGCGGGGTGTCCCGCTCGAGGATACCCCTCTGCATCGCCGACGATGCTGCAATGCACAAACAGCCGTCGTGAAACCCGGGCGCTTCCCGATATGATCCTGTGCATCGGCGCCGATTTGCTCCTCAGCTTGCGGGCGCCTTACAAATACGGCTAAAGCGGGGGTGGACCTCGACCAGGGACCGCCCGGCTCGCCGCCGTGGCGGTTTTTTGTCTTTGGAGGGCAGGCCAAGAGCATGGGTGAAAGCGCGATGATCAAGCTCGACGCCCTCGGCAAGCGGTTCCACGGCCCCTCGGGTCTGGTGACGGCGCTCGACGATGTGTCGCTGGAGATCGCTGAGGGCGAGATCTTCGGCGTCATCGGCCGGTCCGGTGCCGGCAAATCGACCCTGCTCCGGGCGATCAATCTTCTGGAGCGGCCGGATCAGGGCCGGGTGTTCGTCGGCGGCGTCGATCTGACCGGGCTTCGGTCCGACGCGCTCCGGCTCGAGCGCCGGCGCGTCGGCATGATCTTCCAGCATTTCAACCTGCTGGCCCGGCGCAGCGTCTATGACAATGTGGCATTGCCGCTCGAACTGGCCGGCCTCACCCGGCGCGAGATCCGCGACCGGGTGAGGCCGCTCTTGGAGCTGGTCGAATTGGCGGACAAGGCGGACCAGGTCCCGGCCAAGCTGTCGGGCGGCCAGAAGCAGCGGGTCGGCATCGCCCGCGCGCTGGCGGCCGAGCCCAGGATCCTGCTGTCCGACGAGGCGACCTCGGCCTTGGATCCGCAGACGACCCGCTCGATCCTGGGATTGCTCAAGGACATCAATCAACGCCTGGGCCTGACCATCGTGCTCATCACCCACGAAATGTCGGTCGTGCGCGAGATCTGCGACCGGGTCGCCGTCATGGACGCGGGGCGCATCGTCGAGCTGGGCTCGACCTTCGACGTGCTGACCCGGCCGACCCATCCGCTGGCCAGGGAAATCGCCCGCGGGCTGGAGCCGGAGCTGAAGCTCGACCATCTGTTCGGCGAGCGCTTTTCCGAAGTGCCCGTCTTGGGCGGCACCACGCTGCTGCGCATCGCCTTCAGCGGGCCCCATGCCGAGGCGCCGGTCATTTCCGACCTGGTGCGGCGGTTCAACGTCGATCTCAATATTCTGTCGGGCACGATCGATCATATCCAGGACCGGCCCTATGGCGTGATGAAGGTCGAGCTCGCGGGATCGGTCGAGCCGGTCGTGGCCCATCTCAAATCCCTCGAACTCGGCGTGGAGGTGCTGGGCTATGTCCGAAGCGCTCTTAGAACAGCTCTTTGACAGTCTGACCGACACGCTGCTGATGGTCGGCACCGCGTCGCTGGTCGCCTTGCTGCTGGGCACTGGCCTGGGCGTCGTGCTGTTCGCCACGACCGAGCGCGGCCTGTGGCGCCAGCCGGCGGTCAGCCGCGGCCTGGGCGCGGTGGTCAACGCCACCCGCTCCACGCCGTTCATCATTCTGATGGTCGCGATCATTCCCTTTACCCGGCTGATCGCCGGCACCTCGATCGGCACCGGCGCGGCGATCGTGCCCCTGGCGGTGGCGGCGGTGCCGTTCTTCGCGCGCCTGGTCGAGGCGGCGCTGCGCGAGGTCGATCGCGGGTTGATCGAGGCGGCCCAGGCGATGGGCGCCACGCCACGGCAGATTCTCTGGAAAGTGCTGCTGCCCGAGGCGCTGCCGTCGCTGGCGCGCGGCCTGACCCTCACCATCATCAGCCTGATCGGCTATTCCGCCATGGCCGGCGCGGTCGGCGGCGGCGGCTTGGGCGATCTGGGCATCCGCTACGGCTATCAGCGCTTCAACCCGACGGTCATGCTGGCCGTGGTCGCGGTGCTGATCATCCTCGTGCAACTGGTGCAGAGCCTGGGCGATTTCGCGGCCCGGCGCCTGCAGAAAAAGTAAGGAGATTCCCCGCGATGAAGCTCAAGTTCCTGGCCGCGGCGCTGACCGCGCTGCTATCGACCGCCGCCTCCGCCGAGACCATCAAGGTCGGCGTCACCGGCGGTCCCCATGCCGAGATCATGGAGGTGGTGAAGGCGGAGGCCGCCAAATCCGGGCTCGACATCAAGATCGTGGAATTCTCGGACTATATCCAGCCGAACGCGGCGCTGGCCCAGGGCGATCTCGACGCCAATTCCTACCAGCATCAGCCGTTCCTGGATCAGCAGATCTCCGACCGCGGCTACAAGATCGTCTCGGTCGCCAAGACCGTCGTGTTCCCGATGGGGATCTATTCCAAGAAGGTGAAGAGCCTGGCCGACCTGCCGGCGGGCGCCCAGATCGGCATTCCGAACGACCCGACCAACGGCGGCCGCGCGCTGCTGCTGCTGGAACAGGCCGGGGTGTTCAAGCTCGACCCGTCGAAGGGCCTGAAGGCGTCGCCGCTCGACATCGTCGCCAATCCGAAGAAGGTGAAGATCGTCGAGATCGAGGCACCGCAGCTGCCGCGCACGCTCGACGACCTGACGGCCTCGGCGATCAACACCAATTACGCGCTGACCGCCGGCCTGACCCCGTCGAGGGACGCGATCATCCTCGACGGTGCCGATTCGGCCTATGTCAACGTGCTGGCGGTGCAGATCAAGGACAAGGACAAGCCCTGGGTCCAGAAGCTGATCGGGGCCTATCACTCGGACGCGGTCAAGGCGTTCATCGACACCAAGTACCAGAAGGCGGCCATTCCGGCCTGGTAAGGCTGGTGCGCTGACGGTCTGCTTGGTTGCGGCGGGGTGTGGCGAACGATAGGGTTTACCGCACCCCGTTTTCGTTTTGGAATCCCGCCTTTGCGCTATATCAGCACCCGCCAGCCCGCGACCAACCGAGAGACGCTCGGCTTCGAAGACGTTCTGATCGCCGGTCTGGCTCCGGACGGCGGGCTCTATGTCCCGACCGAGATCCCGAAATTCTCGGCCGCCGAGATGCGGCGCTTCCGTCAACTCAGTTACGCCGAACTCGCGGCCGAGGTGCTGGCCCCCTTCGTCGGCGACGCATTCCATCGCGACGAGTTGCTGGCGATCCTGGAAGACGCCTATGCCGGCTTCGACCATCGCGCGGTCGCCCCGCTCAATCAGATCGGGTCGGGCGAATTCCTGCTCGAGCTGTTCCACGGCCCCACCATCGCGTTCAAGGATTACGCGCTGCAGGTGCTGGGCCGGCTGTTCGACGCCGTGCTGGCCCGGCGCGGCGAACGGGTGACCATCGTCGGCGCCACCTCCGGCGATACCGGCTCGGCCGCGATCGAGGCCTGCCGCGATCGCGAGAATATCGACATCTTCATTCTCTACCCGCACGGCCGCACGTCGGCGGTGCAGCGGCGGCAGATGACGACGGTCAAGTCGCCGAACGTCCGCACGCTCGCGGTCGAAGGCAGCTTCGACGATTGCCAGGATCTGGTGAAGGCGATGTTCGCCGATGTGCCGTTCCGCAACCGCCATCGCCTGTCCGCGGTCAATTCGATCAATTGGGCCCGGATCGCGGCCCAGGTCGTCTATTATTTCGCTGCCGGCGTGGCGCTGGGCGCGCCCGACGTGCCGATCTCCTTCGCGGTGCCGACCGGCAATTTCGGCAATGTCTATGCCGGCCATATCGCTCGCGCCATGGGTCTGCCGGTCGCCGAGCTTGTCATCGGCACCAACCGCAATGATATCCTCTATCGCTTCATCGAGACGGGCGAAATGCGGATCACCTCGGTCGAGCCGAGCCTCAGTCCGAGCATGGATATCCAGGTGTCGAGCAATTTCGAGCGGCTGCTGTTCGAGGTGTCCGGGCGCGACGGCGCGGCCCTCGCCGCCGCCATGGCCGAGTTCCGCAAGTCGGGCCATCTGCCGGCCAGCCGCGAGACCTGGAACGCGACCCGCGGCTTGATCCGCGCCCACCGGGTCGATGACGACGAGACCCGCGCCACGATCGCCCAGGTCTATCGCGAGACCGGCGAACTGCTCGATCCGCACAGCGCCATCGCCGTCGCCGCCTCGCGCGCCAAGGGCCGCAAGGACGGCACGCCGCGTGTCGCCCTCGCCTGCGCCCATCCGGCCAAATTCCCCGACGTGGTCGAAGAGGTCACGGGCCGCTATCCGCCGCTGCCGGCTCATATGGCCGATCTGATGACCCGGCCGGAACGCGAGACGCCGATCGCCAACGACCTCGCGGCGATCGAGGCCTATGTCGCCGCCAATGTCGCCGGCAATAACGAAGGAAGCCGGGCATGAGCGCGCGCATCACCACGCTGGGCAACGGCCTGCGCGTGGTTACCGAGGACATGCCCTGGGTCGAGACCGTCTCGCTCGGCGTCTGGGTCGACGTCGGCACGCGCAACGAGCCGGCCGAAATCAATGGCGTCGCCCACTTGCTGGAGCATATGGCGTTCAAGGGCACCGAGCGGCGCTCGGCGCGGGCCATCGCCGAAGAGATCGAGAATGTCGGCGGCCATCTGAACGCCTATACCTCGCGCGAGCAGACCGCCTTCTACGCCAAGGTGCTGAAGCAGGATGTGCCGCTGGGCGTCGATATCCTGTCCGACATCCTGCAGCATTCCACCTTCGATGCCGGCGAACTGGAGCGCGAGCGCACCGTCATCATCCAGGAGATCGGCCAGGCGCTGGATACGCCCGACGACGTGATCTTCGATCGGTTCCAGGAGCAGGCCTATCCGGACCAGGCCATGGGCCGGCCGGTGCTGGGCGAGGCCGAGATCATCAGGACGATCGGACGCGAGGCCGTCGCCGGCTATATGAACCAGCATTACGCGGCCGACCGCATGGTACTCTCGGCGGCCGGCGCGCTCGATCACGACCGGCTGGTCGATCTGGCCGAACGCCATTTCACCGCCCTGCCGCCCTACCGCGGCGAGCCGGTCGAGGCCGCGCGCTATCGGGGCGGCGACCTGCGCGAGGACAAGGACCTGGAGCAGGTCCATCTGGTGCTGGGTTTCCCCGGCGTGTCCTATGCCGATGACGATTATTATGTCGCCTCCACCCTCTCGACCATCCTGGGCGGCGGCATGTCCTCGCGCCTGTTCCAGGAGATCCGCGAGAAGCGCGGGCTGGTCTATACGGTCTATTCCTTCGCCTCCTCCTATGCCGACGGCGGCATCTTCGGCGTCTATGCCGGCACCGGCGAGGACGAGGTCGAGGAGCTGATGCCGGTGCTGTGCGACGAGATCGTCAAATCGGCCGACAGCATGACCGAGGAAGAGGTCGCCCGCGCCCGCGCCCAGTTGAAGGCCAGCATCCTGATGGGGCTGGAGAGCACGTCGGCGCGCTGCGAGCATGTCGCCAGCCAGCTGCTGATCTATGGCCGCCCGATCGACGTGCCGGAACTGGTGCGCAAGATCGACGAGGTCGATCTGGACGCGGTCCGACGCCTCGCCCGGCGGATCTTCGCCGGCGCGCCGACCTTCACGGCACTGGGTCCGATCGCCAAGGTCGAGGGCTTCGACCGGATCCTGGATCGTCTCAAGGCATGAACCGGCCGGCGACGACGCTTGGGGTGAGGGCGCGCAATGCCTGACGTGCCGCGTCTCGCCGGGTTCTTCGCCGTTCAGCCGCCGTTCGTGCGGCTCGAGGGTGGCCGCGTGCATCTGCGGCCGCCCGACCGATCCGACTGGCCCGCCTGGAGCGAGCTGCGCGCCTCCTCGCGTGCCTTTCTGCAGCCGTGGGAGCCCGCCTGGAGCGACGATGCGGTCGGCAAGGCCGCGTTCCGGCGGCGTCTGGCACGCTATGCGCTCGATTGGCGCGACGACGAGGGCTATGCCTTCTTCCTGTTCGACAATATCGACGGCGAACTCTTGGGCGGCATCGGCCTGTCGAACGTCCGGCGCGGCGTCGCCGAGACGGCCAGCCTCGGCTATTGGACCGGTCAGCGTTTCGCGCGCAAGGGCTTCATGACCGAGGCCCTGCGCCTGATGCTGGTATTCGCGTTCGAGCGCCTGCGCCTGCACCGGGTCGAAGCCGCGTGTCTGCCGACCAACGCGCCCAGCCGCGGCCTGCTGGTCAAATCCGGCTTCCGCGAGGAGGGCTATGCGCGGAAATACCTGTGCATCGACGGAATCTGGCAGGATCACGTGCTCTATGCCCAATTGCGCGAGGAATGGCTTGCCGGGCGCATGCCGACCGGCGGCATCGAGGCGTAATGCTGAAGCCTCCTGACAGAACGCTGTCAGGAGCACTCGGCTAGTCTCCTCCCCAGCGTCGTCCGCCGGCGATGCGTTCAACCAGGGAGTAATGCCATGTCCGCCGTCCTCCAATCCCGTCCGCATGCCGCCGTCTGGGTCGAAATTCCGGCCAATGATCTGGATCGGGCGACGCGCTTCTACGAAGCCATCCTGGCCACCAGTCTCCGCCGCGAAAAGATCGGGCCGTCGGAACTGGCCGTGCTGCCCTATGGCGAGGCCGGCTCGGGCGGGGCGATCGTCAAGTCGGCCGATCTGGTGCCGTCCTCCACCGGCACGCTGGTGTTCCTGAATTGCGATCAGGGGCTGGACCAGGTGCTGGCCCGGGTCGAGCCGGCCGGCGGCACGATCGACGGCACCGTCGTGACCTTGCCCGACCGGATGGGCCGCTATGCCCGCATCCGGGATTGCGAGGGCAATTGCGTTGGGCTGCATGAGCGCGGCTGAGCCGGAAGCGCGTCATGCGTAGGGCCGACCGGCTCTTTCGCATCGTCCAGGCGCTGCGCGGGGGCCGGCTGGTCACCGCGCAGCAGCTGGCCCATCGGCTCGAGGTGTCGGACCGCACGATCTATCGCGACGTGCGCGACCTGATGCTGTCCGGCGTTCCGATCGAGGGCGAGGCCGGCGTCGGCTATGTGCTGCGTCGCGGCTTCGATCTGCCGCCGCTGATGTTCGAGCGGCATGAGATCGAGGCGCTGGTGCTGGGCGCCCGCATGGTCCAGGCCTGGGGCGGCGTCGGCTTGGCCCAGGCGGCCCAGGAAGCGTTGCAGAAGATCGCCGCGGTCGCCCCGCCGGCACTCGCCGAACGGTTCGAGCGCATCCTGCTCTATGCGCCCGGCTACAAGATGCCGCCGGCCTTGCGCCGTCGCTTCGACGAGGTGCGCGCGGCGCTCGACGGCCGGAACCTGGTCGAGCTGGCCTACCAGGCCAAGGACGGCAGCAAAAGCCAGCGGCGCATCCGTCCACTCGGCCTGTATTTCTGGGGCGGCGTCTGGACGCTCGCCGCCTGGTGCGAGCTGCGCAATGATTTTCGCACCTTCCGGCTCGACCTGATCACCGGGTTCGATCCGCTGGATCAGGTCTTCCGCCCGGAACCGGGCCGCACCCTCGCCGATCTGATGGCGCGCGTCGACCTGCCGGCGGGCGCCGAGGAACCGGCGCGATGACATTCGTCACCCACATGACGCTGATCGTCACGGTCGAGTAGCCGCCTCCTCTACCGTATTGGTCGCGATCAGCGGCACGCCCGCCTTGGCCAGCGTCACGGCGAGGGTGGATGAGGTGACGTTCTTGACGATCAGCCGGCATCGGCGCGGCAGCAGGGCCTTCAGCAGGCGGGCGACCGGGACGGCCGGATTGTCGGTGAGCAGCTTGGCCTCGATCGTCACCAGCGGCGTCGTGACCGGCAGATGGGCGATGAAGGCCGGGTCGGTCGTCGGCAATTCGAAGGCGACGGCGCGAAACAGCGACGAGACCATCATGGTGACGTCGGTCAATCGCGCCCGTGCCGTGTCGCGACCGACCTCGCGGATCTCGACGACCAGCCGTTTCTTGCCGGGGGGCCCGAGCGTGCGGGCGACGTTCAGCCAATTTTCGGCCTCGCGCCGATGGGTGAGGGTGTTGAGCCGGACCGGCGTCAGGATCAGATCGGTGCGCTCCTGGTGAATTTCGGACAGCACGCGTTCCGCCGCCCCGGTCAGCAGCAGCAGCTCGGTCTGCGGGACATATTCCGAGCGGCCGAGCGCCAGCAGGGTCGATTGCGCGCTCTCCAGATCCACCGGCAGCCGGGACAGCACGATCGGCGCGGCGTGATTGGTATCGGTCCTGACGGTCTGGAACAAGACTTCGGCCGTCGTCAGCTTCGCGCGCATCGCCTTGATCGCGGCGTCTTCCAGCCGCTTGCGCTCCCGCGTCAGCCGCGCTTCGAGCGCGTTGACGATGGCATTTTCCGGCAAGGTGTCATCCACGTCGACTTCGACCGTCGTGGCGAAGCCGGTGACGTCGGTTTCGGCCATTTCGGGGAATTCGCCCACCAGCTTTTCGCGGATTTCGCTGGCGATCGTGCGCGCCTTGAACTGTGCCTCGGCCTCGCCCAACTCGGTGAAGCATACGAGAAAGCCGTCGTCCGCCGTCCGGCTGAATACATCGGTGTCGCCCAGATGGCGGCGCAGGATGCTTTCGGCGGCTTGAAACGACCGCTCCGCCACGGCCGGCCAGCGGTCGCCGATCGCGGCGCGGACCTCGGCCAATCCGACGAGCTGAACCTTGCCGGCGACGACGGTGCCCATCTTGCCGGCGCGCTGCAGCGCCGCGCGCACGGCCTGCTCGAAATTCTTGTCGACCGGCGATTGGGCCCGCTGGATCAGCATCATGACCCGATAGGGCTTGCCGTCCGGCTGCGGGATCGTCGTCACCACGATCTCGCCCGGCAGCACATCGCCCTTCCGGTGGCGCAGCCGGACCGACATCCGAGAGGTCATTTCGTCGCCCAGCGCCAATTGCCGCTCGACCGTCGGCCGCTCGGCCGGATCGATGATCTCGGTATAGGGCTTGCCGATCAGTTCGAACACGCTCCAGCCGAACTGTTTCGTCACGGCGGTATTGACCATGGCGAACCGGCCCTGATCGTCGATGACGCCCAGCGCTTGGTCCAGCACGCCGAAGACCGAGGCGAGCAGACGCTGCGTCGTTTCCCGTTCGATCTCGGCCCGCTTGCGCGCGGTGATGTCGCGCCCCATGCGCACGAAATTCGTCGGCTTGCCCGCGGAAGACAGGATGACGATGGTGCTGACCTGCATCCAGTGCGGCTTGCCGGACTTGCTCTTCGCCTGCACTTCGATCTCGACCGGCTCGCCCAGCTCGTAGGCGTCGCGCATTTGCTCGATCAGCCGCGGCAGCGCATCCGCCGGATAGAGCATGCCCAGGCGCTGTCCGATCAGTTCATCGGCGGTATAGCCGGACGTGCCTTCGACCGCCTCGTTGGCATATTGGATCAGCGGGCCGCCGGGTGCCTTCAGCGATGCATCGGTAATGAGGATGGTTTCCTTCGCCTTTGCGACGAAGGTCTGAAGAAGGGAAAGAAGCTCTTGGTCCGCCAAGGCCTTATCAGCCATTTCAATTCTTTCAGACGAACATGCGTGAGAGGAGATGCGCACGCTGCGGTCGTGACGGGCCGACTTCCGCCAGGCTGGCGCCTTTGTGACAACAGCGGAATATAGGCGCGCGTTCCTTAATTCATCGCAAAGATGAAGAGGTTTTGGAATTCGTCTCAGGCGTGTCCGGCTTCGGTCGACAGCATGCGGGCATCGATGCCCAGTCGCCCGATCGCGCGTTCCCATTTCGTGTCGTGGACCGGGTCGAACACGATGGATTCGTCGGCCGGCGCGTGCAGCCAGCTGTTGCCCTGGATCTCGATGTCGAGCTGTCCGGGCCCCCAGCCGGCATAGCCCAGCGCCAGCAGGGTCTGGCGGGGTCCGGTGCCGTGGCCGATGGCGCGCAGGATGTCCAAGGTCGCGGTCAGCGCCAGATCATGGCCGACGACCAGCGTGCCTTCCTCGACATAATCGCAGCTATGCAGCACGAAACCACGCGCGGTCTCGACCGGTCCGCCGAAATGCACCTTGTTCGGCTTCAGCGCGGCTTCGGCCTGGACCGACAGATGCTCCATCAGTTCCGGCACGGTCAGGCTGTCGAGCGTCTTGTTGATGACCAGGCCCATTGCCCCTTCGGCGGTATGGGCGCAGAGATAGATCACCGACTTATGGAAGCGGATGTCGCGCATCTGCGGCATGGCAATGAGCAGCTGCCCGGTGAGATAGCCGGTGCCCGGCGTCTCGGGGGGTGCCTGGAGGGTCTTCGAAGGGATCGCCGTACGTCGCATCCTTAGACAGATAGCGCCGCACCCCCTTGCCCGCAAGCGACAACGCCCGTCGGCTTCGGATCGCGACAAGTTGAACCTGGACTTGGGCGTGGTTGCGGTACAAAGAAGACATCATGCTTTCCCGCTCCTGGCCCGCGCTCTTCGCCCTTGCTCTCCTCGCCTTCGGTTCCGCCCGGGCGGCGGATTACGCGTCCCAATGGGCCGCGACCGACCAGGGCGCCGCCCGGCTCGTCGTCTCGCCGGGCCGGGACGGCGCCTTGCGGCTCGGGCTCGATTTCAAGTTGCAGCCGGGTTGGAAGATCTATTGGCGCTCGCCCGGCGATGCGGGCTTGCCGCCGACGGTCGATTGGACCGGCTCCGAGAATGCGGCGGTCGGCGATTTCGCCTGGCCGGTGCCGGAGCGGTTCGAGCAGTCCGGGCTCGAAACCTTCGGCTACGAGGGCGACATGCTGCTGCCGGCCGCGGTCGCGGTGCCGCAGGCGGGTGCGCCGGTGCATCTGAAGGCGGCGGTCGATTTCCTGACCTGCCGCGAGCTCTGCGTGCCGAACAATGTGGCGCTCGATCTGGTCCTGCCGGCCGGGCTGGAAGGCCCGGGCCCGTTCGGCGATCTGATCGACCGGTTCCAAGCGCGCGTGCCGGGCGACGGCAGCGCCGGGGGGCTGACGCTCGAGGCGGCGTCGATCGGCGGCACCGGCAAATCGGCCCGGCTCGACCTCAAGCTGCGCGCGACGCCGGCGATCGGCCAACCCGATGCGATCGTCGAGGATGCCTCGCCGGTCGTGTTCGGCCCGCCGACCCTGGCCGGCGGCGGGCTCGAAACCCATCTGATCCTGCCGGTGCTCGATGGCGCCGCCAAGCTCCAGAGCTTGCTCGGCAAGCCGCTCACCGTCACCGTGATCGACCGGGCGGCCTCAGCCGAGGCGCCGCGCGCCGCGACCGTCACCCTGACGGCCGCACCCCTGGCCGACGCGGGGCCGGGTCCGGCCGATCTGCTGCTGGTCATGGCGATCGCGGTCCTGGGCGGCTTTATCCTGAATTTCATGCCCTGCGTGCTGCCGGTCCTGTCGATCAAGCTGTTGGCCCTGATCGGCGAGGCGGGCCAGGGGCGGCGGCAGCTGCGTGCAAGCTTCCTCGCGACCGCCGCCGGCATCCTCGCATCGTTCCTCGCCATGGCGACGGCGCTCATCGCGGCGAAATCGGCCGGGTTGTCGATCGGCTGGGGCGTGCAGTTTCAGGAACCGGTGTTCCTGGCGGCGCTCGCGGCCCTGGTCACGCTCTTCGCCTGCAATCTGATGGGCTGGTTCGAAATTCAGCTGCCCTGGTGGCTTGCCGGGCGGCTGCAGGGCGGCGGCGCCTCGCTCGGCGGCAGCTTCTTCTCCGGCGCCTTCGCCACCCTGCTGGCGACGCCCTGCTCGGCGCCGTTCCTCGGCACGGCCGTAGGCTTCGCGCTGGCCGGCGGACCGGCCGACATCCTGCTCATCTTCGCCTGTCTGGGGCTCGGTCTGGCACTGCCCTATCTTGTCGTGGCCGCCGTGCCGTCGCTGGCGCGCTTCCTGCCGCGCCCCGGCCGCTGGATGCTGACCCTGCGCCGGATCCTGGGCCTGGTGCTGGCCGGCACGGCGCTGTGGCTCGTCTGGGTGCTGAGCGATCAGGCCGGGCCGATCGCCGCCGGCGCGGTCGCGGCGCTGGGTCTGGCGGCGACACTGACCTTGGCGCTGCGCCATCGCCTGCCGCGGCACGGGCGCGCCGCGGCACTCGCCTCGGCGGTGCTGTTGCTCGGCATGCTGGCGCCGCCGGCCTTTCTGGTCCGCACCGGCGCCGCGGCGTCGCTCGATGCCGGCTGGGTGCGGTTCGACCCGGCGGCGATCGGGGCGGCGGTCGCCAGGGGCCAGGTCGTCTTCGTCGATGTCACGGCCAGCTGGTGCCTGACTTGCCAGGTCAATGAGCGGCTGGTGCTGGGCCGGCCCGATGTGACGGCCGCGCTCGGCGCCGGCAATACCGTGGCCATGCGCGCCGATTGGACGCGGCCCGACCCGGCGATCGCCGATTTCCTGAAGCGCTACGGCCGCTACGGCATTCCGTTCGACGTGGTCTATGGCCCCGGCGCGCCGGACGGCCTGCCGCTCTCGGAAGTGCTGACCAGCGGTGCGGTCCGGGACGCCCTTGCCAAAGCCGGCGGCGTGGCCAAATCCTGACGCGTGATTTTGTAAGATGCCGCGGCTAAGGTCGCGGCTGAGCCGCTTCGCATAACCCTCCCAGCACAAAAGGACGCGCCATGACGATCAAGATCGGTGACAAGATCCCGTCGGTGAAGCTCAAGCACATGACGGCCGACGGCCCGAAAGAGGTGATGTCGGACGAGCTGTTCGCCGGCAAGAAGGCCGTGCTGTTCGCGCTTCCGGGCGCGTTTACGCCGACCTGCTCGGCCAAGCACGTGCCGGGCTTCGTGCAGAATTTCGAGGCACTCGCGGGCAAGGGCGTCGACCTGATCGCCTGCCTGTCGGTCAATGACGCGTTCGTCATGGGCGCCTGGGCCAAGGATCAGAAGGCCGAAGACAAGGTTCTGATGCTGGCGGACGGCAATGCCGATTTCACCAAGGCGGTCGGGCTCGATGCCGATTTCACCGGCTATGGCATGGGCATCCGCTCGCAGCGCTATGCCATGGTGATCGACGACGGCGTCGTGAAGGTTCTGAACGTCGAGAAGCCGGGCGCGTTCGAAGTCTCGACCGCCGAGACGATCCTGGCCGCGGTTTAAGGCCGGCTAGAGCCTGATCCGATCAAACCGGCTCGGTTTGATCGGTGAATCAGTCTCTAAATATTTGATTTAAACGGCGATTCAGATATGAGGCCGAGCAGGCCTCATATCATCGCGCCCTAGACGGCGCTCGCCTTGGCGAGCGCCGCCTCGCGCACTTCGACCACGCCCAGGCGGGCCAACGCGTCGGCCCGTTCGTTCTCGGGATGGCCGGCATGGCCCTTGACCCAGATCCATTCGATCTGATGGCCCTTCAGCGCCTCTTCGAGCGCCAGCCATAGGTCGATGTTCTTGACCGGCTTCTTGTCCGCGGTCTTCCAGCCGTTGCGCTTCCAGCCATGGATAAAGCGCGTGATGCCGTCCTTCAGGTACTGGCTGTCGGTATGCAGCTTGACCAGGGCCGGGCGCTTCAAGGCCTTGAGCGCCTCGACCGCGGCGGTCATCTCCATCCGGTTGTTGGTGGTCGGCATGGCCCCGCCATGCAGTTCCTTCTCGACCGTGCCGTAGCGCAGGATTGCCCCCCAGCCGCCCGGACCCGGATTGCCGCTGCAGGCTCCGTCCGTGTAGATCTCGATGGTCGGCAATTCACTAGAGTCCATATTGTTCCGCGTGGCTGATCGTTCGGTGGAAACGCAATTTCTGCAGATATTCGCGCGGGTCCTTGGGGCGGACCAGCGCGCCCGGCTGCTGGTTCAGCCAGTCATAGAGCCTGGTCAGCAGAAAGCGAAGCGCGCTGCCGCGGGCCAGCACCGGCAACGCCAGCCGCTCGGCCTCGCTCATGGGCCGGCGCGCCTGGTAGGCTTGAACGAGGGCTGCCGCCTTGGCCGGGTTGAACCGGGCCTCGCCGTCGAAGCTCCAGGCGTTGAGGCAGATCGCCAGGTCGTAGACCAGGAACTCGGTGCAGGCGAAATAGAAATCGATCACGCCCGACACGGTCTCGTCGCGGAAGAAGACATTGTCCGGGAACAGGTCGGCGTGGCAGACGCCGGTCGGCAGGTCCCGGGGCCAGACCGCCTCCAGCGCCGACAGCTCGGTCTCCAATTCCGCGGCCAGGCCGGGTTCCACCTCGTCGGCGCGCTCGCGGGTCGCATCGACCAGGCGCCGCCAGCCGGGCAGCGCCAGGTCGTTGGGGCGTCGCATCGGGAAATCCGCCCCGGCCAGATGAAAACGCGCCAGCGCATCGCCGACGCCGCTGCAATGGAACGGCTCGACCGTGCGCGGCCACAGGCCTTCCAGAAAGCTGATCAGCACGGCCGGCCGGCCGCACAGCCGGCGCAGCACCGCACCGTCCCGTCCCTTGATCGGCGTCGGACAGACGAAGCCGCGGGCGGCCAGATGATCCATAAGCCCGAGGAAGAACGGCAAATCCGCTTCCTTCACGCGCTTTTCGTACAGGGTCAGGATGAAGCTCGCCTGCTCGGTCTGGATCAGATAGTTGGAATTCTCCACGCCCTCGGCGATGCCTTTGCACGACAGGACGGCGCCCAGGTCATATTCGGCGACGAATTGGGTGAGCTCGCCATCGGAGACATCGGTGTAAACGGCCATCTTGCGCGCGCGACTCCAAACAATGTGTCGCCGGACCAGGATCCGGCTGCGGGCGCCATTGAACGGCATCAAGGGGCTGCCGAACAAGGGCGAAACGGGATGGTGATGTCGGTGGACTTGTGCGGACCGGCGTCGCCCCCTACAATCCGGCCGCTTCTCCATGGTGCGTTTCGCACCGTCCGGCCGGTCCTTCAACGACAGCCCAACGCGATCTAGGTCATCCATGCCCTTGCAGTCTTCCTTCCGCCGCATGCTCGCGCGTCGAGTGGCGCCTCTCGCGCTGATCCTCGCCGCCGGTGGCGCGCTTTCCGGCTGCAGCTGGTTCCACGGCGACTATGACGATGGGAAATGCCCGGTCGTCGCCATCCCGGACGAACTGTCCCATGTCTCGCATTTCAAGGGACCCGGCACCGACTTCGCCAACGTGACGGTGACGGCCCTGCTGACCGACGCCAAAGGCGGCTGCAGCTTCGACAAGGAAGGCGTCTCGGTCGACCTCAACGTCTCGCTGATCGCGCGGCTCGGCCCGGCCGCGGTCGAGCGCACCGCCGATTTCGCCTATTTCGTCGCGATCCTCAATCAGGACGGCACGATCGTGGCGAAGCAGGTGTTCCCGGCGCCGATCACCTTCGCCGACAATCAGAACCGTCGCGGCTCGATCGAGACGATCACGCAGCGCATTCCGCTGAAAGATTACAAGCAGGCCGGCAAATATCGGATTGAGGTCGGCTTTCAGCTGACCCAGGAAGAGCTGTCCTACAATCGCGGCGGACACTGACGAACGTTCGTCAGTGCTTTTCATGGTGCATCTAGGCGCCGTCGCCTGACGGCGGCCGCCGGCTGGCGACGGGCACGCCCCGTCGCCGGATCGCGCGCCGCGCGCCGCCGGCCAGGCGTTTCAGACGCCGGCGGATGCTGACGCCGTCGAGCGGGTCGCGTTCCGGCTCCAGCACGACGCCGATCTCGGTGATCCGATCGCCGTCCAACTCGCGCACGATCAGATCGACCAGACCCAGATGCACGCGGTCGCCGATGACCGGGCGCCGGCCGATGCGCTGACGCAGGAAGGTGCCGACCGGCTTGGCGCGATCGCCCAGCGTGGCGGGCAGGCCGTAGAGGTCGACGAAGGTCGCCATCGGCACCGCCGGATCCAGCACGAAATCGCCGAGAACCGAATCGGCCAGCGGCCCGGCCCGCTCGGCGAACATGCGGTCCAGCACCTCGGTCGTCTCGGGCGGGGTGAGCGCCAACACCACGTCATTCGGCTGCAGCCGGTCCAGTTGGGCGCGGTTCATCACCACGCCGTCGCGCAGGACCGCGATCAGGCGGGTGCGCCGGGGCAGCGGCAATTGCTCGAACGAGCGGTCGAGCGCCGGCGCGCCCAAAGGCACCCGATAGGCCGAGATCTCGCGCGATCCGGCGGCCGCGATCTCCAGATCCAGCCGATGGCCGTGATGCTTGTCGCGCGGCATTTCGAGGCGCAGCCAGCGCGCGGCCGGCGCCACGGTCCAGCCCTGCAGCACCAGCGAGGCGAGCACGACCAGAAAGGCCACATGGAAATAGGTCTCCGAATGGGGCAGGCGGGCCAGCGTCGGGATCATCGCCAGAAAGATCGGCACGGCACCGCGCAGGCCGACCCAGGCCACGAACAATCGCTCCTGCACGCTGAAGCGGAACGGGGTCAGGCAGATCCAGACCGCCAGCGGCCGGGCCACCAGGATCAGCACCAGCGCCACGCCCAGCGCCGCCGGCGCCTGGGGCAGCAGATGGTGCGGCACGACCAGCAGGCCCAGCATGATGAACAGCACCAACTGACTGAGCCAGGCCATGCCCTCGTGAAAGCGCAGGATGGTCTGGCTCGATTTCAGCCGGCTGTTGCCGGCGATCAGTCCGGCCAGATAGACCGCCAGAAAGCCGGAGCCCTCGATCAATTGCGTTCCGGCGAACAGGCAGAGCGCCGCGGCCATGGCCAGGATCGGCTGCAGGCCGCCGGCCAACGTCAGGCGATTGACCAACTGCACCAGCACCATGCCGCCGGCGATGCCGATCGCGGCACCCAGCACCGCCTCGCGTGCCAGATGCAGCATCAAGGCGGCGAAGGGCTCGCCGTCATGGCCGGACGCGAACGTGACCAGCGTCGTGGTCAGGAACACGGCGAACGGGTCGTTGAAGCCGGCCTCGGTCTCCAGCGTTGCGGCGACGCGCTGGCTGATCTCGCGCCCGCGCTGGTGCAGCAGCAGGAACACGGCGGCGGCATCGGTCGAGGAGACGATGGCGCCGATCAGCAGCCCTTCGGTCCAGCCCAGATGCAGCAGGAACACGGCGGCGCAGCCGGCAATGGTCGCCGTGATCGCGACGCCGACGCTGGCCAGCACGACCGAGGGGCCGAGCGCCAGTTTGAACACGCGGCGCCGGGTATGCAGCCCGCCGTCGAACAGGATGATGGCCAGTGCGGCACTGCCGATCAGATAGGCAGACCCGGTCGAGGTGAAATGCAGGCCCAACCCATCGACGCCGGCGACCATGCCGAGCGCCAGGAACGCCAGCAGCAACGGCGCGCCGACGCGGCTCGACAACACGCCGGCGACGATGCCGGCGAGCAGCAGCAGCGAACCGATGAATACCAGCTGATGGGCCTGCTCCATCCTTTTCCCCGAAAATCCTTTGTGCTCAAGGATATTACGAAAGCGAATGGGGCATAAGCGTGGCACGGACGGGGCAAAGTACGAACCGTTGGTTTCACAGTGTCGGCGAAAGGTTGCGCCGGTGTGTCGATCCTGCCGCGAAGCCGCCCGCTACAGATACGGCAGCATCAGCCGGGCCGCGGCATCGCGCAGGCGCCAGGGCAGCCCGCGTTTGATCAGGCGGCGGGCGGAGAGGCGCCGGCGCTGGGCGCGGATCATGAACTGGTCGAGCCGGGCCGCCAGATCCGGGTCGTAGATCTCCATGTTCAGCTCGAAATTCAGGCGAAAGCTGCGCATGTCCCAGTTGGAACTGCCGATCAGGGACCAGAGACCGTCGACCGTCATCAGCTTGGAATGCTCGAACGGCGGCGGGCTGCGCCAGATCTTGGCGCCGGTCGCGGCCAGCGGGCCGATCTGGGCCCGAAAGGCCCAATCGACCACCCGGTGGTCGCTCTTCTGCGGGACGATGACATCGACGCGCACACCGCGCATGGCGGCGAGGCCGAGGGCGGTCAGCATGCGGTCGTCCGGCAGGAAATACGGCGTCATGACGCGGATCGACTGCTGGGCGCAGCCGATCGCCTGCAGCATCAGATATTCGATCTTCTCCAGATCCTGGTCGGGACCCGAGGTCACGACGCGCGCGATGAGGGCCCCGACCGGTTCCGGCGCCGGGAACCAGGCGTTGCCGGTCAGGGCCTCGCCGGTGGTGAAGACCCAATCCTCGGCGAACGCGTCGGTCAATTGGGCTACGACCGGACCCTCGACGCGGAAATGCATGTCGTGCACCAGATCATCCGGCTCATGCGCGGTCGGGCTGGCACCGGCGACCAGGTTTTCCTGGCCGATGTTGAGGCCGCCGGTGAAGCCCAGGCGGCCATCGATGCACAGGATCTTCTTGTGGGTGCGCAAGTTGATGAACGGCATGCGCCAGGGCAAATGGGAATGCAGGAAGCGCGCGGCCGGCACGCCGGCGCGGCGGAGCCGGCGATAAGCGCCGGCGAAGAAATAGCCGCTACCGATACCGTCGATCAGCACGCGCACGGCGACGCCGCGGGCTTGGGCGGCGGCCAGCGCGTCGATGATCGTCATGCCGGCGGGATCGGCCCGGAAGATGTAGCTCGACAGCGCGATGCTGGTGCGGGCCTGACCGATCGCCGCGACCATTGCCGGATAGGCTTCGTCGCCGTTGCGCAGCATCGTCACGCGATTGCCGCCCTCGGCCGGCCGGCGGGTCAGGCGCCGGGCGGTCCGGTCGAGCGGCGCCAGATGATCGGCCCGCTCGGTCTGCGTCTGCGGCCCACCGTCCGAACCGTACCAGGGACGGCGCGCGCGCAGGCGGTGGGCCCGCCGGGTCACGCGGTTGATGCCGAATACCAGATACAGCACCGAGCCCAGGACCGGGGCCAGCCAGGCAATGCCGATCCAGCCGATCGAGCCGCCGATGTCGCGCTTGCGCAACAGCACATGCAGCGTCACGGCGACCGCCAACAGCAGATGCGCCTCGGCGAGAACCTGTCCGCCGGCATGGCCTAGATAGTCGAGCAGGGTTTGGCTCCTTCTGGTGGAACGCACCCTTATGCCATGGTCCGCAAAAGAAAACCGCCCCACGGCGTCGGCCCCGGGGCGGTTTGTCCGTTCCGACCGGCTTAGGTCGGGCTTAATGCAGGCGCTGCGGCAGCTCTTCGATCGCCTGATCGATCAGCTTCGAAGCGCGCTTCTTATCCAGGCTTTGCACCAGCAGCAGCTTGGTCGTCTCGATGGCGACGTCGACCGCGACATTGCGGACCTCGGACAGCGCCTTGGCCTCGGCCTGGGCGATCTTGTCCAGGGTCGACGCCTCGCGACGCTTCAGCGCCGCATCGAGCTCGGCCTCGGCCTCGCGGCCGATGCGCTCGGCATCTTCCTTGGCACGGGCGACGATGGTCTGCGCCTCTGCCAACGCGTCGCGCTGCTTGCGCTGATATTCGGCGAGCGTCGCCTCGGCCTCGGCGCGCAGGCGCTTGGCTTCCTCGATCTCGTCCTTGATCCGCGCCGCGCGGGCATCGAGCCCGCCGGTGATGCCGGGGGCGGCTTTCTTGATCAGGACCACCACCGCCACGATGAAGGCGAGGGCGATCCAGAACTCGACGTCGTGGAACAGTTCCATCAGGTGCTGCCCTTCATCACTTGGTCGACGGTTGAGCCGATCTGCGCTTCGTCGATCTCGTCACCGATCAGGCGCGAGGTCGCGGCCCGGGCCGCCTCCAGCGCGATCGTGCGCACGTTCGCCAGTGCCGCGGTCTTGGCGGTCGCGATCCGGGTCTCGGCCGTGGCGGTCTTCTCGGCCAGGGCCGCGATCGCCGCCGCCTGGCGCTTCGCGGCGATCTCGTGCAACCGGTCCTTGGTTTCGTTGACCGTGGCATTGGCTTGCGCGCGCGCCTCGGTCAATGCCCGCTCATAGGCCTGGATGACGATATCGATCTCGGCCTTGAGCTTGGTCGCCCGGTCGAGGTCGCCGTCGATCTGCTCCTTGCGGCGTTCGATGGCGGCGCCGACACGCGGCAGGGCCACCTTGGCCATCAGGAAGAAAAGGACGACAAACGTGATCGCCAGCCAGATGAGCTGGGGCGAAAACGATGTCGGGTCGAGTTGCGGCATGGCGGGCGCTCCGGAAATCCAGGTTCGTCCATAGGCATTTGCTGGACGGTCTTTTCACCGTCCAGCGATATGCGAATGCTTAGGCGAAGAGGATCAGGAACGCGATCAGCAGGGCGAACAGAGCCACGGCTTCCGTCAGCGCGAAGCCCAGAATGCCGATACCGAACACCTGGTTGCGCGAGGCCGGGTTGCGGGCAACCGAGCTGATCAGCGTGGCGAAGATGTTGCCGATACCGACGCCGACGCCCATCAGGGCGATGACGGCGAGGCCTGCACCAATATACCGAGCGGCTTGAACGTCCATTTTTTAGTCCTCTTTACCGAGAGTTGGCTTGTCATGAAACCGGCGCCGATGGGGCTTGTTTGGCCATCGACGCCGATTGGGAACCCCGAGGAAGCGGCCGAGTCTAATGCAGCTCGATCGCGTCCTTGAGATAGAGGCAGGTCAGGATCGTGAAGACATAGGCCTGCAGGACCGCGACCAGGAATTCGAACAGGATCAGCGCGATGTTCACCGCGAACGGCAGCACGCCGAACAGGCCGAGTGCCACCGTGAAGGTGCCGAACACGAACAGCATGGTATGGCCGGCCATCATGTTGGCGAACAGTCGGATCGACAGGCTGACCGGGCGCGAGAGATACGACAGGATCTCGATCGGCACGATCAGCGGCGCCATCGCGACGGGCGCGCCGTGCGGGAAGAAGAAGCTGAAGAAATGCAGGCCGTGGCGGGCGAGCGCGATCAGCGTCACGGTCACGAACACCATCGCGGCCAGCGCGAAGGTCACCACGATGTGGCTGGTGAAGGTGAAGCTGTACGGGATCATGCCCAGCAGATTGCCGAACAGCACGAACATGAAGATCGAGAAGACCCACGGGAAATACTTCATGCCGGCGGTGCCGGCATTCTCATGCACCATGTTGGCGATGAATTCGTAGGCCAACTCGGTCATCGACTGCCAGCGACCCGGCACCAGCGCCGACTTGGCGCTGCCCAGCACGAGGAAGGCGGTGATCGCCACGACGGCAATGACCATCAGCAGCGAGGAATTGGTGAAGGAAGCGTCATAGCCGGCGATATGGAACTCGGCCAGACGTTCGATCTTGAACTGTTCGAGCGGACTTTCAGCCACGGTGATGCCCGCCTTTGTTGATCAGACTCATTCCCGCCCCTCTTCGTCCGGACGCTTGTAGCCAGGCGCCAGACCCAGACCGTTGACCGCGCGATAGACATTCATGATGCCGGCCGCGGAGCCCAGAAAGAAAAACACGATCATCAGCCACGGTTTCGTGCCGAGCCACCGATCCAGCAGCCAGCCCGCCCCCATGGCGACGACCAAGGCCGCCACCAGCTCGACGCCGATCCGCATCGCCATGCTGAGGAAGCGGCCGGTGGATTCATCCCCCTTGCCACCCCCTTCCGTTCGAACCGGTCGACGGCCGCGCGCTTCAGCGATGCGCGCCGCCAACCCTTCGAGCGGGTCGGGCTTGTCAGAATTCGGCATAGAGCCACTAGCCTTTCGGCCAAAAAGACGCGGCGGAACATAGGTGCTGCCAAAACCGGCTGTCAAGGCGAAACGCCGCAGCCCGCTGCATGGCCGAAACGCGCGCGGGGCGCTGGGTTTCAGCGCCTGGATCAGGCGCTTTGCCGCAGCCGGTCGGCCGAGGAAAGCTCGACCGAAACCAGCTGCGAAATGCCCTTCTCGGCCATGGTGACGCCATAGAGCCGGTCCATCCGCGCCATCGATACGCGATGGTGGGTGATGATCAGGAAGCGGGTGCCGGTGCGCTGGCCGATCTCGCGCACCAGGTTGATGAACCGCTCGACATTGGCGTCGTCCAGCGGCGCGTCGACCTCGTCCAGCACGCAGATCGGCGCCGGATTGGTCAGGAACACGGCGAAGACCAGGGCGAGCGCGGTCAGCGCGCGCTCGCCACCCGACAACAACGACAGAACCTGCAGCTTCTTGCCCGGCGGGCTCGCCATGATCTCCAGGCCCGCCTGCAGCGGGTCGCTCTCGTGCTGGACCAGCTCCAGATATGCCCGGCCGCCGCCGAACAGGCGCACGAACAGATCCTGGAAATGGGCGTTGACCGCCTCGAACGCCTGGGTCAGGCGCTCGCGCCCCTCGCGGTTCAATTGCTGGATCGCCTGGCGCAGCCGCGCGATCGCGGCGGTCAGGTCGGCCGATTCGCGTCGGATCGTGTCCAGCTCTTGCGACAATTGCGCCATCTCGGTCTCGGCCATCAGATTGACCGGGCCGATCGCCTCGCGCTCGCGCTTCAGCCGGTCGAAGCGCGCTTCCAGCTCGGCCGGGCTGTCCTCGCCCGGCTGTTCCGGTATCTCGGCCAGTGCCGGCAATTGCGCCGGCAGGGTCTCGAATACGTCCTGGATCCGCTGGGTCGCCATGCCCAGCGCTTCCGTCGCCTGATCGAACCCGGCCTCGGCGCGGACCCGGTCCTCGCGCGCTTCGCCCAGCAGGCGGGTGGCGGCCTCGAACGCGCGCTCGGCCTCGCCGGCCGCGGTCTCGGACTGGCGGAGGCCCGCCGCGATCGTCTCGGCTTCCGCGCGGGCGTCTGCGATCCGGTCTTCCAGCTCCAGTTGTTCGGCCGCCAGCTCCTCCGGCCGGATCGCCAAGTGCTCGATCTCGGCGCCCAGCGCCTGACGGCGGGCGTCGAGTTCGGCCTGCTGGACGGCTGCACCTTCCAGCCGGTCGATCCAGGCGCGTCCCTCGATCTCGATCGAGGCCAGGCGGTTGCGCCGGTTCTGCGCGTCGCGCACCAGCCGATCCAGTTCGCGCTGCTGCAGGCTTTCCTCGGCGCGCAAGCGGCCGACCTCGGCCCTGAGCCGCTCGACTTCCTGCCGGTCGAGCATCGGATCGGGCAGCGCCTGCCGTTCCTTTTCGGCTTCTTCGGTTTGGGCGTCGCTTTCGACCAGCTCCTGGACGAGGCGGGTCTTGGCCTCGGTCGCGGCCTGATGGCGCGCTTGGGCGGCATTGGCCTGGGCGGTCAAGTTGGCCTCGGCATTGCGGGCGGTCGCGATGCGCTGGGCCGCCGTGCGGACCGCTTCCCGGGCGGCGCGGTCCCGGGCCTGGGCGCCCTCGACCGCCCGTTGTGCGCTCGTATGGGCCTCCTGCAGCCGGGCGAGGTCGCCGGCGGCGGCGTCGCGCTCGGCTTCGAGATCGCTCAGGTGGTTGCGCTGGGCGAGGCGCGTCGCAGCCGCACTGGGCGCGCCGGCCGCGACGGTCAGGCCATCCCAGCGCCAGACCGCGCCGTCGCGGGTCGCCAGCCGCTGGCCGGGCAGCAGGCTCGGCTGCAGCCGCCGGCCGGTCTCGGCGTCCGCGACCAGGCCGATCCGCTTCAGGCGGCGGGCGAGCGCCGCGGGCGCCTCGACGAAACCGTCGAAGGGCTGGGCCCCCTCCGGCAGCGGCGCGACCGGTCCCGTCTCATCGGGCAACCGGGCCCAATGGATCTCGGCGCCGGCATCGAGCGCCGCCGACAGATCGTCGCCCAGCGCCGCGCCCAGGGCCTTTTCCAGTCCCTTGCCGACGCGGACCTGATCCAGCACCGGGGCGAAGCCCTTGGCCGTGCCCGAGGCGACCACGGCGCGCAGGCCGTCGATCTCGGCCTTGAGCTTGACGGTCTGGCGCTCGGCGGCCTGGACCGGGACGCGCGCTTGCGCTTCGGCCTGCTGGGCCGCTTCGATGGCGCTCTCGGCGGCTTCCGCCATCTCGCGCGCGACGGCCAGCGCTTCCTCGGCCTCGGCGACCTCGGCGGCGGCGTCGGCCAGGCGTTCCGGGCCGATGGCGAGCAGATCCAGTTCGCGCGTCTTGGCCTCGGCCTCGGCCCATTGCCGCTTCAGGCGCAGCTTGCGCTCTTCGATCGTGGCGATCCGCCGGACCAGGGCCGCGCGTTCGGCCTCGCGCGCGGCGGCGCGGGCCGTGGCCTGGCTCAAGCCCGCCTCGGCCAGGCTGACCGCGTTCTTGGCGGCGAACACCAGTTCCGAGGCGGTCTGCTGCTCGTCCGCCTCGCTCTCCTGCTGGGCGACGAGGCCGTCGCGTTCGCCGTTCAGACGGGCCAGCGACGAGCTGGCTTCCGCGGCCAGGCGCTTCTCGCGCTGGATATCCTGGTCGAGCAGGGCCAGGCGATGCTGATTGTCGCGCAGCGCCTGCGCCACGCGGGTGGTCTCCGCCGCGAGCGAGGCCAGGCCCGCCGCCAGCCGTTCGACCGTATGGCGCGCGTCGCTTGCCGCCTGGCGCAGGCCGGGCAGGGCCTCCTGTGCTTCCAGGCGCAGGGCCTGGGCGGTCTCGGCCGCCTCGGCATTGGAGGCCACGCGGGCCTCGGCCTCGGCCAGGCGCCGGGTGGCGCCCGCCAGGCGCTGGGTCTGGTCGCACCAGGCGCGGTGCAGCACCAGCGCCTCGGCCTTGCGGATCTGGTCCGACAGGCGGCGATAGCGTTCGGCCTGGCGCGCCTGCTTGCGGAGCCGCTCGATCTGGGTGTCGAGCGACAGGGCCACGTCTTCCAGCCGGGTGAGATTGGTCTCGGCGGCCGACAGTTTCAGTTCGGCCTCATGCCGGCGGGACTGCAGCCCGCCGATGCCGGCGGCTTCTTCCAGAAGCAACCGGCGTTCGTTCGGCTTGGCGTTGATCAGCCAGCCGATGCGGCCCTGGCCGACCAGCGCCGAGGATCCGGCACCGGAGGACGCGTCGGCGAACAGCAGCTGGACGTCCTTGGCCCGGGTCTCGCGCGCGTTGACGCGGTAGGTCGAGCCCTTGCCGCGATCGATGCGGCGCTCGATCTCCAGCTCGTCCTGGTCGTTGAGCAGGGCCGGCGCGGTGCGGTCGGTATTGTCCATCCGGACCGAGACCGAGGCGACGTTGCGCGCCGGTTTGGTCGTGGTGCCGCCGAAGATGACGTCGTCCATGTCGCCGCCGCGCAGCCGACGGGCGGAGGTTTCGCCCATCACCCATTGCAGCGCCTCGACCAGATTAGACTTGCCGCAGCCGTTCGGGCCGACGATGCCCGTCAGCCCGGGCTCGATCAAAAGCTCGGTGGATTCGACGAACGACTTGAAGCCGCTAAGGCGTAGCTTGGTGAACTGCAAGTCGCGTCGGACCCTCCCCGATCGATCAGGAGGCGGCGGCGAGCAGCTTCTGGAACTCGTCGTATTCCTTGAAGCCGGTCGACATCGACCCGTTGATGAAGAAAGTCGGCGTCGAATCGACACCGGCGGCGTCGCCGGTCTGGCGGTTGCCCACGACCAGGGCCGACAGCTTGGTATCGACCAGGCAGGCCTTGACCTGTGCCTCCGACACGCCGGCGAATTTGGTGAGCTTGGTCAGTTCGACGACCGCGGCGTCGGCATCGGGGCGGTACCAGTTGCGCTGCTGGGCGTAAAACACGTCGAGTAGGCCATAGTACCGGTCCGGGCCGCCGCAATGGGCGATGACATGGGCCTTGAGCGCGACCGCGTCGAACGGGAAATCGCGATAGACCCAGCGGACCTTGCCGGTGTCGATCCAGTCCTTCTGCACCTTCGGGAAGGTCTTGACCGCGAAATCGCCGCAATGCGGGCAGGTCAGCGAGGCATATTCGAACACGGTGATCGGCGCATCGGCCTTGCCGAGCACGACATCGTCCGGACGGATCGGTGCCGGTGCGGCGGCCTTGGCCTCGGCAAACGTGGCGAACAAGGCCATCGCGATCAACAGAATGCGGTGCATTAACGTCTCCAACACTAGATATAGAGGTTATCGAGATTCTTTCCGGGGTGCAAGCGGCCGCGCGGGCGGGGGCGGCTGGTCGCCCAGCACGGCCTGGCCCCAGCGCTCCAGCGCCGCTTTCAACTCCGGATCGACGATGCCGTCGAGACTGTGGGCCAGCGCGTTGGTCTCGGCGGCGGCCAGCGGCCGCGGCGGCTTCGGGCCGGGCAAGGGGGCGTTCGGCAGGGGCCCCTGGGTCAGCTTGAGGCGGGCGACCGCGCGATAGCCGAAGAAGCCGTTGATCCGTTCGATGATCTGCGGCTCGCGATGGCGGACTTCCGGGGCGGCGGCCGAGACGACCTTCAGGTGCAGCGTGCCGTCGACGCGGTCGCCCTTGCCGAAGGCGAGTTTGATCGGCAGGGTGTCGCGCGCCAGATCCTCGCCGACCACGGCGGCCCAGCCGAGAATCATCTCGGCCTCGGCCAGACCCCGCCGGCCGAGCACCGGGGCGGCAATCTTCGACACACTCAGCGCGATCGATTTCATCTCATGCCGCCCAATCCCCGCCCGTCCGTCGATGTTTCGTCCGCGATCGGTTCACCGCCCGCGGACGCCGCCGGTCTGGCCGACGCCATGCTCGCCTGGTACGACCGGCATCGCCGGGTGCTGCCCTGGCGCGCCGAACCGGGTCGGGGGTCGGACCCCTACGCCATCTGGCTGAGCGAGATTATGCTGCAGCAGACCACCGTCGCAACGGTCGGACCGTACTACCGCGACTTCCTGTCGCGCTGGCCGACGGTCGAGGCGTTGGCGGCGGCCGATATCGACCAGGTGCTGCATGCTTGGCAAGGGCTCGGCTATTACGCCCGCGCCCGCAACCTGCATGCCTGCGCCAAGGCCGTGGCCGACCGGCATGGCGGCGTGTTTCCCGATACGGAGGCGGGGCTCCTTGGATTGCCGGGCATCGGCGCCTATACCGCCGCCGCAGTTGCCGCCATCGCGTTCGACCGGGCCGCGACCGTGCTCGACGGCAATATCGAGCGCGTCATGGCGCGGCTGCGCCGGGTCGAGGTGCCGCTGCCCGACGCGAAGCCGATCCTGCGCGCCCATGCGGCTGCGCTCACGCCGCGCCGGCGGGCAGGCGACTATGCCCAGGCGGTGATGGATCTGGGCGCCACGGTCTGCACCCCGCGCAAGCCGCGCTGCATGCTGTGTCCGTGGGAACGCGCCTGCCTCGCCCACCGCCTGGGCGACGAGGAGCGGCTGCCGCTGAAGCGGGCCAAGGCAGCGCGGCCGACGCGCTACGGCGTGGCGTTCTGGGCCGAGCGCGACGATGGTGCGATCCTGATCCGCAAGCGGGCGCCCGAGGGGCTGCTCGGCGGCCTGATGGAACTGCCGTCCACGCCCTGGCTCGAGACGCGCTGGGGCGCTGCCCAGGCGCTGGCCCATGCGCCGGTGCCGGCCGAATGGCGGCTGCTCGACGGTTCGGTCGGCCATACCTTCACCCATTTCCATCTGGAGCTTTCGATTCTGGTCGGGCGAGCCGGCGCCGGCGCCGGCGTCTGGGTCCGGCCGGATCGTCTGGGCGATCATGCGCTGCCGACGGTAATGAAGAAACTTGTCAAGCACGCGCTGGCCGGCCTCAAGTCATCCAGCCTCAAGCCATAAAGCTGGCCGCGGCCTCCAGCATCCAGTCGCGAAAGGCCACGACCCGCGGCCGGTCGAGCGCCGCCGGCGGGAACACCAGGTAATAGGCGAAATTGGCCACGATCCTGTCCGGAAACGGCCGGACCAGCCGGCCGCTCTCCAGGTCGTCGGCGCAAAGCACGCTGGTGCCGAGCGCCAGGCCCTGGCCCATGGCGGCGGCGGTCAGGCTCATGTGGGTATAGGTGAAGCGCGGGCCCTGATGGGCGTCGATATGGCGGATGCCGCGCCTGGCCAACCACGCGCTCCATTCCAACTCATGCAGGCCCGGGTGCGGTTCGTCATGCAGCAGGGTGTGGTGGCCCAGATCCTCCAGTCGTTCCAGCGGGACGGCGCCCTCGAGCAGCCGGGGGCTGCAGACCGGGAACACCTCTTCGCGAAACAGGAAATCCGCGGTCAGGCCGGGGTAATTGCCGGCGCCGAAGCGGATCGCGACGTCGACGTCATCGTCCTGGAACGTCGCCAGCTTGTCGTCGGCCAGCGTGCGCACGGCGATTTCCGGATGCAGGCGGCCGAAGGCGCCCAGCCGTGGGATCAGCCAGCGGGCGGCGAAGCTGGGCATGGTCGTCACGGTCAGCACTGCCCCGCCGCTCTGGCGCCGCAGATCGCGCGTCGCGGCGGCGATCTGATCCAGCAATTCACCGATGCGTTTGCCGTAACGCTGCCCCGCGTCCGTCAGCAGCACGCCCCGCGCCTGTCGGCGAAACAGCTTCAGGCTTAGATGTTCTTCGAGCGTCTTGATCTGCTGGCTGACCGCGCCCGCGGTGACGCTAAGCTCTTCCGCCGCCTTGAGAAAGCTCAGGTGTCGAGCCGCAGCCTCGAAGGTGCGCAGCGCGTTCAGCGGGGGCAGGCGGCGCGACATGACAACTCCATGACTTAGATAAACTAAGCCATTCTACCAGAAACACTGGTTTGTCGCCCGGGCAATGCGGACCGATATTCCCGTTCAGACGATCCGACCCAGAGGAGAAGATCATGACGAGAATGACGATGACGGCCGGCAATGCGCGGCTGACCCGGAAGACGCCCCGGCCTCGCCTTTCGCTGTCGACCCTGGCCGTCCGCCTGTTCGATGCCATCGGCAGCTGGAGCGACCGGGCCGAACAGCGCCGGGCACTCGCGGCGCTGAGCGACCAGGTGCTGCATGACATCGGCGTCAGTCGTCTCGACGCTGAGGGCGAGAGCGAAAAGCCGTTCTGGCGTCGGTGATAAGGCTGTCGGTGATAAGGCTTGCCGGGTACCGGCTGCCTGGAGTGAGATAAGACCGCTGCTGCGACGCTAAAAGCGCCGGGAGACCAGGGTCGATGTTTCATAGGCGGTTGTGTGCGTTATTGTCGATCCTGCTGGCCCTGGCATCAGGCCCCGCTCGGGCGGCCACTCCCATACGTCTGGTCACCGGCCCGGATTATGCGCCGTTCGCCGACCCGGCCCTGCCGTCGGGCGGTCTGACCGCCGCGATCGTTCTGGCCGCTTTCGCCGCCGCCGACTTGCCGGTCGAGCCGTTGCAGTTCGAACCCTGGAAACGCGGCTATGGCGATCTGCTGGCCGGAAGCTTCGATGCCACGTTTCCCTATATCCGCGCGCCTCAGCGCGAGCTCGAGATGCTGTATTCCGACGCGATCTACGACATCGTGTCGATTGCCCTGTTCCGCGCCGGGACCGGCCATGACTATCTCGGTCCCGAAAGCCTGAACGGTCTCAGCCTCTGTCTGCCGATCGGCTTTGCCTCGGCGCCGCCGGTCGCGGCTCTGATCAAGGCCGAGCTCGTCCATCTCGAACAGCCGGCGAGCGCCGATCTCTGTCTGAAGGAATTGGCTGCGGGCCGGGTGGACGTGTTCGTGAGCGCGGCCGATCTGATCGATTTACGGGCCGCCGTCCTGTTCGGGCCGTCGCCGCCGTTCCTGCGCGGGAAAATGCCGGTCTATCGCCAGTCGCTCCATCTGATCGCCGCCCGGGAGAGACCGGGTGCCGCCGAGCTGATCCGGCGCTTCAACGACGGATTGTCGGCACTGCGCGCCAATGGCCGCTATGATGAGATCGTGAAACGCCAGTTGGGCGCCAGCTAGCTTCGCCAGGAGAGGGCCCGCCGATGTCGCCCCACGATCGCAGCCTGCCCGGCCGGATGCCGTTGCCGCACCGACAGAAGCCGAGCCGACCGGGGGTCAAGCATATCAGCCTGGCTTTGCAGGGCGGCGGGTCCCATGGCGCCTTCACCTGGGGCGTCATGCACCGGCTGATCTGCGAGCCGCGGCTCTATATCGACGGCATCAGCGGCACCAGCGCCGGGGCGATGAACCTCGCGGTGTTCGCCGACGGTTTCATCAAGGGCAGCCGCCAGGGGGCGATCGACGCGATGGCCGCCTTCTGGGGTCGGATCGCCGACCTGAACGCCCTGCCGCGCAGCTTCCTGCGCGGGATTCCGGGTCTGTCGGATCCCTGGAAGGTCGATGCCGATCCGACCTTCATGATGATGGATTTCATCGCGCGCATCTGGGCACCGACCCAGCTCAATCCGTTGGACCTCAACCCGTTGAGCGATCTGCTCGAGGATCTGATCGATTTCGAGGCGCTCAGGGCGCATCCGGACATCAAGCTGTTCGTCACCGCGTCCAACGTCCGCACCTGCAAGGCGCGGCTGTTCCGCACGCCGGAACTCAGCGCCCAGGCCCTGCTCGCATCGGCCTGCCTGCCGCTGATGTTCAAGGCGGTCGAGATCGACGGCGAATCCTATTGGGACGGCGGCTATCTGGGCAATCCGGCGATCTATCCGCTGATCAACGAATGCGCGTCGAGCGACGTGGTGATCGTCCAGATCAACCCGATGAACCGGCCCGAAGTGCCGGTGACGGCACGCGATATCCTCAACCGCATCAATGAGATGAGCTTCAATTCCAGCCTGGTCAGCGAGATGTTCGGCATCGCTACCGTGTCGAGCTTGATCGAGAGCGGCTCGCTCGAAGACGAGCGCTATGCCGCGGTCCGCTTCCACCAGATCGGTGCCGAGGCGGAGCTGGCGAAATACGGCGCGCTCAGCAAAATGAATACCGAGCGGCCGTTCCTGGAACATCTGCATGAGCTGGGCTTCGACACGGCCGACAAATGGATCGAGGAAAACTTCGACCGCATCGGCTGGGAAAGCACGCTCGACGTGCGGGACAGCTACGTCTGATCCGGCTCCGACGAATCAGTCTCTAAATCTCTGAATCGCACTCTAAATCAAATATTTAGAGACTGATTCACCGATCAAGCCGAGCAGGCTTGATCGGATCAGGCTCTAATGCTGGGTCAGCCTGAGCTCGATCCGGCGGTTCTTGCGATAGGCGTCTTCGCTGGCGCCCTTTTCCAGCGGCTGCCACTCGCCGAAGCCGGCGGCGGCCAGATGGCCTGCGGGAATGCCCTGATCGATCAGGAACTTCACGACCGAGACGGCGCGCGCGGTCGACAACTCCCAGTTCGAACGGAACTGCGCGGTCGCGATCGGCCGCGGATCGGTATGGCCGTCGACTTCCAGGATCCAGTTGAGGTTCGATGGGATGCCGGCCGCGATCTGCTTCAGTGCGCTCACGACCGGTTCCAGCTTCTGGCGCGCGCCCGGCTCCAGATCGGCCATGCCCGGGTCGAACAGCACTTCCGACTGGAACACGAACCGATCGCCGACCACGCGGATATCCGGCCGGTCGCCCAGGATCTGCCCCAGGCGGCCGAAGAATTCCGAGCGGTACTTGGCCAGCTCCTCGACCTTGGCGGCGAGCGCCAGGTTCAGCCTGTTGCCCAGGTCGCTGATCTGAACCTGTTGTTCCTTGTTCTGGGTCTGGGCGAGATCGAGCGCCTTGGCCAATTCCTGCAATTGCTCGCGCAACGCCAGCACATTGGAATTCAAGGTCGCGATCGTCGCGTCGCCGGCCGCCAGCTTGTCGCGCGCCTGGGCCAGATCCTGGGCCTGGTTCTGGGCATCGGCGGCGGCCTGGGCCAGTTTCGCCGCCAGCGCGTCCTTGTCGCGCGACGCCTGCTGCGCCTGGGCGCCCAGCGTCGCCACGTTCAGGCGCAGATCGTCGCTCGCCCGCTTCTCCAGCGACAGCATGTCGGTCAGCTCGTTCATCTGCTGGGTCAGCTTCTTGATCTCCAGATCCCGGTCGCTGACCGCCCCGGACAGGTAGAATTGGCCGACGGTGAAGACCAGCAGGATGAAGATGATGACCATCAACAACTGGGCCAGCGCGTCGACGAAGCCCGGCCAGATGTTGATCGAGGACGGACGCGTCCGCCGTGACAAAGCCATTTCTTAACGCTCGCTCTCTTCGGCGAGCGCCGCGATGGTGCGGGCCAGCAGGCGGATCTCGGTGCGGATCTCCGATACCGTCGCCTCGCGCCCCTGGGACAGCTCGGCCGACAGCTTGGCGACATGCTGGTCCATATTGCGCAGATAGCCGCGGGTGACGTCGTCCAGGCCGCCCGTCTGCCCACGCGGCCCCTCGGCCAGCTTGGCCAGGATCGGCTTCATTTCCGATTGGGTCTCGGCAAAGCGCAGCAGCACGCCCTGCTCGGTCCGCATCTGCTCGGTCATCAGCGACAGCCGGTCGCCCAGCGCCTGCAACCCCATGTTGGTCTGGACCCGGCTCTCCTCGCCGCGCGCCATGATGCGCTGCAGATTGTCGAGGCTGTCGGCCGTCTGTTCCAACAGCGCCTGGATGAAGGCCGGCACCGACTGCTCGCCGCTCTCGGCCGATCCGCCGACGCCGCCGATCCGGGTCAGGCCCGACAGCCATTCCTCCAGGTCGTTGAAGAAGCGATTGTGCGCGTGGCCGGCCTGCAGATCGAGGAAGCCCAGGACCAGCGAGCCCGACAGGCCGAACAGCGACGAGCTGAAGGCGGTCGCCATTCCGTTCAACGGCGCCTGCAGGCTGCCCTTCAGATCGGCCATCGCCTTGCCGACGTCGCCGCCGGTCACGCTCAGGCTGCCCAGCACGCCGCCCACCGAATGGACCGTCTGCAACAGGCCGTAGAACGTGCCGAGCAGACCCATGAACACCAGCGTGCCGATCAGATAGCGCGAGGTCTCGCGCTGCTCGTCGAGCCGTGCCGCGATGCCGTCCAGCAGCGTGCGCATCGAGACGGGCGACAGCGACAGGCGCTTGCCCGACCGCTCGCCCAGCATGTTCGCCATCGGCGACATCAGCCGCGGCAGATCGCCCGACAGCACTGCCCGGTCGTTCTTGCGGAAATTCTCGATCCAGGCGACCTCGGGGTTCAGCATCCACACCTGGCGGAAGATGTAGAAGACGCCGATCAGCAGGATGGCCGCGATGATGCTGTTCAGCGGCAGGTTCGCCTCGAAGGCGGGGGCCAGTGCCGGTGAGAGTGCCACCACGATCGCGGCCACGATCACCACGAACAGGGCCATGCGCATGAGATAACGTTGCGGGCGTGACACGGGCGGCTGATCCGTTCGTTGGGGTGGGATGGGCCTCGACACGAAGACCAACGCCTCGCGCGACGATTCGTCGGCGAGGGTACAGACAGAGTTGTGGCAGAACAATGACGAGCTTTGGTTTTGGCCTCAGGCGCCGGGCGGCGGCCCGCGCGGCCTAGGCTCGCCGGCGCGACAAATCGCGCCGGCGCCTGATTTCTATTTGAGCGCCTGGCGCATCAGCCGGCCGAGCGGCAGATGCAGATGGTCGTTGGCGGCGAGCACGTTGCCGGTCGCCAGCATGTCGTGGCCGCTGCCGTCGGGCTCGCTGCAATAGCCGCCGGCTTCCTTGACCAGCAGCAGGCCGGCCGCGATGTCCCACGGCTTCAGGCCGAATTCCCAAAAACCGTCGAACCGGCCGGCGGCGACATAGGCCAGATCGAGTGCCGCCGCACCGAAGCGGCGCACGCCGGCGGTCTCGGCCATGACGGCGTTCAAGGTCCGCATATAGCCGGGATGCGCTTCCTTGCCGCGGAACGGCATGCCGGTCGCGATGACCGCATGGCCCATGTCCCGGCGGCCGGAGACGCGGATGCGGCGATCGCTGACGAACGCGCCCGAGCCCTTCTCGGCCCAGAATTCCTCGTCGCGCAGCGGCTCGTAGATCACGCCGGCAACGATCTCACCATCGCGCTCGAGCGCCACGGAGATGCAGAAATGCGGAATGCCGTGCAGGAAA
The DNA here is from genome assembly GCA_028288725.1 of Rhodospirillales bacterium. Taxonomy (GTDB): domain Bacteria; phylum Pseudomonadota; class Alphaproteobacteria; order ATCC43930; family CGMCC-115725; genus Aliidongia. The sequence continues at coordinate 167,787 of JAQGIC010000062.1, forward strand.
TTGAGCGTGCCGTCCAGCGGATCGACGATCCAGCGATGATGGCCGTCGCCGATCGTCTCGGCACTCTCTTCCATCAGGAAGCCATAGCCGGGGCGGGCCTTTTCCAGCTCCAGCCGCAAAATCTTCTCGGCCTTGAGATCGGCGGTCGAGACGAAATCCGACGGGCCCTTCTGCGAGACCTGAAGATTTTCGACCTCGCCGAAGTCGCGGATCAGCCCGCGGCCGGCCTTGCGGGCGGCGGCGGCCATGACGTTGATGACGGCGGAACGGACCGCCATGCGACTAGTCCTTCGCCCGCTCGAGATAGGTTCCGTCCGCCGTGTTCACGACGATCCGGGTGCCCTGCTCGATATGCGGCGGAATCAGGACGCGGCGGCCGTTCTCGAGCTTGCCGGGCTTGTAGGACGACGAGGCGGTCTGGCCCTTGACGACCGGATCGGCCTCGACCAGCTCCATGATCACGGTCTGCGGCAGGTCGCACGAGAGCGGCGTTCCCTCGAACAGCTTGACGGTGACCACCATGCCATCCTTCAGGAAGTCGGCCGGATCGCCGATCAGCTCCTTGGGGATCTGGTGCTGCTCGTAGGTCTCCTGGTCCATGAATGTGGCGTTCTCGCCTTCCATGAACAGGAACTGCATCTCGGTTTCGTCGAGATGCGCGCGCTCGACCGTCTCGGACGTGCGGAACCGCTCGATGGTCTTCGTGCCGGTCCGGATGTCTCTCATTTCGACCGCCGCGAAGGCGCCGCCCTTGCCGGGCTGAACCGTGTCACGCTTCAGCACGACGAACAGCTTGCCCTCGAGTTGGAGGACGACGCCGGGCTTGATTTCGTTGGCACCGATCTTCATGGCTGCTCGATAGTCCGCTAAACGTGAAGAGATGGGGAAAAGAATGGCGCGTGTCCTAGCAGCAACCGGGCGGCAAAGGAAGCCAGAACCGCCGGTTCGGCGTTGCGGCCCGGGCAGGGGAGCCACCCAGCCGGCGCGGGGAGGCACGCGATGAGCCTGCCCTGGTGGCACCCGGACAGCTTCGCCAAGCGCTTGCCCTATCTGGAGAAACGCGCCCGGATCGTCGATGGGCTGAGGGCCTGGTTCGCGGCGGAGGGCTTCCTGGAGGTCGATACCCCGGCCCTGCAGGTCAGTCCGGGGCTGGAGCCGCATCTGATCGCGTTTGCGACCGAGCTGGTCCGGCCCGAGGGCGAGCGGCTGCAACGCTATCTGCATACCTCGCCCGAGTTCACCATGAAAAAGCTGCTGGTCGCGGGCCTGCCCAAGATCTTCCAGCTGGGTCATGTGTTCCGCAACGGCGAGCGGGCCGGGCGCCACAGCCCCGAATTCACCATGCTGGAATGGTACCGGGCGCACGACGGCTATCGCACGCTGATGGCCGATTGCGAGGCCCTGGTGCGCCGCGCGGCCGAGATCGCCGGCACCGCCGTGCTGAAATGGCAGGGGCATGAGGCCGATCCGTTTCAGCCGTTCGAGCTGCTGACCGTGCCGGACGCGTTCCGGCGCCATTGCGGCATCGACCTGCTGGCGACCGCCCCCGATCCGCTGGCGCCGGATCTGGCCCTGCTGGCCGCCGCGGCGGCGCCGCTCGGCATCCGACCGCATGAAGGCGACAGCTGGGAGGACCTGTTCTTCCGCATCATGCTCGATCGGATCGAGCCGCATCTGGGCATGGGTCGGCCGACCTTCCTCGCCGACTATCCGGTTTCGATGGCGGCGCTGGCCCGGCCGAAGCCGGAGGACCCGCGCCTGGCCGAGCGGTTCGAGCTCTATGCCTGCGGCGTCGAACTGGCGAACGCGTTCGGCGAGCTGACCGACCCGGTGACCCAGCGCCGGCGCTTCGAAGCCGACATGGATCTGAAGCAGCGGCTCTATGGCGAACGCTACCCGATCGACGAGGATTTCCTGGCGGCGCTCGGCCATGGCATGCCGCCGTCGGCCGGCAGTGCCTTGGGCCTGGATCGGCTGATCATGCTCGCGGTCCATGCCGGCGAGATCGACGATGTGCTGTGGGCGCCGGTTCAATGATTCGAAGACAGACCATCCGCACGATGGTTTTATGCCTGCGGTCAAGGTGGCCCAGCCATCGGCTTACGGCAGCCCGGTCACAACCGCCGCCTGGTCTAGTCTCGATGCAAGACGCCTGAGAAGGGGATGGGAATGCAGGGACTTTCGATGCGCGCGCTGCTGGGGCTGACGGTGGCCGGCCTGTTGATCGGGGCGGCGGCCGACGTGCCGGATGCCGCCAAGATCGTCGCCGACCGGCAGGCGACGATGCAGGGCTTCGCCAAGAAGGTCCGGCTGATCAAGAGCTTCGCCGATGGCGAGGACAATGCGCCGGCCGCGCTCGAGGCGGCCCAGGCGATCCTGGAAACGGCCCAGCGCCTGCCGGCCCTGTTTCCGGCCGGCACCAGCCTCGCCGACCTGCCCGACATCAAGACCCACGCCAAGCCGGAGATCTGGACCGAGAACGAGCGGTTCCGCGCGACCGCGGCGCGGCTCGCCGGCCAGAGCGAGGCCCTGGTCGCCGCGATCGGACGGGGAGACCGGTCCGGCACCGCCACCGAGCTGGGCGCCGTCGGCCGGGTCGGCTGCGGCGCCTGCCACGAGGCGTTCCGCGCGCCGCTGGATTAGGGGTGTCCGAGGGTCATCTCATCCGTCATTCCCGCGCATTCCCGCGCATTCCCGCGCATTCCCGCGCAGGCGGGAATCCAGGGCCACGCGCGAGATCGATCGTCGCGGTCCGAGAATGAAACTGCTGAGAAAGCCTCTGCGGCCACCCTGGATTCCCGCTTTCGCGGGAATGACGGCCTATAGGAAACTAAGCCGACGCCTCGGCGATCGCCTTGTTGAACGCCTTCACGGCCGCACCCGGACCCTCGGGATTTTGCCAGACGGCGCTGACCACGCAGATGAAATCGGCGCCGGCCTTGACCAGGGGTACGCAATTGGCCGGCGTGATGCCGCCGATCGCGACCGACGGTACGGTCATGAACTCGCTCCACCATTGCAGCAGCTCGGGCTCGGGCCGGTAGTTCGACGGCTTGGTCATGGTCGGGTAGAACGCGCCGAACGCGACATAGTCGGCGCCGGCCTCGGCCGCTTCCATGGCCAGGTGCCGGCTGTCGTGACAGGTGACGCCGACGATCCGGTCGGGCCCCACCGTCTTACGCGCGGCGGCATAGGGCATGTCGCTCTGGCCGACATGGACCCCGTCGCAGCCGCAGGCGACCGCCAGGTCCGGGCGGTCGTTCAGCAGAAACGCGACCTCGCGCGAGGTGGCGATCGGCAGCAGGATCTCGCAGGCGCGCTTGATGGCGTCGTCGTCGACGTTCTTCAGGCGCAGCTGGACCGAGGCGACGTCGCCACCGTCGAGCGCCGCCGCCAACTGATCGGCGAAGGTGGCGGGCTCGAGACGCTCCGGCGTCACGAGGTAGAGCCGGCAGGACGCCGGCTCAGCCTGAATGGACATCAATCCTTGCCGAGATAGACGTTGATCAGCTTGTCGAGGAGCGCCAGCGCTTCGGTCTTCGGACGCTGGAACGTGTTGCGGCCGATGATCGAGCCGTTGCCGCCGCCGTCGCGGATCGCGCGGGCCTCGTTCACGACGCTATCGACATCCTTCGCTTCGCCGCCGGAGAACACCACGATGCGGCGGCCGGCGAAGCAGGCCTGAACGACATGCTCGTAGCGCTTGGCCTGGGTCGAGATGTCGATCTTCTGCTTTTCGTAGACGGGCTTCGCCGCGGCCAGTTCCAAGACGTCGGTCGGCGGCTTGACCTTGATGATATGGGCGCCGAGCAGGGCCGCCATATGGGCGGCATAGGCGCAGATGTCGATCGCCGTCTCGCCGGCCTTGGACAGGTTGCCGCCGCGCGGGTAGGACCAGATCACCACGGCCAGGCCGACGGCCTTGGCTTCCTCGGCCATTTCGCGGATCTGCTCCATCATCTCGAACTGCGCGTCCGAGCCCGGATAGATCGTGAAGCCGATGGCCGAGCAGCCGAGGCGGAGCGCGTCCGAGACCGAACCGGTGATCGCCTGGCTCGGCGCCTCTTTGGCGGTCGACAGGCTGTTCGACGAATTGACCTTGAGGATAGTCGGGATCTGGCCGGCGAAGGTCCCGGAGCTGGCTTCCAGCATGCCGAGGGCCGAGGCATAGGCCGACAGGCCGGCCTCGATCGCCAGCGAATGATGGTAATGCGGGTCATAGCCGACCGGGTTCGCCGCGAAGGAACGCGCCGGACCATGCTCGAAGCCCTGATCGACCGGCAGGATGACCAGCTTGCCGGTGCCGCCCAGGCGACCCTGCATCAGGATGCGGGCGAGGTTCGCCTTGGTGCCGGGATTGTCGCTCTCGTAGTTGTCCAGGATCTTTTTGACTTGGGGCGTGATCGACATCCGGTGTCTCCAATCAAAGAAAGAGCGGCCGGTCCCCGGGCCGCCCCGAATTTCAGGCATTTCGTAAACCAGCCGACCGTACCGAAGCAACGGTGGCCATATTACCGCATGAGCCAGTCCCGACAACGGGCGGCGAGATCGGCTTGTTCCACCAGCCCGTCCGCCAGATCGAGACAGGGCCGGTCATCGTCGTCGAGCCGCGCGCCATAGGTCCGGGCCAATGCTGCGAGCTTTGCCCGCACGTCGGAAGGTCCTTCGATCCGGATCGCCTTCACCCCGCGCCTGAGCGCGCCCAAGGCCGTGCCGGCCTCGTCGGCGCAATCCAGCACCAGGGTCAGATCGAGCGCCGGATGGCGTTCGGCCAGCACGGTGCCCAGGCTCGCGAACCAGCCGACGCCGAGCGCGCCGCCCCGGGCGCTCCGCAGCGTCAACGGCCGGCCCAGCGCCGTCGCGGCCTCGGCCGCGACCAGCGCCTGGCCCAGCGAATGGACGATGATCGCGGGCGCGGTCATCGCCCAATCGGCCTCAGATCAGCTTGCCGATCGCGACGGCCGTGTCGGCCATGCGGTTCGAGAAGCCCCATTCATTGTCGTACCAGCTGAGAACGCGGCAGAAGCGCTTGTCCATCACGACCGTCTGCGTGAGGTCGAAGGTCGAGGAATGGGAATCATGGTTGAAGTCGATCGAGACCAGCGGCGCCGAATTGGTGCCGAGGATGCCCTTGAACCGGGCCGAGCCGGCCGCTTCCTTCATGGCCGCGTTGATTTCCTCGACCGACGTGTCGCGCGCGGTCACGAAGGTGAGGTCGATGACCGAGACGTTCGCGGTCGGCACGCGGATCGAGGTGCCGTCGAGCTTGCCCTTCAGCGCCGGCAGGACCAGGCCGACGGCCTTGGCGGCACCGGTCGAGGTCGGGATCATCGAGAGGGCCGCGGCGCGGGCGCGGCGCAGATCCTTGTGCAGCGTGTCGACCGTATTCTGGTCGCCGGTATAGGCATGGATCGTCGTCATGTAGCCGCGCTCGATCCCGAACGCCTCGTTCAGCACATAGGCGACCGGCGCCAGGCAGTTGGTCGTGCAGGAGGCGTTCGACACGACGTGATGCTCGTTCCTCAGCGCATCCTGGTTGACGCCCATGACGACGGTCAGGTCGACGCCGTCGGCCGGTGCGGACACCAGCACGCGCTTGGCGCCGGCTTCCAGATGCTTGGCCGCGGTCTCGCGCTTGGTGAAGATGCCGGTGCATTCCAGCGCCACATCGACGCCCAGCTCGCCCCAGGGCAGCTTGGCCGGATCGCGCTCGGCGGTGACGCGGATCCTGCCGCGGCCGACATCCATCCAGCCTTCGCCGGTGGTGACCTCGGCCTTGAGGCGCCCATGGACGCTGTCATAGCTCAACAGATGCGCGTTGGTCGCCACATCGCCCAGGTCGTTGATGCCGACGACTTCGACATCGGTGCGGCCCGATTCGATGATCGCGCGCAGCACCAGGCGGCCGATGCGCCCGAAGCCGTTGATTGCAACTTTCACTGCCATGCTGATCTCCCGGAAAGATACCGGCCGCATCTTCTCGGGCGGCCGGTTTGTCTCGCATCAAAGAAAGGCCGCCGGAACAGGCTTCCGGCGGCGGTTGGGTGGCTAGAGGCCTTCCTTCACGGCGGCGACCACGGCTTCGACCGTGATGCCGAAATGCTGATACAGCTTTTCGGCCGGGCCGGACGCGCCGAAGCTCGACATGCCAACGAAGCGGCCCTTGGTTCCGATCCAGCGCTCCCAGCCGAAACCGACCGCGGCCTCGACCGCGACGCGATTGTCGCTCTCGCCCAGCACTTCGGTGCGATAGGCGTGGGTCTGTTCGGCGAACAGCTCCCAGCTCGGCATCGACACGACGGCGGTGGCGATGCCCTCGGCCTCCAGCTTTTCGCGCGCCGCGATCGCGAGAGCGACCTCGGTGCCGGTCGACAGGATCGTCGCCTGGCGCGGGCCGGACGCAGGGGCCAGGATATAGGCGCCGCGCGACGAGCTGTTCTCGGCACCGCTCGCGCGCAGCGTCGGGATGCCCTGGCGCGACAGCGCGATGGCGGACGGCCGCGTCTTGTGCTGCAGCGCCAGCGCCCAGCATTCCGCCGTCTCGATCGGATCGGCCGGGCGGAACACCAGCAGGTTCGGAATGGCGCGCAAGGAGGCCAGCGTCTCGACCGGCTGGTGGGTGGGGCCGTCCTCGCCCAACCCGATCGAATCATGGGTCAGCACATGGATGACGCGGATGCCCATCAAGGCGGCCAGCCGGATCGACGGGCGGTTGTAGTCGGCGAACACCAGGAACGTGCCGCCATAGGGTACCAGGCCGCCATGGACCGCGATGCCGTTCATGGCGGCGGCCATGCCGTGCTCGCGCACGCCCCAATGGACATAGCTGGCGGAGAAATCCTTCGGCGTCACCGGCACCTGGCTCTTGGCCTTGGTCAGGTTCGAGCCGGTCAGGTCGGCCGAGCCGCCCAGAAGTTCCGGCAGCACCGGCGCCAGCGCGTCCAAGACCAGCTGCGAGGCTTGGCGCGTCGCGATCTTGGGCTTCTCGGCCGCGAATTTTGCGACGATCTCGACGATCGCCTGTTGCCATCCGGGGGTCAGCTCGCCGGCGATCTGGCGGTCGAACCGCTCGCGCACGTCCGGCTTGGCGGCGGCGTGACGCTTTTTCCAGGCGGCATGCGGTGCGGCACCCTTGGCGGCGATCGCCTTCCATGAGGCGCGGATGTCGTCCGGCACTTCGAACGGATCGTAGGACCAGTTCAGCTTGATGCGGGCGCCTTCGATTTCCTTGGCGCCGAGTGCCGCGCCGTGGACGGCGGCCGTGCCGGCCTTGCTGGGCGCGCCCAGGCCGATCGTGGTCTTGCAGGCGATCATCGACGGCTTGTCGGTCACGGCCTTGGCGGCGGCGATCGCCTTGGAGACGGCATGCGGATCATGGCCGTCGACCTTCTGAACGTGCCAGCCATGGGCGCGGAAGCGCATTTCCTGGTCGTCCGACACGGCGAGTTCGGTCGAGCCGTCGATCGAGATGGAATTGTCGTCCCACAGCACGATCAGCTTGCCCAGCTTGTAATGGCCGGCGATCGACAGCGCCTCATGGCTGATACCCTCCATCAGGCAACCGTCGCCGGCGATGACGTAGGTATGGTGATCGACGAGATCGTCGCCGAAGCGCGCGTTCAGCAGCCGCTCCGCGAATGCCATGCCGACCGCGTTGGTGATGCCCTGGCCCAGCGGACCGGTCGTGACCTCGGCGCCGACGACATGACCGTATTCCGGGTGACCGGCGGTCATATGGCCCAGCTGGCGGAAATGCTTGATCTCGTCGAGCGTGACGCCCGGATACCCGGTCAGATGCAGCAGGCCATAGAGCAGCATCGAGCCGTGGCCGGCCGACAACACGAAACGGTCGCGGTCGGGCCAATGCGGGTCGGTCGGGTCGAATTTCAGATGCTCGGCGAACAGCGCCGTCGCGACGTCGGCCATGCCCATCGGCATGCCGGGATGACCCGACTTCGCCGCCTCGACCGCGTCCATGGCGAGCGCGCGCAACGCATTGGCCATCGGGCCATAGGTCGGGTCCTGCTTCAGCGGGGTCAGATCGGCGGGCTTGGTCGTGGTGTCGGACGAGCTCATGGGCGCGGTCTCTCGAAATCTGGAATGCGAGAGCCCGCGCGACGCGGGCCGGCATCGTAGAAAAAGCGGGCGCACATTGCGTCGCAAGACGACCTTGGGTCAACACGCGCGAGCGCAAGGCGGTTCTGCTGAAATCACGGCGGGCAGCCTTGCAGGCCGTGCGGGGTGCGCTCGAAGCGCCTTTCCATTGACCGCACGGGCCTTGGAGGCTAACGCTCTTCGCGGTATTGCGAACGGCGTGGGGACTCTGGCGGCATGGCGGATTTGGCGGCGGCGGCGGCGCGATTGACGCGCGCGGTGGACCGGCTCGAGGCGGCAATGGCGGGCCAGCGCGGGCGCGGCTCCGAGACGCGCCGGCGCATGGCCGGCGAACTGGCCTCGGCCCAGGCCGAATTCGCCGAGCTGACCCAGCGCAGCGAAGGTCTGGCCGAACGGCTCGACGGCGCCATCGAGCTGATCAAGACGGCATTGGAGGCCTGACGATGGGATCGGTCCAGGTCACCGTCAACGGTCGCGCCTATTCGGTCGCCTGCGACGACGGGCAGGAGGCGCATGTGACGCGCCTCGGCTCCTATCTCGAACAGAAGGTCGGTCAACTGGTCAAGGCGGTCGGCCAGGTCGGCGACGCGCGCCTGCTGGTCATGGCCAGCCTGACGATCACCGACGAGCTGGTCGATACGGATCAGGCGCTGACCCAGTTGAAGACTCTGGTCGCCAAGGGCAGCCAGGGCGGAGAGCCCTTGTCGATGCCGGCCGCGGCGCCGCGGCCGGCGCCACCCCCGCCGCCTGTGGTTCCCCAGCAGGCGCCGCACGAGGCGGTGCTGGCCGAAGCGCTCGAATCTCTGGCCGATCGCATCGAGGCCATTGCGGCGGAGCTCGAGCAGGACTACCTGTAAGAGCTGGAGCGGGGCTGCGCGGCGCGTCAGGCAGTTCAAACCCCGGGGCCATAATGTACCTCTCGGGGGCTGTCTCTGTCGGAGCCGTGGTTCCGATACGCGGTCCCCACCTGCACTAGCAGGCCACGAGGGTACGACAAGTCCAACGGCCGTCGCGGCTCCGCTTCAGATTTCTCTTACGTCGCTCCTCGAAAGCCCATCATGTCCCTTGCGCCCGACCCGCTGAGCCAGGCCAAGGCGATGCTGCGTCGGGAAGCGGCCGCGCGGCGCGATGCGGCCCACGCGGCCCTGGGCGCCGCGGCGGCCGACGCGCTGATCCGGCGCGGGCTCGATGCTCTGGCAGCCTTGCGCCCGACGGTCGTCTCCGGCTTTTGCGCAATCCGTAGCGAGATCGACGTCCGCCCGCTGATGCAGGCATTGGCGACGGCGACGGGTGCGGCACTCGCCATGCCCGTGGTGATCGCACGCGGACAGGCGCTTGCGTTCCGGCGCTGGCAGCCGGATATGGCTTTGGCCGCCGGTCCGTTCGGAACGGTGCATCCGGCGGAAAGCGAGCCGGCTCTGGTGCCGGATCTGGTGCTGGTGCCGTTGTTGGCGTTCGATCGGGGGCGGCATCGGCTGGGCTATGGCGCCGGTTTCTACGACCGGACGCTGGCGGGCCTGCGCGCGGCGGGCCCGGTCACGGCGGTCGGCATCGCCTATGGCGCGCAGGAAGTGGATGCGGTGCCGATCGGCGAGCATGACGAACGGCTCGATCTGGTCCTGACCGAGTGTGGGCTTATCTGAATTTACGAAATTCCGGCGTGCGTGGCCGGTCGAACGGGAAGCATCGATGCGTTTGTTGTTTTTGGGCGATATTCTGGGTCGCTCCGGCCGGGATGCCGTCATCAAGGAAATGCCGCGGCTCAAGAGCGAACTGGCGGCCGACTTCGTCGTGGTCAATGGCGAGAATGCGGCCGCCGGCTTCGGCATCACCGACAAGATCGCGAAAAGCCTGTACGACGTCGGCGTCGATGCCATCACCACCGGCAATCACGTCTGGGACCAGCGCGAGCTGATGGGCTCGATCGACGGCGATCCGCGCCTGCTCAGGCCGGCGAATTTCCCGGCCGGCACGCCCGGCAAGGGGCTGCGTACGTTCCAGCTCGCCGACGGACGGCGCGTCGTGGTGATCAACGTCATGTGCCGCCTGTTCATGGACCCGCTCGACGATCCGTTCGCCTGCCTCGACCGGGAGCTGGCCGGCCGGCAATTGGGCGGTAATATCGCGGCCGTGCTGGTCGACGTCCATGGCGAGGCGACCAGCGAAAAGATGGCGATCGGGCATTATCTGGACGGCCGCGCCTCGCTCGTGGTCGGGACCCATTCCCATATCCCGACCGCCGACGCGCAGATCCTGACCAAGGGCACGGCCTATCTCACCGATGCCGGCATGTGCGGCGATTATGATTCTGTCATCGGCATGCAGAAGGAAGCGGCGATCCATCGCTTCGTGCGCAAGACGCCGGGCGAGCGACTGACCCCGGCCGAGGGCGAGGCGACCGTGTGCGGCGTGTTCGTCGAGACCGACGACGCGACCGGCCTCGCCAAGCGCATCGCCCCCATCCGGGTCGGCGGCCGGCTGCAACCGGCCTGGCCCGCCTGATCCGGCACCGGAAGGGCAGACCCGCTAAATACTCGCGGGACTTGGCCCAATTCCCGCCATAAAGGGCTGTTAATCATCATGGATGCCACTACGTGCTAGCCACAACATGTGGTATCCACAACCGATAACTCCGCATTAGTTGGGTCGATCTCTCGATGGCTGGCCATTCCCAATTCAAAAACATCATGCACCGCAAAGGGGCGCAGGATGCCAAGCGCGCGAAGGTCTTCACCAAGATCATCCGCGAACTGACCGTCGCGGCCCGATCCGGCCTGCCCGACCCGGCGGCCAATCCGCGGCTGCGCGCGGCCGTGCTGGCGGCGCGGGCCGGCAATATGCCCAAGGACACGGTCGATCGCGCGATCAAGCGCGGTGCCGGCGGCGAGGACGGCACGAATTACGAGGAAGTGCGCTACGAGGGCTACGGCCCCGGCGGCGTCGCCCTCATCGTCGAGGCGCTGACCGACAATCGCAACCGCACCGCGGGCGATGTGCGCACCGCCTTCAACAAGGCCGGTGGGGCGCTGGGCGAGACCAACAGCGTCAGCTTCATGTTCCAGCGCCTGGGCGAAGTGACCTATCCGGCTAAGGCCGCCTCGGCCGACGCGATGCTCGAAGGCGCCATCGAAGCCGGTGCCGACGATGTCGAGAGCGGCGAGGACGAGCATGTCGTCCTCTGCGCGCCCGACGATCTGTCGACCGTGCGCGACGCACTCGAAGCGACGTTCGGCCCGTCGTCTTCGGCCAAGCTGGTCTGGCGCCCGGCCACCACGGCACCGGTCACCGACGAGGATGTCGCCCAATCGCTGTTCAAGTTCATCGACGTGCTCGAAGACAATGACGACGTCCAGACCGTCTATGCCAATTTCGACATTCCCGACGACCTGATGGCGAAACTCGGGGGCTGACGACCGATCCCATGACCGCTGGTCCGATCTCGCGCCGACTGCTCGGCCTCGATCCCGGCCTCCGCCGCACCGGCTGGGGCATCGTGGATATGGCCGGGCAGCATCTGCGCTATGTCGCCTCGGGCGTGGTCACCAGCGACGAGACGCGGGATATGGCCGATCGGCTGGTCGAGCTCTTGACCGGCATCAACCGGGTGCTGGACGAATGGACGCCGGACGAGGCGGCGGTCGAGGAAACCTTCGTCAACAAGAACCCGGCCTCGACCCTGAAGCTGGGCCAGGCGCGCGGCGTGGTCATGCTGGCGCCGGCGCTGCGCGGCCTGGCCGTCGCCGAATATTCGCCCAACCTGATCAAGAAGACCGTGGTCGGCGCCGGCCATGCCGACAAGGCGCAGATCCAGATGATGGTGCGCCGCCTGCTGCCGGGCTCGGCCGTGACCCAGGCCGACGCGGCCGACGCGCTGGCCGTCGCGATCTGCCACGCGCACCATGCCCAGACCCGCCGCTTCGCCGCCGTGGCCGGACGATGAGGGTGGCACGATGATGATCGTCCGGCTCAGCGGCCTGGTCGACGATGTCGGGCTCGACGGCGTCATGCTCGACGTTCAGGGCGTCGGCTATCAGATCCAGGTCTCGACCCGGACCCGTGCGGCCCTGCCGGCCAAGGGCGAGGCCGCGTCGCTGCTGACCGAGATGCAGATCCGCGAGGATCATTGGGGCCTGTTCGGTTTCATCGACCGGGCCGAGCGCGACTGGTTCCGCACGCTGACGACCGTGCAGGGCGTCGGCGGCCGGGTGGCGCTCGCCATCCTGTCGGTGCTGTCGCCCGAACAGCTGACGCGCGCGATCCTGGCCCAGGACAAGGTGTCGCTGGCGCGCGCCGACGGGGTCGGGCCCAAGCTCGCCGCCCGGCTCGTGACCGAATTGAAGGACAAGGCCGCCGCCCATGGGCTGGCGGCGGGGCCGGCACCGGTCGGCACCGCCATGAGCCTGCCGCCGGTCGCGGCCGATCTGTCGGGCCCGGCCGAGGATGCGATCTCGGCCCTGGTCAATCTGGGCTATCGCCGGCCCGACGCGCTGGGCGCGGTCGCCACGGCCCAGCGCAAGCTGGGTGACGGCGTCGGCGTCACCGACCTCATCCGTGCCGGCCTGAAAGAGATCGCCTCGTGAATACCGAGCCCGATCGGATCGTCGCGACCGAGCGCGGGAGTTCCGACCGGCCCGAGGTGGCCTTGCGGCCGCTGTCGCTCGACGATTTCGTCGGCCAGCGGCAGGTCCGCGAGAATCTGCGCGTGTTCATCGCCGCGGCCAAGGGGCGCGGCGAAGCGCTGGATCACGTGCTGTTCCACGGGCCGCCCGGCCTGGGCAAGACCACTTTGGCGCAGATCGTCGCGGCCGAGATGGGCGCGGGTTTCCGCGCCACCTCCGGCCCGATCATCCAGCGCGCCGGCGATCTGGCGGCGCTCCTGACCAATCTGCAGCCGCACGACGTGCTGTTCATCGACGAGATCCACCGGCTGCAGCCGGCGGTCGAGGAAGTGCTCTATCCGGCGATGGAGGATTTCCAGCTCGACCTGATTATCGGCGAGGGGCCGGCCGCGCGCTCGATCCGCATCGATCTGCCGCCCTTCACCCTGGTGGGCGCCACGACCCGCTCGGGCCGCATCACCCGGCCGCTCAGGGAACGGTTCGGCATCCCGCTCCGCCTGCAGTTCTACGAGCCGGACGAGCTGGAACGGATCATTCAGCGCGGCGCGCGTTTGCTCGCCATGACCCTTGCCCCCGATGGAGCCGCCGAGATCGCGCGCCGTGCCCGCGGCACACCGCGCGTCGCCGGCCGCCTGTTGCGGCGCGTGCGCGATTTCGCCGCCGTGGCCGGGCTTGACCAGATCGATGCCCAGGCGGCCGACGCGGCCTTGAACCGGCTCGAGGTCGACCGCTCCGGCCTCGATGCCATGGACCGGCGCTATCTGCAGGCGATCGCCGAGCATTATGCCGGGGGGCCGGTCGGCGTCGATACCATGGCGGCCGTGCTGTCCGAACAGCGCGATGTGATCGAGGACGTGATCGAGCCCTATCTGATCCAGCAGGGCTTCCTGCAGCGCACCCCGCGCGGGCGGCTCCTGACCGACAAGGCGTTCGGCCATATCGGCATGGCGGTCGTGCGGCCGGCCGGCCTGCAGCTCGATCTGCTGGCGACGGAAGAGGAGGCCGAGCTTTGAGCCTCGCGCCCGCCAGCGGCACCGTGACTGACGGCGTCCATCGCTTTCCGATCCGCGTCTATTACGAGGACACGGATGCCGGCGGGATCGTCTATCACGCCAATTATCTGCGTTTCGCCGAGCGGGGGCGGTCGGAATGCCTGCGCCAGATCGGCTGGCAGCACGACCGGATGCTGAGCGAGACCGGCCTCGGCTGGGTCGTGCGCCGGGCGACGATCGATTTTCGCCGGCCGGCCCGGCTCGACGACGCGCTCGTCGTCGAAACGCGGCTTGCCGATCTCAGCGGCGCGCGCATGATCGCGCGCCAGGATGTTTGTCGCGACGCCGACCTGTTGGTTGGCCTCGATCTTGAATTGGTGCTGCTGACCGCCTCCGGGCGGCCGAGCCGCATTCCCGCGTCGCTCGCCGATGCGATCCGTCCCTTTCTCGTCCCCGCCCCATCCTCGTCACCTCCGAAGTGAGCGCGCCAGAGCCATGCAAGTCGATACCGTGAATCTTGGCGGCGCCGCCGCCCCAACTCTCTCGATGATTTCCCTGTTCCTGCAGGCGGATCTGATCGTGAAGGGCGTGATGGTGCTGCTTCTCGCCGCCTCTTTCTGGAGCTGGGCGATCATCTTCGACAAGGTGTTGAAGGTGAAACGCCTGATCCGCGCCGCCGATGCCTTCGAGGAAAGCTTCTGGTCCGGCGGCTCGATCGAGGATCTGTACGACCGGATCGGCTCGCGTCCGGTCGATCCGATGTCGGCGACCTTCGCCGCCGCCATGCTGGAATGGCGCCGGTCGGCGGCCAAGGGCCTGGTCGTGGTCGGAGCCCTGCAGGCGAGCCTGAAGGAACGCATCGAAAAGGCCATGAACGTGACGGTCGGCCGCGAGCTGGAACGGGCCGAACGCTATATGGCGTTCCTGGCCACGGTCGGCTCGACCGCGCCGTTCGTCGGACTGTTCGGCACGGTCTGGGGCATCATGAATTCGTTCGAATCCATTGCCGCCACCAAGAACACCAGCCTCGCCGTCGTGGCGCCCGGCATCGCCGAAGCCCTGTTCACCACGGCGCTGGGCCTGATCGCCGCCATTCCGGCGGTCGTCGGCTATAACAAGCTGACGACCGATCTCGGCCGCTACGGCAACCGGCTGGACAATTTCGCCTCCGAGTTCAGCGCCATCCTGTCCCGCCAGCTCGAAGAAAAGGTCTGACCCATGGCCGGAGCGATGATGGGCGGCGGTCGCGGCCGCCACGGCCGCAATACCCGGCGACCGATGTCCGAGATCAACGTGACGCCGATGGTCGATGTCATGCTGGTGCTGCTGATCGTGTTCATGGTCGCCGCCCCCTTGCTGACGGTGGGCGTGCCGGTCGATCTGCCCAAGACCCAGGCGCCGACCATCAACGAGCAGAAGGAACCGCTCGTCGTGTCGATCAATGCCCAGGGCCAGATCTATGTCCAGGAAACGCCGATCGAGTCCGACTCCCTGCTGCCTAAACTGCAGGCGATTACCGAGAATAATTCGGATGCCACGATCTATGTCCGCGGCGATAAGGGGATCAACTACGGCCGGGTCATGGAGGTGATGGGGCTCATTGCGTCGGCCGGCTATTCCAAGGTTTCTCTGATCGCCGAGTTGTCGCAATCGGGCGGCAAGGCGCCTGCAAAGAAGCCATGATTCAGAAGCCATGATTCATCTGTGACATGATGGCTTCCCTGGCGTTCGACCGATGATGGACATTCGATTTCCGATCCATAAGCAGCCTCCCGGTACCCGCATGACGCGCGGAGCGCGCCCATGAGCCGCTTCGAGGACATGCGCGACGGCCTGGCCGCTTCCGCCGTGCTGCACACGGCGATCATTCTGGTGATCCTGCTGGGCCTGCCCGACTTCCTGAGGAAGGAGCCGCCGCCGGAGGAGACGCCGATCGCGGTCAAGCTGGTCAATATTTCCGAGCTGACCCGGGCGACCCAGCGCAATCCGAAGCCGGTCGAGACGGCCGCCCTGGACACGCCGCCGCCGCCCGTGCCGGCGGTGAAGCCCGAACCGCCGAAGTCCGATCCGCTGACGCCGCCCCCGCCGTCGCCGCCGGCGCAATCGGCCCCGCCGTCGCCGCCACCGCCGCCGGTACCGGAACCGCCGAAGCCTTCGCCCCCGTCGCCGCCACCGCCGCCTCCGCCGCCGCCGGTGCCGGATCCCATCCCCGCGCCCAAGCCGCCAGAACCCAAGCCGGAGCCGCCCAAGCCCGAGCCGCCGAAGCCGGAACCGCCCAAACCGGAGCCGCCGAAGCCGCAGCCGAAACCCGTGCCGCCCAAGCCGGACAAGACCAAGCAGGATCAGCAGTTCGACGATCTGCTGAAGAACCTCTCGGCCAAGGCGACGGCGCAGGAAAAGCAGGATACGCCGCCGAAGCCGACGAAGCAGGTCGCGACGGCGCCGGCCTCGGCGCAGCCGAACGCGCCGTTGGGCTCGCAACTTACGACATCTGAAAAAGACACAATCATCGCGCAGATTGAGAAATGCTGGAGTCCGCCGTCCGGTGCCAAGGATGCGAAGAACCTTGTGATCACTCTGCGCGTTCAACTGGCGTCGGATGGAACGGCCCAGTCGGTGCAGGTTGTCGATCAGGGGCGTTACAACAGCGACGGCTTCTTCCGATCCGCGGCCGATAGCGCGGTCCGGGCAGTGCGCAATCCCAATTGCGTGCCGCTCAAAGTACCGCCCGACAAGTTCGACCAGTGGAAGAATATGACCCTCAATTTCGATCCAAGGGACCTCCTATGAAACGAAATTTCCGGCGCGTTCCGTTCCGCGGCCTCTGCGCTCTCGTGCTGGGCCTGCTGTGTTTCGCGCCCGAGGCCCGGGCCGATCTGACGCTAGACATTACCAAGGGCAACCCGCAGCCGCTGCCGATCGCGCTGCCGAATTTCCTCGGCCTGGGCAACGACGGGCAGGTCGGCGCCCAGGTCACCCAGGTGGTCTCGGCCGATCTCGAACGGTCGGGCCTGTTCAAGCCGCTCGACCCGCGCGCCTTCATCCAGGATCCGGCGGCCTTGAGCGGCACGCCGCGCTTTGCCGACTGGAAGCTGATCAATGCCCAGGCGCTGGTCACCGGCATGGTGGCGGCGCAGCCCGACGGTCACCTCCGCATCGATTTCAGGCTGTGGGACGTGCTGGGCGGGACCCAGATGGCGGGCTTCAGCTACAACACGCCGGTGCAGAACTGGCGCTCGGTCGCGCATATCATCGCCGACGCGATCTATAAGCGCATTACCGGCGAGAACGGTTACTTCAATACCCGCATCGTCTATATCGCCGAAAGCGGCCCGGCCCAGCGCCGGATCAAGCGCCTGGCGATCATGGACCAGGACGGCTTCAACAACAAAGCGCTGACCGACGGCCGCGCGCTGGTGCTGACGCCGCGCTTCTCGCCCTCGTCGCAGGAGATCACCTATCTCTCCTACGCCCGCGGCGTGCCGCAGGTGTTCATGTTCAATATCGAGACCGGCCAACAGGAAGTATTGGGCCAGTTCCCGGGCATGACCTTCGCCCCCAGATTCTCGCCGGACGGGAATAAGGTGATCTTCAGCCTGTCGGGCGGCGCCAATTCCCAGATCTTCACGCAGGATCTGCGCACGCGCAAAGTCACGCAGATCACGTCCAGCGCCGCGATCGATACCGGCCCCAGCTATTCGCCCGACGGCAACCAGATCACGTTCGAATCCGATCGCGGCGGCACGCAGCAAGTCTATGTGATGAATGGCGACGGCAGCAATCAGCACCGGATCAGCTTCGGTCCCGGCCGCTATGCCACGCCGGTCTGGTCGCCGCGCGGCGACCTCATCGCCTTCACCAAACAGGAGGGCGGCAATTTTTCGATTGGTGTCATGCAACCCGACGGGCAGCGCGAGCGTATACTGACCAGCGGGTTCCTGGTTGAAGGTCCGACTTGGGCGCCGAATGGTCGTGTGCTGATGTATTTCAAGCAAACGCCTTCTAATGCCTCGGGTTCTGGGGATTCGACCCGCCTTTATTCGATCGATCTGACTGGTGGTAATGAACGTGAGGTTGTGACGCCCCAAGACGGCTCGGATCCGGCCTGGTCGCCACTACTTCAGTGAGAACCCCTTGAATGGATGGAGAAAGGTCGGTATATTCCGGCCGTTTTCACCAACCGTTCGCGCGCGGTGGGTGGCGGCGTCCGTGCCGCAGTACGAGGCTGCCACCCGGTAGGTCCCGACTTCTCCCGAATCTGGTTACGCTGAAGGAACACAAAAATGCGGATTAAAATCCTCGGCCTCATGGCCGCCATGACCGTCCTGGCCGCTTGCGACACGACGCCGACCGCCACCAACACCGGCGCCGGCACTGCCGCCGCCACGACCCCGACCGCCCCGGCGACGTCGCTGTCGGACGAGCTGAAGACCCAGGTCGGCGACCGGGTCCTGTTCGCGTTCGACAAGTCGGACATCTCGCCGGAGGCCAAGGCCATCCTGACCCGTCAGGCTGCGTTCATGCAGAAGTATCCGTCGGCGACCTTCACGATCGAAGGTCATTGCGATGCGCGCGGCACGCGTGAGTACAACCTCGCCCTCGGCGAGCGTCGTGCGACTTCGGCCAAGAACGGCCTGGTGGCTCTCGGCGTCGCGGCCGGTCGTCTGCAGACGATCAGCTATGGCAAGGAGCGTCCGGCCGTCGTTGGTAACAACGATGCCGCCTACGCCCAGAACCGTCGCGCTGTGACGGTCGTTAACTAAGGATCCGTCCTCGGGCGGTATCGCCGCCTGAAACGGTAAAGATGTGGCGTCGGGATCAGCTCGCGAGAGCGCGGTTCCGGCGCCCTTTTTTTGCCTGATTCGCGGCTATAGTCTGTCCTGTCTGCGGACCCGAGCCTGTGGCCGAAATCAGACGGTCGTCCCCGTCCGATACGCCATTCGCGATGCTTTGCTCTCTCTACCGTTGACGGGAAGGGGGCATGCCGACATGAAGTATCTGATCGGCGTCGGCGTCCGTACGTGTAGCGGGATCTTCATGCACAAGTTCTGTTCCGGTCTTGCCGCAATTCTCCTCGCAGCCCTCCCGTTCTCGGGACCGGCGTCTGCGCAGGATCGTTCCACCAGCGACCGGCTCGACCGGTTGGAGCGCGACCTCAATCAGGTTCAGCGTCAGCTTTACCGCAACGAGGTGCCGACCAGCGGGCCGCCGGGCGTGCCCGCGACCGGCGACGGCAGTGCGGCGCTCAATGCCGATATCCGCATGGACCAGCTCGAACAGCAGATGCGAGCGCTGACCGGCCAGGTCGAAGAGGCGCAGAACGGCGTCGCCGAACTGAAGAACCGGCTGGACAAGCAAAGCCAGGATAACGAGCAGCGCTTCGGCGCGCTCGAACACCCGGGTGGCGGCGGCGCGGCGCCGACCGATACGCCGGTCGCGGCGGCGCCCCGCGGCGGCAGACCCGTCTCGCCCAGCGGCGCCGGCAACCCGGACTTGCCCCCCAGCACCGGCGGTTTTCTCGGCGCCCCTGGCCAGGGCGGTGCCCCGGCGGCCGCCCCGCCGCCGGGCAAGGCCGTGTCGGCGACGCTGCCGAACGGCTCCGCGACCGACCAGTATAATTATGCCTTCGGCCTGCTGCGCAGCCAGGATTATCCGGCGGCCGAATCCGCCTTCAGCCAGTTCGTGCAGAAGCATCCGCAGGACGAGCTGGCGGGCAACGCGCAATATTGGCTGGGCGAGACCTTCTTCGTCCGCAACGACTATAATTCCGCCGCCGCGGCCTTCGCCAAGGGCTATCAGCAATATCCCAAAAGCCCGAAGGCGCAGGACAACCTGCTGAAGCTCGGCGTCTCGCTCGGCAATGTCGGCAAAAAGCAGGAAGCCTGCTTCGCCTTTGCCAAGCTGGAAAAGGATTTCCCCAGCCTGGCGCCCGCCAACAAGGAGCGGGCGACACGCGAAAAGCAGCGCCTGGGCTGCTGACCCGCATGGCGGCGCGCGGTCGGGCCGTACCGCTCGGCCGCTCGGGTGCCGATGCGACCCCGCTCGACGATGTCGGCTTCGCCGCCGCGATGGCGCGGGTCGGGCCGTTCGAGCCGGCCCCCGATCTGGCGGTGGCATTGTCCGGCGGCGCCGATTCCCTGGCGCTCGCCCTGCTCGCCGATCGCTGGGCCCGCGCCCAGGGCGGCGGCATCGTTGCTTTGACCGTCGATCATCGTCTGCGTCCGGAGTCCGCGGCCGAGGCCGCCCAGGTCGCGGCCTGGCTGGCGGCGCGCGGCATCCGGCATGAAATTCTGGTCTGGGACGGGCCCTATCCGCTGCACGACCTGCAGGCGGCCGCGCGCGCCGCGCGCTATCGCCTGCTCGGCGACTGGTGCCGCCGACAGGGTCGGCTGCATCTCCTGACCGCCCATCATCAGGAGGACCAGGCCGAAACCCTGCTGCTGCGCCTGGGGCGAGGCAGCGGGCTCAATGGTCTGGCCGCCATGGCGCCGATCGTCGAGGATGGTCACCACCGGCTGCTGCGCCCGCTGCTGGCCGTGCCGTCGGCGCGGTTGAAGGCGACTCTGCTGGCCGCCGCGCAGGATTGGATCGAGGATCCGAGCAACCGCAACCCCGCCTTCGCGCGCGTCCGGGTCCGGACGGCCAAAAGCCTGTTCGCCGAAGCCGGCCTGACGCCGCAGCGTCTCGCCGAGACGAGCGGGCACCTGGGCCGGGCCCGGGCGGCGCTGGAGCAATCGGTCGAGCGCGCCCTGCTCGCCGCTGTCGGCCTACACCCGGCCGGGTTCGCCCTGGTCGATCCGCGTCCGCTGGCGGCGGCACCTGCGGAAATCGGTCTGCGCGCGCTGGCCGCGATCATCCAGACGATCGGCGGCGAGGAATTCCCGCCGCGCTTCGATCGGCTGCAGCGCGCCGCCCGGAGCCTGTTCGGCGGAACGCTCGGCGCCGGCAGGACTTTGGGCGGCTGCCGGATCCTGGCCCGGCAGGGCCGCGTCCTGGTGCTGCGCGAGCCGGCGGCGATGGCGCCGCCGGTGGCTTTGCCCGAGATCGGCGAGACCGTTTGGTGGGATCGCCGATTTGTGATCGAACTGCCGGACGGCTTGGATCTGCGCGGTTTTAGCGTCGGCGGGCTGGGTATCGAGGATGCAGCACGCATGCGCGGGATTGCCGAACCGCCCGGGACACCCTATTTGCCTTCAGGCGTGCGGCCATCCTTGCCCGCTTTCCGGCGGGAAGGTACTCTGCTCGGTGTCCCCCATCTCGGTTGGATGCTTGCGGGTGCCGAAATCGGCGCCGTGGTTCGGTTTCGGCCGACCCGGTCCTTGACTGGCAGCGGTTTTACCGCTGTTTAGCCAATGGCGTATCTCATGTGATCCCGCGGCGAGCCGAAAGCTTGGCGCGGGTGGGTGCCAGTAGGTGGTATGCTACCGCGACGTGATCGACGTCGACGGGCGGAACGAAAGGCCTCGACCGTGAATAATTTCGGGAAGAATCTGGCGCTCTGGATCATTATCGCGCTGCTTTTGGTCGCGCTGTTCAATCTCTTCCAGAGCTCGTCCAGCCATGGCCCCCAGACCAGCATCGCCTATTCCGAGTTCCTGAACGACGTGAACCGGGGCCAGGTCTCCGATGTCACGATCCAGGGGGCGACGGTCAATGGCCATTACACGGACGGGCGGGCATTCTCGACCTACACGCCGAACGACCCGGCGCTGGTCGGCCATCTGACCGAAAAGAACGTCCGGATCACCGCCGCTCCGCTCGAGGATAACGTCCCCTCGCTGTTCGGCATCCTGATCAACTGGTTCCCGATGCTGCTGCTGATCGGCGTCTGGATCTTCTTCATGCGCCAGATGCAGGGCGGCGGCGGCCGGGCCATGGGCTTCGGCAAGTCGCGCGCCCGCCTGCTGACGGAGAAGGTCGGCCGGATCACGTTCGACGATGTCGCCGGCGTGGACGAGGCGAAGCAGGATCTGGAAGAAATCGTCGAGTATCTGAAGGACCCGCAGAAATTCCAGCGCCTGGGCGGCAAGATCCCCAAGGGCTGCCTGCTGGTGGGCCCGCCGGGTACCGGTAAGACGCTCTTGGCACGCGCCATCGCCGGCGAGGCGAACGTGCCGTTCTTCACCATCTCGGGTTCCGACTTCGTCGAAATGTTCGTCGGCGTCGGCGCGTCGCGTGTCCGCGACATGTTCGAGCAGGGCAAGAAGAACGCGCCCTGCATCATCTTCATCGATGAAATCGACGCGGTCGGCCGTCATCGCGGCGCGGGTCTCGGCGGCGGCAACGACGAGCGCGAGCAGACGCTGAACCAGCTCCTGGTCGAGATGGACGGGTTCGAGGCGAACGAGGGCGTGATCCTGATCGCGGCCACCAACCGCCCGGACGTGCTCGATCCGGCCCTGCTGCGTCCCGGCCGCTTCGACCGCCAGGTCGTCGTGCCGAACCCGGACGTGCTCGGCCGCGAGAAGATCCTCAAGGTCCATATGCGCAAGGTGCCGCTGGCGGCCGATGTCGAAGCCAAGGTCGTGGCGCGCGGCACGCCGGGCTTCTCCGGCGCCGATCTCGCCAACCTCGTCAACGAGGCGGCGCTGATGGCGGCGCGCAAGGGCAAGCGCTCGGTCTCGATGCTCGAGTTCGAGCAGGCCAAGGACAAGGTCATGCTGGGCGCGGAACGCCGCTCCATGGTCATGACCGACAAGGAAAAGGAACTGACCGCCTATCACGAGGCCGGTCATGCCCTGGTGGCGCTCTATCAGCCGCTGCATCACCCGCTGCACAAGGTCACGATCATTCCCCGCGGCCGCGCGCTGGGCGTGACCTGGTACCTGCCGGAGCGCGATCAGCTGAGCCAGTCTCTGAAGGAACTGACCGGCCGCATCGCCTCCACCTTCGGCGGCCGCGTCGCGGAAGAGATCATCTTCGGCGAAGAAAACGTGACGACGGGTGCCGCGAGCGACATCCATCAGGCGACCTCGACCGCCCGCCGGATGGTGACGGAATGGGGCATGTCGGAAACCCTCGGCCGCATCCGCTACAGCGACAACGAGGAAGAGGTCTTCCTCGGCCATTCGGTGACCCAGCGCAAGAACGTGTCGGACGCGACGGCGAAGCTGATCGACGACGAGATCCGCCGCATCGTCGAGACCGGCGAGGCGACCGCGCGCAAGGTGTTGACCGAGCATGTCGACGAGCTGCATGCCATCGCCCGCGCCCTCTTGGAATACGAGACGCTGTCGGGCGACGAATGCCGCAAGATCATCGCCGGCGAAAAGATCGAGCGGGACGTGACCGACGACGATGCCCGCCCGGCGGCACCGCGCCGGTCCTCGATCCCGCCGGCGGGCGGGCGCAAGGACAAGCCGGCCGGCGGCGGTCTCGAACCCGAGCCGCAGCCGAACAGCTGATGATGCCGGCCGATCCGGCCGGCACTCCCGAAGGTCGAGGCCCCGCCGCAAGACGGGGCCTCGATTCGTTGCGGGATGCGCCGGCGCTCTATCTCAGTCCCCAGGGCTTTCTGTCGGGTGCTGCGGCCGCCGAGGCGGTCGCGGCCGGCTTTGCCTGGCGCATCGCCGGCGGCTGGACCGCCGCGAGCCTGGTTCAGGTCATCGCGCGCAAGCCGGCCGGCGGGGCCGAGCGGTGGCTCCTGCCGGTCGCCGAACTCTCCCATTGGCTGGATGAGGCCGACGGGCCGGCCGCGACACGGCTGCGCCTCCTGGCAGACCGGCTGCGGGCGGCGCGGCCGCCGTGGGCCGGCCTGCCGCTCGACCGGCCGCAGGTCATGGGCATCGTCAATACGACGCCGGACAGTTTCTCCGACGGCGGCGAGCATGACGCGCCCGACGCCGCCATCGCCCACGGCCTCGCACTCGCCGCCGCCGGCGCCACGATCCTGGATGTCGGCGGGGAATCGACCCGGCCGGGGGCGGCCGAAGTCTCGGTGCAGCAGGAAATCGACCGGGTCGTGCCGGTCATCCGCGGGCTGGTCGCCGCGGGCGCGCTGGTCTCGGTCGACACGCGCCGGGGGCCGGTCATGGCGGCGGCGCTCGGTGCGGGGGCCGCTATTCTCAACGATGTCGAGGCGCTGCAGCAGCCGGGCACGTTGGATCTGGCCGCCGGCGCGCAGGCGCCGGTGGCGCTCATGCATATGCGCGGGCAGCCGCGGACCATGCAGGCCGATCCGCGCTACGACGTGGCGGCGCTCGACGTGTTCGACTGGCTGGAGGCGCGGGTCGTCGCCTGCGGCGCGGCGGGTCTAGGGCCCGAGCGGATCCTGGTCGATCCGGGCATCGGGTTCGGCAAGGCGCTGGGGCATAATCTGCAGATCCTGGGCGCTCTCGGGCTCTATCACGGCCTGGGTGCCGGCATTCTGTTGGGCGTGTCGCGCAAAAGCTTCATCGGCAAGATCGATGGCACGGCCGGGCCGAAGCGGCGGCTGGGCGGGTCCTTGGCGGCCGCCCTGGACGGATGGGCCCGCGGCGCCCAGATTGTCCGCGTGCATGACGTGGCGGAGACCGTCCAGGCGATGCGCGTCGCGACCGCGATCGCCGAGGTGCAACAGTTTTAAGGGTCCGGAGACGGCTGCCGGGTCATATGGCGGCGATCTGGACGTATCGGCGACAAGCCGGGGGAATGGGATGACACGCAAACTTTTCGGGACCGACGGCATTCGCGGCACGGCCAATACGGCACCGATGACCGCCGATATCGCGCTCAAGGTCGCGGTCGCGGCCGCGCGCCAATTCCGCCGCGGGGCCCATCGCCATGTCGTCGTCATCGGCAAGGACACCCGGCTGTCCGGCTATATGCTGGAGCCGGCGCTGACCGCCGGCTTCATCTCGATGGGCATGGATTGCGTGCTGGTCGGCCCGATCCCGACGCCGGCCGTCGCCATGCTGACCCGCTCGCTGCGCGCCGATCTGGGCGTGATGATCTCGGCCTCGCACAATCCCTATGAGGACAATGGCATCAAGCTGTTCGGCCCGGACGGGCAGAAGCTGTCGGACGATATCGAGGCCGCGATCGAGGCGTCGGTCGCGACCGAAAACAGCGACGGCCTGGCGCCGTCCGCCCAGCTCGGCCGCGCCCGGCGGCTGGAGGACAATGGCGGCCGCTATATCGAATGGGTTAAGAACACCCTGCCGCGCGGCATGCGGCTCGACGGCATCCGCATCGTGGTCGATTGCGCCCATGGCGCGGCCTACAAGGTGGCGCCGAGCGTGCTCTACGAGCTGGGCGCCGAGGTCATTCCGCTGGGCGTCTCGCCCGACGGCTTCAACATCAACCGGGATTCCGGCGCCATGTCGCCGGCCGTCATGCAGAAGGCCGTGGTCGAGCACAAGGCCCATATCGGCCTGGCGCTGGATGGCGATGCCGACCGGCTGCTGGTCGCGGACGAGACCGGCGCGCTGCTCGACGGCGACCAGCTGATGGGCCTGATCGCCAGCCGCGCCCATCGCGCCGGCACCTTGAAGGGCGGCGGCCTGGTCGCGACCGTCATGTCCAACCTGGGGTTGGAGCGCTATCTGGCCGGGCTGGGCCTGTCACTCGCCCGCACCGCGGTCGGCGACCGCTACGTGTTCGAGCATATGCGCGAACATGGCTTCAACGTCGGCGGCGAGCAATCCGGCCATATCATCCTCACCGACTATTCGACCACCGGCGACGGCCTGCTGGCGGCCCTGCAGGTGCTGGCCGCCATGATCGAACGCCAGGCGCCGTTGAGCGAGGTCGGCCGGAGCTTCACGCCGCTGCCGCAGCGCCTGAAGAGCGTTCGCTTCGCCGCCGGCAGCGAGCCGCTGAAGATGCCGAAGATCATGGATGCGGTCCGCGACGCCGAGGCCCAGCTCGAAGGCAACGGCCGCCTGCTGATGCGCAAGTCCGGCACGGAACCGGTCATCCGCGTGATGGCGGAGGGCGAGGACGAGGCGCTGGTCATGGCTGTGGTCGAGAGCCTGGCCGGCCTCATCGCCGATACCGCGGGCCCGTCGGGTCCGGCCGGGCATTGACGGCGCCGCCCCGCATACTGATCGTCGCCGGCTCGGATTCCGGCGGCGGCGCCGGTCTGCAGGCCGATCTCAAGACGGTGCTGGCGCTCGGCGGCTATGGCATGACCGCCGTGACCGCGCTCACCGCGCAGAACACCGAAGGCGTGCACGAGGTGCTGGCGGTACCGGCCGGTTTCGTGCGCCGGCAGATGCGGGTCGTGCTCGACGATCTCGGAGCCGATGCGATCAAGACCGGCATGCTGAAGGATGCCGAGATCATCGCCGCCGTGGCGCAGGAACTGCCCGCCGGCGTGCCCCTGGTGGTCGATCCGGTCATGATCGCCAAGGGTGGAGCGGCCCTGCTCGATCCGCAGGCGATCGACGCGTTGAAACAGCTGCTGCTGCCGCGCGCGACCGTGCTGACCCCCAACCTGCCCGAGGCCGAGGCGCTGCTGGGCATCGCCATCGCCGATCTCGACGGGATGAAGCGGGCGGCCGGGCTGTTGCTGGGGCTGGGCCCGGCGGCGATCCTGCTGAAGGGCGGGCATCTGCCGGGCGATATGGTGCATGACGTGCTGATCGATGCCGAGGGCCTTCAGGTCTTCTCGGCGCCCCGCATCGTCTCGCGCCATACCCATGGGACCGGCTGTACGCTGGCGTCGGCACTGGCGACGGGGCTGGGCGCCGGTCTACCGCTGTCTGCCGCCGTCGTGCGCGCGCGTGATTATGTCCGCGAGGCTATTCGCACGGCGCCGGGTTTCGGGCATGGTCACGGCCCGCTGGGCCATGGCCATACGGTCGGTCGGTTTTAGGTTTCGGAGACAAAGTCGATGATGCGATCCGGCTTGCGCTGGCTCTGGGTGACGGCTCTGGTGGTGGCGATCGACCAGGCCTCCAAGATCCTGCTGATCGAGCGGCTGCCCCCGTTCCGCCCGGTCGCGATCCTGCCGTCGCTGAATTTCCTGCTGACCTTCAACACCGGCGTGTCGTTCAGCTTCCTGCAGCTGTCGGGCGGGTGGCAGCGCTGGCCGCTGGCGATCTTCGCGATCGTCATCGTCGCCGTGCTGATCGGCTGGCTCGCCCGCCTGCCCGGCGACCGGCGCCTGCTGGGGGTCGCCGTCTCGATCATTCTGGGCGGGGCGGTCGGCAATCTGATCGACCGGGTCGCCAACGGCCAGGTGACCGATTTCATCCAGGTCTATTACGGCACCTGGTCGTTTGCGATCTTCAATCTGGCCGACGCGGCGATCACCATCGGCGTGGCCATGATCCTGTTCGGCAATCTGCTGGGCGACGGCAGGTCGCGCCAGAACGCCTGACCGGCTGATATCGGCGATATCAGCCTAATTGGCGATGGCGTGGCCGATTAGCGCGCCGCCGACCGCGCCGCCGACCGTCGCGGCGGTCTTGCCGCTGCCGTGGCCGAACTGATTGCCCGCATAGGCGCCGGCGCCGGCGCCCACCGTCTCGGCACAGCCGCCCAATGCCAGCGGGGCCAGGATCAGAGCCGCGATCGCCAGCTTCCGGAGCGGGCAAGTGGCTCGGCTTTCGAAATCGCGCATGGCGTTTCTCCTTCTCGAATAGAGAAAAAACAGGCGACGACCCACTGGGTTCCTCACACGACCGATTGCAGCGGATCCGGTTCGGCGTCGCGCAGGTCGCGGATCGCCAGCAGCGCCGCCTCCAGCGTGCCCAGATCGGCGACCGAACCCAGGCAGACGCGCACGCCGTTCATGGGGGCGACCCGGCCTACCGTAAAGGCATTGGCGCCGGTCACGGCAATGCCCAGGCGGCGCGCCTCGGTCACGAACTCGCTCGCCCGCCAGCGCTCGTCGAGCGGCAGCCACAGATGGTACGCAGTCGGTTCGCCCATCACGGCGCGGCCCAGAATGCGACGTGCCAGGACCTGGCGCTGGGCGGCCTCCTGCCGCTTCGCGGCAGCCAGGCGCTCGGCGACGCCGCTGGAGATCCAGCGCGTCGCGATCTCGACCATCAGCGGCGGCACCATCCAAATGGTCGAGCGCACGGCCAGCGCCAGCCGGTCGATCCGATCGGCCGGCGCCAGGATATAGCCGATGCGCAAGCCGGGCGCGGCACTCTTCGACAGGCTGGTGACCAGGAAGGTCCGCTCCGGCGCCAAGGCCGCAAACGGCGCCGGGCGGTCGATCAGGAAGCCGTAGACGTCATCCTCGACGATCAGCACGTCGTGCCGCCGCGCCGTCTCGACGATCGCCTTGCGCCGCTCCAGCGACAGGGTGCCGGCCAAGGGGTTGCTGATGTTCGGCGTCAGATACAGCATGCGGATCGGCCATTGCCGGCAGGCCGCGGCAAAGGCGTCGGGCAGCACGCCTTCGGCATCGACCGCGATGCCTTCCAGCCGGACCTGACGCAATTGGCAGGCGGCCTTCAGGCCGGGGTAGGTCATCGCCTCCGTCGCGACCACGTCGCCCGGATTGGCATAGGCGCCGAGGATGGTCGCCAGGCAATGCTGGCCGCCGGCGGTGACGACGATGCGCTCGGGCGGGGCGTCGACGCCGGCAAGGCCGAGCCAAGCGCCGCCGGCCTCGCGCGCCGGCGGCAGGCCGGTGTGATTCTGGTATTGCAGCAGGGCCGCCAGATCCGGCCCGTCGGCGATCTCGCGCAACGTCTGGGCGAACAGCGCGATCTCTTCCCCCGGCATGGGGTGGTTCTGCGCCAGATTGAGCAGCCCCAGCGGTTCCGGCCCGCGCTCCGGCGGCAGCGACGACGGTGCCGGCGGCTCGGCGCCACGGATGAAGGTGCCGCGCCCGACCTCGCCGGCGATCAGCCCGCGCCGCTCCGCCTCGGCATAGGCCCGGCTGACCGTGCCGACCGTCACCTTCAGATGCCAGGCCAGATCGCGATGGGTCGGCAGCCGGTCGCCCGGCTTCAGGTGCCCCTCGCGGACGTCGTCGGCCAGCGCCTCCGCAATCGCGCGATAGCGGGGACCGGTGAAGCGGGCGGGATCGGGTTGCCATATTGTCATGATGACAATATTCGGTTTGACCCATTGTCTCTGTCAATGTCTCTATTGAATAGATACAATTTTTTGTCATCTCGCGGCAGAGGAGATGAGTGTATGGATACAATATCGCTGGGGACGCGGCGTAAGGCGCCGTCGGCGCCCCGATCAACCCCCGTGGCCCTGCTGGGACTTTGGCTCGAGCGCGCCCGGTCGCGCCGCCAATTGCGCCTTCTGCTCGCCAACCCGCACGCGCTGGCCGACCTGGGTCTCAGCCGGGACGAGGCCGATCTGGAATCCATCAAGCCGTTCTGGCGGTGAAGCAAAAGGGGAGCGGGGACATGACGACCGAGCTTTCGATCTATCAGGTCGACGCCTTCACGGACGATGTTTTCGGCGGCAATCCGGCGGCCGTCGTGCTGCTGCAGGATTGGCTGCCGGACGCGCTGCTGCAGCAGATCGCGGCCGAGAACAATCTGGCCGAGACCGCCTTTCTGGTGCGGGAACGCGATCTCTATCACTTGCGCTGGTTCACGCCGAAGCTCGAGGTCGATCTGTGCGGCCATGCCACGCTCGCCTCGGCCCAGGTCGTGTTCGAGATGCTGCACCCGGGCCGGCGCTCGGTCACGTTCCTGACGCGCAAGGCGGGTTCGCTGACCGTGACGATCCAGGGCGATCGGCTATCGATGGATTTCCCGTCGCGACCGCCGGAGCGGGTGGCGCCGCCGGTCGGGTTGGTCGAGGCCCTGGGGGCCGAGCCGGCCGAGGTCTGGGCCGCCGGCAAGCTCTTGTGCGTGTTCGAGACCGAGGGCGCGGTGAAGGCCCTGGCGCCGGATTTCCGCAAGGTCGCGGCGCTCGATTGTTTCGGCATCATCGCGACGGCGCCGGGCAACGGCGGCGTGGATTTCGTCTCGCGCTATTTCGCACCCCATGCCGGCATCGACGAGGACCCGGTCACCGGCTCCGCCCATTGCACGCTGGTGCCCTATTGGTCGCGCCGCCTGGGCAAGACCAAGCTCGAGGCGCATCAGATCTCGATGCGCGGCGGCCGGCTCTCGTGCGAGGATCGGGGCGGGCGCGTCAGCCTCGCCGGTCGCGCCGTGCTTTACCTCGAAGGCCGCATCTTCGTACCGTCCCCCACCGGAGTCTGATTTGTGACCGATCTCGCCATTTCGTTCGAGGATGTTGCCGCCGCGCACGCGCGGATCGCGCCCTTCGCCCATCGCACGCCGGTGCTGACCTCGACCACGGCCGATGCGCTGGTCGGCGGGAGCCTGTTCTTCAAATGCGAAAACTTCCAGCGCATGGGCGCGTTCAAGTTTCGCGGCGCCTACAATGCCATCGCCCAGTTCACGCCCGAGCAGCGCGCCCATGGCGTGGTCACCTTTTCCTCGGGCAATCACGCCCAGGGCATCGCGCTCTCCGCCCGTCTGCTCGGCGTCAAGGCCGTGATCCTGATGCCGATCGACGCGCCGGCTACCAAGGTCGCGGCCACGCGCGGCTATGGCGCGGAAGTCGTGCTGTACGACCGCTATGGCGAGGACCGCGACGCGATCGGCCGGCGCCTGGCCGACGAGCGCGGCCTGACCCTGATCCCGCCCTACGACCATCCGCATGTCATGGCGGGCCAAGGCACGGTCGCCAAGGAGTTGATCGAGGAGGTCGGGCCGCTCGACGTGCTGCTGGTGCCGCTCGGCGGCGGCGGCCTGCTGTCGGGCTGTGCCACCGCGGCCAAGGCACTCTGCCCCGACTGCCGGGTGATCGGTGTCGAGCCCGAAGCCGGCAACGACGGTCAGCTGAGTTTCCGCAGCGGGGCAATCGTCAGGATCGACACGCCCAAGACCATCGCCGACGGGGCGCAGACCCAGTTCCTGGGCAACTATACCTTCCCGGTAATCCGGCAGCGGGTCGATGACGTGTTGACGGTGAGCGATGCCGAACTGGCCGCGACGATGAAATTCTTCGCCATGCGGATGAAGATCATCGTCGAGCCGACCGGCTGCCTCGGTGCCGCCGCCGCTTTCGG
The DNA here is from genome assembly GCA_028288725.1 of Rhodospirillales bacterium. Classification (GTDB taxonomy): domain Bacteria; phylum Pseudomonadota; class Alphaproteobacteria; order ATCC43930; family CGMCC-115725; genus Aliidongia. The sequence goes on from JAQGIC010000062.1 coordinate 198,503, forward strand.
CGGGCAGCTCGACCTGCGCGGCAAACGGGTCGGCGTCGTCCTGACCGGCGGCAATGTCGACATGGCGCGCTTCGCGAGCCTGATCGCCGATGCGGCCTAGCGCAGGGTCCGGTTACGTGCAATCGGACCATGCTCGGACATTTATCGGTCTGGCGCGAATTCCTGTCGCTCGGACGAATTCATCCGAGCGGAAAGCGCGCTGAAGCGGGTCAGCCTTGCGGGTCGCGCAGTGGAGGCGGCGTTTTCTTTTAAGATCAACACGTTGACCGGGCGGGTCGTGCGCGGCTGTTATGGCCGAAACGATCTTCCCGGTTGACCGGCGGACCGCCCGACCGGACGCTTTCGGCCCGCATCACAGGAACCGACCATGAAGCCGCACCGCCGCCCGGATTGTAACCATTTCTCGTCGGGTCCCTGCGCCAAGCGCCCCGGCTGGAGCCTGGCGGCATTGGGCGACGCGGTGATCGGCCGGTCCCATCGCTCCAGGCAAGGCAAGGACCGCTTGGCTGAAGTGATCGCGCTCAGCCGCCGGATCCTGGGCGTACCCGACGATTACCGCATCGGCATCGTGCCCGGGTCGGACACGGGCGCGGTCGAGATGGCGCTCTGGTCGCTGCTCGGCCCCCGCCCGGTCGATCTGCTCGCCTGGGAAAGCTTCGGCGATACCTGGGTCGCCGACGTGCTGAAGCAGCTGAAGCTGCCGGCGGCGCGCCGGATCGGTGCGGCCTATGGCCAATTGCCCGATCTGGGCGCGGTCGACCCGGCCCATGACCTGGTGTTTACCTGGAACGGCACGACCTCCGGCGTGCGCGTGCCTGATGGCGATTGGATCTCGGACGCCCGGGAAGGCCTGGCGATCTGCGACGCGACCTCGGCCGCCTTCGCGATGGCGCTGCCGTGGCGCAAGCTGGATGTCGTGACCTGGTCCTGGCAGAAGGTGCTGGGCGGCGAGGCGGCCCATGGCATGATCGCCCTGAGCCCGCGCGCGGTCGAGCGGCTGGAAAGCCACGTGCCGTCCTGGCCGATGCCCAAGCTGTTCCGCATGACCGCTGCGGCCAAGCTGACCGAGGGCCTGTTCGAGGGCGAGACGATCAATACGCCGTCGATGCTCGCGGTCGAAGATGCGGTCGATGGACTGAAATGGGCCGAAAGCATCGGCGGCCTCGACGGGCTGCTGGCTCGCACCCGGGCGAATTTCGCCGCGATCGAGCGCTGGGTCGCGGCCACGCCCTGGATCGAATTCCTGGCCGAAGATCCCGCGACCCGGTCGACCACCTCGGTCTGCCTGGTATTCGCCGATGCCTGGTTCCGCGGCCTTGCGCCCGACGCGCAGGCGAAGGCGGCGAAGGATGTGGCGGCCAGGCTGGAGGCGGAGGGCGTGGCGCTCGATATCGGCAGCTATCGCGACGCGCCGGCGGGCCTGCGCCTCTGGGCCGGCGCCACGGTCGAGACCTCGGATATCGAGGCCCTGCTGCCCTGGATCGACTGGGCCTATGGCGAGGTCAGGCCCGCTTGAGGCTTTTCTTGCCCGCGAGCCCCAAACCCGGTATTTCCGCCTGATGGACGACACGCTGCACCCGGCGCTGCTGCCTCACGGCCTGCGCGACATCCTGCCGCCCGATGCGCGCATCGAGGCGGATACGGTCGAGCGCCTGATGGCGATTCTCGGGCACCATGGCTACGACCGGGTCAAGCCGCCGCTGGTCGAATTCGAATCGAGCCTGCTCGACGGGCCGGGCGCCGCCATGACCCACGAGACCTTCCGGCTCATGGACCCGATTTCCCATCGCATGATCGCGGTGCGTGCCGACATGACCCTGCAGATCGCGCGCATCGCGACGACCCGCCTGGTGAAATCGCCGCGGCCGCTGCGCCTGTCCTATGCCGGCCAGGTGCTGCGCGTGCGCGGCAGCCAGTTGCGGCCGGAGCGCCAGGTCGGCCAGGTCGGCGCCGAGCTGATCGGATCCGCGGCGCCCGAGGCCGATGCCGAGGTCGTGGCGCTCGCGGCCGAGGCGCTGAACGCGATCGGCGTGCCCGGCCTGTCGGTCGATCTCACATTGCCCGTGCTGGTCCCGGTCATCCTGCAGGCGCTGGGCGTCGAAGGCCGTGCCGCCGAGCAGTTGCGGGCGGCCCTCGACCGCAAGGACGCGGCCTCGATCGCCGCGATCGGCGGTCCCTCCGCCGAAATGCTGGGTGGCCTGATGGCCGCGGCCGGGCCGGCCGACCGGACGCTGGCGGCGATCAAGGCGATCGCCCTGCCGGACGGCGCCCAGGCCCAGGTCGCGGCCTTGACCGAGATCGTCCGCCTGATCCGCGAGCGGGCGCCCGATCTGATGCTGACCATCGATCCGGTCGAAAATCGCGGCTTCGAATATCATACCGGCGTCAGCTTCACGATCTTCGCCCGCAACATCCGGGGCGAGTTGGGTCGGGGCGGGCGCTATGTCGCGGGCGGCCATCAGACCGAGGACGGCTATGCCAAGCGCGCCGCCCCCGAGCCGCAGCCGTCGACCGGCTTCACGCTCTATTCCGACACGGTGCTGCGCGCGCTCAAGTTCGGCCCGCAGCCGCCGCGCGTGCTGTTGCCCCATGGCACGGACCATGCGACCGGCGTCGAGCTGCGTGCCGCCGGCTGGATCACGGTCGCCGGCTTGGAGCCGGTCGCCGACGATGTGGCCGAGGCGGGTCGTCTCGCCTGCAGCCATGTGCTGATCGACGGGAAGCCGACGGAAGTCTGATCCGGCGAGCCCGGACAACAGGTCTGCATTGTCGGTGCTTGCCGTCGGCCTCGGAAGAGTGGTAGCTCCCCTCGTTAATCCGTGACAGAGGGGCAAGACCCATGGCCAATGTCGCCGTCATCGGCGCCCAGTGGGGCGACGAGGGCAAGGGGAAGATCGTCGACTGGTTGTCGAGCCGCGCCGAGATCGTGGTTCGTTTTCAGGGCGGTCACAATGCGGGCCACACGCTGGTCATCGGCGAGACCGTCTATAAGCTGAGCCTGCTGCCGTCCGGCGTGGTTCGGCCCGGCAAGCTGTCGATCATCGGCAACGGTGTCGTCGTCGATCCCTGGCATCTCGTGAAGGAAATCGCGACCATTCGGGAAAAGGGCGTGTCGATCACGCCGGAAAGCCTGCGGCTCGCTGAGAACGCCACCCTGATCCTGCCGCTCCATGGCGTGCTCGACCGGCTGCGCGAAGAGGCACGGGGCGAGAAGAAGATCGGCACGACCGGCCGCGGCATCGGTCCGGCCTACGAGGACAAGGTCGGCCGCCGCGCGATCCGCGTGTGCGATCTGGCCGAACCCGAGACGCTGGGCGAGAAGGTCGACAGCCTGCTGCTGCATCACAATGCGCTGCTGAAGGGCCTGGGCGAGGCGCCGGTCGACCGCGAGGCGCTGATCGCCAGCCTGCTCGAGATCGCGCCCAAGATCCTGCCCTACGCCTGCTCGGTCTGGAAGGTGCTGGACGAGGCGAAGCGCGCCGGCAAGCGCATCCTGTTCGAGGGCGCCCAGGCCGTCATGCTCGACGTCGATCACGGCACCTATCCGTTCGTGACCTCGTCCAACACGCTCGCCGGTCAGGCCGCCGCCGGTTCGGGCATCGGTCCCAGCGCCATCGGCTATGTGCTGGGCATCGCCAAGGCCTATACGACGCGCGTGGGATCCGGCCCGTTCCCGACCGAACTCACGGACGAGACCGGCGAGCTCCTGGGCCAGCGCGGCGCCGAATTCGGCACGGTCACGGGGCGCAAGCGCCGGTGCGGCTGGTTCGATGCGGTCATGGTCCGCCAGGCGTGCAAGGTCGGCGGCATCCACGGCATCGCGCTGACCAAACTCGACGTGCTGGACGGCATGAAAGAGATCAAGATCTGCGTCGGCTACAAGTACAAGGGCCGGACCTACGACCATCTGCCGTCGGGCCTCTTGGCCGATGCATTGGTCGAGCCGATCTACGAGACCTGCGAAGGCTGGCAGGAATCGACCCGGGGCGCGCGCTCCTGGGCCGATCTGCCGGCGACCGCGATCAAGTATATCCGCCGCGTGGAAGAGCTGATCGAGGCGCCGGTCGCGCTGTTCTCGACCAGTCCGGAGCGCGATGACACCGTCCTGGTGCACGATCCTTTCGCGGATTGATCCGAAGCGGGTTGCAAATCATTCCGTTAACCTTTTACGGAATGATCTCCCGGTTATACTAGGGTTCCGGCGAACCGGTCCGGCGGGCGATGGCAGCCCGCCGGACCGGTTCGCCGATGGACTTTTACCGGATCGGGGTCGATGGCGAAGCCCGTGGCGTCACCAGGGATGAAAGCGACGAGCGTGCGGCTGCACGATCGTTTCGAGATCCTATACGATGTACCGCTCGCCGACCTGCGCTCGCCCACCGCCCAGGCGTTCGATGTCGAAGACACGCGTTCGGTCGGTGGCAATTTCTTCGCGCTCATCGCCGATCCGACCCTGCCGCCGCGCGGGCAGGAACTCGGCATTCTGCGCATGATGAAGCACGAGGCGATCCTGACGCCGATCGATTTCGGCCCGGTCGATGGGGTGCAGGACAATCGCCGATGCCTGGCATTGATCTGCGAGCGGCCGGCCGGCGGCCGCCTGGTCGCCGGCAACGACCAGGTGATCACGCCCTGGTCGGACGATGAGATCATCCGTCGGCTGATCGAACCGGTCTTTCCGGGCCTCAAGGCGCTCTCGACCGAAAACACCACCCATCGATCGATCCGGCCGTCGAATATCCTGTTCCGGGATGCAGCCCGCCGGCACGCGATGCTGGGCGACTGCTTTACCGCGCCGACCGCCTTCGATCAGCCGGTCGCCTACGAAACGATCGAGAACGCCATGGCGATGCCGACGGGGCGCGGCGTCGGCACCGTGTCGGACGATCTCTATGCCCTGGGCGTCACGGCGCTCCATCTGCTGATCGGCCGGTCGCCCGGCGGCGGCCTGAAGGGCGACGCGCTGATCGAGGAAAAGATCCGGCGCGGGTCCTACGCGGCGCTGTGCGGCGAACATCGCATTCCGACCATCCTGTATGAACTGCTGCGCGGCCTGCTGGTCGACGACCCGGCCGAACGCTGGGGCATTCGCGAGATCGATCTCTGGCTGCAGGGGCGTCGCATGGCGCCCAAGTCGCCCCCCAGCCCGCCGCGCGCCTCGCGCCCGATCGAGCTGAACGGCGAGCAGGTCTTCACGGCCCGCAGCGCCGCCCGCGCGCTCGTCCGCATGGGCGAGCAGTCGATCCACATCCTTCGCGGCCATACGCTCGAAGTCTGGCTGCAGCGTACGCTCGGGCACAAGCTGAGCAGCGACAATTTCGCGATCGCCGTGGCCGATGTCGACGATACCAACGGCGCGGCCGGCGTCCACGATGCCCGGCTGCTCGCGCGGGTGGCAATGGCGCTCGATCCGACCGCGCCGATCCGCTATCGCGGCCTGGCCGTGCAGCCCGAAGGGCTCGGCTGCGCGCTCGCCGTCGTCATGGCCCAGCGCGGCGATCTGCGGCCGCTGGCCGAAATCCTGCTGGGGCGGTTGCCGCAATTCTGGTTCCGGTCCCAGCCGCTGCAGAAGATCGACCATCCCGTTCTGCTGATCGAATTCGACCGGTTGCGCCGCCTGCTCGAGGATCATCGCCCCGGCCTCGGCATCGAACGGCTGGTCTATGACGCCAACCCCCTGTTGCATTGCTTGTCGCCGCTGATCGAGCGGGACTACGTCGACCAGTTGAACGACCTGCTGCCGGCGCTCGAGCGCGCGGTCGCCGGGGGGATGGTCGACAGCATGGTGGTCGATCGGCATATCGCGGCCTTCGCCGCCAACCGGTCGAAGACGCTCGACGATCAGGTGCTGAGCGCGCTGGGGGAGGCGGACCCGGCCACGCGTTTGCTGGGACAGATCTATCTGCTGGCGCTCATCCAGGCCCAGTGCGGCCCGGCGACCCTGCCGGCGCTGGCCCAGCTGCTGGGCAAACAGGCGAAGCCGGTCATCGAGCGCTATCGCAGCCGCCAGACGCGCGCGCGGCTGGAAGGCCAGCTCGCGGCGGTGATCGCCGAGGGCAGCCTGACCCGCCTGGTGCATCTTCTGGATGATCTGTCCGAGCGCCAGGCCGATGCCCAGCGCTATGCGCAGGCCGGGCACCAATATTCCCGGGCCGAAGCCGGCCTCGAAAAGATCGAGTTCGAACGAGGGCAGATCGGCGAGGGTTCGAAGGATATGGGCGCCTTGATCGCGGCGGCGGTCTCGACCGTCGTCGGCGGCATCGCGATCGCGATGAGCCTCTATCATTTCGGCTATCTATAGCGGCGACCATGGCGAAACTCCCCGCGATCCCGGCGATCCCCCCCCAGTCCGTGCCGCTCGACGCCCAGGCGCGCCGCGCGGTCGCGCGTCGGGCGATGCGACCGCCGTCCAAGAAGGGCGGCGGGTTTCAGCTGTTCCTGCTGGGCGTGGGTGTCATCGCTCTGGCAGTGTTCGCGGCACCCACCTGCGTGCTGATGGTATTCGGCATGGTGCCCAGCATCGTCGCCTATGTGGTCGACCGGGGTAAGCGGCCGATGCTGGCCTTCACCATCGCCCCGCTCAATCTGGCCGGGCTTATGCCCTATCTGCTGGAGCTTTGGACCGGGCACGATCAGATGCCGACGGTGGTGCATCTGCTGACCAACGTCTATGTCTGGCTCGTGATCTATCTGTCGGCCGGGGCCGGCTGGCTGGTGTTCATGGGCATGCCTCAGGTCATGACTTTCGTGCTTCAGCGCTCGCTCGACGGGCGGAAAGAAAAACTTAAGGCACTTCAGAGCAAGCTGCGCGCGGACTGGGGCCCGCAAGTGGGTGGCGGCGAGGATCAAATATAAACCTTGGCGGCACTGTGCTGATGATTGCGCGCTCATGAGCGAAGCCGGTATGATCATACCGAAGCGCGGCCTTCGGCCGCACATTTGAAAGCGAAAGGCGCGGATGTCGGTCCAGCCGCAAGCGAACCCCAGTATGTCGACAACGTCTGGGGCGACGGTGCGACTGAAGGATCGTTTCGACATCCATTATGACAAACCGTTGCCCGGTTTGCGCTCGCCTGCCGCACCGGCCTTTGTCGCCGAAGATATCAAGACCCCCGGCACCCGCCATTTCGCCCTGATCTGCGATCCGAAGATGCCGCCTCGGCTGGAGGCGGTGCGGAAACTGCAGATGCTGAAGAGCTATGGCGTGCTGACGCCGGTCGAGGTCGGCGCGGTCGATTGGGCGCCGGCCAATCGGCGCATGTTCGCCATGGTGTTCGAACAGCCGCTCGGCGACCGGCTGGCCGGACCGACCGACAATGCCATCACGCCCTGGGGCGAGGAGGCGCTGGTCGCCCATGTCGTCGCCCCGCTCGTGCAGACCCTGCTCGATCTCGACCGCGAGATGCTGCCGCATCGCGGCATCCGGCCGGGCAATATCTTCTTCCGCGACGCCAACCGGCGGATCGCCATGCTCGGCGACTGCGTGACCGCGCCGCCGGGTCTGTATCAGTCGGTCGTCTACGAGACGATCGAGGGCGGCCTGGCCCAGTCCCATACGCGGGGGTCCGGCACGACGGCGCAGGATCTCTATGCGCTCGGCGTGCTGGTGCTGCATCTGCTGTTCGGCAAGCTGCCCTGCGCCGGACAGACCGAAGAGAAGATCGTCGAGGACAAGATCAAGCGCGGCTCGTTCTACGCGCTGGTCAGCGAACAGCGGGTGCCCACCGGCCTCAGCGAACTGCTGCGCGGCTTGCTGGTCGACGACCCGCAGGCCCGCTGGCGTCTGGGCGACATCCAGATGTGGCTCGACGGCCGCCGCATGACGCTGAAGCAGCCGGCCCCGGCGATCCGGGCGCCGCGCGGCTTCGAGATCGACGGCGAGGAATGCGAAACGGCGCGGCATCTGGCGCTGATGCTCGACATGCAGGAGCCCGAGGTGGCCGGCCGCATCCTGCGCGGCCCGAATTTCGAGACCTGGATTACCCGGACGCTCGGCGACAAGCAGGTGGTCGAGGCGATCAACACCGCCTTTTCCACCCGCAGCGAATCGGCGGCCGGGACGTCCGGTCAGACCGCCCAGCTGGTCAGCCGCGTGCTGATGGCGCTCGATCCGCCGGCGCCGATCCGCTTCCGCGACGCGGCCACCGCCGTGGACGGCATTGGCGCGCTGCTGGCCGTTACCATGCTGACCGGCGGCGATCTGATGCTGCCGTCGGAGATTCTGAGCGCGCGCCTGCCGCAATTCTGGAGTCTGCGCCAGGGGTCGGCCAAGGGCGAGGATCAGGCGACGATCCGCTTCTTCGACAAGATGCTGCGCTATCTCGACGACAAGCGCCCGGGCTACGGCATCGAGCGCGTCGCCTACGAGATGATGCCGGGCCTGCACTGTCTGTCGCCCTTCATCGAAGCCCGCTATGTCGAGCAGATGAGGGATATGCTGCCCGCGATCGAATTCGCGGTGCAGGCCAAGACGATCGACGTGTCGCCGATCGATCGCCATATCGCGGCCTTCATCGGGGTCTATGAAAACAATGTCGATGACGGGCTGCTCTATACGCTGATCCACGCGGATCCGGCGACGCGCGTGCTGGGTACGCTGCAGCTGCTGGCCTATCTGCAGGAGACCTATGGGCCGCCGATGGTGCCGTCGCTGATCCAATTGTTCGGCCAGCAGGCGAAGCCGGTGATCGAACGGTTCCGCAGCCGCTACACGCGCGCGCGGATGCAGACCGGCCTGACGGCGATCCTCAAGGAAAACAGCCTGCGCAAGCTGGCGGACTATCTCGATAGCGCCGATGAGCAGCGCAAGGACGCTCAACGATTCCAGAAGGCGCGGCTCGAATACCAGCAGACGATCAAGCAGGTGGAAAAGGCGACGCAGCAGACCGGTGAATTGATGTCGACGGCCAAGTTGGCCGGTCATTCGGTCGCGGTGAAGATCGCAAGCCTGATTTCCAGCGCGATCATCGGGGTCACCCTGTTCGCCATGGGCGTGCTTTAGATGGCCCGCCCACCCACCTCGCGCGCCGGCGCGGGCAAGGCCGGCCAGGGTGCCAAGGACAAGGCTGCCGCGGCCGCCGCCCAGAGGCAGCGGCCGGCGGCGCCCATTGCCGCGAAAAGCGGCAAGAACGCCACGTTGATTCTGGCGATCATCGTCATGCTGGTGCTGGCCCTGTTCGAGCGGCCGGTCTGCATGCTGCTGTTTTTCGCGCTGGTGCCGACCATGCTGGCCTGGCTGGTCGACAACACGCCGGGCCAATCCCTGATCCGGACGGTGGCGCCGCTCAATCTCGCCAGTTCGCTGCCCTTCGCGATCAAGCTCTGGCACGAGCATAACTCGCTTGATCAGGTTTTCAGCTTCATGTCGGGCAGCGCCACCTGGGTGGCGCTCTATGGCGCCGCGGCATTCGGCTGGATGCTGTATTACCTGGCCCCGGCCGTGATCACCACCGTGGTGGAACGTCGGATCGAACGGCTGCGCGACGCCGCGCTCGACCGCCAGAAGGCGCTTAAGGACGAGTGGGGCGAAGATGTCGAAAAATAGGGCCCGGCCTTGGGGCCGGCCGGGCCCGATCTTCAGTTGGCGCTCAGGAGCCGCTGGCCCATCGCGGCCGATTTGATCGATTTCTGCAGCTTTTCGAAAGCCCGCACCTCGATCTGACGGACGCGCTCACGCGAGATGTTGTATTTGCGCGAGAGATCCTCGAGCGTCACCGGCTCGTCGCGCAGGCGCCGTTCGGTCAGAATGTGCCGCTCGCGGTCGTTGAGCGTCTTCATGGCGTTCTGCAGCAGGTCGCGGCGCAGGCCCAGCTCCTGGCGATCGCCCAGCTTGGCTTCCTGGCTCTCTTCCTGATCGACCAGCCAATCCTGCCATTCGCCCTCGCCATCCGCGCGCAGCGGGGCGTTCAGCGAATGATCGGGGCTGGCCAAGCGCCGGTTCATGTTGACCACGTCGCTCTCGGGCACTTCCAGCTTGGTCGCGATCGTCGTGACGATCTCCGGCGGCAGGTCGCCGTCCTCGATCGCCTGGAGCTGGCCCTTGAGCTTGCGCAGGTTAAAGAACAGCTTCTTCTGCGCCGCCGTCGTGCCCATTTTCACCAGCGACCAGGAATGCAGGATATATTCCTGGATCGCGGCGCGGATCCACCACATGGCATAGGTCGCCAGGCGGAAGCCGCGGTCCGGGTCGAACCGCTTGACCGCCTGCATCATGCCGACATTGCCTTCGGAAACCAGCTCGGACAGCGGCAGCCCGTAGCCGCGATAGCCCATCGCTATCTTGGCCACGAGGCGCAGATGGCTTGTCACCAGGGTCTGGGCCGCGGCCGGGTCTTCATGCTCCTGCCAACGCTTGGCCAGCATGAATTCCTGCTCGGGTTCCAGCATCGGGAACTTGCGAATTTCTTGCAGATACCGCGACAGGTTGCCGTCGGCGCTGAGGCTCGGAAGATTGCCACCAGCCATCTCGTCACTCCATATCTCGGGCGGACGCGCCTCCCTGCCACCGAAATCAGTGGTCGGATTCCCCCGTCGTTTAAGCCCGAATGTCGAAAACTCTAGGACGCGTCATGGAAACTGTCCAGTTTTGAATCATTCCAGAATTGCTACCAGCCCTGCGAGATCTGCGGGGAGCGGGCTCTTGAAACTCAAATGTTCGCCGGTGGTGGGGTGGTCGAAGCCCAGCAACCAGGCATGCAACGCCTGACGGGGGAACAGGGTTGCCGCGGCGGCGGCGGCCGGGGTCAAGTCCTTGAGCCGTCCGGACCGCACGCGGCCATAGGTCTGATCGCCGATCAGCGGATGGCCGATCTCGGTCATGTGAACGCGGATCTGATGGGTTCGTCCCGTCGCGAGCCGGCATTCGACCAGGGCGGCGCCCAGGCCCAGCGGGCGGACTACCTTATAGCGTGTGAGCGCGGGCTTGCCCCCCGCCACGACCGCCATCTTCTTGCGGTTGGACGAACTGCGGCCGATCGGTCCGTCGATCTCGCCCTCGCGCGGGTTCGGCATGCCCCAGACCACGGCCCAATAGGCGCGCTCGATGGTCCGGTCGGCAAAGGCGGCCGATAGGATGACATGGGCGCGTTCGCTCTTGGCGACGACCATCAGGCCGCTGGTGTCCTTGTCCAGCCGATGGACGATACCCGGCCGCCTGACCCCGCCGATGCCGGTCAGGCTGTCGCCGCAATGGGCGAGCAGCGCGTTGACCAGGGTATGGTCCTGATTGCCGGCGGCCGGATGGACGACCAGTCCCACCGGCTTGTCGAGCACCAGCAGGTCCGTATCCTCATAGACGATGGTGAGATCCATCGCCTGGGGCAGGGGCCGGTCGTCGACCGGCGGCGGCGGATCGAGCCGCAGGCGCTGGCCCGGTTTGACCCTCATGGACGGGTTCGTTATGGTCGCGCCGTCGACCGTCAGCCGACCGTCCTCGATCAGCGCCTTGAGGCGCGACCGGGACAGGTCGGCCAGCCGCTCCGCCAGCAGACGATCGACCCGCTGCCCGGCATCTCCGGTCTCTATGGTGATGTCGATCGACAAGTCGAGCGATCGATCGCCCGATAGGTCGGGCGCGGAAGTTTCAGTCATACGGATCAAGGTGGACCGAACTCATGCGTTGGCTCAAGGCCGCTGTCATTATCATGGGCATCATGATCGTCGCGATGCTCGTGACGATCATCGTGACGATCTTCCGCCGCATGACGGCCGCGAAGCCCGCCGATGCGCCCGCCGCGGTCAGCGCGCCGCTGACGCCGGGCGGGCCGCCCGCGGCCGCCGCGAGCATCGACCTGGCCCTGCCGGCGGGCGCCACGCTCAAGGAAGTGACCGGCGCCGAAGGGCGGCTGGTGCTGCATCTGGTCACGCCCGATGGGCGGGAAAGCCTGATGCTGCTCGATCCCGCGACCGGTAAAGTCACCCTCACCATCGCCCTGCATCCGGCACCCTGAGGCTTTTCTCCATGAATTTCGCCAGCGACAACACGGCCGGCATCTCGCCGGAAATCCTCGCCGCCTTGGCTGCCGCCAATGACGGCGCGGTCGGCTCCTACGGCGCCGATCCGATCACGGCCCGGCTGGAGGCGAAGCTCGCCGATCTGTTCGAGCATGAGGTCGCGGTCTTTCCGGTCGCGACAGGAACGGCGGCCAATGCGCTGGCGCTGGCCGCGGTGACGCCGCCCTGGGGTGCCGTGCTGTGTCATCCGCAGGCCCATATCGCCTGCGACGAGGCGAACGCGCCCGAATTCTATACGGGCGGAGCCAAGCTGGTACCGGTCGCCGGCGCGGATGGCAAGCTCGCGGCCGCCGATCTCGCGGGCTTGCTGCCGGGCGATCTCGGCAATGTCCATCATGCCCAGCCGGCGGCGATCAGCCTGACCCAGGCGACCGAATGCGGCACGGTCTACCGGCCGGCGGAAATCGCGGAGATCGCGACGCTGGCCCATCGCCACGGCCTGGCCGTTCATATGGATGGCGCCCGATTCGCCAACGCGCTGGTGCATCTGGACGCGAGCCCGGCCGAGCTGACCTGGCGGGCCGGCGTCGACGTGCTGTCGTTCGGCGCCACCAAGAACGGCGCACTCGGCGCCGAGGCGATCGTGTTCTTCGATCCGGCGCGCGCACGGGAGCTGCCGTTCCGCCGTAAGCGTGCGGGGCATCTGTTTTCCAAGATGCGGTTTCTGTCCGCCCAGCTCGATGCCTATGTCACCGACGGCCTGTGGCTGCGCAACGCGCGCCATGCCAATGCGGCAGCCGCACGCCTGGCCGAAGGCCTGACGGCCTTGCCCGGCGTGCGGCTGCGCCATCCGGTCGAAGCCAACGAATTGTTCGTCGAACTGCCGGAAGCCATGATAGCCGGACTGTTCGAGGCGGGGGCGCAATTCCACCGCTGGGAGGGCGCCGCCAGCACCTGCGTCCGGCTGGTCACCGCGTGGAATACGGCGGATGCGGATGTGGCGGTTTTCCTGGCGACGGCGAGCCGGCTCGCATCGGCTTAAACGCCGGCTGGCAAAGGCTTAAAAAGCCATTGCGAATCCCGCGCCAAGACCACCAAAAAACCATAAAAAAACCCAGCCAAATTCCAGAAAAGCCGCATCGGCGCAGCCATGCGCGAAAAACATATTCGAGCCTACGAATTTCACTTGCATCGCAGCGTCGATGGCGTATTTACACCCTTGTTTGACGCACTCGCACGTGCCTATGGCCCTTCGTGGTTATGCAACGACGTAACGCGTCCTTTTTGGCAGAACCGGTCTAGTGGACCGGTCCCGAGAGGGAAGTCGGTATGTTTGCTAACTATGGCAGGGCCGTTTGGTCCTGGTCCGCTCGACGGAACGAAACGCTACTGGACGGCATTCTGGCCGACAGTAGTCGAAGTTCGTGCTGAGGCGGTTTCACAAAAAAACCGCAGAATAAATCACGGCCTCTGACCGTTTGGTCAGTGGTGGGTTTTCCACTTCCTTTCGTCCGATGAAGTATTCGGGCGCTAAGAGGGGTGCGTCTACATGCTCAAGGTTCGCTCCCGCGTCGCGGTCGGCCCGCTTCGCCGTCCCGTCATTGCCCCCATCCCGCTGTCGTCGGTCGACGCACTCGTCGAAGAGCTGCGTCCGGCGGAGCCGATGATCGCCATCCGTCCGCGCACCCTGCGCCGGACGGCCGAAACCTTCGTCCAGACCTTCCCGGGCGATGTGCTCTATGCCGTGAAGTGCAACCCGGAGCCGACGGTGCTGCGCGCGCTGTGGCGCGGCGGCGTCCGGCATTTCGACTGCGCTTCGCTGCAGGAAATCCGCACGGTGCGCAGCCTGTTCGTCGACGCCAAGATCCATTACATGCACCCGATCAAGATGCCGGCGGCGATCCGTCAGGCATATGCGGAATTCGGCGTGCGCGATTTCTCGGTCGACTCGGCCGAGGAGATCGAGAAGGTCGTGGCCGCCACAGATGGCGCGGACGATCTGGGGATCTATGTTCGCTTGGCTATGCCCAAGGGCCAGACGGTCTATGACCTGTCGGGCAAGTTCGGCGCCGATGCGGCCGAGATGCCCGCCCTGCTGCGCCAGGCGCGTGCCGCGGCCAAGGTGCTGGGCGTCTGCTTCCATGTCGGCTCGCAATGCATGGAGCCGGCCGTCTACGAGCGCGCGCTCGACCTCGCCGGTCGGGTGATCGCCGAGGCCGGTGTCGCGATCGACGGCATCGATGTCGGCGGCGGCTTCCCGGTCAGCTATCCCGACGTCACGCCGCCGGCGCTGGAGCTGTATTTCGCGGCGATCCGGCGCGGCTTCGCCAAGCTCGAGCTGGCCCCCGGCACGCGGCTGTGGTGCGAGCCCGGTCGGGCGCTGGTCGCGGCCGGTGCCTCGCTGGTCGTCCAGGTCGAGGCCCGTCGCGGCGACGTGCTCTACATCAACGACGGCGTCTATGGCAGCCTGTCGGACGCCGGCGTGCCGAAATGGCGCTTTCCGGCCCGCGTCGCCCGCAAGGCCGACGGCTCGCCCCTGTCGGCCGACGGCGGCACGACGGGCTTCGCCTTCTACGGCCCGACCTGCGACAGCGCCGACTTCATGCAAGGCCCCTTCACCCTGCCGTCCGACGTCAAGACGGGCGACTGGATCGAACTGGGCCAGCTGGGAGCTTATGGCGCCTGCCTGCGCACCGCGTTCAACGGCTTCGATCGCACCCTCATGACCGAGGTTCGCGACGAGCCGCTGCTCTCCACACCCGGCCACTTGGATGACCAAGGCACGAACACCGGCAATCCGGTGGTCACCAACGCCTTGGCCTGAAGACGAGCCAATTTCACCACACCCCGGGGATCCCGATGGATTTGACGGTGGCGCACTCAGCAGGGGCGCTGCCGATGAAGGAACGACTGCCATGACCGCCAAGATTGAACGCTTCCTCGAAGACACCCAACCGCCGACCCCTTGCCTGGTCGTCGATCTCGATATCGTCGAGGAAAGCTACCGGACGCTGCATGCGGTTCTGCCGCTTGCGCGCATTTTCTACGCGGTCAAGGCCAACCCGGCGGCGCCGATCCTCGATCGGCTGAACGCGGCGGGCTCGAACTTCGACACGGCGAGCCGCGGCGAGATCGAGATGTGCCTTGCGGCCGGTGCGACACCGGAGCGGATCTCGTTCGGCAACACCATCAAGAAGCAGCGCGACATCGCGTTTGCCTATGAGAAGGGCGTGCGCCTGTTCGCGTTCGACAGCGCGCCCGAGCTGGAGAAGCTCGCGGTCGCGGCCCCGGGCTCCAAGGTGTTCTGCCGCATCCTGGTCGAGTGCGAGGGGGCCGAATGGCCGCTGTCGAAGAAGTTCGGCTGCTCGCCCGAAATGGCGGTCGAGCTCCTGTCCAAGGCGCGCGAACTCGGCCTCGATCCCTATGGCGTGTCGTTCCATGTCGGCTCGCAGCAGACCAACCTCGGCCAGTGGGACTCGGCCGTCGGCCGGGCGGCCGCGATGTTCTCGGTCCTGGCCGAACGCGACATCGCGCTGAAGATGGTCAATCTGGGCGGCGGCTTCCCGGCGCATTACCGGGCGGGCGTCGAGCCGATCGAGCGCTACGCCGACACGGTCATGACCGCGATCACCAAGCATTTCGGCAATGATCTGCCGGAAATCATCATCGAGCCGGGTCGCTCGATGGTCGGCGACGCCGGCATCATCCAGAGCGAAGTCGTGCTGATTTCGACCAAGGAAATCGGCGACGAGAAGCGCTGGGTCTATCTCGATATCGGCAAGTTCGGCGGTCTGGCCGAGACGATGGACGAGGCGATCAAGTACAAGCTGCGCACGCCCCATGACGGCGGGGCCGCGGGCCCGATCGTGCTGGCGGGACCCACCTGCGACAGCGCCGACATCCTGTACGAGAAGACCGAATATCTGATGCCGCTGGGCCTGCAGATCGGCGATAAGATCGAGATCCTGTCGACCGGCGCCTATACGTCGACCTATTCGGCCGTCTGCTTCAACGGCTTCGAGCCGCTGCGGACCTACTGCATCTGACCGGTCCGGGGCTGGACGGCGGGTACGGACCTCCCGTTGCGTGGCCGAACTATGCTAGTCTCCGACGCTTTTCCGGTGATTTTATCGCGGACACGGCACCTTCATCGGTGCCGTGTCCAGACGCTTTCGCCCCGAGACAGGGGCCGCTGACAAAAGGATGAGGATCATGATGAAGGGGCAAGGCCTAGGCCGAGCCGCCAGCGCGGCGGGGAGCTAGATCGAATGATGAACTCCCAGATCAACGCCGCCGCTGAACAGCGGCAAGCAAGACTCCCGCGCGAGGAACGCTTCTTCGCGGGCACGCATCTCATCATCGACCTGTCCGAAGCCTCCCGGCTGGACGAGCTCGACCATGTCGAGCAAGCGATGCGCGAGGCCGTCGAGGCCGCCGGCGCGACCCTGCTGCAGATCAATCTGCATCATTTCACGCCCAATGGCGGTATCACGGGCGTAGCGATTCTCGCCGAATCGCACATCAGCATCCATTCCTGGCCCGAACGGGCCTATGCCGCGATCGACATCTTCATGTGCGGCGATGCGCAGCCGCAGCTGGCCATTCCCGTGTTGAAGGCCGCCTTCCGGCCGGGCCGCGTCGAGGTCAGCACGCTGCATCGCGGCATCGGGATCACGGCCGCCGCCGCGGCAGAATAGCGGTTCGATGGCCGACGACCCGCTTTGGTTCACCGAGACGTTGCACACCGGGGTGTCGCAGCGTCTCGCCATCTCCCGACTGGTCCATCAGGGGCGTACCGCCTGGCAGGATGTGATCGTGTTCGACAATCCCATCTTCGGGCGCGTCGTGGCGCTCGACGGGGCGCTGCAGGTCACCGAGCGGGACGAATTCATCTATCACGAGATGCTCGCCCACGTGCCGATCCTGGCCCATGGCACGGCCCGCCGCGTGCTGATCGTGGGCGGCGGCGACGGCGGTATCCTGCGCCGCTGCCTGATGCATGGCGTCAGCCAGGTGACCATGGTCGAGATCGACGGCGAGTTTGTCCGGCTCATGCGGCTGCATGTGCCGAGCATCGGCGGCGACGCCTTCGACGACGCGCGCACCCGCCTCGTGATCGGCGACGGCGCCGAATTCATGCGCACGGCGCGCGATTTCGACGTGATCATCGTCGACAGTACCGATCCGACCGGGCCCGGTGCCGTGCTGTTCAGCCCGGAATTCTATGCCGACTGCAAGCGGGCGCTCGCCCCCGGCGGCGTGCTGGTCACGCAGTCGGGCGTGCCGTTCCTGCAGCCCGAGGAGTTGCGGCTGGTCCAGGCGCGCCTCGGGGCCGCCTTCGCCGATGCGACCTGCTATCAAGCATCGGTGCCGACCTATTACGGCGGCGCCATGGCGTTCGGCTGGGCCAGCGACGATGCCGGCCTGCGCCGGCGCGATCTGGCCACGCTGACGGCGCGCCATCGGGCGGCCGGGCTCGCGACCCGCTACTACACGCCGGAGATCCACCAGGCGGCCTTCGTCCTGCCCGGCTATTTCACATAAGAAAAGGCCGCCACTCCCCGGGAATGGCGGCCTCATTCGATATCAGCTGCGCTATTCCGACGACCAGTTGGTCGCTATGCCGACGACCGATTGGTCGCTATTCCGACGACCAGTTGGTCGCTATGCCGACGACCAAGTGGTCGCTATTCCGACGACCAGTTGGTCGCTATGCCGACGACCAAGTGGTCGCGGCTGATCAACCGCCGTTGGCGGCGATCTTCTGCTTCAGCGTGTTGTTGAGCGCATCGACGCCGGCGGCACCCCCGCCGCCACGCTCGACGACCGAGCTGAACTCGGCGCGCTGGGTCACGGCCATGCTCAGGTTTTCGGCGACGACGTCGCGGATCTTGTAGCCGCCGTTCTCCTTGGCGATCTTCCAGACGATATTGATCGGCGGACCGCCGTTCGGGCGGAGGATCTGCGAGGGGACCGAGGCACCGTCCGGCGTCGGCTGGCTGGCGGTGACGGTGAACTTCTCGCCGGAATACTGGCTGAACCGGTTGGCGTAGACGGCCACCACATAGGTGCCGAACAGCTTGATATACTGCTGCTGCTGGTCCGGGGTCGCGACGTTCCAGTAGCGGCCGAGCACGAACTTGCCGATCTCGGCAACGTCGAAGCCTTCGGTGAACAGCTTGCTGAACTGGGCCTCGCGGTCCTTCTGGCCCAGCTGCTTGTTCTGCAGGATCTGGATCGCCCGGTCGCCCAGGTTCTGGATGAAGGCCGCCGGTTCGTCAGCGGCGCGGGCCGGTACGGCCGCAAGTGCCGCCAGCATAACCATGCCGATGGCGAGAGAGCGGGAGAGGAGCTTCCACATCGTCAATTAGCCTTCGCTGTCCCGTGGGCGGGCAGAGCCGCCTGGGTGGTCTCTGAAGCGGTCGGGGCCGCCGGATGGGCGGGCTCCGGGTTGTAGGACACGGACTGCGGCTGCGCCGGGTTGTTCGGCGATTTGGCCGCTTCGATTTCCGCGTTCCGGCTTTGCCAATAAAGGCTGCGGACGGTGGCGTAGAAATCGAGCGAGCTGCGCTTCAGCTCGTCAAAATCCTCGATATGTTCGGCACGCGCGCTGACCAGACCAACGCCGAAGCGCACATAGTTGCCTTCGTTCATGTCATGCGCGCTCAGCTCGATGCTGATCGGATCGGCAAAGCTTTCCAGGCCGTAGGCGATGCCGTCGCGCGGGTTGGACGAATTCAGCAGCGGCAGGACCAGATAGGGGCCGGAGCCGACGCCCCAGACCGCGAGCGTCATACCGAAATCGGCATCGTGATAGGGGATCTTGGCCGAGGTGCCGACATCCATGATGCCGCCCACGCCCAGCACCGTGTTCATCAGGAAACGGCCGAAGGTCTGTCCGGCCCGCTCCGGATTGCCCTCGAGCAGATCGTTCGCGAAGATCAGCGGGCTCTTGAGGTTGCGCAGCACGTTCTTGATGCCGGTCCGCACCGGGGTCGGAACGGCCCAGCGATAGCCTTCCGCCACCGGCTCGAAGAAATACTTGTCGATCGACATGTTCGCGTCGAACACGACGCGGTTGATGTTCTCATACGGATCGTTGGTGTCGTCCTGCGCGTCGGACGGCCCCGGGGGTGCCGCGGCACAGGAAGCCAGCAATATTGTGCTGAACATCAGCGCGGTCGACGAGGCGGAAAATAGCCGGCGGGAAACCATGATCGAAGGCTCGCTCTCGGATTTCGGGAAGAAAAAAGATCAGACCTGCCGATCCCGGATAGACCCGGAACGACGCGATGTACTTACTCGTCCCGCAGCCGACTGGCGCGGTATCCGACAGCACCGCAGTCATATGGGTGATACCATATAGGCAATCAATTGCCATCCGTGCTGCAGTGCCAAACAGCACCGAAGTGGCGGTTTCAGCTATGTAATTTCGGAAAGGCGTGCTTTCCGCGCACATTTTGTTTGGATCGACATAAGGACATGTTTATATAGACCTGTTCAAAATGAGCTTTCAGGGTGTGCCGTGGACGAGCTTCTGACTGGGCTGAGGGCGGTCGCAGAACCGACGCGGCTCAGGCTATTGGCTCTCTGCTCCGAAAACGAACTGACGGTGACCGAACTCACGACGATCCTCGGGCAAAGCCAGCCGCGCGTGTCGCGTCATTTGAAGCTGTTGTGCGAGGGTGGGTTGCTGGAGCGGTTTCGCGAGGGCAACTGGGTATTCTATCGGCTGGCGCGGCTTGGCGGGCGCAAATTGGCCGAGCGGCTGGCCTCGCTGCTGCCGACCGACGATCCGGTCATCCTGCGCGACCGCGCGCGCCTGGGTGAGATCGAGCGCGAGCGGGCGCGCGCGGCCGGCGCGTATTTCGCCCAGAATGCCCATCAATGGGGGGCCATCCGCAGCCTGCATGTCGACGAGCGGGATGTCGAGGCGGCGCTCGCCGATTGCCTTGGCGGCCGGCCGGTGCGCGACCTGCTCGATATCGGAACCGGAACGGGTCGGATGCTCGAACTGTTCGGCCGCCAGGTCGAGCGGGCGGTCGGCGTCGATCGCTCCCGCGACATGCTGGCCGTCGCCCGGGTCAATCTGGAACGCGCCATGCTGCGCAATTGCACCGTGCGGCTGGGCGAAATGTATGCGCTGCCGTTCACGACGCCCTCGTTCGATCTGGTGATCCTGCACCAGGTGCTGCATTTCGCCGAACGGCCGGCGGAGGCGGTGGCCGAGGCGGCGCGCGTGCTGCGGCCTGGCGGCCGGCTGCTCATCGTCGATTTCGCGCCCCATCAGCTGGAAACCCTGCGCGAGCAGCATGCGCATCGCCGCCTGGGCTTCGGCGATGACGAGGTGCGGGACTGGTCGATCAAAGCGGGATTGACGCCGCGCGCGCCGACCCATCTCAACGGCGATCCGCTGACCGTGGCGATCTGGTCGGCCGATCGACGCGGCGACGATGGCGGGCTGGCCCTGCTCGGCGACGGGGCGACGACGCCGCAGAAAATTCTGGGAGAGGCCCATCCATGACGAAATCCTCATCGGCGCCGCTCAGCGTCTCATTCGAATTCTTCCCGCCCAAAACGGCCGAAATGGAACTGAAGCTGTGGCAGGTGATCGAGCGCCTGGCGCCGCTCGGGCCTCGTTTCGTCTCCGTCACCTATGGCGCCGGCGGCTCGACGCGGGAGCGTACCCATTCGATGGTACGGCGCATCCGGCACGAGACCGCGCTGGAGCCGGCCGCGCATTTGACCTGCGTCGGCGCCAGCCGCGACGAAATCGACGACATCGTCCGCGACTATTGGGCGACGGGCATCCGTCATCTGGTGGCGCTGCGCGGCGACGCGCCGGCCGATACCGGCGCCTATGTTCCGCATCCCCAGGGCTATGCCTATGCGGCGGATCTGGTCGACGGCATCCGGCGCATCGCCGATTTCGAAATTTCCGTCGCCGCCTATCCCGAGACCCACCCGCAGGCGACGAGCGCGTCGGCCGATATCGACAATCTGAAGCGCAAGATCGATGCCGGCGCCACGCGGGCGATCACCCAATATTTCTTCGATGCCGAGGTCTTCCTGAGTTTCCGGGAACGGGCGGCCAAGGCAGGCATTACCGTGCCGGTCGTGCCGGGCATCATGCCGGTCACGAACTTCGCCCAGATGGCCAGATTCTCCGCCGGCTGCGGCGCCACGGTGCCGAACTGGCTGGCACAGACCTTCGAGGGGCTGGACCAGGACCCGGAGACGCGCCGCATGGTCGCGACGTCCGTCGCGGTCGATCTGGTGCGCAAGCTCCAGGCCGAAGGTGTCGCCGACTTTCATTTCTACACTTCGAACCGGGCCGAACTGCCGGTCGCGATCTGCCATATGCTGGGCATTCGCGCACCGCTGCCCGCTTCCGCCCTCGCCGTATAGCATCAGACTCTAGGACCGATCCCGATGGCCCATTTTCTCGACGTGTTGTCCGACCGCCTGCTGCTGTGCGATGGCGGCATGGGCTCGCGCGTCCAGGCGACCGAACTCGACGTCGATCGCGATTATCTCGGTCACGAGAATTGCACCGACATCCTGTGCGAAAGCCGGCCGGACCTGGTGCGCCAGATCCATATCGGCTATCTCGAAGCCGGCGCCGACATGGTCGAGACCAATTCGTTCGGCTCCTCGCCGCTGACGCTGGGCGAGTTCGGCCTGCAGGATAAATCCTACGATCTCAGCCGCCGCGCCGGCGAACTGGCGCGGGAAGCGGTCGATAGCTTCGCCGATGGGCGCGAGCGCTTCGTGCTGGGCTCGGTCGGGCCGGGCACGCGCCTACCGACGCTGGGCCATGTCGATTATCAGACGCTGGAGGACGGGCTCGCGATCCAGGCCGCCGGATTGATCGATGGGTCGGTCGACGCGATCCTGATCGAAACCTGCCAGGACCCGCTGCAGATCAAGGCCGCGGTCAATGGCGCCAAGCGCGCGCGCCTCAAGGCCGGCAAGGACACGCCGATCCTGGTTCAGGTGACGATCGAGACGACGGGAACCTTGCTGGTCGGCGCCGATATTGCCGCGGCCGCGACCGTGATCAACGCGCTCGACGTGCCGCTGATCGGCCTCAATTGCGCGACCGGTCCGCAGGAAATGGCCGAGCATGTCAAATGGATCGGCGAAAACTGGCCGGGCTACATCTCGGTGCTGCCCAATGCCGGCCTGCCCGAACTGGTCGACGGCAAGGCGTTCTATCCGCTGACGCCGGGCGAGCTCAGCCAGTGGCTGGAACGCTTCATCCGCGAGGACGGCATCAACATGATCGGCGGCTGCTGCGGCACCGACGTGCCGCATATCCAGGCGCTGGATCAGATGCTGCGCCGGGTCGGTGGCGACAGGCATCGTCCGGCCCCGGTCAAGCGCACCTCGTTCTGGGTTCCGGGCGTGGCCTCGCTCTATGGTCAGGTGCCCTATCGCCAGGAGAACGCGTATCTCTCGATCGGCGAGCGGTGCAATGCCAACGGCTCGAAGAAATTCCGCCTGCTGCAGGATGCCGGCGACTGGGACGGCTGCGTCGAGGTCGGCCGCGAGCAGGTCAAGGAGGGCTCCCACACGCTCGATGTCTGCACCGCCTTCGTCGGCCGCAACGAGATCGCCGACATGACCGAGGTGGTCAGCCGGATGCGCGGGTCGGTCTCGGCACCGCTGGTAATCGATTCGACGGAACTGCCGGTGCTCGAGGCGGCCTTGAAGCTCTATGGCGGCAAGCCGATCCTGAACTCGATCAATTTCGAGGATGGCGAGGTCCCGGCCGAGAAGCGCATGGAACTCGCCCGCCGCTTCGGCACGGCCGTCATCGCGCTCACCATCGACGAGGTCGGCATGGCCAAGGATGCCGACGAGAAGGTCCGGATCGCCAAGCGGCTCTACGAGTTCGCCTGCGTCAAGCACGGGCTGCCGCCGGCCGATCTGATGTTCGATCCGCTGACCTTCACGATCGCGACCGGCAACGAGGACGATCGCAAGCTCGGTCTGGAAACGCTCGACGCGATCGAGCGCATCGCCAAAGAGCTGCCGGAATGCCAGATCATCCTGGGCCTGTCGAACATCTCGTTCGGCCTCAACCCGGCGGCGCGCCATGTGCTGAATTCGGTCTATCTCGACCATGCCCTGAAGCGCGGCCTGACCGGCGCCATCGTGCATGTCTCCAAGATCATGCCGCTACACAAGATTCCGGAAGAGGAAGTGCGCATCGCCGAGGATCTGATCTTCGACCGTCGCCGCGAGGGCTATGATCCGCTCCAGGCGTTCCTCGCGCTGTTCGAGAACCGCACCGCGGTCAAGGCCGAGAAGAAGAGCCGGCCGGAGACGGTCGAGGAGCGACTGAAGCTCCGGATCGTCGACGGCGACCGGATCGGGCTCGACGTCGATCTGACCGATGCTATGCGCACTTATGCGCCGATCGACATCATCAACACGTTGTTGTTGGATGGCATGAAGGTGGTGGGCGAGCTGTTCGGCGCCGGCAAGATGCAATTGCCGTTCGTGCTGCAATCGGCCGAGACCATGAAGGCGGCGGTCTCTTTCCTGGAGCCGCATATGGAAAAGGTCGAAGGTCAGGAGAAGGGGACGATCGTGCTCGCCACGGTCAAGGGCGACGTCCACGACATCGGCAAGAATCTGGTCGACATCATCCTGACCAACAACGGCTACAAGGTCGTCAATCTCGGCATCAAGCAGCCGATCCAGTCGATCCTGCAGGCGGCGATCGACCACAAGGCCGATGTCGTCGGCATGTCCGGCCTGCTGGTCAAGTCGACCGTGGTCATGCGCGAGAATCTGGAAGAAATGACGCGCCAGGGGCTCAACGTCCCGGTGGTGCTGGGCGGTGCCGCGCTGACCCGCCGCTATGTCGAGGAGGATTGCGCCCAATCCTACGGCTCC
Source organism: Rhodospirillales bacterium (assembly GCA_028288725.1). Classification (GTDB taxonomy): domain Bacteria; phylum Pseudomonadota; class Alphaproteobacteria; order ATCC43930; family CGMCC-115725; genus Aliidongia. The sequence goes on from JAQGIC010000062.1 coordinate 222,362, forward strand.
GGCCGGGTCGCCTATGCCGGCGATGCGTTCGACGGGCTGGCGATGATGGAAAAGGTCGTCAACGGCCAGTTCGACAATTACCTGACCGAGCTCAGGGCCAAGCGGGTCGGACGGCCGGTCAACGACCGGCGCAAGCTGGGCCAGGCGGCCGAGCCGGCGAAGCCGCTGCGTCCGGTCGATGTCGAGGAAATCCGCCTGCGCCGGGCCGAACTGCATCGCGACAAGCCGGTGCCGGTGCCACCGTTCTGGGGCCCGCGCGTCATCGCCCGCGCGCCGGTCAAGGCGCTGGTGCCGTTCCTGAACGAGCGGATGCTCTATCAATTCCAATGGGGCTTCCGCAAAGACGGACGCACGCTCGACGAGTTCAAAGCCTGGGCGCACAAGGAACTGCGCCCGACGCTGCAGCGCATGCTGGATATCGTGCAGAAGGACGACATCCTGGTGCCGCAGGCGGCTTACGGCTATTGGAAATGCGCGGCCGAGGGCAACGACGTCATCCTGTTCGAGGAAGACGGCAAGCGCGAGATCTCGCGCTTCAACTTCCCGCGCCAGGCCAAGGACGGTGGCTTGTGCATCTCCGACTTCTTCCGCGACGTCGCCGATCCCGAACGCGATGTGATCGGTCTGCAGGTCGTGACCATGGGCGAGCGGGCCTCGACGGTCGCCCGCGAATGGTTCGCCGAGAATCGCTACCAGGATTATCTCTATCTGCACGGTTTATCGGTCGAGATGGCCGAGGCGATGGCGGAATACGTCCATAAGCGCATCCGCGCCGAACTGGGTTTCTCCGCCGACGAGCCGCGCGATCTGGATGCCATGCTGAGCCAGCATTATCGCGGCTCACGCTACTCGTTCGGCTATCCGGCCTGCCCGAATGTCGGCGATCAGAAGGTGATCCTGGAGCTGCTGCGGGCGCAGGAGATCGGCCTGACGCTGACCGACGAGGACCAGCTCGACCCCGAGCAGTCGACCAGCGCCATCGTGCTGCACCACCCCCAGGCGAAGTACTTCTCGGTCTAGGAGCCTGCCCCGATCAAACCGATCCGGTTTGATCGGTGAATCAGTCTCTAAATATCTGATTGTAGGGCGATTCAGATATGAGGCCGATCAGCCGCGAGCGAAGCTCGTCGGCAGGCCTCATATCATCGCGCTAATGACCCTGAACGGGACCATTGCCGTTGCTGCCACCCGACAGGCCGCCCGAAGCGCCATAGACCGCGTCGGGGTTCACCGACTGGGCGCTGGCGCTGCCGACCCGGCCGTGAATATGGCTGCCCGTCGAGTCCGGGGCGTTGGTGCGCGCCGCGACATCGGTCGCGCTGGTCGTTGCAGGGGCGCCATTGCAGCCGGCCAGACCAAGCCCGATAAGCCCGAGGAGAACGGAAAAACGCATTTCCAGACAATTCCTTCCAAAAACACACAGTTCGGCACGGTGCCGACAATTCGCACGATCATTCCATAGCGACAACGAAAGGGTGAGTCGATTCCCGGTGCGGCGGCGAAAATTCTCGCGCGCGAAACTACCCGATCGCCTCCGCGTGATGGCACGCCACGATATGCCCGTCGATCGGTCGAAGCTCCGGACGCTCGGCGCCACAACGCTCGGTCGCAAAGGGACAGCGCTTGTGGAAAGCGCAGCCGCTCGGCGGGTTGAGCGGCGAGGGCAATTCGCCCTTGACCGCGACGGCGGTCTGCCGATGGGCCGGGTCGACCGAGGGCGTCGCCGCCAGCAGGATCTTGGTATAGGGATGCCGCGGGTGGGAGAAGATCGTCGGTTTCGGGCCCTGTTCGACCGGCCGGCCCAGATACATCACCATCACCTCGTCGGCGATGTGGCGCACGACCGACAGGTCGTGGCTGATGAACAGATAGGCCAGCCGGAATTCCTCCTGCAGATCCATCATCAGGTTCAGCACCTGGGCCTGGATCGAGACGTCGAGCGCCGAGACCGGCTCGTCGGCCACGACCACGCGCGGCCGCAGCATCAGCGCGCGGGCGATGGCGATACGCTGGCGCTGGCCGCCCGAGAACATATGCGGATAGCGGCCGTAATGGTCCTGGCGCAGGCCGACCTTGGCCATCATCGCCCGTGCCGCTTCCTGGCGCTCGGCGGCATTGCCGCGATTGTTGATCGCCAATGGCTCTTCCAGGATCGAGCCGACGGTCTTGCGCGGATTGAGCGAGCCGTAGGGGTTCTGAAACACCATCTGGACCGACAGGCGCAGGTGGCGGAGTGCGGCACCCCCGACGCCCATGGTCGCCTTGCCGTCGATCCACAGCTCGCCCTCGGTCGGCGTCTCCAGCAGGGTCGCAACCCGCGCGAGCGTGGACTTGCCGCAGCCGGATTCGCCGACCACGGCCAGGGTCTTGCCTTCGGCCAGGCTGAAGGACACGCCGTCGACCGCCTTGACCAGCGCCTTTTTGCCGAACAGGCCGCCGCCGATCGTATAGTGGCGACGGACGTCGCGCGCTTCCATCAGCAACTCGGTCATGGCGCTGCCTCCACGCCCGGATGGTCGTTGGTCGGACGGCCGGCGGCATCGAGCGGAAAATGGCAGCGCGCGCGAACGCCGGCACCGCCGGCCAGCGCCGGCTGATAGACCGTGCAGGCCTCGACCCGGAACCTGCAGCGCGGATTGAACAGGCAGCCGTCCGGCCGGTCGTCGATGCCGGGCACGACGCCCGGAATGGTCGGCAGGCGGCGCTTGCCGATCGCGCGTTCCGGCAGGGCGTCGAGCAGCGCCGCCGTATAGGGGTGCAGCGGTGCGGCGAACAGATGCTCGGTCGATTGCTCCTCGACCATCTGGCCGGCATACATGACCTGGACCCGTTTGGCGGTTTCGGCGACCACACCCATGTCGTGGGTGATCAGGATCAGTCCCATGCCGCGCTCGCGCTGGAGCGAGACCAGCAGATCCAGGATCTGCTTCTGGATGGTCACGTCCAGTGCCGTGGTCGGCTCGTCCGCGATCAGCAGGCGCGGATTGCAGGCGATCGCCATGGCGATCATCACCCGCTGATTCATGCCGCCGGACAATTGATGCGGGAACGACTTCAGCCGGGTCTCGGGCGCCGGGATGCCGACCTGGTGCAACAGTTCGATCACCCGGTCGCGCACTTTGGCCTTGGGCACGACGCCATGGGTCGTCAGCGCCTCGCCGATCTGCCAGCCGATCGGAAAGCACGGATTGAGCGACGACATCGGCTCCTGGAACACCATGGCGATGTCCTTACCGACTAGGCGGCGGCGCTCGCGCGGCGAGATGCCGAGCAGGTCGATGCCGTCGAACTTCATGACGTCGGCGGTGACCTTGCCGGGGTAGCCGATCAGGCCCATGAGCGCCAGCATCGATACGCTCTTGCCCGAGCCGGACTCGCCGACCACGCACAGGATCTCGCCCGGATCGAGGGTCATGTCCAGGCGGTCGACCGCGCGGAACAGCCCGCGCGAGGTCGAGAATTCGACGGTGAGATTGCGGATTTCGAGGGCGGACATCAGCGCTTCAGCTTCGGATCGAGGGCGTCGCGCAACCCGTCGCCGAACAGGTTGAAGGCGAGGACGGTGATGAGAATGGCGAGGCCGGGGAAGGTGAGCATCCACCAGGCGCGTTGGTAATATTGCAGGGCACCGGCCAGCATCGTGCCCCATTCCGGTGTCGGCGGCTGAGCGCCCAATCCGAGGAAGCTGAGCGCGGCCTCGTCCAGGATCGCGCTGGAAAAGCCGAGCGTGGCCTGCACGATCAGCGGTGCCACGCAGTTCGGCAGCACGGTGATCAGCATCAGCCGCAAGGTGCCGGCCCCGGCGCAGCGCGTCGCCGTCACATAGTCGCGCGCCAATTCCGACAGCGCCGCCGCGCGGACCAGGCGCGTGTAGTGCGGCAGGGTGACGATCGACACGGCGAACATGGCGTTCATCAGGCTGGGATGGCCCAGGATCGCGACGATGACCACGGCCAGCACCAGGCTGGGGAACACCAGCAGCACGTCCATGAGCCGCATCAGCGTGATATCGATGATGCCGCCGGCGAAGGCGGCCGACAGGCCCAGGAGCGTGCCGACGGCGAGCGACAGGGTCACGACCATGGCGCCGATCATCAGCGACAGGCGCGCGCCATGAATCAGCCGGGACAGGATATCCCGGCCTAGATCGTCGGTGCCCAGCAGGAAATCGGAATTGCCGCCCTCGACCCAGGCGGGCGGCGCCAGGAACGACGTGCGGAACTGCTCGATCGGCGAATGGGGCGCCACATAGTCGGCACCGACCGCGACCACGATCAGCACGATCATGATCGCCAAACCGACGATGGCGCCGCGATTCTCGGCGAAGGAACGCCAGAAGGCGGCCAGGCGGCCCGGCGGTGGGCGCACCGCGCGAGCGGTTGCGTCGCTGTCGATCGTCGCCATCAGCGTCGGATCCTGGGATTGAGAAAGCCATAGGTCAGATCGACGCCGAAATTCACCAGCATGACCAGGCTGGCCACCAGGAGCACGCCGCCCTGCAGCACCGGATAGTCGCGCCGCTGGACCGATTCGACCAGCCAATGGCCGACGCCGGGCCAGGAGAAGATCGTCTCGGTCAGGATGGCGCCACCCAATAAGGTGCCGACCTGCAGGCCGATCACGGTGACGACCGGGATGAGCGCGTTGCGGAGCGCGTGGATCAGCACGACGCGGCCGGCCCCCAGGCCCTTGGCGCGCGCGGTGCGGATGTAATCCTCGTTCAGCACTTCCAGCATGGCGGAGCGCGTCATGCGCGCGACCGTGGCCAGCGGGATGGTGCCCAGCACGATCGCCGGCAGGATCAGGTGGCTGATCGCCGACAGCACGGCGCCGTCATCGTCGGAAAACCAGCTGTCGATCAGCATGAAGCCGGTCCAGGGCTCGACATAGAAGGCATCGGCGATCCGGCCCGAGACGGGGGTCCAGCCGAGCCCGACCGAGAAGATCAGGATCATCATCAATCCCCACCAGGGGATCGGCATCGAGGCGCCGGTGACCGACAGGCCCATCAGCCCATAGTCGAACGGCGAGCCGCGCTTGACCGCGGCGATGACGCCCAGCGGCAATCCGATCAGGATCGCGAAGACGATGGCGCAGACCGACAGCTCGACCGTCGCCGGGAACAGTTGGGTGAATTCCGTCCAGACCGGCTGCTTGGTCACGACCGAAGTGCCGAGATCGCCCGAGGCGACCTGCTCCTCATAGTCCAGGAACTGCTTCCACAGCGGCTGATCCAGCCCCGCCTCGTGGCGCAGTTCCGCCAGCCGCTCGGGCGCGATGCCGCGCTCGCCGAAGCGCACCTCGATCGGGTCGCCCGGCACCAGCCGGATCAGCGCGAAGGTCAGCAACGTCACGCCGACGAAGGTCGGAATGATCAGGCTGACCCGTCGGAGGATGAATTGGAGCAAGGTGTCCCGATACTCGACGTTGGGGATAGAAAAACGGGGGCGGGCAGCGCTTACACGCCGACCGCCCCCGTCCTTGGGCTGGCTACTTCAGGTCGACCTGGTCGAACTGATGCTTGCCGAACGGGCTCATGACATAGCCCGAAACGTTGGACCGCATCGGCATGAACACGACCGAATGCGCGATGAGGAAAAACGGCGCTTCCTCATGCATGATCACCTGGGCCTGCAGGTAGAGCTTCTTGCGCTCGGCCTGGTCGGTGATGGTCGCGGCCTTGTTGATCAGGTCGTCGAACTGCTGGTTGCACCATTTCGACGCGCTGCCGCCGCCCGGACGGGCCGCCGCACAGCTGGACAGCGGGACGAAGAAATTGTCCGGATCGCCATTGTCGCCGGTCCAGCCGAGTTCGGCCGCCTGATGCTCGCCCTGCTGGACGCGCTTGCGGTACTCGCCCCACTCGTAGCTGACGACGCTCGCCTTGACGCCGACCTTGGACAGATCCGCCTGCATCAACTCGGCGATGCGCTTGGCGTCCGGATTGTACGGGCGCTGCACGGGCATGGCCCACAGATCGGTCTCGAACCCGTCGGGATAGCCCGCTTCCGCCAGCTTCTTCTTGGCGTCGGCCGGGTCGTACTTGAAGTCCTGGATGTCGTTGTTATAGGCCCAGAGCGTCGGCGGGATCAGGTTCTTGGCCGGCTGGCCGGCGCCCTGATAGACCGCCTCCAGGATCGCCTTCTTGTCGATCGCCTCGTTGATGGCGATGCGGACCAGCTTGTTGTCGAACGGCTTTTTCTGGGTGTTGAAGGCCAGATAGCCGATGTTCAGGCCCGGCTGCTCCTGCAGCTGCAGGGTCTTGTCGGCCTTGATCGACGGCAGATCGGCGATATTCGGCGAGATGATGACCTGGCATTCATTGGCGCGCAGCTTGGCCAGGCGGACCGCCGGATCCTTGTTGATCGAGAACACCAGGTTGTCGATCTTCGCCTTGGTGCCCCAGTATTCCTTGAACGCCTTATAGCGGATCGTCGAATCCTTGACGTACTGCACGAATTCGAACGGACCGGTGCCGATCGGTTCCTGATCGATCATCTCCGGCTTGCCCTGCTTCAGCAGCGCATCGGCATATTCCTTCGACTGGATCGACATGAAATCCATCGCCATGTCGGCGAGGAAGGGTGAATTCGGCCCGGTCAGCGTGATCTTGATCGTCAGCGGATCGACCTTCTCGACCGACTTCAGGAGCTTCGGGAAGCTCATGTCGTTGAAGTAGTCGTAACTGCCGCCCGAAACCTTGTGATAGGCGTTGTCGTCCTTCGACTGCCGCTCGAACGAGAAGATCACGTCGTCGGCGTCGAAGTCGCGCGTCGGCTTGAAATGGGCGTTGGAATGGAACTTCACGCCCTTCCTCAGATGGAACGTATAGACCGTGCCGTCGGCCGAAACGTCCCACTTCTCCGCCAGGCCCGGCTCGATCTCGGTCGTGCCGCGCTTGAATTCGACCAGCTTGCCATAGACGGGCAGGTTGGCGTCGAACGTCGTGCCGGTCGTGTTGATCTGCGGGTTGAAGTTTTCCGGCGAGCCTTCCGAGCAATAGACCAGCGTCTTTGCGGCTTGCGCCTGGCTCGTCGCCCCCATGAATCCGAACGCCGCGAGCGCACAGGCTGCGGCCATGGCCTTGTAGGTCATCCTAACGTGATCTCCTCTGTCGATTTGTACCGGGGCGTCCTGGCGGTGATGTCCCTAGGGCACCCGCCGTCGCTTCTCTTGGGCGCTGCATTAGACCACCTTTGCCACGGCTGTCAAACCGGACCGCCTGCGTCGTACCGCCGGCGAAGTGTCGCGTGCCCAACGATTTTCCATCCTTGCCATTCCGGCTGGAAGGGCATCCGGCGTATAGTCCCGCACACCATGGATTTCCCCACCCCCTTCGCCGTCCATACCGAAGCCGTTCGTCCGGAGTGGCTCGACTACAACGGCCACATGAACCTCGCCTACTACGTGCTCGTGTTCGATCACGCGACCGACGTGCTGTTCGACGCCCTCGGGGTGGGTGCCGACTACCGGCAATCGACCGACCTCTCGCTGTTCGCGGTCGAATCGCATATTCTCTATCAGGGCGAGGTGGGTGACGGCGCGCCGCTGCGGATCGAAAGCCGCGTGCTGGGCGTCGACGGCAAGCGCCTGCATTTCGGCCATGAGATGTTCCATGCGACCGAGAACCGCCGCGCCGCCACGATCGAACTGATGGCGGTCCATGTCGATCTCAGGACCCGCCGGACCAGCCCGTTCCCGCCGGAGCGGCGCCCGCTGCTCGACGAGGCGGCCGCGGCGCACGCGCGCCTGCCCGCCGCCGACTGGGCTGGCCGGTGCATCCAGTTCGCCCCGCGTTCGCGCTAGGCCATGCCGCACGATCCCGCCACGGCCTCACCGGGCTTCTTCGCCACGCGCCGGCGCTGGGTCGGGCTGCGCTGGCGCTTGCTGCAGCGGGCGCTGCAGCACAGCGCGTTCCGCGACGACGAACTGGCCTTCCTCGGCATCGCGGCTCTGGTCGGCGTGCTCGCCTCCTTGGGCGTCGTGCTGCTGCGTCTGGCGGTGACCATGATCCATACCGCGACCTTCGGCATCCCGATCGACGAGCATCTGAGCGTCGGCGAGGTCCGCGACTGGCGGCTGGTCCTGATCGTGCCGATCGCGGGCGGCCTGGTGATCGGCGGCGTCGCCTGGGCGATCCGCCGCTGGCGCCCCCACGACATCGTCGACGCGATCGAGGCGAACGCGCTCTATGGCGGCCGCATGTCGTTGCGCGACAGCCTCAATCTGGCGCTGTTGAGCGTGCTCTCGTCGGGCGTCGGCGCCTCGGTCGGGCTCGAGGCCGCCTATACCCAGTTCGGCTCCGGCCTCGGCTCCAGGCTGGCGAGCCTCCTGAAGCTCCGGCGCGACGATCGGCGGATGCTGGTCGGTTGCGGTGCCGCCGCCGCGATCGCCGCCGCGTTCAACGCGCCGCTGACCGGTGCCTTCTACGCCTTCGAGCTGATTCTCGGCAGCTACACGCTGTCGGGCCTGGCGCCGGTGACGATCGCGGCGCTGGCCGGCACATTTACCGCCCGCTGGGTGTTCGGTGCCGATCCGGTCTTCACCGCCAGCCACAGCGTGCATATCGGCGGCTGGGACTATGCGGCGTTCCTGGTGCTCGGGCTGGCGTCGGCCGGGCTTGGCATCGTCGTCATGCGCGGCGTGACCGCGACCGAGGGCTGGTTCCGCCGCCGGGCGATTCCGCTCTGGCTCCGGCCCGCGATCGGCGCCATTCCGGTCGGGCTGGTGGCGCTGGTCTGGCCTCAGGTGCTGGGCAGCGGCCATGGCGGCATCGAGCTCGATCTGCATGTGGCCCTAGCCCTGCCGTTCATGATCGGGCTGGTGCTGGCCAAGATCGCGGCCTCGGCCATCTCGATCGGCGCCGGCTTCCGCGGCGGCCTGTTCAGCTCCGCCCTGTTCATCGGCAGTCTGATGGGCGGGGCGATCGCCATGCTGATCGACCGGCTGATCCCGTCGGCCCTGCTCGATCCGCTGGCCTATTCGCTGGTCGGCATGGGCACGGTCGGTGCCGCGATCGTCGGCGCGCCGACCGCGATGATCCTGCTCGTGCTGGAGACGACGGGCGATTTCTCGGCGACGGTCGGCGTCATGGTCGGCGTGGTCGCGGCCTCGGTCGCGACCCGGCACTGGTTCGGCTATTCGTTCGCGACCTGGCGCTTCCATCTGCGGGGCTTGAAGATCCGCAGTCCCGAGGATGTCGGCTGGTTCGACGAGATCAAGGTCGGCCGCCTGATGCGCGGCGATCCCAAGATCGTGCCGGTCGAGATCACCATCGCGGCGCTCAGGCGCGCCTATCCGCTGGGCAGCACCAAACAGGTCTTCGCGGCCGACGGCGGCAAGCTCGCCGGCATGATCGATCTGGCCGAGGTCCATGGACCGGATATCGAGGGCGACCCCGATACGCTCACCGCCAAGGGCCTCGTCCATGAAGCGCCGTTCCTGCTGCCGGGCGACGGCGTCCGCCAGGCTTTGGCGCGGTTCAGCGAGGCCCGGCTCGAGACCCTGCCGGTGGTCGACGACCCGAACGGGCTGCAGATCATCGGCTATCTGACCGAGGCCTACGCGCTCAGGCGCTACACCCAGGAACTGGAGCGCCGCCGCGGCGAGGCGGGCGAGGGCTCCAGCCTGTTCTCGGCCGCGACCCCGCCCGAGGCGGGCGGCTAGAGTGCGATGACATGAGGCCAACTCGGCCTCATGTCTGAATCGCACTCCAAATCATATGTTTAGAGACTGATTCACCGATCAAACCGAGCCGGTTTGATCGGATCAGGCTCTAGCCTTCGATCGGCAGCGCCAGTTCCGTCACCAGCCGGTCGGGCGGCGTCGAGCGGGCGTCGTTCAGATAGATCTCCAACGGGGGCGCTTCGCGCAAAGTGACACCGCTCTGCGGCAGCCATAGCCCATAGAGCCGGTTGAAGGCCTCGGCGATCAGCGTATAGGGGCCGACATGGCGATAGACCGCATATGCGCCGCCCGGAAGATCGAGCCAGTGCATCTCGTCGTCCAGCAGATCGGGTTCCGGCCCCGCCGACAGGCCGAAGCAGGCATCGTATCGAACTTGATCGATCGGCACTTCGGCTGGATTGTCATACGGTATGCCGATGCAGGCCTCGATCCGCCCGGTCAGCTCCCGCTGCCGCATCCATAGCAAGAGCGCGTCCCAAACGCGAGGCACCTCGGTATACGGGCCGAGCTTGCGCATCGCGACCACCCGGCGAGCCGGGAATTCTTTGATTTCCACATCCATGGGCACACCCCGTCTGAAGTCGTGGTCGATCCGGGCGTGTTGCCGTCGATAGTCGGACGGCGTCATGCCGGTACGGGCGACGAAGGCACGGGTGAAGCCGCGTCCGCTGTCGAAGCCCGCTTCGACAGCGATATCGATGATGGCGCGATCGGTCGTGCCGACCGCGGTGGCGGCGCGCAGCAGGCGCAGGCGCCGCACCGTATCGGCCACGGTTTCGCCCACCATGCCGCGATAGATCCGGTGGAAATGGAACGGCGAGAAGCAGGCGGTCCCGGCCAGCCGCTCGAACGACAGCGTCTCGTCGAGATGGGCCCTCAGATGGTCCATCACCTTCAGAATGCGCCGCCGATAGTCCCGCTCCGTGTTCTGCCGCATCGCTTTCGACCGATCCTTGACACGAAAGCCAGCCTGCCATGTCGCCCGGATGCGCGCGCGACCGGAATTGCTAATCCGACGCCAGCCGCTTCAGCGCCTCGCCGTCGATGCGGTAGGATCGCCAGTCGTGGCGATGCTCGATGCCCAGCTTTTCGTAGAAGCCGCGCGCCGGGTTCCATTCCAGCACCGACAGATCGAGCCGCTGGGCGTCATGCCGGACCGCGACCTGCGCCATATCGACGATCAGCCGGCGACCGAGCCCGTGGCCGCGCGCCGATTCGGCGACATAGAGGTCCTCCAGATAGATCCCGGCGCGGCCGAGCCAGGTCGAATAGCTGAAGAACCAGAGCGCGAAGCCCACGACCCTTCCGTCCAGCTCGACGACGCGGCAGCCGAAGCGCTTCTCCGGCCCGAACCCGTCGCGCAGCAGGTCGGCCTCGGTCGCGACCACGGCGTCGGGCGCGCGTTCGAAGATCGCCAGTTCCGTGATGAGTGCGAGGATGGTCGGCACGTCCGCGGGCGCCGCGTCGCGCAGGTGGATCTTGGGCATCGGTGGTTCCAACTCTCGGGGGGACTCTCAGGGGTCGAGCAGCGCGCCGGTCCGGGTCGGCAGCGGCGTGGAGCCTGCGACCTTCCCGATCGCCTGGCCCGGACGGACCAGCCGTTCGATCTTGCGGGCGAAGAACAGCCCGTCGGCGATGGTCCTGACCGGGGTGCGCACGGATGCCGCATCCTCGGCCAGGGGATCGATGATCTGGGCCACGATCTGGCCCGCGGTGACCCGCTCGCCCAGGGCCACCTTGTAGACGACCATGCCGCCGACCGGCGCGCGCAGTGCATCGACCCCCGACAGCGGCGTGCCGTCGCACAGGGGCGTCGGCAGGGGGCCGGGATCGCCCGCGACCAGGCCGCGCCGCTGCAGAAAGCGCAGCAGGGCGGCCGCATCCTGGGCGCCCAGTTCGTCGGACACGTCGCCCTGACCGCGGAACTCGACCGTGCCGGCCAGGCAGGCGTCGGGGATCGGCGCGCTGCCGCCCAGACGACGCCGCAGCTCCGCCCAGAGATTGCTGAAGGTCTCGTCGAACGGCGTGCCGCCGGACTCCGCCGCCAGCAGGGTCGCGACGCTGCCCAGATCGGCCGACAGGTCGGCGCCGTCCGGCCAGCGCGCCTCGCCCAGATAGAGATGCAGCAGCGCATCATTGTCGCAATGCAGGTCGAGCACGTAGTCCGCATCGATCGCTTCGCGCATCAGGATCTGGCGCAGGCTGGCCAGCTCGGTCACCGGTTGCCGCTCGTCCAGCAGCGCGACCAGGGCGGCGCGGATGGTCCGCACGTTCCGGTCGGCGTCGGGCCCGAGCTTGCCCGCGAGCCGATCGGCCGCGATCGCCGCCAGATCCGGGAAGGATCGGTTGAAATTCTCGCCGGAAGTCAGGTCGTAGCGGCCCAGATGCGTACCGTCGATGACCTGGGCAAGCCCGATCGGGTTGGCGACCGGCACCAGCACGATCTCGCCCCGGATCCGGCCCGCCGCCTCGGCGGCGTCGAGCAATTCCGCCAGGTGAACGGCCGCGATCATGCCCGGCAGTTCGTCGGCATGGAGCGAGGCCTGCAGATAGGCCTTGGGTGTCGCACCCGGGTCGCCATAACGCAGGATCTTCACATGCCGGTGCGTGCCGGGGCTGTTGGACTTCAGGCGTTTGATCTCGACCGACTTCATTCTCAATTCACCGCTTCCGCCACCGGCAACCAGGGCATGATGCCGGTGATATAGAGCCAGAACACGCCGACCGCCATCGAGGCGAGCGTGATCGGAATGCCGGCGCGTGCGAATTCGTTGGACCTGAGCTTGACGCCTCGCTCCAGCGCGCGCTCGACGATGATCAGATTGGACAGGCTGCCGATCAGCAGCAGGTTGCCGGCGAGCGAGGACAGGAGCGCCAGGCCATAGAGCGCGCCCGGCGGCGGATCGAGCCAGACCTGCAGCAGCAGCACCGCCGACGGCACGTTGCCGATCGTGTTCGACAGCAACAGGGTCAGGGGCGCCAGGATGATCAGGCTGTCCGGCAGCAGATGAACCGATTGCAGCCCGTCGATCAGCAGGCCGGGCAGCGCCGTGCTGCCCAAGGCGCCGGTGACGCCGAACAGGCAGGCGAACAGCAGCAGCAGCGGCCAGTCGATCGCCGCGATCATCGCGGTCGAGGTGAATTTGCGATTGAGCAGCAGCAGCGCCGCGATCGACAGCGCGAACACGTCGCGCGGCAGGTCGGTCAGGAACAGGGCCAACAGGCAGACGACGGCGGCGATGCCTTTGTTGGTCTGGGTCTTGTCATGGGCCCGGATCGGCATCGGCGGCGGCACCGGCTCGGCGAAGGCGTCGCTTGGCAATTCCAGTTTGCCGCGCCACAGGAACGCGACCACGCCGAACACGATGCCGAGGCTGATGATCGCGGGCACGCCGCAGGCCCACAGATATGTGGGCAGATGCAGATTGCCGAGCTGGCCCACCAGAATGGTCTGCGGCGCGCCGATGATGGTGGCGGCCGAGCCGGCATTGTCGGCCGCGATCATGGCGATCAGGTAGGGTCGGGGATCGAGCCCGCGGGCGCGCAGCACGTCGACCAGCAGCGGCGTCATGCAATAGACCAGCATGTCGTTGGCCAGGAAGGCCGACAGCCCGCCGCAGCAGGCCACCGTCAGGCCCAGGATGCGCACGGGGCTGCCCGGGGCCTGGCCGATGCGCTGGATGACCGAGTCACAGAAGCCCGATGCGATGAACTGGGCCGAAATGATCATGATCGCGAACAAGAGGACCAGCGTCGGCATGTCGATGCGCGCGCCGACCTCGTCGAGATTGAGCGCTTCGGTCCCCAGCAGCGCGATCAGGCCCAGCAGCGCGATGCCGGTTCGGTCGACCCGCAGCCACGGCAGCCGTCCGGCCGCCATGCCGCCATAGGTCAGCAGGAAAATGACGTAGATCTTGACGGCAGTCATCGCGAACCGAAGACGAGGAAACTCAACAACGCCAGAGCGTGGCCGAACTCGAGGACGAGCGGAAGGCGCTAAACGGCCCCAGGCTGCCCGCATAGGCGACCTGATGCGGGATCGTGGCACTTTGAACACGGGTTGCCTCTCCGGTAAGGTGGCTTCCATGTCCCTGATGTCAGACCGCCCGGGCGAGCCGGCCTATTTCGCCAATCTCAATCCGCCGCAGCGCCAGGCCGTCGAAACGCTGGACGGCCCCGTGCTGGTGCTGGCCGGCGCCGGCACCGGCAAGACGCGCGTGCTGACCACGCGGCTGGCGCATATCCTGATGACCGGGCGGGCGTACCCGAGCCAGGTCCTGGCCGTCACCTTCACCAACAAGGCCGCGCGCGAGATGCGCGACCGGCTGGAGCGGCTGATCGGCGCGGACAGCGAGGGCATGTGGCTGGGCACGTTCCACGCCATCGCCGCCCGGATCCTCAGGCGCAACGCCGAGGCGGTCGGGCTGAAATCGAACTTCACCATCCTCGATACCGACGACCAGATCCGCCTGATCAAGCAGCTGCTCGCGGCCGAGGGCATCGACGACAAGCGCTCGCCGGCCCGCGCCGTGCTGGCGACGATCGAGCGTTGGAAGGACCGCGGCCTGACGCCGGACAAGGTCGACGGCGAGGATGCCGGCGACCTGGCCGAGGGCCGCATGCAGGCGCTCTATCGCCAGTACCAGGATCGCCTCAGGGTGCTGAACGCGACCGATTTCGGCGATCTGCTGCTGCACAACCTGACCATCTTCACCAGCCAGCCGGCGATTCTGGCCGAATATCAGCGCAAGTTCCGCTATCTGCTGGTCGACGAGTACCAGGACACCAATGTCGCGCAATATCTGTGGCTGCGGCTGTTGGCCCAGGCGCACAGGAATATCTGCTGCGTCGGCGACGACGATCAGTCGATCTACGGCTGGCGCGGCGCCGAGGTCGGCAATATCCTGCGGTTCGAGGCGGATTTCCCGGGCGCCGTCATCATCCGGCTGGAGCAGAACTACCGCTCGACGCCGGAGATCCTGGCCGCCGCCGGCCATCTGATCGCGCATAACGCCGGCCGGCTCGGCAAGACGCTCTGGACCGCGGGGGCCGCGGGCGAGCGCGTCCGCGCCAAGGGCATGTGGGACGGCGAGGAAGAGGCGCGCTGGGTCGCCGACGAGATCGAGACCGAGCAGCGCCGCGGGACCCGCCTATCCGAGATCGCCATCCTGGTCCGCGCCAGTTTCCAGATGCGCGAGTTCGAAGAGCGCTTCATCACCACCGGCATTCCCTATCGGGTGATCGGCGGCCCGCGCTTCTACGAACGCCAGGAAATCCGCGATGCGCTGGCCTATCTCCGCCTGATCTACCAGCCCGACGACGATCTGGCGTTCGAGCGCATCGTCAACACGCCGCGCCGGGGCATCGGCAACGCCACCATGCAGATCCTGCATCAGCTGGGCCGGGCGACCGGTGTGTCGCTGATGGAGGCATCGCGCCGGGTGATCGAGACCGACGAGTTGAAGCCGGCCGCGCGCAAGGCGGTCGCCCTCCTGGTGCGCGATTTCGAGCGCTGGCGCCGTGAGTCCGACCGGATCCTGCATACCGAGCTGGCCCAGATCGTGCTGGACGAGTCCGGCTATACCGCCATGTGGCAGGCCGACAAGACGCCGGAAGCGCCGGGCCGGCTGGAAAATCTAAAGGAACTGATCGTCGGCATGGCCGAATTCGAGACGCTCGCGGGCTTCCTCGAACATGTCAGTCTGGTCATGGACAATGCCGCCGATACCAGCGGCGATCTGGTCAGCCTGATGACGCTGCATGCGGCCAAGGGCCTGGAATTCGGCCATGTCTTCCTGCCCGGCTGGGAGGAAGGCCTCTTTCCCCATCAGCGCGCGATGGACGAGAGCGGCCAGGCCGGCCTGGAGGAAGAGCGCCGGCTCGCCTATGTCGGCCTGACCCGGGCGAAGCTCCGCGCCAATGTCAGCTATGCCGCGAACCGGCGCATCCATGGCCAGTGGCAAAGCTCTCTGCCTTCGCGCTTCGTCGAGGAATTGCCGCAGGACCAGATCGAGGCCGAGAGTGCGACCGGCATGTACGGCATGCGGGCGCCCCAGGGCCGCGGCGCGTTCGACGATATCGCGACCTCGAGCTTCGGCGGCTATCGCCGGACCGTCCATCCGCCGGGCGGCGGCCCGCGCGAGGGGCGCGAGATCCGCGCCGTCGGCGGCTTCGCCGCGGGCGATCGCGTCTTCCATCAGAAATTCGGCACCGGCACGGTGCGCGAGGTCGAGGAGGCGAAGCTGACGATCGATTTCGACCATGCCGGCGAAAAGCGGGTCATGGACAGCTTCGTCCAAAAGGCCTGAGACAAAGGATATTGCCTGCGATGATTCCCTCCTCGACCTGGCCCAAGGGCGGCGAGCCGCTGTGGCGCGTATTGATGGAAGCGCCGGACGAATTTTCGGCTGAAAGCTTCGCCCAGGTGCTGGAAGCATTGGGCGGCGCCATCAGCGCGTTCGAGACCGAGCCGCAGGGCCCGTGGAAGGTCGAGAGCTTCGTCCAGGGCAAGCCCGACCTGTCCGCGGTCGAGGGCGGGCTGGCACTGGTGGCCCTGCAGTTCGGCTTGGACCAGCCGGCGATCACGCTGGAGCAATTGCCCGACGTCGATTGGGTTCGGGAAAACCAGGAGAGCTTTCCGCCGCTCAGGATCGGCCGCTATTTCGTCTATGGCTCGCATATCGCCGAGGCGCCGCCGGCCGGCACCATCGGTCTGGAGATCGACGCGGCCAGCGCGTTCGGCACCGGCGAGCATGCCACCACCGCCGGCTGCCTGATCGCCTTGAGCCGCCTCGCCAAGCGCGGCAAGCGGCGGCGAATTCTCGATATGGGTGCTGGCACCGGTATCCTGGCGATCGCTGCGGCCAAGACTTGGGGCCAGCCGGTGCTGGCCTGCGACATAGACCGCAATTCGGTCCGGGTCGCGGCCGAGAACATGGTGGCGAACGGCGTGCAGCATCTGGTGACCAGCCGCGAAAGCGACGGCTACCGGGCCGAGATCGTCCGGGCCCATGGCCCCTACGATCTGATTTTCGCCAATATTCTGGCGCGGCCGCTGGCCAAGATGGCACCGGACCTGGCCCGCCATCTGGCGCCGGGCGGCATCGCCATCCTGTCGGGGCTCTTGGCCAGTCAGGAAACCTATGTCGCGGCCGCCCATCGCAATGCCGGGCTGACGTTCAAGGGCCGTGTGCCGCGCGCCGGCTGGCACACGCTGATCTTCGAAAAGACGAGATAGGGAAGCGCGCCTCCCACCCGGACCGACGCAGGGGCGATCCCGAAAGATCGCCGGGGCGCCGGCGGGTGGCTTGGCAAGAAGGAAACGGCCGGACCGTTTCCGAGCTGTTCCTTAGCGGAACAGCTTCGCGATGTCGCGACGGGCGAGGCCCATGTCGGCGAGCAGGCGGTCGTCGAGGCCGGCCAGGTGTTCGGTCGTCCGAGCATGCTCGATGCGCGTCTTGATGGCGACATAGGCCGTATGCAGCAGATGGACCGGGCCGCCGGACTGGCCGGGCAGCGTAACGGACAAGGCAGATGCAGTACTCATCGGATCATCCCCCCTTGGGATGAGTGTCGAAGCGCAAAGCGACGCTTTTACGCGGCGCGCTGTTCGACGCTGTTGTTGGCGGCGACATGGCCGGCGGCGGTGAAGACCGGACGGGCTTCGACGGCGAGGTCGGCCTGGGCGGTGATGGCGAACGGAATGTCCGAGCGACGCAGGCCGATGTCGGCGAGCGAGCGGTCGTCCATCGAATAGAGCTCGTTCAGAACGCGCTGGCGTTCCTGCCAAGCCCGGAAGCCGCGCATGGCGGACGAGAGGATCGTGAGCATCAAAAGATCTCCTAAGAAGATAGTTGCGACTTCAATTATGCCGCACCGCACAAAATAGGCACGTTACTGCCGACCGGCAGGGGGGCAACTGCACGCCAGCTCTCGGGTCCGCGCATAACGCAGCGCGAAAAACTGTAAGAATCAGGCCTCTTGTGCCGCAATCCTGCGGGCTCTAGCCTTCAGGCGGCGGCAATCATGCCGGCATGTTGCAAAGTCTACGGTGCTATGATGCAGAAGAAGGATTGTCGGCTGATCTATCAGGGGGATGCGGTTTTGGCAGGTCTGCTAGCCAAATCCGGCTCCATTTACTCGGTCGCCGAGGTCCGGTCGCTGATTTCGGGCGTGCTGGGCTCCGCCGAGGCGCGCGATCCCGAAGCCTGGTGCGTGCTCGTGGCTCCCGACCCGTCGCCGGCGCTGGTCGCTCAGCTGATGGGCCTGAAGGACCAGATCGCCCATGACGCGGCGCCGGACCCGATCGATGGCGCCACATACCGGGCCCGTCTGGCGTCCGTCCGCACTGGTCTGGTCACGCTCGGCATCGATGGCTTCCTGGTGCCGCGCGCCGACGAATTCCAGAATGAATATGTCCCGGCCGGCAACGAGCGCCTGCAGTGGCTGACCGGCTTCAACGGCTCGGCCGGCACCGCGGTGGTGTTGGGCGATCGGGCGGCGATCTTCGTCGATGGCCGCTACACCGTGCAGGTCCGGGCCGAGGTCGACGGCAGCCTGTTCGAGTACCGCCATCTCGTCACCGAACCGCCGGAGGAATGGCTGGCGACCGCGCTCAAGCCCGGCCAGCGCTTCGGCTACGATCCCTGGCTGCTGACCCCGGCCCAGGTCGACAAGCTCCGTGCCGGCGTCGCCAAGGCCGGGGCCGAACTGGTGCCGGTCGCGTCCAATCCGCTCGATGCCGCCTGGGAGCGGCGTCCGGCCGCTCCGCTCGGTCCCGTGCGCGCCCATGAGCTGGAATTCTCCGGCAAGTCGTCCGCCGACAAGCGGCGTGAGATCGGCGAGGCGCTCTCGGCCGACAAGCGCGACGCGACGGTGCTGACCATGGCCGACAGCCTGGCCTGGCTGCTCAACATCCGCGGCTCCGACGTGCCGCATACGCCGCTGGCGTTGGGGCTGGCCATTCTGGACAAGGACGGCCAGCTCGACCTGTTCGTCGACCGGCGCAAGCTGGCGCCCGGCCTGGAGTCGCATCTGGGCAACAGCGTCGCCGTGCGCGACATGGCCGAATTCGGCCCGGCGCTCGATGCCTTGGGCGGCAAGATCGTGCAGGTCGATCCCGTCACCACGGCCTCCTGGGTGTTCGATCGCCTGGACAAGGCCGGCGCCAGGCTGGTCCGCGCCGCCGATCCCTGCAAGCTGCCGAAGGCGATCAAGAACCCGGTCGAACTCGACGGCAGCCGGCGCGCCCATCGGCGCGATGCCGCCGCCATGGTCAAGTTCCTGGCCTGGCTCGATGCCGAGGCGCCGAAGGGCGGCCTGAAGGAGATAACCGTCTCCGACCGGCTCGAAGCCTTCCGGGCCGAGGGCGACCGGTTCCGCGACCTCTCGTTCCCGTCGATCTCGGCCGCCGGCCCGAACGCCGCCTTGCCGCATTATCGCTCAGGCCCGGCGACGGAGCGGGTGCTCGAACCCGGCACGCTCTATCTGATCGATTCCGGCGCGCAATATCTCGACGGCACGACCGACATCACCCGCACCGTGGCGATCGGCACGCCCACGGCCGAGATGAAGGACCGCTATACCCGCGTGCTGAAGGGTCATATCGCGCTATCGATGGCACGGTTTCCCAAGGGCACGACCGGCGGCGCGCTCGACGTGCTGGCACGGCTGCCACTCTGGATGGCCGGCGTCAATTTCGACCATGGCACGGGGCATGGCGTCGGCAGCTATCTGAGCGTCCACGAAGGCCCGCAGCGCATCGCCGCCTTCGCCGATACCCAGCCGCTGATCCCGGGCATGATCCTGTCGAACGAGCCCGGCTATTATAAGGAAGGCCATTTCGGCATCCGGATCGAAAACCTGATCGTGGTGACCAGGCTCGAACTCCCGGGCGCCGAGCGCGAGATGAGCGGGTTCGAGACCATCACCTTCTGCCCGATCGACCGCCGGCCGATCGAGCTGTCGCTCCTGAGCGACGACGAGATCGCCTGGCTCGACGCGTACCATGCCAAGACGCGCGAGATCGTGCTGCCGACGCTCGAAGATCCCGCCGCGCGCGCCTGGCTCGAAGCGAACACGACGCCGCTCCGGGCGTGAAGCGACAACGGCCGCCGGTGCTGGGCCCGGCGGCCGTCTCTCTATCGCCGGTCGCGATGCCGTCAGTGCGGTTTGGTCGGCACGCCGATCGCCGAACTCGTCGTCGATACAATCGGCGCGTGGTCTACGAGCGCGCCAACCCCAGCCCCTCGTCGATCCAGCCGGTCAGGCCGCCGATCATCTCCTTCACCGGCCGGCCCAGTTCGGCGAGCTTGATCGCCGCCCTGTTGGCACCGTTGCAATGCGGGCCGGCGCAATAGACCACGAACAAGGTGTCGGCCGGATATTCGGCCAACCGGGCCGTCCCGATCATGCGCGTCGGCAGGTTGATCGAGCCCGGCACGTGGCCGGCGGCATAGAGCGCCGACGTGCGGACATCCAGCAGCACGAAATCGGCCGTCTCCTGGGTCAAGGCATAGTGCACGTCCGAACAATCCGTCTCGAATGACAGGCGGCGGCCGAAATGGGCGAGCGCGTCGTCGGGGTTGGCGACGGGCGGGCGGGAAACGACGGTGGACATCTCAAATCCTCCTCGATTGGAATCGAGGGCGAGCATCGCCACAAGCGCCGCCCTTGAAAACTGGCGGGAATGACAATTATCATGAAGATCATGCCAAAACCCGGTCCCCTCCGAAATCGCGATGTCGCCGTACTGGCGTATGACGGCTTGTGCACCTTCGAGTTCGGCATCGCGGTCGAATTGTTCGGCCTGCCGCGCCCGGAACTGGCGGACTGGTATCGTTGTCAAATCTGCGCCGCCGAACCCGGGCCGCTCAGGGCGATCGGCGGCTTCACCGTCGCCGCCGCAGGCGGATTGGCGGAACTGGAAACCGCCGGGACCATTCTCGTGCCCGGATGGCGCGATGTCGCGGAGCCGCCGCCGGCGGCGCTCGTCGACAGCCTGCGCCGCGCCTACGCCAATGGCGCCCGGCTCATCTCGATCTGCTCCGGCGTATTCGTACTGGCGGCGACGGGATTGCTCGCCGGCAAGCGGGCCACGACCCATTGGCGCCATGTCGAGCGCCTGGCCGCGGCCTATCCCGACATCCGGGTCGAGCCGGACGTGCTCTATGTCGACGAGGGCCAGATGCTGACCTCGGCCGGCAGCGCCGCGGGGCTCGACCTGGGCCTGCATCTGATCCGGCGCGATTTCGGCCCCGCCATCGCCAACCAGGTCGCGCGCCGGCTGGTCATCCCGCCCCATCGCGACGGCGGCCAGGCGCAATTCATCGACAGACCGGTGCAGGCGGAGGGGGCAGCACTGGCCGCCCTGTTCGACTGGATCCGCGCCAACCTGACCGAGGATCTATCGATCGCGCGGCTGGCCCGGCGCGCGGGCCTCAGCGAGCGCACGTTCCTGCGCCGGTTCGGCGCCGCGACCGGCACCACGCCGAACGACTGGATAACGACGGCGCGGCTGGCCCGGGCGCGGGAGCTGCTCGAGGGCACCGACCTTGCGGTCGAGCGGGTCGCGACCGACAGCGGTTTCGGCACGGCCGATACGCTGCGACATCATTTCCGCACCCGGCTGCAAACCAGCCCGCAGCGCTATCGTGACCATTTCGTTATCGGCTAGACGCATGCCAGATATTTGTGCGTTGCAAAAATTGCTGTTGAAAGCATCAGCGGACCTGGTAACTATAGCCATGTTGCATTGCAACATATCGGGCATTTCGATAAGCCTGCCAGGGGGGGGCGCCGTGTCGTCAGGAGCATGACATGAGCATTTCCTTCAAATCCGCGCCGAACGTTTCCCTCGCCTCCTCGATCGAAGCCACGAGCCGTCTGGCTCAGTTCCGCGAGGTCTTCGGCCTCTGGGTTCAGCGCACCCGCGAGCGTGCCGAACTGGCCCAGTGCGACGACCGCGAGCTGCAGGACATGGGGGTCTCGCGCGCCACCGCGCTGGCCGAGATCCGCAAGCCGTTCTGGCGGGAATAATCGGCCTATTCCGCTGCCGCCGCCGGCTTGGCCCTAAGCGGCAGCAGCAGGAATAGGACGATCGTCGCCAGCAGACCCGCCCGCACCTCTATTTCTTCGGCACGAGCGTCAGCGATGCCGAATTGATGCAATAGCGCAGGCCGGTCGGTCCGGGGCCGTCCGGGAAGACATGGCCCAGATGGCCTTCGCAGCGGCTGCACAGCACCTCGTGCCGCACCATGCCGTGGCTGTGGTCGACCTCGATCTCGATGGCGGGATCGGCCTTGGGCGCGGTGAAGCTGGGCCAGCCGCAATGGGAATCGAATTTGGCGTCGGCCGTGAACAGCTCCTGGCCGCAGCCGGCGCAGCGATAGGTGCCGTCGGTCTTGGTGTCGGTATATTCGCCGGTGAACGGCCGCTCGGTACCCTTATGGCGCAGCACGCGATATTGTTCGGGGCTCAGCAGTTCGCGCCATTCGGCGTCGCTCTTGCGGATCTTGTCGACCATCGATCATTCCTTTTTCAGTGCCGCTTCCAACTCGTGGAGATGGGGAGCGAGCGCCGTCTGTGCCAGCCGTTCCATGTCACGATAGCGCGATATGACGTCGGCGCCGAAGGCGGTCACCTGGGCGCCGCCGCCGGCCTTGCCGCCCAGTTTGGTCGCCACGACCGGCGCGCGGAACATGGCGTTGAGGGCGGCGACCAGCAGCCAGGCCCGGCGATAGGACATGTCCATGGCCCGGCCGGCCGCCGCGATCGAGCCGGTTTCGGCCAAGAGCTCCAACAGTCGGATCTTGCCGGGACCGAGCGCGTTGTCCGGCCCGAAATCGATGCGCAGCGTCAATCGCGTCACGCGACGATCGCCTGATAGACCAGGTTGCGGTAGAGCCGCCAGTAGTCGGTGAACTCGTTCGGCTGCTGGATCATCATCACCGCGATCAGCTGTTCTCGTGGATCGACCCAGAATTGGGTCCCGGCCAGGCCGCCCCAGGAAAAATCGCCGACGCTGCCCGGCATGTCGCTTTCGCCGGCGGCGAGCCGGATCGAGAAGCCCAGGCCGAAGCCGTGGCCGGGACCCAGCAGATAGCGGCCGGTGCTGTTGTCGCGCCGCCGGTCGCCCAGATGGTCGGCGGTCATGTAGGCGACGGTCTTGGCGCCCAGGATCTGGGCGCCGTCGAGCGCGCCGCCGTTCAGCAGCATGGTGCAGAAGCGCAGATAGTCCGACGCGGTGCCGACCATGCCGCCGCCGCCGGACAGCATCAGCGGGGGCTCCGCCACCTTGCGCAACGGCGGGATCTTGCCGGCGGCATCGGCGACCGGCTCGGCCAGGCGATGGATCTCGGCCGGCGGCACGAAAAAGGCGGTATCGACCATCTGCAGCGGGTGGGTGATCTCGGCCGCGATGAAATCATCGAGCACCCGGCCGGAGACGATCTCGATCACCCGGCCCAGCACGTCGGTCGAATAGCCGTATTCGAACACCTCGCCCGGCTGGTGCGCCAGCGGCAGGCGACCCAGCCGGTCGATCTTCTGGGCAAGCGTCTCGCGCGTGGTCGAGATCCCGGCCTCGCGATACAGGCGTTTCGCCGGCGTGGTCTCGAATAGCTGGTCGTAGATCAGCCCCGAGGTATGGCGCAGCAGATCCTGGATCGTCGCCGGGCGGCGGACCCGCTCGAGCCTGAGTTCGCTCGCGC
The DNA here is from genome assembly GCA_028288725.1 of Rhodospirillales bacterium. Classification (GTDB taxonomy): domain Bacteria; phylum Pseudomonadota; class Alphaproteobacteria; order ATCC43930; family CGMCC-115725; genus Aliidongia. Next base: position 245,758 of record JAQGIC010000062.1, read on the forward strand.
CCGGCTCCTGCACCGCGACCTGCTGCCCGGCGAAGCTCGGCAGATATTTCGCGACCGGATCGCCCAGCAGCATCTGCCCGCGCTCGACCAGGATCATGGCGGCGACGCTGGTCAGCGGCTTGGTCATCGAATAGATGCGGAAGATCGCATCCTTCGCCATGGCGTCGTCCGCAGCCTTGTCGCGATAGCCCACCGCCTCGAAATAGGCGGTTTCGCCCCGCCGCCGGATGGCCAGTACCGCGCCGGCGATCCGTCCCGCCGCGATGCCCGCCTCGAACGCGGCGGTGATGCGGTCCAGGCGCTCGGCCGAAAGGCCCGATTTCGTTGTGGTCATCCCGCTCCATACCTTCCTCTTCGCCCTCTCCCGCTTCGCGGGAGAGGGTGGGCCCCGCGAAGCGGGAAGGTGAGGGTGATCGGGCGTAGTCCCTGAAGCTCAGGGCGTCGACACGACCTCACCCGCTTCGCTATCGCTCGGCACCCTCTCCCGCAAGCGATAGAGGGTTCCATCTGTCTCATCCCGCGACCAGCGCGATGAATTCGTCTTCGGTGATGGTCTTGACGCCCAGCGCCTCGGCCTTCGCCGCCTTGGAACCGGCGTCGGCGCCCACCACCAGATAATCCGTCTTGGCCGAGACGGAGCCGGTGACCTTCGCACCGGCGCCTTCGGCCCGCGCTTTGGCCTCGCCCCGGCTCAATTGCACCAGCGTACCGGTGAACACCACGATCCTGCCGTCGAGCGCGCCGCCGTCGCGGCCGGCCGGCGGCACGAAGGGCTCGACGGTCAGCTGGGCTTCCAGATCGGCGAGGGCATCCAGATTGTTCTTCTCGGCGAAGAAATCGGTCATGTCCTTGGCCGTGTCGGCGCCGATCCCGTCGATGTTCAGCAGCTCCTTATAGGCGTCGCTCTCCGGATCGCCCGCCGCGATCATGGCCGCCTGCCAATGCTCGAGCGTACGGTAGTGCTTGGCCATCAGCCGCGCGGTCGTCTGGCCGGTCTGACGGATGCCGAGCGCCAGGATGAAGCGGTCGAGCGGGATGGTGCGGCGGTCCTCGATCGATTTCAGCAGCTTGGAGATCGACAGGTCCTTCCAGCCCTCGCGGCCCTCGATGTCTTCCCGCTTCAGGCGGAAGATGTCGGCGGGGGTCCGGATCAGACCGGCTTCCTGGAACTCGGTCACGGTCTTGGCGCCCAGTCCCTCGATGTCGAACGCGTCGCGCGCCACGAAATGCCTGAGCCGCTCGACCGCCTGCGCTTCGCAAATCAGGCCGCCGGTGCAAAAGCGCTTGGCCTCGCCCGGTTCGCGCACCGCAGCGCTGTGGCAGATCGGACATTCGGTCGGCGGTTGCCATTTCGGCGGGTCGCCGTCGCGCAGTTCGGGCACGATCTGGACGATCTGCGGGATGACGTCGCCGGCGCGCTGGACCACGACCGTATCGCCGACCCGGATATCCTTCTCGGCGATGTAATCCTCGTTATGCAACGTGGCGCGGCCGACCATGACGCCGCCGACATTGATCGGCATCAGCTCGGCCACGGGCGTCAGCGCACCGGTCCGGCCGACCTGCAGGGTGATCGCGTTCAGGCGGGTACGGGCCTGCTCCGGCGGGAATTTATGGGCGATCGCCCAACGCGGCGCGCGCGAGACGAAGCCCAGGCGCTGCTGCAGATCCAGCCGGTTGATCTTGTAGACGATGCCGTCGATCGAAAATCCCAGCGTGGCGCGGGCATTGCCGATCTCGTCGTAGAAACCGATCATCTCGTCGATCGACCGGCAGATCCGGCTGGGCTCGTTGAGCGTGAAGCCGAAGCCGGCCAGCGCCGCGCGCGCTTCGGCCTGGGTCTTGCCCAGCGGCCGGCTGACCTCGCCCCAGGCATAGCCGAAAAAGCGCAGCGGCCGGGCCCTGGTGATGGCCGGGTCGAGCTGGCGCAGGCTGCCGGCCGCGGCGTTGCGCGGGTTGGCGAACAGCTTGCCGCCCGCCTCCTGCTGGCGCGCATTGAGCGCCAGGAAATCCGCATCGGTCATATAGACCTCGCCGCGCACCTCCAGCACGTCCGGCGCGTCGCCCGTCAGCTTGTGCGGCACATTGTCTATGGTGCGGACGTTGGCGGTGACATCCTCGCCCTCCTGCCCGTCGCCGCGCGTCGCGGCCTGGACCAGCAGGCCGTGCTCATAGCGCAGCGAGCAGCTGAGCCCGTCGATCTTCAGCTCGGCCAGAACCTCGACCGCCTGGGCCGGGTCGGCGCGCAGCTCCGCCAGGAAATTGCGCACGCTGTCGAGGAAGCCCTGGACATCCTGCCGGGCGAAGGCGTTGCCGAGCGACAGCATCGGAATGGCATGCCGCACCTTGCCGAATCCCGCGGCCGGGGCGGCGCCGACCCGCGCGGTCGGGCTGTCCTCGCGGATCAGTTCGGGAAACCGCGCCTCGATCGCCTGGAGCCGGCGATAGAGCGTGTCATAGTCGGCGTCCGCGATCTCCGGCGCGTCTTCGGCGTGATAGCGCTGTCCGTGGTAGCCGATCGCCGCGACCAGATCGGACACGGCCTCGGCGGCTTCCTCGGGCCCGAGCGCGGCGCTGTCGATCGACGAATGACGAAGGCTGGGCGCGGGCATTGCTTCTCCGGACGAGGAATAAGACGTCCTCTTCCTCTAGCGCGAAGCGGAGAGGGCTGGAAGCCTCTTCTCCGTTCCGTGATTTCGCTATCGGCGCCGGCCCGCCTATGGTGGGGTAACGCGCCGACGAGACGACCCAGGTCCTTGATGATCGAAGATTTTCCCACACGGATCTTGTTGCCGCGCCTTCTGCTGTATCTGCTGGCCGCCGCCGTCCTGGTCGCGCTGTGCGGCGGCGCGGTGATTGTGCTCAAGGGCCGGCTGTTCGGCCCGGAGCCGCCGCTGGTCGAGGGACAGCCGTTTCCGCTCGAAGCCTGGTTCGCCTATGTGGCCGTCGCCCTGGCGGTGCTGCTCGCCTATCTGCTGCAGGCTCGCCTCGTCGAACGCCGGCCCCGCCGGGAACTGGCGCCCGGTCGGGCCGGCGAGCTGCTGGTCGGCGCGGCCGTGGGCATCGGCCTCACGCTGCTGGTCGTGCTGGTGCTGTGGATCGGCGGCGCCTACCGGGGCGCCTGGCATGGGCCGGGCGATCTCCTGGCGCCGACCCTGATGGCGATCGGGGCCGGCCTATCGGAAGAATTGCTCATCCGCGGCTTCGTGCTGGGCCTGATCGAGCGCTGGGCCGGCAGCCTCGTGGCGCTGCTTGTGACGGCGGTCCTGTTCGGCGGGCTGCATTTCGACAATGCCGGGGCCGGCCTCTGGCCGGTTCTGGCACTGATGCTCGGGCCGGGTGTCGCGCTCGGCGCCGCCACCTTGGCGACCCGGCGGCTATGGCTGCCGATCGGCCTGCATTTCGGCTGGAATTTCGGCCAGAGCGGCTTGTTCGGCCTGCTCGATTCCGGTACCAGCTTTCCGAGCGTGATCGACGCCTCGGTTGCCGGGCCGACTTGGCTGACCGGCGGCGCTTTCGGGCCCGAGGCCTCGCTGCCCGGCCTCGCGGTCTGGCTGCTGCTTAGCCTGTTTTTCCTCACCCGGGCGCGCCGGCGGGGCCGGCTCGTCCCCTTTCACCCCTCAACCGATCTGGTGCCTTCATGCTGACACTCGCCATTGCCAACCGTCTGATCGAAGCCGCGCTCGCCGAGGGCCACAAGCGCAACCTGCAGCCGCTGACCGTCGCGGTGCTCGATGCCGGCGGTCATGTGATTGCCCTGCAGCGCGAGGATGGCGCCAGCCTGCTGCGGCCGCAGATCGCGACCGCCAAGGCCTGGGGCACGCTGGGCTTCGGCTTCGGCGGGCGCGAACTCGCGCGCCGCGCGACGGCCAATCCCACGTTCTTCAACATGCTGATCGAACTATCCGACGGCAAGATGGCGCCGGTGCAGGGCGGGGTGATCATCCGCGACGCGGCCGGCGCCGTGCTGGGCGCCGTCGGCATCACCGGCGATCTCTCGACCCAGGACGAGGCCTGCGCGCTGGCTGGAGTCGCGGCGGTCGGTCTCATCGCCGATGCAGGTGCCGAGGCCTGAGCGTCGTTCGGATGATTCCATTCGAACGGACATGATCGCATCCGGCTCTAGCTAAACCGCGCCCGCCGCCAGCAGGCTGGTCGCGGCGGCGCGTGCCTCCGCGGTCACGCTGGCGCCGGACAGCATGCGGGCGATCTCTTCGCGCCGCTCGTCCTCGTCCAGGCTTTCGACCCGGGTCACGGTCGTGTCCCTGGCCTGGGTCTTCGCCACGCGCCAATGGTGGCGGCCGCGCGCCGCCACCTGCGGGCTGTGGGTGACGACCAGCACCTGCAGCTCCTGGCCCAGGAGGGCCAGACGCTCGCCGACCGCGGCGGCGACGGCGCCGCCGATCCCGCTGTCGACCTCGTCGAACACGATGGTCGGCACGCTGGAGACGCGCGCCAGCACCACCTTGAGCGCCAGGAGGAAACGCGACAGCTCGCCGCCCGACGCGATCTTGCTCATGGGGCCGGGAGCGGCACCCGGATTGGTCGCGACCTCGAACGTCACGCGCTCCGCCCCGTCCGGTCCCCAGTCCGCTGCGTCGAGTGTCACCAATGTGGTCGAGAACCGGGCGCGATCGAGCTTCAATGGCGCGAGCTCGGCCTGGACGGCCTTGTCCAACCGGTCGGCGGCGGTCCGACGCAGCCGGGTCAGGCGTTCGGCCGCGGCGCAATAGCGCGCGCGGGTTTCGCTCTCGAGCTTGGCCAGCTGCTTCAGCCCGGCCTCGCCGTCTTCGAGCGTGCCCAGGCGGGCCGCGACCTCGTCGCGCAGCGCCGCCAGCGCATCGACCGTGACGCCGTGCTTGCGGGCAAGCGCCCGCAGATTGAACAGCCGCTCCTCGACGCTCTCCAGATCGCCCTCGCGCTCATGGTCGCCGATCGCCTGATCGAGGGCGGCGCGCGCTTCCTCGGTCTCGACCAGCGCGCGTTCCAGCGCCGCGATCGCCGGATCGAGCAGCCCGCCGGCCTTGTCGCGGACCTTTTCCAGCGCGCGGGCGGCCATGTTCAGCGCGTGCTCGGCACCGCGGTCGCCGCCCAGTTCCCGGGCCGCCGCCGCCATGGCCTCGGCGACCTGGGCGCCATGCATCATGCGGGCGCGCTGCTCGGCCAGCTGGCTCTCCTCGCCCGGCTTCGGCTTCAGCGCATCGAGCTCGCCCAAGGTATGGCGCAGGAATTCCTCGTCGGCCGCGGCCTTGGCGCGGGCGGCCTCGGCAGCCTCGCGCGCCGTGCGCGCATCGCGCCAGGCGACCCAAGTGGCGTGCACGGCCTCGGTACTGTCGGGGGCCGCTGCGAAGGCGTCGAGCAGGGCGCGATGGTTGGACGGGTCCATCAGACCGCGTTGCTCGAACTGGCCCTGGATCTCGACCAGCGTGTCGCCCAGTTGTTTCAAGAGGCCGACGCCGACCGGCTGATCATTGACGAAGCCGCGCGAGCGGCCGTCGGTGCTCAGCACCCGGCGCAGCACCAGCGTGTCTTCGGCCTCGAGGCCCTGGTCGGCCAGGATGGCGCGGGCGGCATGGTCGGGGCCGATGTCGAACTCGGCGGCGACGATCGCCTGGGCGGCGCCGCGCCGGACCAGGCCGCTTTCCGCGCGCGCGCCCAGCGCCAGACCCAGCGCGTCGAGCAGGATCGACTTGCCGGCACCGGTCTCGCCGGTCAGCACCGAAAGATGGGAAGGGAAGGCCAGATCCAGTCGATCGATCAGAACGACATCGCGGATCGTCAGGCTCAAAAGCATGGCGTCGTCCCGCCGCGCATAAGATTGACGGCGCGCCCGGCCGAGCGCGCCAGCCTCATCAGAAGATCGAGCTGAAGGTCCGGCTGAACCAGCCGGGCTTGCTGTCTTCGGCGACGATGCGCCGACCGCCGACCAGTTCATAAGTGTCCTGGTACCACGGGTTGTCCGGGTAATTATAGCCCAGCACCGCGGCGGTCTGCTTGGCTTCCTCATTCAGGCCGACGGCGGTGTAGCATTCGGCCAGCCGGGCGAGCGCCTCGGGCACATGGCTGGTCGTCTGGTAGTCGCCGATCACCTTGCGGAAGCGATTGATGGCGGAGACATATTGCGACTGCCGCTCGTAATAGCGCCCGATCTCCATCTCCTTGCCGGCCAGATGGTCGCGGGTCAGATCCATCTTGAGCCGCGCGTCGCGGGCATAGCGCGAGTCGGGGAAGCGGGTGATGACATCGTCGAGCGCCTTCAGCGCCAGCTCGGTATCGTGCTGGTCGCGCTGCACGTCGACGATCTGTTCGTAATACGAAATCGCCTTGATGTAATAGGCGTAGGAGACGTCGCGATGGCCCGGATGCAGCTGGATGAAGCGATCCGCGGCGGTGATGGCGGCGTCGTACTTGTCGCCCTGATACTGGACATAGGCCTGCATCAGCTGAGCCTTGGTCGCCCAGACCGAATAGGGGTGCTGGCGTTCGACCTCGTCGAACAGCTTGCCGGCTGCGGCCCAATGCTCGTCGGCCATCTGGTCGACGGCGGCGTTGTACAGGACCTCGACCGGCTGGTCTTTATAGGTTTCCTTTTCCGTATCGGAGCATCCGGCGAGCGCCAGCCCACAGATCAGAACAAGGGCGGCCAGAACGCGGCCGGTCCGAAGTCTCAGCATCCCGCTACTTGGTCCTTCAGTGATGCCGGGCGGGCAGAAGATCCGCCGGCAGAGCCGGCTCACGCGCGCCGGCAGAGCGGGTCTCTTAGCACAGTCATACGGCTTCGGCGAGGGGGCGGAGAGAACCGATCAGGCCGATGCGCGCGCGGGCTCCTGCCAGGCGTCGAGCGCCTCGGCCTCGGCCAGCGTGACGTAGCACCAGGCGCTGTCGTCGCGGAACAGGGCCTCGAGCGCACGGCGGTTGAGGGCGTGGCTGGAGCGGACGCCGGCGAAGCGGCCCAGGATCGGGCTGCCGGCCAGGTAGAGATCGCCGATCGCGTCCAATGCCTTGTGGCGCACGAATTCATCCGGATAGCGCAGGCCGCCCTCGTTCATCACCTTGTCGCCATCGATCACGATGACGTTGTCGAGCGAGCCGCCGAGCGCCCGGCCGGCGGCGCGCAACTGATCGACCTCGGCCAGGAAGCCGAAGGTGCGGGCGCGGCTGATCTCGGTCTTGAAGCTGCCCGGCTCGACCGCGACGGTCGTCGTCTGGCGGGCGATCGCCTTGCTGGCGAAATCGATGGTGAAATCGACCGAGAAACCGTCCCCCGGCTCGAGCGCCGCCGAGGCCTGACCCTGTTCGACATGGATCGACTTCAGCACCTTCACGAAGCGGCGCGGCGCCAGCTGCTCGATCGTGCCGGCGCATTCGATCAGGAACACGAACGGTGCCGCCGAGCCGTCCATGATCGGCACTTCCGGCCCGATGATGTCGATGATGACGTTGTCGACCGAACAGCCGGCCAGCGCCGACATCAGATGCTCGATCGTCATGATGGTCGTGCCGTTGCCGTCGGTCAGCACCGTGCAGAGCGCCGACTCGACCGAATTCTGCCAATCGGCCTGGATTTCAACCGGAGCGCCCTCGACGTCCAGGCGACGGAACACGACCCCCGTGTTGGCCGGCGCCGGACGCAGAGTCATCGCTGCCTTGATGCCGCTGTGGAGACCGATCCCGGTACAATGGATTGGTGCCTTCAGCGTCTTCTGCAGGACGGCGCCCTTGTGGAACATCTTCTAAAACCCGAAAACTGTGTCGCGAAGGTGAATAGCCCTTCATCGGTGCTTAATGAATAGCGGGGTCGGCCGTCCGCGACAAATCACTCTTGATGAACGAATGTTGCAGCGCGGGTGGGAAAAATATCTATCAAAAACAATCTATTGCGGAGCGTTGCTGCGGGGCCGCGGGAACGTTCGTAATATAAGCCCGCTGAGGCCGAAAAGGGAAGGCGCCGCCGGAGACCGGCGACGCCTTGTTCATGACCGACTGGAGGCGAGGGTCAGTTGGCCTGGCGACGCAGGAAGGCGGGGATGTCGAGATAGTCTTCCTCGCTGCTCTGCGGCGCACGCTCGGCCGGATCGACCCCGCTCAGGCGGGGCTGGGCGGGCGCCGACGGCCGCGGGGCCGCGGGTGCGGGCCGCGCCGGTTCGGCATGGCCACCCCGGCCGATGATGCGCTGGAACAGGCTCGGGCCGCCGTGACGCGGCCGGGCGCCCATCTGCGGCTGGGTGGCGCGGAGCGCGCCCAGCGGCTGATCGGCGTCGCTGCGGGTCACCACCGGCTGCATCGGGCGCGGCGGCAGGAAGGAATCGCCGGCCACCTCGCCCGCCGGACGCGGGTCGACCGGGGCCGCCGCGGCGCGGTACTGCGGGGCCTGGATCGGCAATTCGCCCGTGGTATGGACGGCGGTCGCGGCCTTGCGTGTCAGGCTGGCGATCGACGCCGGCTCGTCGGCGCGGGCGGCCGCGATTTCGGGCGCGTCGGACGCGACCGGCGTCGCCGCGATGGTCTTCAGCCGTTCGGCTTGCTGCTGGGCCGCGAGCGCCTGGGCGGCGGCGGCGGCGCGCGCCGCGTTCGACACTTCGGCGTCGATGCCGGTCGCCACGACCGAGATGCGCATCTTGCCCTCGAGCTTCTCGTCGAAGGTCGAGCCGAAGATGATGTTCGCTTCCGGATCGACTTCCTCGCGGATGCGGTTCGCGGCCTCGTCGACCTCGAACAGGGTCATGTCCGAGCCGCCGGTGATGTTGATCAGCACGCCGCGCGCGCCGCGCATCGACACGTCGTCCAGGAGCGGGTTCGAGATCGCGGCCTCGGCGGCGTCGATCGCGCGCTTCTCGCCGGACGCCTCGCCCGTGCCCATCATCGCCTTGCCCATCTCGCTCATGACCGCGCGGATATCGGCGAAATCGAGGTTGATCAGGCCGGGCATGACCATGAGGTCGGTGACGCCGCGCACGCCGGCATAAAGCACGTCGTCGGCCATCTTGAAGGCCTCGGCGAAGGTCGTGCGCTCGTTCGCGACCCGGAACAGGTTCTGGTTCGGAATGATCAGCAGCGTATCGACGAACTTGGTCAGTTCCTCGATGCCGGCTTCGGCCAGCCGCATGCGGTTGGTGCCTTCGAACTGGAACGGCTTGGTCACGACGCCGACGGTCAGGATGCCGTTCTCGCGCGCCATCTTGGCGATGACCGGCGCCGCACCGGTGCCGGTGCCGCCGCCCATGCCCGCGGTGATGAACACCATGTTCGAGCCGTTCAGGTGCGTCAGGATCTCTTCCGCGGCTTCCTCGGCGGCCTGGCGACCGACGTCCGGCCGGGCGCCGGCGCCCAGGCCGCGCGTCACCGATTGGCCCAATTGGATCTTGCGATCGGCCAGGGAATGCTGCAGCGCCTGCGCGTCGGTGTTGCAGGCGATGAACTCACAGCCGACCAGATTGGCCCGGACCATGTTGTTGACGGCATTGCCGCCGGCGCCACCGACGCCGACCACCGTAATGCGGGGTGTCAAGTCGCTGAATTCCTTGGGAATGCTGAGGTTGATGGTCATCGGATCCTCCGGGTCAGGGCACAGCCGTCGGGCAGTCGGTTACGGGAGATGAGGTACAAGAGCGAATCGAACGGAAGTCTCATCTGACTGGCCCCTCGCCAGGTGCTGCGATTCTGCGCGAATCGGCCAGCCAGATCAATAGGCGGTAGTTAAAAGCACATCCAACCACTACAAATTCTCCCGCAGCCAGCCGCCGATCCGTCCGAACATGCCTTTCGGCGCGTCCGACGCGTTCTGGTCCCGCCCGCGCGTCTCGGCGCGTTCGGAGGCGGCGAAATGCAACAGGCCGGCCGCGGTGGCGAAGGCCGGTCCGCCGGTCGCCTCGGCCAGGCCCGAAATCCGGGTCGGCTTGCCGATGCGCACCTGCTTGTCGAGGATCATGCCGGCCAGCTCGCGCGTGCCGGGCAATTGGGCGGCCCCGCCGGTCAGCACGACCTGGCGGCCGGCCAGCTTGTCGAAGCCCGAGGTTTCCAGCCGGTTGCGCACCAGCTCGAACGTCTCTTCCAGGCGCGGCGTGATGATCGCGATCAGGTGGGACTTCGGCACATGGTTGGTGTGACCGTCCTCCTCCTCGCCCACCACCGGCACGCTGATGGTCTCGCGCTCGTCGGCGGGGGACGGGATGGCGCTGCCGTAGAGCGTCTTCATCCGCTCGGCATGGGTGATCGGGGTCGACAGGCCGCGCGCGATGTCGTTGGTCACATGCACGCCGCCGACCGGCACCGTGTCGGCATAGACGATGGCGCCGTCGTAGAACACCGCGATCGAGGTGGTGCCGCCGCCCATGTCGATGACGGTGACGCCCAGCTCCATCTCGTCGTCGACCAGCGCCGCCAGGCCGGCGGCGTAAGGCGAGACCACCATGCCGGACACTTCCAGATGGCAGCGGCCGACCGCAGCCATCATGTTGCGCACCGCGGCGGAACCGGCCGAGACGACATGCATGTTGACGCCCAGCCGCTCGCCCATCATGCCGCGCGGATCGCGGATGCCGCGGCTGCCGTCGATCGAGAACCCGACCGGGATCGAATGGATGATCTGGCGATCGGTCGGCTCGCGATAGGCATGGCCCTGGTTCAGCACGCGCTTCATGTCGGCGTCGACGATCTCGCGCCCGCCGATCGCGATCTCGACCGGCACGATGCGCGAGGCCGGAAAGCCGCCCGACAGATTGACCACGACCTGGGTGATGGTCTCGCCCGCCATCTGCTCGGCGGCATGGACCGCGTTCAGCATCGAGGTCGCCGCCGCGTCCAGGTCGACGATCTGGCCGGCGCGCACGCCGCGCGACACCTGATGGCCGATGCCCAGCACGCGCGGCCCCCCGGTCTCGCGGCGCGCGATGAAGCTGCACACTTTCGTGGTGCCGATATCGACGGCGGCGATCAGCGCGCCGCGGGGACGGGATGCGGCTTTGCTCATGTCTTTTTCGCCGCTGGCTTGGAGGATTTGGGCGGAGAGGCCTTGGCCGGCGTGGCTTTGGGTGATTCGGGCGTCACCTTGACGACGACACGGTCGGCCAGCCTGAGATCGACCCGCTGGATATCGCGTGCCAGCAGGCCGTGGTCGCGATCGATCGCGGCCAGGTGGGTCCAGGCCTCGGCGACGCCCTGCTCCGGCAGGTCGATATCGACGCCGCTGTCGAGCCTCAGGTTCCAGCGGCGATCGTTGATCCAGACCGCGGCCTGGATCTTCTTCATCAGCTCGGGCTGGGTGCCCAGGATCCCGATCAGGCTCTCGGCATGCTTCGGCGCATCGTCGCCGACGACCAGCAGCAGGTTGGCGTAGCGCTCCAGGTGTTCGGTCGCCACGACCACGCCTTCCTGGTCGATCAGCACCATCTTGCCGTGACGCTGCCACAGCGCCAGCGGCTTGCGCTCGGTCAGCTTGATGAACAGGCGGCCGGGCAATTGCCGCTCGACCGCGGCGCTGCGGACCCAGGGCAAGGCTTCGAGCTGCAGCTTGGCGGCGGGGGGATTGACGCCGAAGATCGGCGAGCCGCGCCGGGCGTTGACCGCGGTCAGGATCTCGTCCGTCGTCGTCATCTGGCGGCCCTCGACATCGAGCGCCTGCACCGTGAAGCCGGCGGCGGCGGTCGAGGCCAAGAGCGCGCCCGACAGGCGGCTGCCATGGTCCAGCTGATCGGCGGCGGCGATCCCCAGGAACACGACGGCACCGACGCCCAGCACGGCAGCCACGACGCGCGTCGGCCGGCGCGGCAGCCAGCGCACGATGCGGCGCTTCAGCAGCAGGCGCTTGGCGCCCTCCAGATTCTTCGCGGCCGGCCTTACGCGTCGCATGCGGCGCCCTCCACCATCCAGGCACAAAGCTCGGCATAGGAAATGCCCGCCGCCTTGGCCGCATCCGGCACCAGGGACGTCGGCGTCATGCCGGGCTGCGTATTCACTTCGAGCAGATAGAGCCGCCCGGGTGCCGCCCTGGTATCGTCGTAGCGGAAGTCGGCACGGCTGACGCCGCGGCAGCCCAGGGCCTTATGGGCCGCGACCGCGATGCGCTCGGCCTCGGCATAGACGGCGGGCGGCAGGTCGGCCGGGCAGATATGGGCCGAGCCGCCGGTCGAATATTTCGCGTCGTAATCGTACCAGGTGCCGCGCGCGACGATCTCGATCACGCCCAGCGCCCGCTCGCCCATGACCGCGACGGTCAGCTCGCGGCCGGGAATGAAGCGCTCGACCAGCATGCTGTCCTTGATCTCGTCCGCCGCGATCGCGCGGTTCTGGCCCTCGCGCACGATGATCACGCCGACCGAGGATCCCTCGTTCGACGGCTTCACGACATAGGGCGCCGCCATGACGGTCTCGGCCAGGATCTCGTCGCGGGTGGCGACGCGGCCCTCGACCACCGGCAGGCCGGCGGCGGCGAACACGGCCTTGGCCATCGGCTTGTCCATGGCGACGGCGGAGGCGAGCAGGCCCGAATGGGTATAGGGGATGCCCATCAGGTTGAGCGTCGCCTGGATATGGCCATCCTCGCCGCCGCGGCCGTGCAGCGCGTTGAACACCACGTCCGGCCGGGGCGTCAGCAAGGCGGCGAACGCGGCCGGATCGCGCGGCGGGTCGATCTCGACCACGTCGTAGCCCCGTTCGCGCAGCGCCTCGGCGCAGCCGCGTCCGGTCGACAGCGAAACCTCGCGTTCGGCCGACCAGCCGCCGCGCAGGACGGCGACACGCTTGGCTTTTTGGGGCGCGGTCATGGGACCACCCCCTCGATGCCGGCCAGCGGGCGGCCGATCCGCTTGATCTCCCATTCCAGCGTGACGCCGGAAGTCTCGTAGACCCGGCGGCGGACTTCCTCGCCCAGGCCTTCGATATCGGCGGCGGTGGCATGGCCGCGGTTGATCAGGAAATTCGTGTGCAGTTCCGATACCATGGCGTCGCCCCGGACCAGGCCGCGGCAGCCGGCCTGGTCGACCAGCTGCCAGGCCTTGTGCCCGGGCGGATTGGCGAAGGTCGAACCGCCGGTGCGGTTGCGGATCGGCTGGGTCGCCTGGCGCCGGGCCTGGATGTCGGCGATGCGGGCGGCGACCACGGCCGGATCCTCGGGCACGCCCCTGAGCGTCGCATGCAGGAACACCCAATCCTCCGGCGCGCCGCAATGGCGATATCCCAGATCCAGTTCGTCGGGGGTCACCACCAGATGATGGCCCGAGCCGTCGATGACGGCGGCACCCGACAGCACGTCCTTGATCTCGGCGCCATAGGCCCCGGCGTTCATGCGCAGGGCGCCGCCGATCGTGCCGGGCACGCCCGACAGGAATTCGAGCCCGCCCAGGCCGGCCCGGGCGCAGCTTTCGGCGACATTGGCGTCGAGCGCGCCGGCGCCGGCATAGACCTGGTCGTCTTTGACCGCGACATCGGCGAAGGGCCGGCCCAGACGGATGACCACGCCCGGTACGCCGCCGTCGCGCACCAGCAGGTTGGAGGCGACGCCGATCACCGTCACCGGCACGTCGGCCGGCTTCGCCGCCAGGAAATCGGTCAAATCGGCCATGTCGATCGGCCGGAACAGCACCTCGGCCGGGCCGCCGACCCGGAACCAGGTGTTGGCGGCGAGCGGCGCGCCGGCGACGAGCCGTCCGCGGACCTTCGGCAACCGGTCGATCAGGCTCAAGGTCTGGCGGGCGGACATCATCGCGTGTCCTTCGCGCCCAGCTGATCGAGCGCCGCCGGCAGAGCGTTCGCCCAATTGGTGATCGAGCCGGCGCCCAGGCAGACGACCATGTCGCCGGGCTGGGTCAGATCCCGGATCATGGCGGGCAGGTCCGCCGGGCTGGGCAGGGCCAGCACATGGCGGTGGCCGCGGGCGATCAGCCCTTCGACCAGATGATCGCGGTCGATGCCCGGCCTGGGGGCTTCGCCCGCCGCATAGATGTCGGCGACCAGGACCAGATCGGCATCGTTGAAGCAGCGGCAGAAATCGTCGAACAGGTCGGCGACGCGGCTGTAGCGGTGCGGCTGCACCACGGCGACGACCCGGCCGTGGGTCGCCTGGCGCGCGGCCTTCAGCACGGCCGAGATCTCGACCGGGTGATGGCCGTAATCGTCGATCACCGTGACGCCGTTCGCGACGCCGGTCTTGGTGAAGCGCCGCTTCACGCCGCCGAAATTGGCGAGCGCGGTCTTCAGCACCTCGTCGTCGATGCCCATCTCGCTGCCGACCGCGATCGCCGCCAGCGAATTCAGCACATTATGCTGGCCGTACATCGGCAGCTTGACCCGCTCCAAGGTGCGCTGGGCGCCGGAGATACGGTCGGTCAGCACCACGTCGTAGATCGCGCCCGACGGATTGATCTCGACATTCATGCCGCGCACGTCGGCCTGCGGCGACAGGCCGTAGGTCACGATGCGCCGGTCCGACACACGGGGGATCATGCTTTGGACGACCGGGTGATCGATGCATAGCGCCGCGAAGCCGTAGAACGGAATATTGGTCACGAAGCTTTCGAACGCCGCCTGAACCGCCTCGAAATCTCCATAGAAATCAAGATGTTCCGGGTCGATGTTCGTGACGATGCCGATCGTCGCCGGCAGGCGGACGAAGGTGCCGTCGCTCTCGTCGGCCTCGGCCACCATCCAGTCGCCGGCGCCGAGCCGCGCGTTGGTGCCATAGGCGTTGATGATGCCGCCGTTGATCACGGTCGGATCCAGATTGGCCGCATCGAGCAAGGCCGCGACCATCGAGGTGGTCGTGGTCTTGCCGTGGGTGCCGGCGATGGCGATCGACCATTTCAGCCGCATCAACTCGCCCAGCATTTCCGCGCGGCGCACGACCGGCAGCAGGCGGGCGCGGGCCGCGACCAGTTCCGGATTGTCCGCCTTGATCGCCGAGGACACGACGACGACCTGGGCATTCTCGATATTCTCGGCGACATGGCCGATCTTGATCGTGATGCCGAGCTTGGCCAGGCGCTGGGCATTGGCGCCGTCGGCGACGTCGCTGCCCTGGACCGAATAGCCGAGGTTATGCAGGATCTCCGCGATCCCGCTCATGCCGATGCCGCCGATACCGACGAAATGCACCGTGCCGATGCTGAGCGGCAGCGCCCTCATGGCCGGTCTCCAGAATTGGTCAATCGTTCCACCAGATCCGCGAGCCGCTCGGCGGCCGCCGGTTCGCCCAGGGCACGGGCGGCAATGGCGGCGCGCCCGAGGGCGGCCCCGTCACTCAACAACTCGGCCAGGCGGGCGGATGCCCGCTCGACCGTGAATTCCGCTTCGCTCAGCATCCAGGCGGCCCCGCCCTCGACCAGGACGCGCGCATTCGCGGTCTGCTCGTCGGCGATGGCGCCGGCGAACGGCACCAGCAGGGCCGGACGACCCGCGACGGTCAGCTCGGCCGTGGTTGAGCCGCCGGCCCGCGCCAGCACCAGATGGGCCGCGGCCAGGCGGGCGGGGATATCGTCGAAGAAGCGCCTGGTCTCGACCGCGAGGCCGCTGCCCCGATAGGCCGCCTCGACCGCCTCCAGATCTTCCGGCCGGACCTGCTGGCTGACGGCCAGGCGGGCCTTCAATGCCGGCGGCAGGGCCTTCAACGCTTCCGGCACGACGCGCGACAGGATGCGCGCACCCTGGCTGCCGCCGATGATCAGCAGGCGGATCGGGCCGTCGGTTTCGGGCGGCAGATAGGGCAGATCGCGCACGGCGACCACGGCCGGGCGGACCGGATTGCCGGTCCGCTCGATCTTGGCGCGATCGGCGGCGGGCACGCCCGAAACGATGCCGAACGAGGTCGCGATCGCCCGCACACGGGTCGCCAGCATCCTGTTGGCCCGGCCCAGCACGGCATTCTGGTCGTGGATCAGGGTCGGCAGCTTCAGGCTGGTCGCGGCCACCATGGTCGGCATCGACGGATAGCCGCCGAAACCCACCACCGCCGCCGGCCGCAGCCGGCCGAGCAGGCTGCGGGCTTCCAGAATGCCGCGCCCCAGATCGATCGCGAACTTGGCCTTGGCCCAGAGGCCGCCGCCGAGGCGTCCGGCACGGACCCGATAGGTATCGACGCCCGCGACCGGGAATTCCTTGCCGCGCTTGTCGGTTACGAGTGCGACCGCGCGGCCGCGGCCGATCAGCGCCCGGGCCAGCGCTTCGGCCGGGAACAGGTGACCGCCGGTACCGCCGGCGGCCAGAACGACGAGGGAGCGGGCCGCCGTCACACCAGCTCTCCCGTGCCATAGCGCCGCCGGGTGAAGGCCAGCAGCATGCCCATGCCCAGGCCGAGCGCGATCAGCGACGAGCCGCCATAGCTGAGGAACGGCAGCGTCATGCCCTTGGTCGGGATCATGCGCAGGGTCGACGACATGTTAATGACCGCCTGCAGGCCGAACTGCACCAGGAGGCCGGTCCCGCCCAGCACGACATAGAGATTGTTCTCGTGGAACAGCCGGGCGAAGCCGCGCAGCACGATGAAGGCGAAGACCGCGACGATCACCAGGCAGATGATCAGGCCCAGTTCCTCGCCGGCGACGGCGAAGACGAAATCGGCATGGGCATCGGGCAGGTATTCCTTGACCGTGCCCTCACCCGGACCCCGGCCCCACAGGCCGCCGTTGGCGAACGCCTCCATCGAGCGGGTGACCTGATAGGTGTCGCCCGCCTGCGGGTCCAGGAACCGGTCGATGCGGCTGGTCACGTGCGGCAGCAGGAAATAGGCGCCGACCAGGCCGCCGGCGCCCGCGAGGCCCAGGCCGAACACCAGGATGATCGGCAGACCGGCCAGATAGAATTGGGTGAACCAGATCGTGCTGACCACGACGGCCTGGCCCAGGTCGGGCTGCTTCAGCAGCAGTCCCACGGTCAGCACATAGAGGCCGATGGCGATGGCGTTGCCCGGAATGCGCACATGCGGGTTCTTCTGCTGGGCGAACAGCCAGGCGCAGACGATGGCGAAGAAGGGCTTCACGAATTCCGACGGCTGGATCGACAGGCCGCCCAGGCTGACCCAGCGCCGGGCGCCCTTGATCTCGGTTCCCATGACGAAGGTCATGCAGAGCAGCACGACCGTGAGCGCCAACCCGAGCATGGCCACGCGCCGGATCGTGCGGGGCGATTGCAGCGAGATGAAGAACATGATGCCGAGCGCCAGCGGCATGATCAGCATCTGATGGCGCACGAAATAGAAACTGTCGGCGCCGATCCGCTCGGCCACCGCCGGGCTCGCGGCCAGGATCAGCAACCCGCCGAAGCCGCACAGCACGCCGATCGCGAGCACGGTCCAGCGGTCGACCGTCCACCACCAGCGGCCGATCACGCTTTGGTCGGTGCGGGCGATACTCATCGGCTGGCCTCGTCGACAATCTGGCGGGCGAGCCGGCGAAACGCGTCGCCGCGCGCCTCATAGCTCGTGAACTGGTCATAGGACGCGCAGGCCGGCGACAGCAGCACGACGGCGTCGCCATCGACCCCATCGCGGCGCGCCGCGGCCGTGGCTTGGGCAACGGCGGTCGCGAGGTCGCCCGAGCGCACGACCGGCGCATGCCCCTCGAGCGTCCGGGCGAATTCGTCGGCCGCCTGGCCGATCAGGAAGGCGCGGGCGATGCGCGGGAAACAGGGGGCCAGCGAAGCGATGCCGCCCGCCTTGGGCAGCCCGCCCGCGATCCAGTAGATCCGGTCGTAGCAGCCGAGCGCCTTGGCGGCGGCATCGGCGTTGGTCGCCTTGGAATCATTGACGAAGCGCAGGCCCGGCAGGGCCCCGACCAGTTCCTGGCGATGGGGCAGGCCCGGATATGTGGCGATCGCCGCGGCGATCGCTTCGGGGGCGGCGCCGGCGACGCGGCAGGCGGCATAGGCGGCCGCGGCATTCTGCCAATTGTGCCGGCCGGGCAGGGTCGGCACGGGCGTGAGATCCATGATCGGGGTCGCGATCCCATCGAGATCGTCGATCAGCCGGCCATTCTCGACATAGACCCCGCCGGCGAC
The DNA here is from genome assembly GCA_028288725.1 of Rhodospirillales bacterium. Taxonomy (GTDB): domain Bacteria; phylum Pseudomonadota; class Alphaproteobacteria; order ATCC43930; family CGMCC-115725; genus Aliidongia. The sequence continues at coordinate 263,740 of JAQGIC010000062.1, forward strand.
CGGCCCTTCGGCCGAAATCCGGATCAGCCGCGCCGGCCGAAGCGCCAGATCGGCGGCCAGATCGCGGACATAGGCATCGTCGACCCCCAGGATGGCGGTATCGCCGGCGACCTGGTTCCGGAAGATGCGCCGCTTGGCCGCGACATAGCCGCTCATGTCGCCATGCCGGTCGAGATGGTCGGGCGTCACATTCAGGAGGATCGCGGTGCCGAAGCGCAGCCGGTTGGTCAGATCAAGCTGGAAGCTCGACATTTCGAGGACGTAATGACCATCGGGGCCCAGTTCCGGCAGGCTCAGCGCCGGGATGCCCAGATTGCCGCCGACGGCCGAGGGCAGGCCCAGGGCCGCCATGACATGGCCGATCAGCGCCGTGGTGGTCGATTTGCCGTTGGTGCCGGTGATGCCGAGGAAATGGGCGCCGGTCCCGGCACGGCCCAGGAGCTCGATGTCGCCGATCACCTCGATGCCGGCGCCCTGGGCGCGAAGCGCGACCGGATGCGGCGCCGGGTGGGTCAGCGGGATGCCCGGGCTCATGACCAGGGCCGCCCAGTCGAGCGGCTCCGAGCGGGCCAGGTCGGCCAGCGCCGTCCCTTGCGCGCGCGCGGCCTCGCGGCCCTTTTCGGCATCGTCCCAGGCGACGACATGCGCGCCCGACGCCTCGAGCGCCCGGGCCGCGACCAGGCCGGAGCGGGCGAGGCCCAGCACGGCCACGGTGCGATCGTGAAAGGGCAGGGTGGCGATCATCGGAGCTTCAACGTCGACAGGCCGACCATCGCGAGTATTACGGCGATGATCCAGAACCGGATGACGATGGTCGGCTCGTGCCAGCCCTTCTTTTCGAAATGATGATGGATCGGCGCCATGCGGAACACGCGCTTGCCAGTCAGCTTGAAGCTGGCGACCTGGACGATGACCGACACGGTCTCCAGCACGAACACGCCGCCGATGATGGCGAGCACGACCTCGTTCTTGGTGATGACGCTGATGGCGCCCAGGGCCGCGCCGATGGCGAGCGAGCCGGTATCGCCCATGAACACCATGGCCGGCGGCGCGTTGAACCACAGGAAGCCGAGGCCGGCGCCGATCAGGGCGGCGCAGAACACCAGGAGTTCGCCGGTGCCCGGCACGTGATGGATCTGCAGGTAATTGGCATAGACGGCGTTGCCGGCCAGGTAGGCGATCAGCCCGAACGAGCCGGCGGCGATCATCGCCGGCACGATGGCGAGCCCATCGAGCCCGTCGGTCAGATTGACCGAGTTCGACGCGCCGACGATGACGAACATCGCGACCGGGACGAAGAAGATGCCGAATTCGAACAGCGCGTTCTTCAGGAACGGCAGCGCGAACTTGGTGCCGAGCCCGTCGCCGGTCAGCTGCACGATGGCGATCGCGGCCAATCCGGCGATCGCGGCCTCGAGCAGCAGGCGCTTGCGGCCGGATACGCCCTTGTGCGACCGGCGGGTCAGCTTGCGGTAATCGTCGGCGAAGCCGACCGCGCCGAAGCCCATGGTGACGAACAGCGCGACCCAGACGAAACCGTTCGACAGGTCCATCCAGACCAAGGTCGAGATCGACAGCGCCATCAGGATCAGGAACCCGCCCATGGTCGGCGTGCCCTTCTTCTTCAGATGGCTCTCGGGGCCGTCCGTGCGGATCGGCTGGCCCTCGCCCTGCTTGGACTTCAGCCAGGCGATGACGCGCGGACCCATGATGAAGCTGATGATGAGCGCGGTCAGGAAGGCGCCGCCCGACCGCACCGTGATGTAGCGGAACAGGTTGAACAGCACGAACTGGTCGGCGAAGGGGGCCAGAAGGTTCAGCATGATACGGTCTGGCTCTTAGAGAGGCCGCTGGTGAGCGGTTTGACGATGTCGGCCATTCGGGTACCGAGAGAGCCCTTGATCGTGACGATGTCGCCGGCGCGCAGCGCGCCCGCGACGAGGGGTGCCAGCTCGGCCGCGGTATCGCGGTGGCTGCCGCGGAGTGCCGCCGGCAGGGCGTCGAACAGGTTGCGCATCAGCGGGCCGCAGGCGAACACCAGATCGACGCCGCTGGCCGCGAGCGGGGCGGCCAGGTCGCGATGGAGTGCGGCACCCTCGGTGCCCAGTTCGCGCATGTCGCCCACGACCGCGATGCGCCGGCCGGTGCCGGCCGGGCGCTGGGCGGCCAGCACGGCGAAGGCGGCGCGCATGGCGGCGGGGCTGGCGTTGTAGCTTTCGTCGATCAGCGTGGCCGGACCGCCGGCCACGGCGATCGTCATCCGCTTGCCGCGCCCGGCCAATCCGGCGAGCGTGCCCAGCGCGTCGGCAGCCTGGCGCAGATCGGCGCCCAGCGCCTGGACCGCGGCGAGCACCGCCAGCGAATTCAGCACCAGATGTTTGCCCGGCACGCCCAGGCGGTAATGCACGGTCCGGCCGTTGAAGCTGGCCTTGACCTCGCTCGCCTCGGCGTCGAGCGTCACCGAAACCAGCCGCGCATCGGCGGCCGCGTGCTCGCCGAACGAGACGATCGTCAGGTCGCGGGCCCGGGCGGCGGCGGCCAGCCGGTCGAACATCGGGTTGTCGCGGTTCAGGATCGCGGTCGCCCCCGGCGCCATGCCCTCGAAAATCTCGGCCTTGGCATCGGCGATCGCCTCGATGCCGCTGAAATATTCCAGATGCGCCGGCTCGATCGTGGTGATGATCGCGACCTCGGGGCGGACCTGGGCCGCGAGCGCGCGGATCTCGCCCGCATGGTTCATGCCCAGCTCGAACACGCCGAAGTCGCTGTCGCGCGGCATGCGGGCGAGCGACAGCGGCACGCCCCACTGGTTGTTGAAGCTGCCGGTCGCCCAATGGGTCCGGCCCTGGGCGGCCAGGCAATGGGCCAGCGCCTCCTTGGTCGAGGTCTTGCCGACGCTGCCGGTGACCGCGACGATGCGGGCCCTCGCGCGTGCGCGTGCGCCCGCCCCCAGGCGCTCGAGCGCGGCCTGGGTATCATCGACCGCCACCAGCGCCGCATCGGCCGCAAGCCCGGCCGGACGACGGGCGACGATGGCGAGGCCGGCACCCTGCGCCAAGGCCTTGCCGACATAGTCGTGGCCGTCGAAATTCGGGCCGACCAGGGCCAGGAAGGCTTCGCCCGGTCCAACGGTGCGGCTGTCGATCGACACGCCGGGAATGTCGCCATTGGTCCCGGGGGCCAAATGACCGCAGGCCGCGCCCTGGACCGCGTCCGCGAGCTCCGCGGCGGTCCAGAGCGGATTGCGCCGGGCGCTCATCGGCTTCGGCCCGAAGCGGCGATGGCGGCGCGGGCGACCTCGGCATCATCGAACGGATGGACCACGCCGGCGACGGTCTGGCCCTGCTCATGGCCCTTGCCGGCGATGACGAACACGTCGCCGGCCTGCAGCAGCCCGATGCCGTGGGCGATGGCCGCGGCGCGGTCGCCGATCTCGGTGGCGCGGGGGCAGGCGGCCAGGATGGCGCGGCGGATCGCAGCCGGCTCCTCGCTCCGCGGATTATCGTCGGTGACGATCTGGACATCGGCCAGGCGGGCGCACATGGCGCCCATCAGCGGCCGTTTGATCGGGTCGCGATCGCCGCCGGCGCCGAAGGCCACGACCAGCTTGCCGGTCGCATGCGGACGCAGCGCGGTCAGGATCTTTTCCAGCCCGTCGGGCGTGTGGGCGTAATCGACGAACACGGCGGCGCCGTTCGCGAGCGTCGCCACCAGCTCGACCCGGCCGCGCACGCCCTCGAGCCGGCCGAGCGCATCGACCGCCCGGTCCGGATCGACCCCGGTCGCGATGGCGAGCCCGAGGGCGGCCAGCGCGTTCATCGCCTGGAACGTGCCGACCAGGGGCAAGTCCACCGTGCGATTGCGGCCCAGGATTTCGAGATCCAGCCGCTGCCCCGTGGGCGTGCCGCTGCGGGCGATCAGGCGCAGTGCCACGGCGTTGCCGCCGAAATCGAGCACCGGGTGACCCGCCGCGCGCGCGACCGCGGCGGCCTCGGCGAATTCCGGGATATCGGCGTTCAGCACGGCGGTGCCGCCCGGCGCCAGCACATGCTCGAACAGCCGGAGCTTGGCCGCCAGATAGGCCGCCATGGTCTTGTGATAATCGAGATGGTCCTGGGTCAGGTTGGTGAAGGCGCCGGCGGATATCCGCACGCCATCCAGGCGATATTGGTCGAGCCCGTGCGACGAGGCTTCGAGCACGGCGTGGTCGATGCCTTCCGCGGCCAAATCCGCCAGGGTCCGGTGCAGCGTCACCGGGTCGGGCGTGGTCATGGCGCCGGGACGCAGGCCGTCCGGCGCTTCGATGCCGAGCGTGCCGACCGAGGCGGCCTTCAGGCCGGCGTCGGCCCAGATCTGCCGCGTGAAGCTGGCGGTCGAGGTCTTGCCGTTGGTGCCGGTCACGGCCGCGACGGTCTTGGGCTGCGGGCTGTGGAACCGGGCGGCCAACAATGCCAGGCGCCGGCGCGGGTTCTCGTCGACCAGCACCGGCACGGAGGCCCCGGCATGAGGAGCGGCGCCGGCGGCGTCGGTCAGGATGGCGGCGGCACCCCGGCCGATCGCGTCGGCGATGAAGCGGCGCCCATCATTGGCGACGCCCGGCAGCGCTACGAACAGCGTGCCGGGCGAGACTTGGCGGGAATCTGCGGTGATCGACCGGATGTCCGGGTCGGTCTGCGGACCTTTGGCGGCGGCCCGCTCCGCCAGCTTGGGGGCGCGCGCATTCATGAGATCAGTTAGCCGCAACTTTTGGGCCCATTCCGGGAATATCGACGGTGAGGGCGCGATGGATTTCAGGCGTCTCTTCGATCGGCTTAAGCCCCAAAAGTGGCGCCATTCGGGCAATGATGCGCTGCACTGCCGGACCGGCGGTCCAGGCGCCGGTGGTAAAGCCGTAGGATGCCTGCGCCTTGTTGTTCCGATCGCCATGGGGCTCGTCGATGATGACATAGACCATGTATTGCGGGTCGCTCATCGGGAAGAACGAGATCAGCGACGACAGGTTGCCATGGTGCATGTAGCCGCCATGGGCGCCGATCTTTTCGGCCGTGCCGGTCTTGGCGCCGACCAGATAGCCCGGCACTTCGGCCTTCTTGCCGGTGCCGTCGGTCACGTCGTAGCGGAACAGCTCGCGCATCAGTTCGGCGGTACGGGGCGAGAGCACGCGCTGGCCCGGCGGCTGGAAGCCGGCCGGCCGCTTGATCAGGGTCGCGGGCTTCAGAATGCCGCCGTCGGCGACCGCGCTGGCGGCCACGGCCAATTGCACCGGGCTGACCGACAGGCCATGGCCGAACGCGATCGTCCAGGAATTGATCTCGCGCCAGGGATTCGGCACCTGCGGGCTGCCGATCTCGGGAATCTCGATCTGGGCCGGGCGCAGCAGGCCCAGGCGGCCGAGGAAGTCCTTCTGGATCTCGGGCGACAGCTCCTGGACCATGTGGACCGAGCCGATGTTCGACGAGACGGCGAAGATCTGCGCCACCGGGATGGCGTGGTGGATCGGCTCGTCGTCATGGATCGTGAAGCGGCCGATCGTGATCGGCTTCGAGATGTCATACATCTTCGACAGCGTCGCGGTCTTGTTCTCGAGCGCCAGCGCCGTGTTGAAGATCTTGAAGACGGAGCCCATCTCGTAGACGCCGAGGGTCGCGCGATTGAAGATCGTCTCGGGCACGACCGTGTTGAGATCGTTCGGGTCGAAATCCGGCAGCGAGATCAGCGACAGCACCTCGCCGGTCTTGATGTCCATGATGATACCGGTGCCGCCCACCGCGGTGAAGGCGTCGATCTGCTTCTGGATCTCTTCCTTCAGGATCGCCTGCAGGCGGATGTCGACCGACAGCTTCAAGGGCTCGGTCGACTGGCCGAGCGCCGCGTCGAACGAACGCTCGATGCCGGCCAAGCCCTTGCCGTCCAGGTCCGAGTAACCCACGACATGGGCGGCGAGCGAGCCCTGCGGGTAGATCCGGCGCTCCTCGCGCTGGAAATCCAGGCCCGGCACGCCCAGCAAATTCACCTGATGTTCCTGGGCCGGCGTCAGGCGCCGCTGAAGCCAGACGAAACTCTTGTCCGAGGCGAGCTTGGCGTAGAGGTCGCTTTCCTTGGCGCCCGGCAGGATCCGGGCCAATTGCTTGGCGAGCTTCGCCGGCTCGGCGATGGTGCGCGGATTGGCGAACAGCGAGGAGCTTTCCAGCGTGGTCGCCAGCACGACGCCGTTCCGGTCGACGATGTCGCCGCGGCTGAAATGGGCCGGCTTGGCCACGACCGGCTGACCGAGGTGCGCCACTTCCGGATCCGGCGTCTTTAGCAGCGTCACGTCGGCCAGCCGCAGGCTGATGATGCCGAAGGCGAGCAGAAAGGCGCCCGCCGTCACCATCAGCCGGTTGCGGCTCAGCTCCAGCGAGCGGTTGACGCGCGTATCGCCGTCGGACGGTGCGGCCAGCGTCGGCTTGTAGTGACGCGGACGGCAGGGATTGTCGTCATCTTCCAGCGGGGCGACCGGTCTCATCGATCCCCCCCGGGCTTCAGCGCCGCGACGTTGGTCGGATGGGCCTGGGTCGGCTTGGAAGCGACCTGCATCGCCTTCAGCACGGCCTCGATCTTGACGTCGCCGCCCTCGGTGTCGGCTGGACGGTCGGCCTTCAGCGGCAACTGGTCGAAGCTGCCCATCTGGCCCGACGTGACCGGCGACAGCGCCAGATGGCGTCCGGCCATGTCGCCGATGCGGACCGGCTGGGTCAGGTAGCTCCATTCCGCCTTCAGCACGTGGATCGCGTCCTGATCGGTCACGGTCTGGCGGTTGATCTTGGCCAGTTCCTCTTCGAGCGACTGGACCTCGTACTTGACCTTGAACAGGCCGAATCCGAGGCCGCAGACCAGGACCAGCGAAACGAAGGTGGATGAACGCATCATGCTGCGATCTCCTCGGGCCAGGCGGGGGCGGCCGTCCGCTCGGCGACGCGGAGCTTGGCGGAGCGGGCGCGCGGATTGCGGGCCAGTTCTTGCGGGCCGGCGACGATCGGCTTGCGCTGGACCAGTCGGAAGCTCGGGGCCCGGCGCTGGGCCGAGGTGTCCGGCAGATGGCGCGACCCGGTCGGCTCGGCGCCGGCCCGGGCTTTGAGGAAATTCTTGATCGCCCGGTCTTCCAGCGAATGGAACGAGACGATGGCGAGGCGCCCGCCCGCCTTCAGCAGCCGCTCGGCCGCCGACAGGCCCCGGGCCAGTTCGCCCAGCTCGTCGTTCACATAGATGCGCAGCGCCTGGAACGTCCGGGTCGCGGGATCGATGCCATCCTTACTGGACGGCACGCAGGAGCGCACGATGCGGGCAAGCGCCGCCGTGCGCTCGATCGGCGTCTCCGCGCGGGCGGCCACGATGGCCTTGGCGACGCGGCGCGACAGCCGCTCCTCGCCATAGCGCCAGATGATGTCGGCCAGTTCGGCCTCGGCCATGGTGTTGACCACGCGGGCCGCATCCGGGCCTTCGCCGCCCATGCGCATGTCGAGCGGACCGTCGCCCCGGAAGGAGAAGCCGCGCTCCGGATCGTCGATCTGCGGTGAGGACACGCCGATGTCGAGCGCGACCGCATCGACCCGGTCGATGCCGAGCCGGGCCAGCAGGGTCGCCATCTCGCCGAACTTGCCTTCGACCAGGGTCAGGCGCTCTGGATGGGCGGCGGCGATCGCCTGGCCGCTCGCGATCGCGGCCGGATCGCGGTCGATGCCGATCAGCTTGACCGGCGCCGCCGCCAGGATCGCCTTGGAATAGCCGCCGCGGCCGAACGTGCCGTCGACCACGGTCTGATCGGGGGCCAATGCCAATGCCAGCACGACCTCGTCGACCAGCACGGGGATGTGCAGACCATGGGTCATGGCGTGGCCCCGACGATGGGGGCGACCGGCCGGCTGGTCGGCAGGGTGAAGCCGCTGGCGCGGGCACTTTGGCGCCGCGCCTCCTGATGGGCCTCCTGCGCCGCCGGCTCCCAGATCTGGAAATTCTTGCCCTGGCCGACGAAGGCGACGCTGTCGGTGATGCCGACGAACTGCAGCAGGTCCTCGGGCAGAATGATGCGGCCCTCGCTGTCGAGCGGCAGCGTCTTCATATCGGCGAACAGGGCCGCCAGATTTTCATATTCCTCGGAAAACTCAGGGATCGTATCGAGTTGCGCCGCCATTTCCTGGACCCGGTCCAGGCCGCTGCAATCGAGCGCGTTGTGCTTGAACGAGCGGAAGGTCAGGATTCCGCTGGAATTCTGTCCGGACAACACGGTGCGAAAGGGGGCGGGTACCGAGACCCGCCCCTTTCGGTCGACCTTGTTGACGTAGGTGGACAGAAAAAGCCGCACTTGGGCTCCCCCAACTTCGCCCCTGGACGGTGGCGCGGCTGCCACGGGTGTTGGGTGTTCCCCCACACCAACCCCCTCCGTCATTGGGATGACATGGGATATCATGGGAAAATATGGTCGTCAACATCACGGCTAGTAAAAGATTTAGTCAAATCAAGATGCGCAAAGATCAGAGCGCAACTCCAAACCGCTACCATCGGGGTCCGCCGCTACCCGGGGCAGTCCTCGCGGGATATCCGATTCATCAGTTCTTTCCAGGAGGGAACTAAATCCTGTTCCCTAAACGTTCCGGGGGTGAATCCCGGCTTTCCCGGGCGGAGAGGTGACCAGACGGCCTGTAAGCCGGGTTCTGTCCCGCGGGAATCCTAGGATTTCCGCATGGATGACCATTCCTCTTGGGCGCCTGTTGCCAGGCGCCTCGCGCGACCGACCCGGATGACGACGCGGAAAACCCGCCTGCCGGTCAACGATTTCCGAAGAAACGTTGCCGACCAGCCATCCCTATTTGGTCTTGCTCCCGGTGGGGTTTGCCATGCCGCCCTCGTTACCGAGGTCGCGGTGCGCTCTTACCGCACCCTTTCACCCTTGCCGCCCGGTCGCCTTGCGGCGAAGCCTGGGGTTGGCGGTTTGCTCTCTGTGGCACTTTCCCTGAGGTCGCCCTCGCCGGGCGTTATCCGGCACCGTGTTTTCCGTGGAGCCCGGACTTTCCTCTATCGGCGCGGAGGCCGACAGCGGTCATCCAGCCGTCTGGTGCCGCTGGCTTAACGGGTGCCGGCGGCCGGCGTCAATGAATGTTCACGGGACCGTCCCATGTTTTCCCATGCCGATCCCGAATATCGGGACTCGGCCCATCAAATCCCATGAAGCGATGCGACTTGACCGATCCTGAGCGCGGTTTCGCCGTCGAGCATGCCGTCGATGCGCGCCGGGCGATAGCGCCGCTGAAACGCGGCGATGGCGTCGGCCGTCGCCGTTTCATAGCCGATGGCGACCAGCAGCCGGGCCGGTTCGCCCGGGAGACCGGCTGCATCGGCTGCCGGCCACAGCCCGATGCCGCGGGCCGCGAGCCACGCCCAATCGAACAGTTCGCCCGGATCCTGCTTGCGGTCGGGCGCTACGTCGGAATGGGCCAGCACGCGGGCCGCCGGAATGGCGTGGCGGCCGAGAATGCCCGTCGCGAGCGTCGCCAGCGCCGCCATCTGGGCCGTCGGAAACGGACGGTAGCCCCATTCATGGCCGGGATTGACCAGTTCGATCCCGATCGAGCGGCTGTTGATGTCGCGCTCGCCGGCCCAGAACGACTTGCCGGCGTGCCAGGCGCGCCGGTCCTCGGGCACCAGGCGATGGGCGGTGCCGTCCTCGTCGATCAGCCAGTGGCAGCTGACCTTGGCCGCGGGATCGCACAGCCGGTCCAGGGCCGCCCCGGCGCTCTGCATGCCGGTGTAGTGCAGCAGCAGGATGTCGACCGGAACCTGTCGGCCGTCGAAATTGGGCGACGGGCGCTCGATCATCAGAAGATCGACAATTGGGTGAGGCGCGTCAGCGCTTCGAGCGCCGCGGTGCCGACCAGGGAATTGCCGGATCGGTCCAGCTCCGGCGACCAGACCGCGACGCAGAATTTCGACGGCAGCACCGCGACGATGCCGCCGCCGACGCCGCTCTTGGCCGGCAAGCCCACCCGATAGGCGAAACTGCCGACCGATTCATACATGCCGCAGGTCAGCATCAGCGCATTGATACGCTTTGCCTGGCGCTCGGTCAGCACGGCTTCTTCGAGCGCCGGCGACAGGCCGCGGTTGGCCAGCGGCAGGAAGGCGCGCGCGAGGTCGGCGCAGCTCAAGGCCAGCGAGCATTGATGGAAATAGGTGTCGAGCACGGCCGCGACCGGATTGCCGAGGCGGCCGTGGCTCGCCAGCAGGTTGGCCAGCGCGGCATTGGTGAAGCCGGTTTCCCGCTCCGACTGGGCCACGGCCTCGTCGAAATCCGCCGCGAAATTCTGCGACAGCACGCGGACATAGTCGCGGATCGCGTTCTTGGGCGCCCGGCAGTGGGACATGACGCAATCGGTCACGACCAGGGCGCCGGCGTTGATGAACGGGTTGCGCGGGACGCCATGCTCATATTCGAGCTGGACCAGCGAATTGAACTTGCTGCCCGACGGCTCCTTGCCGAGCCGGGTCCACAGCTCGTCGCCGACCAGGCTCATCGCCAGCATCAGCGTGAAGGCCTTCGAGATGCTCTGGATCGAAAACGGCTCCAGGGCATCGCCGATGGTGTGCAGCCCGCCGTCGATCGTGGCGATCGCCATGCCGAACTTGGTCGGCGGCACGTTGGCCAGCGCCGGAATATAGTCCGCGACCTGGCCCTTGCCGAAATAGGGCCGGATCTCATGGACGATGTTTTCGAGCAGTTCGCTATATTCCATTGCTCGAGCGGCTCCGGTTCAGGCGAGTTCAGCCTTTTTCATTTCCAGTTCCAGCCAGCGATCCTCGGCTTGCGCAATCTCCACATCCACAGCGTTCAGCCGGGTGTTGGCGGCGTCGAACGCACGGCGATCGCGGGCGTAGAGTTTCGGATCGGCCAGCTTCTGCTGCAGCTCGGCCTTTTCCCTGCCCAAGCTCTCGATCACGCTGGGCAGGCGCTGCAGATCGTGCTGATCCTTGAAGCCCATTTTGGCCGTCTTCGGCTTGGTGGTTCGCGCGGCGGCCGCGGCCTGCTTGGCCGCCTTGACCGGATCGGCCTTGGCCGGGCGCTGGCGCAGATAATCGGTATAACCGCCGACATATTCGGCGATCTCGCCATCGCCCTCGACCGCGATGACCGAGGTCACCAGCCGATCGAGGAAATCGCGGTCATGGCTGACCAGGAACAGCGTGCCGTCATAATCGGCCAGCACCTCTTCCAGCAGCTCCAGCGTATCCATGTCCAGATCGTTGGTCGGCTCGTCCAGCACCATCAGGTTCGAGGTCTGGGCCAGCACCTTGGCGATCAGCAGCCGATTGCGCTCGCCGCCCGACAACGCCTTGGCCGGCGTCAGGGCCTGGCGATCCTCGAACAGGAAATCGCGCATATAGGAATTCACGTGGCGCGGTACCCCCCGCACGAACACGCTGTCGCCGCGGCCCTCGGTCAGGTTGTCGCGCACGCTCGCCTCTTCGTCGAGGCGGCTGCGATGCTGATCGAAATAGGCCGGGACCAGATTGACGCCGAAGCGGATCTTGCCGGCGTCGGGCGGGATCTCGCCGGTCAGGATCTTCAGCAGGGTCGACTTGCCGGCGCCGTTGGCGCCGATGATGCCGATCCGTTCGCCGCGCACGATCTTGGTCGAGAAATCCTGGACGATCACGCGCGTGGTGGTGGTGCCGTCGGGCAGGGTCTGGGTGAAGCTCTTGGAAATGCCCTTTACTTCGACGACCAGCTGACCGCCGGTCTCCGACGAGGCGGCGCTGCCCATCTTGGCCTGGCGGATGCCGACGCGCTCGGCCTTGTCCGACCTCAGGTCCTGCAGCGCGCGGACCCGGCCCATGTTGCGCGTGCGCCGGGCCGAAATACCCTGGCGCATCCATAGCGTCTCGGCGATCAGCTTCTTGTCGAGGCGTGCCTCTTCGGCCGCCTCGGCCGCCAGCACGCGTTCGGCCCAATCGTCGAATCCCAGGAAGCCCTGGTCGAGCGAACGAAGCTTGCCGCGATCGAGCCAGAGGACACGGCGCGACAGGCGGTTCAAGAACGCGCGATCATGGCTGATCATCAGGATGGCGCCGCGATAGTCGGCCAACCGCGCCTCCAGCCATTCGATCGCCGGAATGTCCAGATGGTTGGTCGGCTCGTCCAGCAGCACCACGTCCGGCTCGGCGACGAAAACGCGGGCGAGCGAGACGCGGCGGCCTTCGCCGCCCGAGAGATCCACCAGCTTGCGGTCGGGATCGAGCCCGACCTCGTCCAGGATCGCCTCGACCTTGTAGCGCGTGGCGCCGTCCTGCTCGTGATCGGGCAGACCCAGGGCCACATGCTCGCCGATGGTCATGGCCGGATCGAATTTCGGCTCCTGCGGCATGTAGGCGACATGGGCGCCCGGCTGGATGAACCGCTCGCCGCGATCGAGTTCGATCATGCCGGACAGGCATTTCAGAAGGGTGGATTTGCCGCTGCCGTTGCGGCCGACCAGGCAGATCCGTTCGCCACGCGCAACGGCGACCGATACCTCCTGGAAGGTGGGTCTGCCGCCGAAGGTGAGGGTCGCGTTCTGGAGGGCTAGGAGCGGCGGTTGAACCGCCATCAGGCTGTCCCTTTATGTTGTATGGCGAGCCGGTCATAGGCCGCGTTGATCAGCGCCAGCTTGGTGGTCGCGATCGAGACGAATTCCGCCGGCAGGCCCTGCGCCATGACCCGGTCGGGATGATTGTCGCGCACCAGCTCGCGCCAGCGCTTCTTGATCGTGTCCATGTCCGACCAGGGCTCGACGCCCAGGATCAGATACGGGTCTTCTTCGACATGGGGCGCATGTTCGGATCCGACATGGTAGGCCCGGATGCGGCGGAAGCAGCGTTCCTCGAACCCGAAGATCTCGGAGATCGACCGCAGGTAGGAATCCTCCGCCGGCGTGATCACGCCATCGGCCTTGGCGATATGGAACAGGGCGCCCAGCAGATCTTCCAGCACCGATTTATGGTCGCCCAGCAGCTTCTTGACCTGGCGCGCGTAGGTCTCGGCGCCGACCGTGCTGCGCCGGGCCAGATTGAAGAAGAATTCGACATTGGCACGCTCTTCCGGCGGCGCGCTGAACACCTGGTGGAACGCCTCGATCTCGACCGCGCTGACCGTCCCGTCGGCCTTGGCCATCTTGGCACCGAGCGCGATGACCGCGATGGTGAAGCCCACCTGCTTGGTCTGCTGCGGGCGCTCTTCGTCGCGGGTCCGGGACGCGTCGGCGTCGAGCGCGCGCATGGAGGCATCCTCGAGGCCGAACAGATTGCCCCAGGACAGCTCCTGCACCCCTTCGACGATGCGGGCCCAGATGGTCACGGTCGGATCGACTCCCTCATCCAAGCTAACGGCATAGCGGTCGGCATCGCCTCTCGTCAAGAAACCTGGTTGCAGCGCAATAGAGACCAGCCTTTTTGCCCGGGCAAACAGTCGCAGGCCCCAACTCCAACTCGCGATCGGACCCTTTGTGATCTAAGTTTATTTCCGAACGGGAAAAGGCCGCGGGGGCGCACGGCCGTTCTTCCCCATTCGGCAGCAATGAACGGTGCGTCCTCGGGCAGCAGGGGGCTTCCAGACGATGATCGAGATTTCCGTGAACGGCCAGGTCCATCGGCTCGATGTCGAGGATGACATGCCGCTGCTCTGGGTGCTCCGCGACGAATTGGGCATGACCGGCACGAAATACGGTTGCGGCATCGGCCAGTGCGGCGCCTGCACCGTCCATGTCGATGGCGAGGCCCAGCGCTCCTGCTCGCTGCCGGTCAGTGCCGCTGCCGGTACCAAGATCACCACGATCGAGGGCCTGTCGCCCGACAGCAGCCACGCGGTTCAGAAGGCGTGGATTGCCGAGGACGTGCCGCAATGCGGCTATTGCCAGTCGGGCCAGATCATGGCGGCAGCGGCGTTCCTGGCCGCCAACCCCAAGCCGACCGACGCCGACATCGATGCGAACCTCAGCAACATCTGTCGCTGCGGCACCTATCCGCGCATGCGCAAGGCGATCCACCGCGCCGCAGCGCTGATCGTGCGCTAGGGAGGATGTCATGACCCATCTGGCCCCGCTCTCGCGCCGTTTCTTCATCACCACGGGCCTGTCGGCCGCCGGCGGGCTTGTCGTCGGCCTGGCTCTGCCCGGCCGGGCCGATGCCTTGCCGATCAATGCCGCTCCCTGGACGCCGGCCGGCGACGCCAAGGCGGCGGAGGTCAATGCCTGGATCCTGATCGAGCCCGACGACAGCGTCATCATCCGCGTCGCCCAGTCCGAAATGGGCGAGGGGATCTTCACCGCCTTGCCGATGATCGTGGCCGAAGAGCTCGAATGCGACTGGACCAAGGTGCGCGCCGAATATGCCGAGGCCCATCGCAATCTGGTCGACGGCCGTCCCTATCAGCGCATGGGCACCGGCGGCAGCGGCGCGGTCAGGCGCTCGCGCGAATTCCTGCAGCAGGCCGGCGCCAGCGCCAGGGCCCGGCTGATCGCCGCCGCCGCCCGGCAATGGGGCGTGGCCCCGGCCGAGTGCGCGGCCCGCGACGGCAAGGTCACCCATACTGCGACGAAGCGGGTGCTGGGCTATGGCGCGCTGGCATCCGCCGCGGCCAAGATCACGCTCGCCCAGGAGCCGGCGATCAAGACGCCGGACCAGTTCCGCCTGATCGGCCAGCCCCAGGCCCGGCTCGACACGGCGCTCAAGGTCAACGGCCAGGCCAAGTTCGGCATCGATATGCGATTGGAGGGCATGGTCTATGCCGCGGTCACGACCTGCCCGGTGTTCGGCGGCACGGTGAAGCATGTCGACGACAGCAAAGTGAAGGGCCGGCGCGGCATCCAGCAGATCGTCCCGATCCCTGGCGGCGTGGCCGTCGTCGCCGACAGTTTCTGGCGGGCCAAGCAGGCGGTCGCCGACCTGGTCATCACCTGGGACGAGGGGGCCGGCGCCGGCACCAGCAGCGACCAGTTCCGCAAGGAATATCGCGACGCGCTCGACGGGCCGGCGGCCAATGCCAAGCGGTCGGGCGACGTCAATGCCGCGATGGCCAAGGCTTCGAAGCGGATCGACGCGCTCTACGAGGCGCCCCATGTCGCCCATGCGGCGATGGAGCCGTTGAACGCGACCGTCCATGTCCAGGCCGACCGGCTCGACGCCTGGATGGGCACCCAGGATCCGGACGGCGCGCTGCAACGGGCGGCGACGGCGGCCGGCATGAAGCCGGAACAGGTCTTCATCCATAATTGCTTCCTGGGCGGCGGCTTCGGCCGGCGCGCGGTCAATGACGAGTTGACCCAGGCGGTCATCGTCGCGAAAGCCGTGGGCAAGCCGGTCAAGCTCGTGTGGACGCGCGAAGAGGATATGCAGCACGACCGCTATCGGCCGCAGGCGGCGATCCGCTTCAAGGCCGGCCTCGGATCCGACGGCATGCCGGTCGCTTGGGACATGCGCACAGCGGTCGGCTCGATCAGCCGGTCGCTCGGCCGCGACCCGGTCACGAGCGGGGTCGAACCCTCGGCGGTCGAGGGGCTGGCGAACGTGCCCTATGCGGTCGCCAATCTGAACGTCGACTGCATTTTGAAAAATACGCACGTGCCGGTCATGTTCTGGCGCTCGGTCGGCAGTTCCCAGAACGCCTTCGCGCTCGAAAGCTTCGTCGACGAGATGGCGGTGGCTGCCGGCAAGGACCCGTATCACTTCCGGCGCGATCTGCTGGCGGGTAAGCCCGATTTCCTCAAAGTGCTGGATACGCTGGCCGAAAAGGGCGACTGGTCGAAGAAGCAGCCGGCCGGCAAGGGCCGCGGCATCGCGATCCATGAAAGCTTCGGCACCATCGTCGGCGAAATCGTCGAGGTCGCCGTCAGCCCCAAGGGCGAGGTCAAGGTCGAGCGCGTCGTGGCCGTGGTCGATTGTGGCCATGTCGTCAACCCGCGCACGGTCGAGATGCAGATCGAAAGCGCCGTGATCTACGGCCTGACGGCGGCACTCTATGGCGAAATCACCATCAAGGACGGCCGTGTCACGGAATCGAATTTCGACGGGTACGAGATGGTCCGCTTTGCCGATGCGCCGGTGATCGAGACCTATCTGGCGCTCTCCGGCGGCAGCAAGTGGGGCGGGATCGGCGAGCCGGGCACGCCGCCGATCGCGCCGGCCCTGTGCAACGCGATCTTCGCCGCGACCGGCAAGCGCATCCGGTCGCTGCCGATCAAGAATCAGGATCTGAGCGGGCGTGCCTGATCATCGTCGCGGGCCGATCCGCTTGCCCGGCGCTGGCCATGGGTCCATTCTCGAACCTGAGGAATTCGCGACCGGCAACCGGCGCGAGGTTGGGAGGATTGGATGGCTGTTGAGGCATTGCGGCGCCGTGAGGTGCCGACCGAAACCGTGATCGCGCGCCTGAAGGCGCGCTTCGGCGAGCAGGTCTCGACCGCGACGGCGGTGCGCGACCAGCATGGCCACGATGAATCCTACCATCCGGTCGAGGCGCCCGACGCGGTGTTCTTCGCCCGGTCGACCGAGGATGTGGTCGAGGCCGTCAAGCTGTGCGCCGAGTACAAGGTGCCGGTCATTCCGTTCGGTACCGGCACCTCGCTCGAGGGCCATGTCGCCGCGCGCGAAGGCGGCATCTGCATCGACGTCGGCCAGATGAACGCGGTGCTGCGCGTCTCGCCCGAGGATCTCGATTGCACGGTCCAGCCGGGCGTCACGCGCAAGCAGCTCAATGAATATCTGCGCGACACCGGCCTGTTCTTCCCGATCGATCCCGGTGCCAACGCCTCGCTCGGCGGCATGACCGCGACGCGCGCATCGGGCACCAATGCCGTGCGCTACGGCACCATGCGCGACAATGTCCTGTCGCTGACGGCCGTGCTGGCCGACGGACGGGTGGTCAAGACCGCGAGCCGCGCGCGCAAGTCGTCCGCCGGCTACGACCTGACCCGGCTGTTCGTGGGATCGGAAGGCACGCTGGGCGTCATCACGGAAATCACGCTCAAGCTCTATGGCATTCCGGAGGCGATCTCGTCGGCGGTCTGCGCCTTCCCGTCGATCGCCGCCGCGGTAGATACCACGATCATGACCATCCAGGCCGGCGTGCCGGTCGCCCGGATCGAGCTGCTGGACGAGGTGCAGATCAACGCCTGCAATCATTATTCGAAGCTCGACCTCAAAGTGGCGCCGACGCTGTTCTTCGAGTTCCACGGCACCGAGGCCGGGGTCAAGGAACAGGCCGAGATGGTCCAGGCCTTCGCCGAGGATCAGGGCGGCGAAGGGTTCAAATGGACCAATTCGGCCGAGGAGCGCACGAAGCTGTGGCAGGCCCGGCACGACGCCTATTACGCCGGTCTGGCGCTGCGCCCCGGCTCCCAGGGCTGGGCGACCGACGTGTGCGTGCCGATCTCGAACCTGGCCGAGGCGATCAACGAGACCAAGAAGGATCTCGAGACCGCCAGCATGCCGGTCTGCCTGGTCGGCCATGTCGGCGACGGCAATTTCCACCTGTGCTTCATTCTCGATCCGAACAAGCCGGAAGAATTCGCCGAGGCGGCCCTGATCAACGAGCGCATGGTCAAGCGCGCGCTGGCGCTCGACGGTACCTGCACCGGCGAGCATGGCGTGGGCTATGGCAAGATCGGCCTGGTCGAGGAAGAACATGGGCCGGCGACGATCAGCGTGATGCGCGAGATCAAGCGCGCGCTCGATCCGCATAATCTGATGAATCCCGGCAAGGTGATCCGCGTCGGGGCCAATCACTAGTTTTTCTCAACCGCCATGGCCGGGCTTGACCCGGCCATGGCGAGGGTTGTTTTGAGCGTCGATTCAGGAGCCTACATGTCGTTCGATTTTAAGGGAAAGCGCGTCGTCGTCGCCGGTGGCAGCAAGGGGATCGGCCGGTCGATCGCGCTGGGTTTCGCCCAAGCCGGCGCCAAGGTGTCGATCTGCGCGCGGGGAGAAGCCGCACTGGGCGCGGCGCGTGACGAACTGTCCGCGTTCGGTCTGCCGGCCCATGCGGCGACCTGCGATCTGGGTGTCGAATCCCAAGTGAAGGGCTATGTCGCGGCGGCGGCCGAGGCGCTGGGCGGCATCGATGTGCTGATCAACAACGCATCGGGCTTCGGCCAGAGCGACGACGAGGCCGGATGGGCCGCCAGCCTGGACGTCGATCTGATGGCGACGGTGCGGGCGTCGCACGCGGCGATCCCGTTCCTGCTCCAGAGCCAGGGCGGGTCGATCGTCAATATCTCGTCGATCGCGGCCTATCGTCCGACGACCCGGTCGGTGCCCTATGCGGCGATCAAGGCCGCGGTCATCCACTATACCACCAGCCAGGCGGCGACCCTGGCGCGCCAGGGCGTGCGGGTCAATTGCGTGGCGCCCGGCTCGGTCGAGTTTCCGGACGGCGTCTGGGAACAGCGGCGCGCCGACAATCCGGAGCTTTATGGCCGCACGCTCAGGTCGATCCCGTTCGGCCGGCTCGGCTATCCCGAAGAGATCGCCGACGTGGTGCTGTTCCTGGCCAGCCCGCTCGCGCGCTGGGTCACCGGCCAGACCATCATCGCCGACGGCGGCCAGCTATTGGGCGTCTAGTGGATAAAATCAGACGGATGCATCCGTCTGATTTTATCCACAACCCATTGATCTGGTGGGCCGATTCACCTGACGCTTGGGAATGAAGCGTCAGGATCGGACCACTAGCGGCAGTACGCCCTTCGGCAGCAGCCGGGTTTCGCCGACCTTCATCAGCCAGGCGGTGTCGGCCGCGAAGCCGCCTCGGGTGGCGGCGGCGCGAAATCGCAGCGGCGGCTCGAACGGCGGCTCGACCGTCATGACGATGGTGCCCCAATGCATGCCGATCACATGGCGGGCACCCAGGTCGAGTGCGATCTGAATCGCCTCCTCCGGGTTGGCATGGTTCGTGTGCATGGCGGCGCGCGGCGCGTAGCAGCCGATGCCCAGCATGGCCAGATCGAACGGGCCGTAGCGGCGGCCGGTCTCGGCGAAGACCGCGCCATAGCCGGTATCGCCGCCGAAATAGAGCCGCCGCTCCGCACTCTCGATCACGAAGCCGGCCCAGAGCGTGCGGTTGCGGTCGATCAGCGTGCGGGCCGAGCGATGGATCGCCGGCACCGCGGTAATGGTCAACGGCCCGGCCGGCGATTGCTGGTGCCAGTCCAGCTCGGCGACCGACCGGTAGCCGCGCCGGCGGAAGAACCGGCCGACGCCGAGCGGCACCGCGACGCGGATGCGCGATTTGTTCGGCAAAGCGCCGATCGTTTTGGCATCGAGATGATCGTAGTGATTGTGCGAGACCAGCAGCAGATCGATCGGGGGCAGGGCATCGACCGGCAGGCCCGGCGGGGTGAAGCGGCGCGGGCCGACCCCCTGGACCGGCGAGGCGTATTCCGACAGGAACGGATCGATCAGCACGGTCTGGCCGGCGATGCGGATCAGGAAGGCGGCATGGCCCAGCCAGGTGACGCTGTCCTGGCCGGCGGCGGCGTCGAGCCCGTCGAGTGCCGCGCCGATCGGCAGGACGTGATCGTCCGGCACGTCGTAGCTCTTGGCATGGATGCGCTGCCGCCACAGGAATTTCAGCAGCTTGTTCCGCCGGCGCAGCCGTTCGGGCGATCCGGTCGGATTCTTGAAGCCGATTTTGGTATGATGGTGCGGGCGCGCGGGCTCGCCTGGCCCCGCAACACCGCCCGCCCTTTCGGAGACCCGGTCGGTTGGCATATAGTTCAGTCCAGTCGCTTGCCGTCGAGATCCTTCTGGGTCTGATCGGCTTCGGACCGCAGCTTGGCCTTCACGTCCTTGGGCTGGCCGAAGCGGGTCCGGTTTTCTGCGGCTTGTTCTTCGGCGGTTTTGCGGTCGCGGGCTTTGCGGAATTTGTTCAGATTGACGACGTCGCCCATGGAAGGTGCCTCCTTGCGCGGAAGTCCGAAGTCGAGCTTAGTCCAAGCGGGACATCCGTCAAAGCGCTGCATGGAATTCGGGTGGTCCGGCTGAAGGCCCGCCTCGCGTCGCAGGAGAGATATGGTGCGCAACCTGCTGATCGGCATCGGGATTGTCCTTGTCCTGCTCGTCGGCGCGGTGATCATCGTGCCGAGCCTGATCGGCACCGACCAGATGACGGCGTTCCTTACCGAACGGCTTAGAGGCGCTACCGGTTACAACGTCTCGATCCGCGGTCCGGTTGCCTTGTCCGTGCTGCCCAGCCCGAGATTGTCGGTCGGCGATATCCATGTGACCCAGACCAGGCCCGACGGCACCGAACTGGCCCGGGCCGCCAGCATCGAGGTTCATGTAGCGCTGCTGCCGCTCATCGGCGGCCGGGTCGAGGTGACGGCGATCACGGTGCGCGATCCGGTCGTGAGCCTCGAGGGCCCGCTCAAGGATGTGAAGCCGGTCCCGCAAGCGTCGCCCGCGCCCGAAACCGGTGCTCCCGAAACCACGGCCGCAACGCCGCCCACGCCCGTCGGCAGCAAATTCTCCGTCGCGGTGCACCATGTCCGGGTCACCAACGGCAGCTTCGCCTATCGCGACGACGGCAAAACCTATCAGTTGGACCATCTGGATTTCGAACTGACCACCGGGCCGGACGGGGCGGTTTCGGGCAGCGCCGATACCGGTATCGATGGTGACGCGCTGCATCTGCAGGGGCGGGTCGGTGCGATCGATTGCGCCCGGCCGATCCCGCTGTCGCTGCATGCGACCGCCGCGGCCGGGGCCGCGATGCTGGATTTCGACGGGACGGCCCGGTGTGGCGGTGATCGGCCGATGGGGGCCGACGGCAAGGTCAAACTCGCGGCCGACAGTCTGGGCGCGGCACTGGCGCCCTTTACCGGGGACAGCCTGCCGCCGGCGCTCGATCGCCGCCTGACGCTCGACGCCACGCTCGGCGCCGGCCCGTCCAAGGCGGATCTGACCGAGCTGAGTATCGATCTGGATCGGAGCCACGGCGTCGGCTCGCTTTCGGCCCGGCTGGTCGACCGGCCGTCGATCGATCTGGCGCTCGATTTCAACCGGCTCGATCTGGACAAGTGGCTGGCGAAACCGGACGGGGCGGTCCGTGCCGCCGGCGCCCCGGCCCCGGTCGCCGCCACCCCGGCCCCGGTCGCCGTGCCGACCGCACCCGGACCCACGTCCGCACGGGCACCGCCCGATCTGCACATCGGTCTCGATCTGTCGGCCGAACTCTTGTCCTGGCGCGGCGGATTGATCCGGCAGGCGCGCTTCAACGGCGGCATCGACCGGGGGACCGTCACGATCAACCAGGCGACGGCGGAGCTGCCCGGCGGCACCGATGTCAGCATCAGCGGCCAGGTGGCCAACGCCTTCGCCCTGCCCAATTTCGTCGGCACGGTCGATGCCGAGACCGACGATCTGCGCACGGTCGTCGGCTGGGCCGGATTGCGGCTCGGCGCCATCCCGGCCGACCGGCTGCGTCAGGCGAGCCTATCGACCAATCTGGATCTGGCCGCCGGCCGGGCGGCCGCGAGCGGCATCGATCTGGAACTGGACGGCAGCCGCTTCAAAGGTGCCGCCAACCTGATGTTCGGCAACCGCCCGGCGATCGGCCTCCGGCTGGTCGGCGATCAGCTCAATCTGGATGCCTATCTGACCGATGCCGCGCCCGTCCCCGTATTGCCCGTCCCGGCATCGCCCGCTGCGCCGCCGGTCGCGAACGGCGCCGGGACGGCCGTTCCGGTCGTGGCCGTGGCGGCCTTGATGCCGCTCATGGCGGCCAATCTGGACCTGACGTTCGACAGCGTCACCTGGCGTGGCCAATTGCTGAAGGCGGTGCATTTTGCCGGCACGGTCGAGGATGGGGCGGCCAATGTGCGCGACGCGCGGATCGGCGATCTGGGCGGGGGCGGGGGCGTCGGTTTCTCCGGCCGCTGGGCCGGCGGCCTCGGGGCCGCGGCAAGCCTGTCCGGCCAGATGACCGCGAGCGGCCCCAGTGCCGTGCCGCTGTTGACGCTCGCCGGCCTCGGCGGCCGGGAGACCGCCGGGCGGCTCGGCGCCTATCGGCTGGACCTGCGGATCGATGGGACTCCGGCGGCGTTCGACCTCGATGCCGGCGTGGCGGTGCAGGACGGCCATCTGGCCGCCAAGGGCCGCGTCGGCCTCGGTGCCGGCGCACCGCATTTCGCCGGGATGGTGACGATCGATCATCCCGAGGCCGCCCGGGTGCTGGCACTGCTGGCACCGCTCTACCGGCCGGCGCGCGGATCGCTGGGCGCGCTGGCGCTGTCGGCGTCGCTCGACGCATCGCCCAGCCGGGCGGCGATCGACCATCTGTCGCTGTCGATCGGCGGGCTGCAGGTGGACGGCATGGCGACGTTGGACCAGACCGTCCAATCGCCGCGCCTGGATGCCGATCTGACCGCGAGCGATCTGGTGCTCGATCCGTTCCTGCCGGCCCATGAGGTGGCGGCGGCCGGGACGGCGGTCCGCTATGCCGCCCTCGGCGATCCGGGTCCGCTGCCGGGGCGCTGGTCCCATGCCAAGCTGGACGTGAGCGGGCTCGGCCTGATCGATGCGACGGTCAAGCTGACGGCGGCTTCCGCCACGATCGGTCGCTGGCAGTTGGACAAACCGTCGCTGGCCTTCGCGCTCAAGGGCGGCACGCTCGGGCTCGACCGGCTGTCCGGCGGCCTGTGCGGCGGGACGATCGAGGCGCATGGCAGCCTGGGATCCGCGCCGGCCGGCCCGGCGCTGGCACTGACGCTGGCCGCTCGCGATCTCGATCTCAGGGATCTCGCCCAGCGGCTGGGATCGCCCGTGCTCTCGGGCGGCACCGGCCGGTTCGATCTCGCCGTCACGGCGGCGGGGGCGAGCCAGGCCGATCTGATCGCGGCACTCGGCGGTACCGCGTCCCTGGCGGCACGCGACGGAACGTTCGGCGGCCTCGATCTGTCGGCGATCAACGATCGGCTGAAGACGCTCAAGGGGCCGCAGGACCTGGTCGGCATGCTGCAGGCGGTGCAGGGCGGCGGCACGACGCGGTTTTCGGCATTGACCGCGACGGCGACCGTTGGCCAGGGCATGGTGCGCTCGACCGATCTGCATCTGGCGGCCGACGGCGGCGATCTGACGGGAAGCGGTGTGGTCGATCTGCCGGCCTGGACGATCGATGCCCAGGCGCAGCTGGCGCTCGCCGCGCGCACCGATCTGCCGCCGCTGGCGATGAATTTCAGCGGGCCGCTGGATCGGCCGGAGAAGCGGATTGACGTGAAAAGCCTCGCCGCCTATGTCGAGCAGAAGGGGCTGGCGGCGACGCCGGCTTTGCCGTCGCAACAACAGCAAAAGCCGGCGCAGCAGTTGCGCGACCTATTTAAGGGACTGATTTCGAAGCCTAATCCTTGACGGTCTCGTCCTTGTAGCACTGCAGGACGAAGACCCGGATCGCGCTCGACAGATTGGTGCCGCGCGCGGCGTCGATGGTTTCGACAAGCCGATTGACGGAGATGCCGCGATGTTCGGCGATCTCCTTCAATCCTGACCAGAAGGCGGTCTCGAGCGATACGCTGGTGCGATGGCCGGCGATCACCACGGATCGCTTGCGCATCGCCTGCGCACCATTCGTCTCCTCCGTTTCAGAGCTCGTCGTTTCGCGGGTCAACGCGGACCCAGCATGCTCTCCGGACGCACCCAACGGTCGAACTCCTCATCACTAAGAAAACCCAACGACATGGCCGCCTGTTTCAAGGTGGTGCCTTCGGCATGTGCCTTCTTGGCGACCTTCGCGGCCTTGTCGTAACCAATATGCGGATTGAGCGCCGTGACGAGCATCAGCGATTCGTAAAGGAGCTTCTCGATCCGATCTTCATTCGCCTCGATGCCGACGACGCAATTGTCGGCGAAGCTCTCGGCCGCATCGGCCAGCAGCCGGATCGACTGCAGCACGTTAAAAATGATAACGGGCTTGAAGACGTTCAGTTCGAAATGACCCTGACTGCCCGCGATTGTCACCGTGACATGGTTGCCCATGATCTGGGTCGCAACCATGGTCATCGCCTCGGCCTGGGTCGGGTTGACCTTGCCCGGCATGATCGACGAACCGGGCTCGTTCTCGGGCAGATGGATCTCGCCGAAGCCGCAGCGCGGGCCGGAGCCCAGCAGGCGGATGTCGTTCGCGATCTTCATGACCGAGGCGGCGAGCGTGTTCAAGGCACCGGACAGCTCGACCAGCGCGTCATGGGCGGCCAGCGCCTCGAACTTGTTTTCGGCCGTTACGAACGGCAGGCCGGTCAACGCGGCGGTCTCATTGGCGAAGGCGACGTCGAATCCGACCGCCGCGTTGATGCCGGTGCCGACGGCCGTGCCGCCCTGGGCCAATTGATAGACCCGCGGCAGGGCGGCCTCGACCCGGGCGATGCCGTACTCGATCTGCTTGGCGTAGCCCGAGAACTCCTGGCCAAGCGTGACCGGCGTCGCGTCCTGCAGATGGGTCCGGCCGATCTTGATGATCGAGGCGAATTCCTTGGCCTTGGCATCCAGGGCCTGGTGGAGATGCTTCAGCGCCGGAAGCAGGCGATGGGCGACCTGTTCGCCGGCCGCGATATGCATGGCGGTCGGGAAACTGTCGTTCGAGGATTGGCCGTAGTTGACGTGATCGTTCGGATGGATCGGCTTCTTGGAACCGACCACGCCGCCCAGCATCTCGATCGCGCGGTTCGAGATGACCTCGTTCGCGTTCATGTTGGTCTGGGTGCCGGACCCGGTCTGCCAGACGACCAGCGGGAAATGCTCGATCAGGGTGAGGTCGATCACCTCGTCGGCGGCCTTGGCGATCGCTTCGGCAATGGCCTTGTCGAGCTTGCCCAGCTTGAGGTTGGCCAGCGCCGCGGCTTTCTTCTGAATGCCGAGCGCGCGCACCAGCGGGGCCGGCATGCGTTCGCCGCCGATCTTGAAATTCTGCAGGGAGCGCTGGGTCTGGGCACCCCAATAGCGATCCGACGCGACGGCCACTTCGCCCATCGTGTCGGTCTCGATGCGGGTCGCTGTCTCGGACGTCATCTTGGTCATTCCTCGTCGAAGATCTATGCCGCCGGCCGGGTGGCCCGTCGCCGGATGGGAACGTTCCTTCCGAAAAGCTCCTCGGCGCCAAGGTGCCACCGCACCGGGTCGGCAGCAAATACCTGTTACCGCAAGGCTCAGTTGCCTAGAGAATTGCGCACGGGCGCGGCATATGGATTGGACCGGTCGATTACCATGCCCATGAACGCCTTCTTCTGGGATTCATCCAGCGTATTCAGGAACTTGAGCGTGGCGGCCGTCGCCTCCGCCTGGAACGCCCGGCGGTTGACCGCCATCTGATCCAGCACGTGCTGAATGGCGGGGGCATTCGGCGTCGGCAGGGCCAGATCCGCCCAAGCCTGGGCGACCAGCGGCTGGTTCTCCTTGACCAATGCCGCCTGCGCCGTGCGCAGACCGTGTCGCCAGTCCTTGAACGGCTTCGAATTTTCGGGATCGATGCCCAGCTTCTGCGCGA
Organism: Rhodospirillales bacterium; assembly: GCA_028288725.1. Classification (GTDB taxonomy): domain Bacteria; phylum Pseudomonadota; class Alphaproteobacteria; order ATCC43930; family CGMCC-115725; genus Aliidongia. The sequence goes on from JAQGIC010000062.1 coordinate 289,271, forward strand.
AAATCTCCAGCCGGCGTTCCGGTCCGCCGGGCGTGGGCTGGGCCGGATGGGCCGCGGTATATTGCGAATAGGCAAAGCCGCCGGCCACGAACAGGTTGAGCGCCACCGACAGAACCAGCACGACCTCGGTCAGGCGAGGGACGCGAATTTTGGGCATCGACGGCATCCAACTCTCAACCAATGCCGTCGCCCAACCCGTTCGACTGGTCGAGGATATCGATCGAGGTGCCGACGCCGGTCGACCTATTGAAATTACGCTCGGTCTGCATGCCCAGGCTGAATCCGACGAGCGAGATGAGGACCAGGCTGGCGGCGACGGCGCCCCAGGCGGCCCAGGCCGTGACGATCCGACGCGGGGCTGCCGCGCGCGGCGCGAACGGCACGACGGTCGTGCCCGCGACCAGCGCTTGCGCCCGGGCGACGAAAGCGGCCGACGAAATTTCGGGGGTGACCGGGTCGCACGCGAGCAGATCGTCCAGTGCCGCCGGATCGGCCGCAAGCAGCCGCTCGAGCGGGGCGGCGTCATCCTCGCTCAGCCGGCCCTCCAGGTAGGCGGCCAGGATCATCGGGTCGAGTTCGGCGGTCGGATCTGCCGAACCGGACTCATGCGACCGCCAACGCTCGTAGAGCGTCCGGTCAGGCTGAAAAGGAGCATCGTCGTTCATGGTACGGATCCCACGTTCGAACATGGTACGACCGGGGCGCGCGGACCATCCCCGCGCCTCACGGTTTTTCCCCGAAATGCGCCCGCAGCTTCAGCATCGCCTTATGATGGGTGCTGCGGACGGTCTGGGCATCGACCTGGAGGGTGCCGGCGATTTCGGCAACTTCCATGTCGCGTTCATAGATCATGGTCAAGACCAACTGCTGGCGCGGCGAGAGCAGTCCGTCCGGAATCTTGATCTTCTCGGTAATATTCGGCTCGACCGCGAAGGCGGCCTCTGGCGTGAGCTCGATCGGCTGGGTGGGCGCGCGGCGTCGGCGGATCGTATCATGGGCGACGCTGCGCGACACGATGGTCAGCCAGGTCGACAGCCCGGCGCGCGTCGGGTCGTATTGTCGCAACAGCCGGAAGTCATCCTTGCACAAGCGCACGAACACATCCTGCGCGATGTCCTCGACATCGATCCCATCGGTGCCGACCACACGGCGGACCGCGGCCAGGATTAGGCCGGAAAATCGGGCGACGAAGGCATACCAGGACGGCTTGTTTCCCGCCAGCAGGCCGGCAAGATCCTCCTGATCCCCCCTCAAGTCAGCTCCGTTCCAAGATATCCAGCCCAAAGGATCATACGCCGGTAAGAGGCGCGATATCCCCTCGGCGGTGAGGTCATTTCGGTGGTGGGGCGGTAATTTTCATCGGGGTCGGACGGGATCAAGACGGTGCTGAAGACCATCCCGCCCATCCTGTCGCGATCATTTCTTGCGGAAAGCGTCGAGCTTGACGACCTCGCCGGCCTTCTCGGCCGCGGGCGGAGCCGGCTCGCCGGTATCGTCCTGCAGCGGCGCCCTCTCCGGCGGAGGCAGGGGCATCGGCGCATCGGCGGCCGCTTCGGCACCGTCCGGCTCGGAGCGGAATTCCAGGCCGAACTTCACCGAGGGATCGGCGAAGGCGGTGATCGCGGCCATCGGCACGACCAGGCGTTCGGCCTGATTGCGGAAGCTCAAGGTGACCGAGAACTGGTGGTCGTCGACCTCCAGGCCCCAGAATTGATGTTCCAGCACGATGGTCATCTCATGCGGATATTGCGCGGACAGATAGTCCGGAATCTCGACGCCGGGATAGGCCGTGCGGAACGTGACATAGAAGTGGTGGGCGCCGGGCAGCCCATGCTCCGCGGTCAAGGTGAGGGCGTCTCGCACCACGCTGCGAAGCGCATTCTCGACCATCTTGTCGTAACGGAGGGTGGGTCTCGCCATATGCACCGATTCTGAAGCTCGCCAGGGTCCGGCACCCGGCGTTAAATGAAGTGGGGGGTTTCTGTTGCCCGGTACCCCCCGGACCGCGAGTTACCCGATAGCTTTCATCCCGTTAGGGATTAGGCTGCGAGAGCCTCATGCGCAACGTTATCGTTCGCATTTAGAGATTGACCCGATAACGGCGGTATCATGCCGGGCAAAAGTCGCGTCTTTACCACGCACGTCGAAGCTGGATCGCCCCCTTGGTTCGTCCCTTGGGAAATGAGCCCAAGAGCCGGTTTGGTGGAGGCGCCGGGCACTGCCCCCGGGTCCGTGACGCTTATTCTACGCGCCGTTTATCGCCATAGTCGGTCGCCCGACCCTTCGAATATAGGCGGCAGCCGACCCGGGCGCAACCAGGGGATTCCAGCGCAGCCGGCGGTGAGCGCACGTTCCAGGAAATCCAGCCGGTCGTGGCGCCAGAATGGCTCGCCCCGATAGACACCCGATAGACACCCGATGGACATAAGCCGGCGCGCCGAACACCCGGGCGGCTCAGCGCATTAGACGGCGCTGGCGCGACCACACAGGATCGGCATAATCGCGTCATCGCAAAAGTTTAAGGAGATCTCGATGACGGTTCGGGCAGCGATCGTCGGCCTGGGCCGCTGGGGCCAGCGGCTGGTGAATTCGATCGAGGGCAGCGACAGGATCCGGATCGTGGCGGGCGTCACCCGGCGGGTCGAGCGCGCGCAGGCCTTCGCCTCGGCCAAGGGCTTTCCGCTCGGCGCGAACTATGCCGCCGTGCTGGCGGATCCCGCGATCGACGCGGTCGTCCTGGCGACGCCCCACAGCCTGCATGCCGATCAGGTCGTGGCCGCCGCGGCCGCCGGCAAGCAGATCTTCTGCGACAAGCCTTTCACCCTCGACAAAGCGTCGGCCGAGCGGGCGGTCGCGGCCGCCAAAGCCGCCGGGGTTACGCTGTCGGTCGGGTTCAACCGCCGTTTCCTGCCGGGCTTTCAAGAGCTGCACCGATTGTTGGAGGGCGGCGACCTCGGCACGTTGCTGCATGCCGAGGCGCATTTCTCGGTGAATGCGGTCGGGCGCTACGACGATGATTCCTGGCGGCTCGACCGATCGGAGGCGCCGGGCGGCGGCCTGACCGGGCTCGGCATCCACCTGATCGACGCGATGATCGATCTGATGGGGCCGATCGCGAGCGTGTTCGCCCAATCGACCAGCCGGGTGATCCGGGAGATCGACGACACCACGTCAGTCTTGTTCAGGTTCGAAAGCGGCGCCACTGCCACGCTCGCCACCCTGCTGGCGACGCCGATGCATTTCCGCTTCCATCTGTTCGGCTCGGCCGCCCATGCGGAGCTGCGCGGCCCCGACCGGCTGGAGCTGACCCGGCTGGCGGACACGGCGCCCCGCGTGATCGATTACCCGGCGATCGATATCGAGCGGGCGGAACTCGAAGCCTTCGCCGACGCGGTCGAAGGGCGTGCGACCTTCCCGGTCAGCGCCGACCAGGCGATCCACGGCGCCGCCGTGTTCGAAGCGATCCTCCGCTCGGCGGCGAGCGGCCAACCGGTCATCGTTGCTTGATCATTGTCGATCGGGCGAGCCGCGCCGGCGGCCGGACCAACGAAGACATGGCCGGCGGCGCCGGATTCGGCGCGGTCCGGACCGCCTGGGTGCTCGACGGTGCCACCGGCATCGGCGGCCGGAACTACGTATCCGAGGGCCCGAGCGATGCCGCCTGGCTCGCCCGGGCGCTGTCCGACGGCTTGAGCACGCTCGATCCGGGCGAGCGGTCGCCGCGTGATCATTTCGCCGAAGTGATCGGCCGGGTCGCCGACCGCTATCGCCGGCTGGTGCCGGACCATGTTGCGCTGCCGCCCTATGCGCTGCCGTCGGCGGCCGGGATCTGGCTGCGCGCGGCCGGCGATCGGCTGGACCTGGCCCATCAGGGCGATTGCGTCGCGGTCGTCGAACAGGGGGCCGCGATCCGGGTGTTCGGCACCGTCGATCAGACCGGGCTCGACGATATCCACAATCTCGTCACGGCGCGCCAGGCCGCGGGCCCGGTTCCCGGAAAGCTGCTCGATGTCCTGGGCGACGCGTTGCGCGACCGCCGGTCGCGGCTCAATCAGCCGGGCGGCTATTGGATGCTCGGCATCGAGCCGCGCGCCGCAGCGGCGATGGCGGTCGAACGGCTCGCGCCCTTGGCCGGAACGCGGGTGCTGCTGTGTTCCGACGGCTATTGGCGCCTGGTCGACCATTTCCGTCGCTATGACGCGCACGGCCTGCTCAAGGCCAGCTTCGAGCGGGGCCCCGATGCGCTGCTGGACGAGCTGCGCGCGCTCGAGGCGGCCGATCCGGATTGCCTGGCCTTTCCGCGCATCAAGCCGATGGATGACGCGACGGCGCTGATCCTGCGCTTCTGAACTGCGTCGGGCGCGGGCGGCCTTGCGCGGCTCCGGGGTTGGCGACGGGCCGGGGCGGTCCTAGAGTAGGTTTCCCGACGCGACGCTCCGGATCAGCCCATGCCGCTCGATATCGCCCACTCGGTCTGCCCGCATGATTGCCCGTCGACCTGCACGCTCGAGGTCGAGCGGCTCGACGCGCGGACGATCGGCCGGGTCCATGGCGGGCGCAAGGACGGCTACACCGCCGGCGTGGTTTGCGCCAAGGTCGCGCGCTACGCCGAACGCCAGCATCATCCGGAACGCCTCGGCCAGCCGTTGCGCCGGATCGGACCCAAGGGCGTGGGCCTGGCTTCGTTCGAGCCGATCGGCTGGGACGAGGCGCTCGACGTCGTCGCCAAAGAATTTCGCGCGGCGGCCCTGCGCCATGGCCCGGAAACGGTCTGGCCGTATTTCTATGCGGGCACCATGGGCCATGTGCAGCGCGACGGCATCGAGCGCCTGCGCCACGTGATGAAATATTCCCGGCAGTTCGGCTCGATCTGCGTGGCGCTGTCGGACGCGGGCTGGAATGCCGGCGTCGGCGTCAAGCGCGGCGTCGATAGCCGCGAGATCGCCAAAAGCGATCTGGTCGTGGTCTGGGGCGGCAATCCGGTCTCGACCCAGGTCAATCTGATGGCGCATATCCAGCGCGCCCGCAAGCAGCGCGGCGCCAAGCTGGTCGTGGTCGATACCTATCGCACGCCGACCGCCGAGGTCGCCGACCTGGCGGTAATCCTGAAGCCCGGCACCGACGCGGCGCTCGCCTGCGCCATGATGCATGTGGCGTTCAAGGAGGACTTCGCCGACCGGGCCTATATGGCCCGATACACCGACGTGCCCGACGAGCTCGAAGCCCATGTCCGCGACAAGACGCCCGCCTGGGCCGCCGAAATCACCGGCATCCCGGAGGAGACCATCTGGGAATTCGCCCGGCTGTACGGTGCCACGAAACGCGCGTTCATCCGGGTCGGCTATGGCTTCTCGCGCAGCCGCAACGGGGCGGCGCAGATCCATGCGGTCACCTGCCTGCCCGCGGTGACGGGGGCGTGGCAGCATGAGGGCGGCGGCGCGCTCTATGCCGGCGGCGCGCTGTATAATCTGAAAAAGACCGTGATCATGGGGCTGGACGCGGTCGATCCCACCGTGCGCGAACTCGACATGTCGCGCATCGGCGGCGTGCTGACCGGCGATGCCGATGCGCTCGGCGGCGGGCCGCCGGTCACTGCCATGCTGATCCAGAACACCAACCCGATGGTGGTCGCCCCCGACCTGATGAAGGTGCATCGGGGCTTCGCCCGGGACGATCTGTTCGTCTGCGTGCATGAGCAGTTCATGACTGAGACCGCGGCCATGGCCGACATCGTGCTGCCGGCCACGACCTTCCTCGAGCATGACGATATCTATACGGCGTCCGGCCATACCGTGCTGCAGATCGCGCAGAAGGTGGTCGAGCCGTTTGCCGAGGCGCGCGAGAATCATTTCGTCGTGACCGAACTGGCGCGGCGCCTGGGGGCGGAACATCCGGGCTTCGCCATGACGCCGTGGCAATTGATCGAGCGCACGCTCGCCGATACCGGCCTGCCGCCGGCCGGGCATTTCCTCGACGGCCGTGGTCATGATTGCGCCTTGGCCTTCGAGACGATGCATTTCCTCGACGGCTTCGGCCACCAGGACGGCAAGTTCCATTTCAAGGCGGATTGGAGCGGGCTCGGTCCCGACGGCGCGCGTCTGTCGCCGCTGCCCGACCAGAACTGGGTGATCGACCGCGAGACGGCGGCCAAGCCGTTCCGGCTGGTGACGGCGCCGGCGCGCAGCTTCCTCAATTCCACCTTCGGCGAGACGCCCGGCAGCCGCCAGCGCGAGGGCAGTCCCCGCGTGCTGATCCATGCCGACGATCTGGCCGCCCTCGCGGTCGAGGACGGTGCCCGCCTGCGCCTCGGCAACGAGCAGGGCTCGGTCGTGGTCCCGGCCAAGGCGTTCGATGGCATCCGGCGCGGCGTGGTCGTGGTCGAAGGCATCTGGCCCAACCACGCGTTCGAGGAAGGCATCGGCATCAATGCGCTGACCAGCGCCGAGCCGGGCCTGCCCGCCGGCGGGGCGGTGTTCCATGACACCGCGATCTGGATCCGGCCGGCCGCGTAATTCCTCAATTCGTCATTCCCGCGCAGGCGGGAATCCAGCGAGAGCCGCGTCTGCGGCGATAAAACTCTTTTCCGCGCTACCGCGCGTAAGGACTGGCTTCCCGCCTCTGCGGAAATGACGGGGAAACTTTGAGATAGAGTCATTTTAGGGTTCCACCTGTCGGTGGTTGCCGCCCATGGATCGGTGTGGCAGAGAATGCCGGCGAGGGTGGGAACAGGACGGCCCCACCAACCGTTGTAGGGATGCGGGAATGGTGCGCCGCAGCAAATGCGCGCGCCTTCGCGATCACCAAGCCGAGCGTCGGTCGTCGAGGGGAATTTCATGGGTCACAAGATTCGCAAGGCCGTCTTTCCGGTTGCCGGCCTCGGCACGCGCTTTCTGCCGGCAACCAAGGCCATGCCGAAGGAAATGCTGACGGTCGTCGACAAGCCCGTGATCCAATATGCGCTGGAAGAGGCGCGCGCCGCCGGGATCGAGGATTTCATCTTCGTCACCGGCCGCAACAAGACCGCGCTGGAAGATCATTTCGACTATTCCTACGAGCTGCAGCGGACGCTGGAGGAGCGCGGCAAGACCGAGGCGCTGGCGCTGATCAAAAGCTGGCTGCCGAGGCCGGGCCAGGTCGCCTCCGTGCGCCAGCAATTGCCGCTGGGCCTGGGCCACGCGGTGCTGTGCGCCAAGAACCTGATCGGCGACGAGCCGTTCGCCGTCATCCTGCCCGACGATCTGGTGCTGTCGAAGACGCCCTGCATGCAGCAGCTGGTCGATGTCCATGAGGAGACCGGCGGCAATGTGGTCGCCGTCGTGGACGTGCCGCGTGAAGACACCAAGAAATACGGCATCCTCGACGTCTCGTCCGACGACGGCCGGCTGGCCTCGGTCCGGGGCCTGATCGAGAAGCCCGCCCCGGCCGAAGCGCCATCGACGCTGTCGATCATCGGCCGTTATATCCTGACGCCCACGATCTTCGGCCATCTGGAGAAAACCGGCAAAGGCGCCGGCGGCGAGATCCAGCTGACCGACGGCATGGTCAAGCTGCTCGGTGCCGAGCCGTTCCACGGCCTGCGCTTCGAAGGGGCCCGCTACGATTGCGGCGACAAGATCGGTTTCCTCGAAGCGAACATCGCCTTCGGCCTCGCGCGATCGGACGTCGCGTCCGAACTCCGCCGCATCATCGCGGCGCTCGCCTGAGCCCATCCTCCGCCCGATCTGAAGAGAGTACTCCTGTGATGAGCCATCAGTTCGACCCGACGATCCTGCGCGAATACGACATCCGGGGCATCGTGGGCGAGACCCTCAAGGCCGAGGACGCGCGCGCCATCGGCCGCAGCTACGGCTCGATCCTGGCCCGGAGCGGCGGCAAATGCGCTGCCATCGGCTATGACGGCCGCCTGTCCTCGCCCATGATCGAGGACGCCGTGGTCCAGGGCCTGAACGAGGCCGGGATCGACGTGGTGCGCATCGGGCTGGGTCCGACGCCGATGCTCTATTACGCCGTGAACACGGTGCCGGGCGTCGATGGCGGCATCATGATCACCGGCTCGCACAATCCGCCGAATTACAACGGCTTCAAGATGATGATCGGCAAGAAGTCCTTTTTCGGCAAGGACATCCAGCATCTTGGGGCGGTGGCGTCGAAGGGGGACTGGGCGACCGGCCAGGGCACCTGGCGCAAGCTGTCGGTGTTCGACGAATATGTCGCCCGTGTCGCCAAGGACTATGACGGCACGAAGGCGCTCAAGGTCGTGTGGGACGCCGGCAACGGCGCCACCGGCGACGCGCTGGTCCAGCTCGTGAAGGCGCTGCCCGGCACGCATATCCTGCTGAACGAAGTGATCGACGGCAATTTCCCGGCGCATCATCCCGACCCGACCGAGCCGCATAACCTGATCCAGTTGCAGGACAAGGTCGCCGAGACCAAGGCCGATTTCGGCATCGCGTTCGACGGCGACGGCGACCGTATCGGCGTGGTCGACGGCAAGGGCCGCATCCTGTGGGGCGATCAGCTGATGATCATCCTGGCCGAGGACGTGCTGAAGACCCATCCGGGCGCCACCATCATCGCCGACGTCAAGGCGAGCCAGGTGCTGTACGACGAGATCGCCCGCATGGGCGGCGCGCCGCTGATGTGGCGCACCGGCCATTCGCTGATCAAGACCAAGATGGCCGAGACCGGCGCCCCGCTCGCCGGCGAGATGAGCGGCCATATCTTCTTCGCCGACCGCTATTACGGCTATGACGACGCGCTCTATGCCGCCGTCCGCCTGCTGGGCATCGTCGCCCGCTCGGCCGAGACGATCACCCAGGTGCGCGACCGCCTGCCGATCGTGCTCAACACGCCGGAACTGCGCTTCCCCTGCTCCGAGACGCGCAAGTTCCAGGTGATCGAAGAGGTCAAGGCCCGGCTCGAAGCGGCCGGCGCCGAGGTCTCGGCGATCGACGGCGTGCGCGTCAACACCGCCGACGGCTGGTGGCTGCTGCGCGCGTCCAACACCCAGGACGTGCTGGTCGCCCGCTGCGAGGCCAAGGACGAGGCCGGCCTCGATCGCCTGAAGGCGATCCTGGCCCAGCAACTGACGGCGAGCGGCATCGCGCCGCCGACGTTCTGATTTGTAAGTGGCGAACAGCCGTTCCGACCCTCATTCCCGCCTGCGTGGGAATGAGGGATAATGCAGCTGCGAACGAGCGTGTTTTAAATTCCGATCCCGGGGGCGAAGCATCATGAAACTGTGTTTTCTGGTGATGCTGCCGCTTCTCGCCGCGGCCGTGCCCGCCTGGGCCGCCTCCTGCAAGGAGACGGCGGGCGAAGGCTGGGCCAAGGCCTATGTCGAGCAATGCACCGAAGTGTCGCCCGCGACCCATCCGCCCTGCAACATGCAGAACCCGTGCGAACTGATCATCAGCGAGATCACCCGCGGCTGCAGCCTGCTGATCAAGGGCGGCGACGATGTGCCGCCGTTCTGCAAGCCGGAACTCCCGGCGGACCAGAAGGATGATGAGGCGGGGGACGGGAAGTCGGACGGCGGGTGATCCGTGCCTTGCGATATCGCCCGCTTGACTCCTCCCCCCGACCCGACGCAGCATCACCCTCGCAATGACCCATTCTTTCGCCCGTCAGACCGTCGTGACCGCCCAGGCCTCCGCCTGGTGGTGGCGTTCGTCCGTGGGCGATCCTGACGGCTGCTGACCGCTTACGCGTTCGCGTCGTCCCGTGATTGAAGCCCACCAAGGTCCTCCTTGGTGGGCTTTTTGTTTGTCCAAACCTCCCCCGGAAGTCGCTCCCATGTCCCAGATCCCGGTCCAGCTCGACCAAACCGCTATCCCGTTCCTGCCGCCGCTTGCCGCCTCGCTGGCGCTGCGGCGGCTCTATGGCGCCGAGGGCGTGTTCCTGATGGAGGCGCTGGCCGGTACCCGGCGCGAGGCCATCGTCGCGTTCGGCCCGGTGCTGACCATCGAAATCCGCGACCGGGCGGTCCGGTTCGGCGGCGCGCCGGCTCTGGTCGCGGCGATCGAGGCCAGGGTGGCGCCCTTGCTGCCGCTCGCGTCCGACGGGCTCTGGACGCTGCTACGGGCGATCCGCGACGGGTTCACGGTCGCGGGCCATCCGGACCCCGGCGGCGTCTATGGTTTCGGCTTCGTGGGCTATCTGGGCTACGATACGGTGCGCTTCGTCGAGACCTTGCCGGATCTCATCCCGCACGAGGGCGACGATCCCGACATCGCCTTGGCGATCTGCCGGGGTGCGCTCAGTTTCGACCTGGCCGCCGGGACCGCGACGCTGATCACGGCTGAAAGCCCGTTATGGGACCCGATCGATCGGGTCCGCTTGGCGGAGCGGCTGGCCGGCGCGCGCGCCGAGGGCGACGATCCGGCGATCCCGGAGGTGCCGGCGCCGATCTCGGTCACGGCTTCGATCGATCAGCAGCGCTATGAGGCGGGCGTCGCCGTGGCGCTCGACCATATCGGGGCCGGCGACATCTATCAGGTCCAGCTGGGCCACGCGCTCACCATCGAGACCGAGGCGAGCCCGCTCGCGGTCTATCGGCGGCTCTGCGCGCGCAATCCGGCGCCCTACATGGTGCTGGCGCGCATCGCGGGGACGGAGCTGGTCGGCGCCAGCCCGGAGGTGTTCCTGCGCATCGCGCACGGCCGGGCCACCATGCGGCCGCTCGCCGGCACGATCCGGCGCGGCGCCACGCCCGAGGCGGATGCGGCCGCGGCCGAGAAGCTCCGGACCGACCCGAAGGAGATCGCCGAGCATGTCATGCTGGTCGATCTCTGCCGCAACGACTTGGGTCGCATCGCCGAACCGTCGAGCCTGGCGGTGCCCCAGCTGTTGGCGACCGAGGGCTATAGCCATGTGTTCCATCTGGTCTCGACCGTGACCGCGGATCTGGCGGCCGGGGTCGACGAATATGATGCCATCGCGGCGAGCTTCCCGGCCGGCACCATGAGCGGCGCGCCCAAGGTCAGGGCGATGGCGATCATCGAAGCGATCGAGACCAGCCGGCGCGGGCTCTATGCCGGCGCATTCGGGCTGATCGATTTCTCAGGCTTCGTCGATACCGGCCTCGCCATCCGCTCGGCGTTGCATGACGGCCGCCGCTTCACCATCCGCGCCTCGGCCGGGATCGTGGCGGATTCGAACCCTTCGGCCGAATGGCGCGAGACGCTCGCCAAGCTGGGCGCCGGCTATTGGGCCATCACCGGAAAGGAGCTCGTGCCATGAAGGCGCTGTTGATCGATGCCTATGACAGCTTCGTCTATATCATCCGACAGTACCTGCTGGAGGCGGGGCTGGAGGTGCCGGTCGTCCGCAACGACCGCATCACCGGCGACCAGATCGAGGCGATGGCGCCCGACCTGATCGTGCTCGGGCCGGGGCCCGGCCATCCGGCCGATGCCGGCTATGTCGGCATCCTCGACCGCTTCGCCGGGCGCACGCCGATCCTGGGCGTATGTCTCGGTCATCAGGCGATCGGCCTGGCGTTCGGCGCCAAGGTCGAACGCGCGCGCCGACTGATGCATGGCAAGACCAGCCCGATCGCGCATGACGGCCAGGGCTGCTTCGACGGCCAGCCGCATCCGTTCGCCGCCACGCGCTATCATTCCCTGGTGGTGGCCGAGGAGGGGTTGCCGGATTGCCTGGCCATCTCGGCCCGGGCCGAGGATGACGGCCATATCATGGGCCTGCGCCACCGCTTTCTGCCCATCGAGGCGGTGCAGTTCCACCCGGAAAGCATCCGGACCGAGGCCGGCGCCCGGCTGTTCGGGAATTTC